>CAIYJE010000055.1 GCA_903926465.1 uncultured Planctomycetales bacterium
AATGTCTATCGAGGCGACGGTTTCCTGATATTGCCACACTGGAGCAGGAAACGTCAGCTTGGTCAACGGATGCGAATAGCAGACAGCGTGGTGTAGACTGGCAAATGAAAGTCGACGATGCTCGCACCAAGCTCAAGAGCGCCTACCCCAAACCTAAGCCGTGACTAAGCACTAGCAACCTGACGGTCATTGACGCCTCGGTGATCGACACTTATCTGGGCGGGGCCTACTTTGTGGTAGCACCCGGAACCAAGTATGGCCTGGCGCACGTGACGTTTACCGCGACCACCTGGGCGTCTCCCTCGGTGCCGACGCAGTTTGTGGCGGGAGACACGACCATTGCCGGTGAGGACGGGGTAACTGGCCTGCTGATTGTTGGGCCCAGTGATGGCATCATCACGGTGAATGGCTCTCAGCCGGTGCCCGAGCCGGGCACCCTGGTGATGAGCGGCTTGATGGTGCTGGCCGGCGGCCTGGCGGCGCGCCGCAAGCTGCACGAGCGATAGTCTGAAGCCACCGCCTGAGCTCAGGTGGTGGGTCTGTCACAAGAATGTTTCGTTTCGTCCATGCTGTCCATCTGGTCCATGAAGTCTGATTCCTTTCACACAACGGAATGGACTTCATGGACGGAAGCGAAGCCTGGGAATGGGTGGAGCCCTGTTTTACTGGGCTTCTTCCGGTAGCCTGCGGATTCGCTTGTGGATATCGACGTTAATTGAGTAATACGGGCGGGTCAGGTGCCCGGTGTCGAACAGGCTGCGGATCGCCTCCACATCATCGGCTCCCAGGGCGTTCTGGAAGATGGTGTGCAGGTATTCGACCCCCTTGGGCGAGGGCTGAAACCGGGTGGGGTCATAGAAGCTGGGTGACATTGGGCGGGCATGAATGACCCCCCAGCGGTCGCGAAGTTGGTTGGCGGGCACACTGTCGAGAACGTAGCCCCCTTGGCGGTATTGCAGGGTGGCCACGCAGTCCTGAAATCCATCGGCCAGAAGGTCAACGGCTTTGCCGCCAAGCTGGCTGGCGGTGAAGCGGTCGAACAGGATCGGTCGCCCCCCGCGCTGGGTGTGGCCCACTTTACGGACGAAGACGGCGGCTTCCGCCGAGGGGTGGCGGCGGGTTTCTCGGAAGTAGTCGTCACCGATCCTGGTCACGAGTAGATCTCTGATGGCCTCACCGGCCCCGTTGTAGACCAGGTTACCGGCGGGGTCGGTGCTGGCCCGAACTGCGCCAAAGGGGCGGCCTTCGTGATCGACGATCCCTTCAGAGACCACGATCACCACGTGTTTCTGGATTTCGAGCAGAGATTGCACGCGGCTGACCAGGTGATCGTCGTCGAACGGTGATTCGGGGACCAAGATGAGATCGGGCTGGCCGTAGGCGGTTCCGAGCGCCAGCATGCCGCAGTCTCGGCCCATCACCTCAACAATGGCGATCCGACGGTGACTTTCGGCGGTGGTCCGGATTCGTTGGACCGACGTGGCGGAAACGTAAACCCCGGTGGCAAAGCCGGGGGTGCAGTAATTGACCATCTCATCGAGCGAGAAGTCTCGACCTGGCCGTTTTCGATAAATGTAACCGCGTGGGTTTGAGGCCGGTACCCGTTCCCATTCCGTGGTTTCATCGATGTAATTCAGGCCCAGGTCGTTATCTATGGTCTTGGGGGCCAGTACCACGGGAATCTGGGTGCCCAGGGCCTGCATGCCGTTCAGGGTGCCGTCACCACCAATGCAGATCAGACCGTCGATCTTGAGCCGTCCGAGCCGTTCCGCCACGCGCTTGATGGTCTCGGTATCATCGCCAGAGACGTAGTCTCTGGTGGCCCCCAGCAGGGTGCCGCCGTAGGTGGGGTCTAGTTCCGGGATGCTCTGGAGCAGCGGGTTCAGGAACACGTGGGGCACGGTCGGGTTCAGCAGGCCGCTGAACCCTTTCATGATCCCCACGGCCTCGATTCGGAGCTGGTTGGCACGTGCAACTGCGCCATGAATGGTGGCGTTCAGGGCGGGCGTATCGCCCCCGGCGGTCAAGATCCCGATGCGCTTCATGATGGACCTCGGGTCAGGAGGAAAGAGCCGTCCGGGGTAGGTACCGGCAAATGGATCAGGCCTCGTCTGCTGGGACCGGCTCGGCCTCGATCAGGCGAACTGGTCCCAGCCCTTCGACCTCGACCACGTCACCAGCCAGAAGTTGCCTGCGTTTGCGCAATTCGAGTTCACCGTTGACCCGCACGATCCCGGCCTCAACCACAGCCTTGGCCTGGGCACCAGATTCAACCAGGTTGGCGAATTTGAGAGCCTGGATGAGCTGGATTGGCCACCTAGCGACTCCGAGTGTCCGCATTCTCGTCCCCGGAATCTGGAGGGTTGTTCAGGGAACGGCCAATGTTTTCAAAGAACTGGCTGGTTTTTTGCCCGAAAGCAGGCTTCTCGCCGGTATTCTTACGGGCGATTTCGCGGGTCGCGCCACTTTCGAGCCCCAGCTTGGATGCCAGGCTCGAAGAGGATTTCTCACCGGCCGCCTTCGCAATGGCGTCGGCTTCCATTTGATCGATGAACGGGGCCAGCATATCGGAGGCCTCGGGCGGCAGGCTTTGCTCAAGCGTCCAAAGTCCACGCGCTTCCATTTTGCCGGTTGTGCTTCGGAACACGGTGGGGCGGTACTGGGGCGCCAGCGTGGTCACGAACAGGGTGACAATCATCCCCAGAAATGCGCCGGTCACTCCGCCCAGAACCATACCTACATGGCGATCATAGGCCTGAAGCTTGATCTTTCTGAGGAACGAGCGAATCATCCACGCGCCGGTGAAAACCCCACCCGATGTCCCCGAGTACACAACGAGCATTGCTTCCATTCGTTGCTGGAGCGCATCGCCCGCAAGGTAAGGGGCAAGCTTGGTGGAGCCGGGGTGGGCCACCGCGTAGCCAACCCCCAGAGAGGCCAGGGTCGCAATCTGCCAGACCGCCCCTTTCCACGCACCCCAGAGCATTCCGATGACTACGAATCCAATCATTAACGCGTCATAGTTCGTCACGGTGACCGACTCCCTTCGATCCCTGGCACTGCTTGGCTCCCCTGTTGAGCCAATTCGTTCATCCTATCGATCGCCGGCAATGAGGCAATCCAGGTTTTCAGGGCTGGGTTTGGCCAAATCAAGCGAATAGGCGGGTCTCAACGGTAAATCGTGCAATATTCAGGCCAAGGGATTGGCCCAGGGGGCTTCACCGGCGGAAACCCTGCCCTGGAAATCTGCAAGGGCCTCGTGCACGCCTCGCATCACACCCGGCAGATACCCACCCAGGCGGTCAGATATCAGGCCGCCGGCCAGCGGTCGAGCCGCGATCCCTGGCGCAGGTTCGGGGGTTGGTACCCCTTGGATTCCAGCCCTGTCCATGCCGAAGGCTGCCGCAATGGACCGGGCAAAAGCGGCCCGATCCAGATAATCTGGGCCGGCCAGGTGCACAATGCCGCCCCAATTCACCTCGGCGCACAGAATTGCGGCCAGCGCCACGTCTGGCCCATAGCTCGGGTTGGCCGCCTGATCACTGGGGCAGGCCAAGGTTTTGCCGGCCTTGAAAGCTTTGAGTGCCTGGTAGGCGAAGTTTTTCCCCTGGCGTTCAGGTCCATATACCCAGCAGGTCCGGGCAATCAGCACCTGGTCGTCGAGTTCGTCGGCCAGCCGTTCCTCGGCCTCAAGCTTGCCCCGGCCGTACTCGTTCAGGGGGCGTGGCGTCGCATCCTCGGTGTACGGGCCGTTTTGGCCATCGAACAGGTAATCGGTAGAAAAGTAAACGAAGCGAGCGCCAACCTCGGCCCCCGCCCGGGCAATGGCCAGCGGTTGCTCCAGATTGGCCGCCCGGGACCGGGCCGGATCTCGATCGCACCCATCCACCCAGGTGAACCCCGCAGGGTAAAAGATCACGTCTGGTTTCTGCCCGCGCACCCAGGCCGCTGCGTCTGGGTCGGCGGCATCCAGCGGTTCCAGGCCAGGAGTGGGCACCGTGGCGTAGGTACCCACCCCCTCGTGGCCACGTTCGGCCAGGTGTTTGAGTAACCAGTTACCAATCTGACCGGAACCGCCAATCACCACAGCTTTCACGTCAGTGGAACCCCTTGTTGCGCCTGACCTGGCTATACCGTTCGAGGCTGTGCTCAATCACCTCAATGGTCTTGGCGGCAGGCTGAATTTCATCAACTTCCACCGCTTTGCCTTCCAGTTGCTTGTAATCCTGAAAGAACCGGCGAAGCATCATCAAGCGGTGCGGAGGCAGTTCGGCGGCTTCGTGAAAAACGTTGAACTCTGGGTCGTCTACGGCAACCGCCAGAATTTTATGGTCTTTCTTGCCGCAATCGACCATCGTCATCAGGCCGATGGCGCGAGCGTTGACCAGGGTAAGTGGGGCCAGGGTTTCCTGGCAAAGCACCAGCACGTCCAGCGGGTCATCATCCTCTGCATAGGTCTGAGGGATGAAGCCGTAGTTTGCAGGATAATAAACAGCCGAGAACAAGATCCGGTCCAGCCTGAGCAGGCCCGTCTTCTTGTCGAGCTCGTATTTGACGCTCGAACCCATGGGAATTTCAACGACGGCGCTGAATTCGTAGGGGAGTTTATCGCCAGGGGTAACGTCGTGCCAGGGGTGGATCATGATCGGCCAGGTAACATGGGGACAAAACGGTTCAACATGAGAGCTCTTACTGTATCCGCTTCAGCCTGAGAGCCCAACCGGGCATCTCTCAGTTTCAACAGGAACGGCGAAAGTTGGAATCATCCAGGTTTCAGCGAGGGGGAAACTTCCTGTCCAAAATCCCGGCCTACTCGTGCCTCAGCGCGTCGATTGGATTCAGCAGGGCCGCCTTGAACGCGGGTAAGAGGCCAAAGAAGACGCCGGTGCCGGCCGAGATTCCGAACCCCAGCGCCACGGCCCACCAGGGGACCGAGATGGAAACCATTTGCGGATGCAGGCTGGCCAGGGCCCCCAGGCCGAACCCGAGCAGAATTCCCAGCCCGCCACCCACCAAGCTCAGGGCCACGGCTTCCACCAGGAATTGTTCCAGAATATCACGGCGGCGGGCCCCCACCGCTTTTCGCAGGCCAATTTCTCGGGTGCGTTCGGTCACGCTCACCAGCATCACGTTCATGATCCCAATTCCGCCCACCAGCAAGGAAATTCCCACAATACCCGCCAGTACAACCGTGGCTGCAATGCTCATGTTCTGGAACGCCTTGAGGATCTCGTCCTGCGTTCGGATCTGGAAGTCATTGGGTTGATAGGCGTTCAGGCCGTGGCGACGCCGCAACAGGGTCACAATCTGAGACTTGGCTTCCGGGACGTCTTCTTCGCTGGTGGCCTGGGCAGTGAATGCCATTGAGGTGCGTGCGTTTGGGAACATCTTGATGGCAATGGTGTACGGCACCAGCGCCAGATCGTCCTGGCTGGAACCCAGGAAGCTCCCTTTTTCTTGCAAGATTCCAATCACGCGGAACCGCTGGCCATTGAGCAAGATGGGCTGGCCCACCAGGTCGTCGCCCGCATGCAGTTTGCGCAAAATCTCTCGGCCCAGCACGCAGACGTGATGGGCCTGCTCAATATCAACGGCCGAGAACGGCCGGCCTACATCCACGTGGAAGTTGCGGATGGCATGGTATTCCGCAGACACTCCCTCAAGCGGTACCGCCAGCTCTTCTCGTCCGTGCACCAGCTTGATGCCTGGACGAACGATCAACGGCGAGATGACGCGCAACAGCTTGCAAGAGCGTTCCACCGCCTGGATGTCTCGCTCATCCAGCGAGATCCGCCCCAGCGACTTGCCAATTTCACCAGGCGGGCGCTGAGGCCACACCCACATGGCGTTGGTTCCCAACCCCTGAAGAAATTCCGCCACGTAGCCCGTGAACCCTTGCACCACGCTGACCACGGTAATGGTCGATGCCACCGCGATCACAATGCCAAGCACCGTCAGCGCAGACCGCATCCGGTTCGACCAGAGTTGCTCCAGGGCGGTACGGAGATTGGCAAGATGCAGCATGGTGGCAAATGTCCACGGTTTCAGGTCAGAGCCTGTGCACGAGCCTGGCCGTTTGAGATCGGGAATCGACCGGCTCGATCCACGATCTATCAGTCTGGCGTGTCAGGCCGGTTCCAGTCTATCCCGTTGGGCCATGGACCAGGGCCCGCCTGCGCGGGAAACTGGGGATCTTGCGTTCCTGTGATCCCCGCCTTCCTTATCTGTTCGGCAGCCTAACACCCCTGGGTTGTCGTTGTGGCCTTCCGGCCTGGAGCTTCCCGCAATGATCGCTCGTGGACTTTCCCGGTGGCTTTTTGGCTGCATTTTCATTGGAATTGTGGCGGCTCCGGCCGGTGCCCAAGAGGTCAAAGCTCCGGTGCCCACCGGCCAGGTTGCCAAGGAAATTCGCAAGCCGGGCGAAGCCGGTCCACCGCTGGCCAGTAGCGATGCCGAGGCCAAGGTGCTGGCCATGATCGATGAGATGAAAGAGAACAACCGGGGGACCAACAACGTGCCGGCCGCCGACGGCCGGTTGCTGCGAATCTTGACCGAGTCCATCGGTGCCAAAACGGTGCTCGAACTGGGCACCTCCAACGGATACTCCGCGCTCTGGATCTCTATGGCCTTGCGCAAGACGGGCGGCCACCTGACCACCCTGGAAATCGACGAGATCCGGTTCGACCTGGCCAAAGAACACTTTGAGAAGGCCGGCGTGCTGGACCTGATTACCCAGGTGCTGGGCGATGCCCATGAGGAAGTCACCAAGTTCGAAGGGCCAATTGATCTGCTGTTCATTGATGCCGACAAAGACGGCTATCTGGATTATCTGAACAAGCTCTTGCCCAAGGTTCGCCCTGGCGGCCTGATTCTGGCCCACAACATGAAGGCGCCACTGCCCAACCCAGAGTTTGTCAGGGCCATCACCACTAACCCTGCACTCGAAACCCAGTTCTATAACATGGACGATCAGGGGATGGCCGTGATCCTCAAGAAGCGTTGACCGAGGGCTGGCCATGCCTTGCAGGTTTTGCTCAGCTTACCCGCCGCTGGCCATCCCCTCTGGAACCCGTGCGGTGACCCGTTCATCAGACTCAATTCGTCCGTCCCGAATTCGCACAATCCGCTGACTGCGTGCGGCCACCTCTGGCTCGTGGGTGACCAGCACAATGGTTTGCCCCTGCGCATGCAGGCGATCAAACAGGTCGAGGATCTCGTGGCCGGTCTGGGTGTCCAGGTTGCCGGTCGGCTCGTCGGCCAAGATGATTGCCGGATTCTGCACCAGCGCCCGGGCAATGGCCACGCGCTGGCGCTGACCACCCGACATCTGGTTGGGCCGGTGATCTTGCCGGTTCCCCAGGTTCACACGTTCGAGCGCCTCTTCGGCACGCCGACGCCGCTCTCGGCCGCTGATCCCCGAGTACGTCAGTGGCAATTCCACGTTCTGTCGGGCCGTCTGGCGTGGCAAGAGTTCGAACGTCTGGAACACAAAGCCAATCTGCCGGCCCCGCACGCGTGCCTGTTCCGACGGGGAAAGCCGGGCCACGTCATGGCCGTCGAGCCAGTACTGGCCATCGCTCGGCACATCCAGCAAGCCCAGGATGTTCATCAGGGTCGATTTGCCCGAACCCGAGGGCCCCATGATCGACAGGAACTCATTGCGCCCAATTTCCAGGTCCACGCCCCGGAGCGCATGCACGATCTCGGCCTCCATGGGGTAAACCTTGGTGATTCCCGCCAGTCGGATCACCGTGGATTCGGCCTGAACCGGCAACGATGCAGCCAATGCGTGATCTCCTACCTCAACGGCCGGGCCTGTTGACTTCAACTTCGTCAATGAATGATCGTACGCGAACGACGCCCAATGGGCCAGTAAGCCAGGCCTCCAAGCAACGTCCACGTTAGAGCTCGTCCACCAAGATCTCGTGCCTGTCGGTATCCCACGGAATCCCATAGCTCATGAAGTGACGACCAACGATTTCAGGAACGATCGTTGTGTCGGCAGGCGCGCAGGTCTGAGTCAAGGCATCGTAGGCATAGGCACACTGACGCACAACAACGGCCGGCAGTTGGTCGGCTCCGGTCACCGCGTGGACGATGCTGTTCAACGCTTCGGTACAGTCGGTCTTTCCTAGCACGAAGGCGGCTGACGCTCGTAATTGTGCAGATCCCAACGCATCAATCAGGAGTGGGCCAACGCGTTGAGCGATGCCACGAACTTCGGCTTCGGTCAGGCGATCCGGCAGGTTCCCGATTTTCTGGTTCATAAACGTAAAGTTCCCGTTCGATCCTCCGTGGTAACGGTGTCGGTTGAGCAGTTCAGCCAAGTCCGTCAGAAGTCGTACTTTGCCTCCTGGAGTGTCAGTTGCCAGTGCGTTCAATTCTGTCAGGAGCTCTGCCGTAAAAGTCCTCTCGCCAGGTCCGTTGCTCGCCTCGGTATCCATGTCAAGCTTCCAGGTTTTTCTTGGAAAGTCCCCGTGCTCCGTCCGCCTGCCATTTCTCTCACAGCGTTTGGCCGGATTATCACCATCTCATTCTTGAGCTTGGCGGTTGCGTCTGGGAAATGCCGCCTTTTCCTTCCCGTCGCCCACCAAAACCGAGGCCCGATCTGCTGCCGCTCACGTCTGGGTTCGGCTATGCTAGTGGCCAGTTCTGAATCGGCTTCCGCTCATTGTCCGGGATCTTTGCCATGGCCTTGCGACCGCGCCCCAGCTTCAATCATACGCTGCAAGCCCAGGCGGCGGCTGTGCGGGCTGGTGAGATCAGTTGCCTGCAACTGCTGGAAAAGTCTCTGGCACAAATTGACAGTTGCGAAGCCGAGATCCGAGGCTGGGTGGTGGTCGATCGGGAAGGGGCCCGGGCCCAGGCCCTTCAGCGCGACGTGGAACAGGCGGCCGGCATGATTCGGGGCCCGCTGCATGGGGTGCCGATTGGCGTCAAAGACATTTTTGACGTGGCCGGCCTGGTCACGGGTGCAGGGGCCAAGCGGTGGTCAGATCGGGCGGCCGTGCGAGATGCCGATGTGGTGGCCGCCCTGCGGGCTGCCGGCGCGGTGATTGTGGGCAAAACGGTGACCACGGCGTATGCCTGGCTAGATCCGGCCGTGACCACCAACCCCTGGGACCATGCACGAACGCCTGGTGGATCGTCGAGCGGGTCGGCGGCGGCCGTGGCAACTGGCATGTGCGCGGGTGCGCTGGGTTCGCAGACCGGTGGATCGCTGATCAGGCCGGCCAGTTATTGCGGTATCAGTTCACTCAAGCCGGGGTACGGGCGGCTGAGCGGGCAGGGGATTGTGCCCTTGGCCCCAAGCCTGGACCATCCCGGGATCATGGCCCCTACGGTGGCCGATCTGACTTCGCTCTGGCAAGCGTTGACGGGGGCGTTAGAGCCAGTCGGGCCCGCGTCTCATCCCCCGCGTCTTGGTCGGCTCAATGGGTTCTTCACCCAGCGTGCGGCGCCGGTGGCGCTGGAGGCGTTGGAACTGTTTCTAGATCAGGTTGGTTCCCAGGGGGCCCGGGTGCTGCCGGTGGAGTTACCGGAGCACTTTGACACCATTCCGACCCAGTTCCGGGTGATCTTGGCAGCGGAGGCGGCGGCCGTGCATGCGGCCCGTTACGGTAATCAGCGAGATGATTACCCGCCCCTGATGGGGCGGTTGATCGATGAGGGGAACGCAATTCCGGCAACTTCGTATATTTTTGCCAGACATCACCAGGAGCGCTGGAAGCGAGAGATCTTGAGGAGCCTGGAAGGGTTGGACGTCTTGGTGATGCCTTCTACACCCGACGTGGCCCCCGACCGCTCGACCACGGGTGACCCGTCGTTCAACTCACCCTGGAGTTATCTGGGACTGCCGGCACTCACCATTCCAGTGGCAAGCAGCGAGCAGGGGTTACCGCTGGGCGTGCAACTGGTGGCCGCGCCTTATGGAGAGGCTGCGCTTCTGAGTGCGGCCCTTTGGTGTGATGAGCGGCTGGGGGGCTGATACCGTAGTCCCATGAACACTTTGAGAGGAGCAGCCCCCCAGGCTAACGGGGTTGCTTGGTGATACAAGCCTGCTCACGGCTACATGCCACGTTGGGCGGCCTCGCGGTGGCGGGCAAGAATCCCCTTCCATTCGTCGCCGTACAGGTTGTCGTTCTGGCTGGTAGAGGGGACACAGGCCAAGAGTCCTGGGCCATTTGCTCAAAGTATTTCGACGTACTGGTGTTCTGTCATTCCATGGCATCTTGAAATTTGACTCGTACGGATGGTGGCCGTACATTCGCTCGATAGAGTCAAGATTCCCAAAGGAGTACCTAGGGCATCAGTGAAGTCGGCGAGGTTAGAAACTCGAGTTTCCCCCGAACAAAAACAGCTGATCGAGTGTGCCGCCGCCTACACGGGGCGAACGGTTTCCGATTTTGTGCTTGATCGCGTGGAAGAAGCCGCAAAAAAGGTGATCGAACAGTACGAGCGAATCCGTCTGAATCAGGAACAGAGTCGCGTTCTGGTCGAGGCATTGCTAACGCCTGAGCAACCGAACAAGAAATTACAAAGCGCCATGGAAGCTTACCGAAACCAAGTTGAAAGTCGATGAGCGGATCCATTTGTGAGCGACTGGCAATTCACCATGATCGCAAGCATTTTGATTGCTGATGGATGCTTTATCGCGATGTGTGCGCGTGTCGACCGAAATTGCCGCAAGTGTAATCGTGGTCGATTCCAAGGATGAAGCCGCGAGTGGCTTTTACACGAAGTTCGGCTTTCTCTCGCTTCCCAGCCTACCTCATCGAATGTTCTTGCCCATGGCCACCGCTCAAGGGCTTATGGAGCGACGTGAACAAAGCGATCATCCACGTCGAGTGGTGGCCGAGTGTAGGTTAACCCTCTCTCCAAGGGATCCTCACCTCAGGGATACTTGCCGCGTTTGGCGGCCTCCCGGTTGCGGGCGATGATCCCTTTCCATTCTTCGCCGTAAAGGTTGGCGTTCTGGCTGTTGGAGGGGAAGGCGGGGAGCCAGAGGTCGGGCTTCAGCGGGTCAAGCTTTTCCAGGGTCGTCTGGTACCAGAAGGTGCCATCGGCCGAGCGTTTGAGGTCGGCGAACAGGCTGGACATCGAGGGGAAGTCTGGCTTGGCCGGCATCCGACCGCTGATCACCACCGTCTTACCCGCCCAGGGCAGCTTGTACGCCACCGGATACTTGCCCGCGCCTGCCATCGGAATCGCCTCAACCTCAAACCACCCCTGGGTGGGCAGGTCTTTGAGGGACACGATCTGCTTGGCCGTGGGATAGGTCGTCTGGAGCACGTGGATTCCTTCCGCCGGCGCGACAACCTGCGGATTGCCGTGCTCCAGCAGGTCGGTCAGTCCGGCGGTGGCGTCGGGGTCTACCGAGGTCAGCAGCACGGCGGTGGGCTCAATGGCCTCTCGCCCCAGGGCTTTGAGACGCTCAATCACAAACCCGGTCAGCCCCGGTCCGCCAGGGGCATCGAACAGAAAGAACCGGGAATCCACGAACAGGCCATAAACGGCCCGCCCCTGGAAGTCGCCCAGGTATTCCAGGCCGGGCAACAACTCCTTGGGATTACCATCCAGAAAATTTGCACCATCGGTTTGGTTCCGCTCAATCAACGCCTGCATATCCTGGATACCCCGATCCATGATCTCCTGCCAGCGTGCCTGGGTCATGGCGGGGTTTTGAGGCGTGGGGTCCATGCGTGGGTGCCCCGGCAGCACCAGATCGGGGGCCGGCAGCCCCTTGAGCTTTTGCAGGGTGGCCAGGAACCGGACAGCATCACCCCGGTAGCGTGGAGCGCGGTGGGCGGCGTAGGTTCCCAGCGGTTCCCGCAGGGTGGGGTCACTCATGCGCTCATCGCCGCGAAGAGACATGATCACATCGCCGGAGAACAGGATGCGCTGGCCATTGCGTTCCATCAGGTAGCAAACCGAGCCGGAGGTATGTCCGGGGGTGGCAATGGCCCGAAAGTGGGCATCGCCCACGGTAAACTCCTGGTCTCCGTCTAGCTCCACATCCACGGCCACGGGATGAATCTCAGCGTCGGGCATGTAGAACGTGCTGAAAAACGCCTCGGCTGGCTGGCCCTCACGCAGGGGCTTGGCTTCTTCCTTGCCGGCGTAGACCGTGGCTCCGGTCGCCTTGCGCAAAGACTCGGCACCACCGCTATGGTCACCGTGGGCGTGGGTCAGCAGAATCGCCTTCAACCGCCGCTCATTCAGGCCAAGTTGCTTCAACTGGACCCGGACCGGGCCAGCGTCTCCCTTCAGGCCGGTATCGATCAGAACATACCCCTCGGGTGTCTGAACCACGTAAGAGGCTGAGGGGAACTGGTTCCCTAGCAGGTAAAGCCCAGGTCCCAGCCGCTTGGCGATTGGCTCTAGCAGGGGTGTGGCGGAGTTCGCGGGGTTGGAAGCGGCAGAGGACGGGTCACCCGGCGGTCTCCCGCAGCCTACCGGCATGGTCAATGCCAGCGAGAGCCACGGAAAGATGCGCCAGGTCTGGATCAGACGATTGCGGTTCAAGCTGTGCCCTATCGGCTTCCGTTCGAGATCCGGAGATGATCGTCGCCCGTTTTCAACTGGAGCATGCCGCACCCAATCAACGGCCGGCCGCTGGCCCACTCGGTCCTCGGCGAGGCGGAATGGATTCTCCACCTCCCACCGGCGGCTTCTTGGTGCCGTCGGCCTGTCGTCCTTCGCTCCCCATGCCGGTCACCGCGTAGGTGCCGCTTTTGGGGTTCCGCTCAATGTCCACCACCGCGCAGTTGTCGGCATCTTCCAGCAGGTGTCCGAATGTGCGGTAGCCATAATAGCTCTCGTCGAACGATGGCTTTTTCCGCTTCATCGTTTCCTTGATAAGCGAGGCGTGCAGGATCTCGTGGTTTTCGCGTCTGAGGGCGTTGCACGCATCAATCAGCAGGGCAAAGGCTTCACGCTTTTTCTCAGGCGCACCAGCCAGGCGGGCGTCTAAAACCGTGACAACCTGCTTCTCGTCTTCTTCCTGGCGCTCCAGGTCTTCGTAGTAAATAAACTCGTCGCAGTTGTCCCGGAGTAGCTCGGAGGTTGAGCCCTTCATTCCCAGGCCAATGACGTGCTTACCGTTTTCCTTGAGCTTGGAGACCAGTGGAGAGAAATCACTATCGCCAGACACGATGGCAAAGGTGTCCACGTGAGACTTGGACCACGAAAGGTCCATGGCATCGACGACCAGCCGGATATCGGCCGAGTTCTTGCCAGTTTGGCTTCGCTTGGGGATCTCAATCAACTCGATCCCAGACTCATGGAACGGCGAGGTGTAGGCTGGGAACCGACTCCAGTCGGCATACGCCTTCTTGACGATAATCTTCCCTTTTTCGACCAGGCGCTCGAGCACCTTCTGAATGTCGAAGCGGGCCTTCTTCTGGTGGGTAAACCCCATGGCGAGGTTTTCCAGATCGATAAACACCGCCAGGTTTCGTTCGCGATCCGATTTGGTCATTGCACCCAGGCTCGACCCGCTTGCGGGTGTCGGTTCGAGGTATTCAGATTAGCCAGGGACTGGCCATTCCTGATAACAAACATGCTAACCCAAGACACATGTGCCACGCGAGATCTTGGCCCAAGAGATTTTAGCCCGTCCCCCATGACACCGGTTTTCAAAAAAAAAGGCGAGCAACTTTGAAGTCGCTCGCCTTTCAGTTTGATCAGACCGTCCCGGCAAAATTACTTGCTGGGAACAGGCAGAAGCTGGCTGGAAACCGCAGCCTGAGGGGCAGCGACAGCAGCGGGAGCAAACTTAGCTGGAGCCTGAGGAGCGGCAACAGCAACCGGAGCAACCTTGGAAGGAGCAGCGGTGTAGGCCTGAGGAGCGGCAACAGCAACCGGAGCAACCTTGGAAGGAGCAGCGGTGTAGGCCTGAGGAGCGGCAACAGCAACCGGAGCAACCTTGGAAGGAGCAGCGGTGTAAGCCTGAGGAGCGGCGACAGCAACCGGAGCAACCTTGGAAGGAGCAGCGGTGTAAGCCTGAGGAGCGGCGACAGCAACCGGTGCAACCTTGGAAGGAGCAGCGGTGTAATCCTGAGGAGCAGCGACGGCAACTGGGGTGCTCTTGCCAGCGGCAACCAGACCACCCTGAGGAGCAGCGACGGCAACTGGGGTGCTCTTGCCAGCGGCAACCAGACCACCCTGAGGAGCGGCGACAGCAACCGGAGCAACCTTGGAAGGAGCAGCGGTGTAAGCCTGAGGAGCGGCGACAGCAACCGGAGCAACCTTGGAAGGAGCAGCGGTGTAAGCCTGAGGAGCGGCAACAGCAACTGGGGTGCTCTTACCAGCAGCAACCAGACCACCCTGAGGAGCAGCAACGGCTACAGGAGCAGCCTTGCCAGGAGCCTGAGGAGCAGCGGCAACCCAGTTGGTGCCAGCAGCAACAGCCACTGGAGCAACTTTGCCAGGAGTCTGCAGGGACTGAGCACCAGCAGGAGCGGCCAGGAGGCCAGCAGCAACCAGGCCCAGCAGGTTGGAAGGGCGAACGATCATCGGTGGAACTCTCCGAAATTACGACGGGGTATGACTAGGTGTCCTCGACCCGATTCGAGGATTGTGTCGGCCTCCAGATCCCCGTGTGTGAGGTCTGTGCACGTCGATTATATCTCACCGTTTTGCGGGATCTAGATAAACTGCGGAAAATTCAATCGCCGTGGTGGTTTTGGGACTTTGGTGTTGATAAGTGCGATTGTAGGCTTTGTAGGAGATGCGAGTGGCGGCGGGTTGGGGGTTTGGCGGTTTTCGGAAATTTATGCCTGGAATGCCTGGAATTGCTGGGCAATTTGCTTGATCGTCAAAGTCATTAAGATCAAGATGATTGTTGCAAATGGGAACTTGCGCGGTGGGGGAGTACGGACCCCCAGACCGGACCAAAAAATTTTAGCACCGAAATGAACCGGGCGAAGTGACCGCACTGCGGTGACTGGCCGGCTGGTCTCAAGACGTTGGGTTGTCAGGGAGGGAGTCGATCATGCCCGAAGGAATCGAGCGCCACGGATACACGTGGACGTGTGGGAGGAGTCGCGGCTCTTCCACGATATACGTGGTACTGGCACTCAGCGGGCTCGTCTCTCAGGCGTTGGGTCAGGTGGCGGGCGGTCTTGGGGTCGAGCCCCCCGCAGCCGGAGCGTTGGCTCAGCGCCGGCAGGTGCCCCAGGGTCTGAACTTTGCCAACGCCCTTCTGAATGAAAGGCGTTATGAACTTGCGGTCGAGGAATTCGAGAAATTCCTACGTACCCGCCCGGTCCAGGCTGATGAGGCAGAGGCCCAGTATGGGTTGGCTCGCGCTTTGCTTTCACTGAAGAAGTATGGAGAGGCGCGAACCCATTTTGAAACCTTCCTGACACTTGCTCCCGACAGTCCACAGGCCGCCACGGCGCGGTTCAGGCTGGCAGAATCCGCCTATCTGGGACGCGATTTGCCAGAAGCCAAACGCCTGTTCGAAGATTATCTGGCCCGCCATCCGGGGCACGTTCATCGAGACGCCGCCTGGCCCTACCTGGGGGATGTTCGGTTTGGCCTGAATGACATGGCGGGTGCCCGGGCTGCCTATGAGACCACCATTTCTGAATTTCCGAATGGTCCGCTCACGGATCGGGCCCGGTTTTTTCTGGCCAGGGTGCTGGCCGCCCAGAAAGATACCGATGCTGCGCTCGGGCAGCTTCGGGGGTTGGCCGCTCGCACCGGTTCAGAATGGGCCGACCGGGCCAAGCTTCAAATTCCGCAGGTCTTGATCGGGGCCGGCCGGTTTGAGGATGCACTCGCAGAGCTTGAGGCCCTGGAAAAATCTCAGCCGGCGTTGGCGGCCTCTGGCGAACTGATGCTCAAACGGGCGGATGCCCTGGTGGGACTGAAGCGCAGTGATGAGGCAGAGGCGGTGCTCAGAGATCTGATTGCAAAGTCTGGCGTTTCCGGGCCAGTGGCAGCGCAGGCCGGTTATACGCTCGGACAAATTGCCTGGGATAAGGACCGGTATCCGGCCGCGCTGGCGGCCTGGGAAGCCGCCCAGGTGCGGGGTCCAAGTCCTGCGCTGGCCCCCATGCTGTTATTCCGCACCGGCGAGGCACTTTCCCGAACTGGGCAACCGGATGCGGCCCGAGCCCGGTTTCTTCGGCTGGCCGATCAGTACGCAGGTGACGTGTGGGCCGACCAGGCCCTGGCGCAGGCCGCTCGGTTGGCGCTGGAAGCGGGAGATTCTGTGGCCGCCGGATCGGCCGCCGATCGGTTGCTGAAAGAGTATCCGCGTTCGCCACTGCGGGCCAACGCCCGCTTGATCTCCGCGCGGTCCGCTCAGCTCACTGGCAAGTCGAGCGATGCAATTACCGGCTTCCGCCAGTTACTGGCGGAAGACAAACCGAGTCCGGAAACCGCCCAGGCCGCGCTCTTCTACCTCAGCCAGGCGTACAAGGCCGCCGGTCAGTCTGACAAGGCGGCCGAGGTGCTCGCGGAAATTGCCAAGGATCCGGGGATGACCCTGGGCGGCAACGCCCGCTACGCACTTGGCCAGGGGCACTTTGAGGCAGAACGCTATGCAGAGGCCGTGGCTGCACTTGATCCGTTCGTTCAAGAGAACCCCCAAAGTTCGCTCACGCCCCATGCGCTGGCCTACCTGGTGTTGGCCCATGAGGCCCTGAAGCAACCGGCCCAGGCCCAAGCCCGGCTCGACGAACTGCAGAAAGACTGGCCTGCAAGCGAAGATTTACTCCGCGTGCGGCTTCGCCTGGGTGAAGCCGCGCTCGATTCCAAAGAGTACGACCGTGCGGTGGAATTTCTGAGCCCTGCCGCCGTCGATCGGCCTGCTCCTGAGCTAGCGTCGGCCACCGATGGCGAGCCGTGGACGGCACGCGCCCGGATTGGCCTGGGTTGGGCATTGCTCGGCCAGGAAAAGCCGGACAAGGCGGCCGAGGCGTTTGGGCGAGCGCTTGAGGCCCGGCCGGCGGCGTCGGCCGAGCTTTCCGCCGAGGCGGCGTACATGCAGGGCTTTGCGTTTGAAAAGGCGGGACAGTCCGACCGCGCCCTTGAAGCGTTTGCCAGGGCGGCGGAAACGTATCGAGAGTCGCCCCAGGGGCTCAATTCCAACCTGGCCCGGGCGCGGCTACTGGCCAAGACGGGGCGTGCCACCGAGGCGGCCGAGGCGCTGGCCTTGCTGCTCCAATCTCGGCCCGCGGGCCTGGAAGAGAAAGCGGGCGCGGCTGCACTGCTGGCCGAGCTGGCGCGGGTACAAGACGATGCCGGCCAAGCGGCCGCCGCTGAAGCCACGTACCAGAAACTTTTGAGGGAACAGCCGAACAGCCCAGAGGCGGCCGAGGCGCGAATTGCGCTGGCGGAGCAGGCGGCCAAGCAGAAGCGGTTTGCAGACGCGCGGGTGTTGCTAGAGCCAATGGTCAATCCGGGCGACCAGGTTAAAGTGGATGCCACGCTGCGAGATCGGGCCCTGTTCCGGCTGGGCCGCATGGCCCTTGAGGAAGGGAAGACCGACGAGGCCGCGTTGCAGTTCCGCCGGGTGATCGAAGCCAGCGGGCAGGGGAATTCCCGCGACCTGGCCCGGTTCTGGCACGCGGAATCCCTCTATCGAGGCGACCATCCGAGCGAAGCCGAGCCCGAGTTTGCCGAACTGGTTCGAGAACGATCCGCAGATTCCAAGGCCGAATCTTGGCGAGATACCGCGCGGCTGCGACGGGTTCAATGCCTGGTCAGCCTGAGACGCTGGTCCGATTCGCTCAGTGAAGCCGATGCGTTCCTGGCCGACCGGCCCGATTTTCCCCAGCGTGCCGAACTTCATATCGCACGCGGGCGAGCGCTTCAGTCTCAGGCCTTGCCGCGGTTCGAAGACGCCAGAGCCGCCTTTGCCAAAGCCATTGAACTGGCGCCTGGAACCGAATCGGCCGCACGGGCACAATTCTTCACGGGGGAAGCGTTCCTCCATGAGAAGAATTACCGAGAGGCGGTGCGTGAGTTCCACCAGGTCGAGTTGCTTTACAAGTTGCCCAGGCTTCAAGCCGACGCCCTGCTAGAGGCAGGAGCCTGCTACGTGGAGCTGGGTCAAAGGGACCAGGCTGCAGAGGTCTACCGCAAACTGGTGAACAACTTTGCAGAGCAGCCGGCAGCCATTGAGGCCCGTAAACGCCTGGATGCCATTTCTCTGGCACCCGGTTCGGCCTCACCTCGGTAAGAAGCCGTTGCAAAACCGGGACTGGCTCCGACGGCTTCATGGTGCCTGTCCCGGTTTGACGAATAGATCGAGACTCTGGCCAGAATGCTGGAATTTTCTGGCGGTTCCCGGTGGTGTTCGACAGGCAGAATTGAGAAGCCTTCGCTTCAGGGTCTTGAGCTCTGAAGGCCCGATTCATGACAGCCCAGCCCAACGGGCTGGGGCATGGGACATTCGTCCGAGTCTTCTTTAGCGGCTCACGATGGGCTTGCACACGAAAAGATTTGCTGAGTGTCACGCCTCAGTGTCTTGATCTTCGTTCGATGTAGGACAGCCGCCCTCGGCTGTCATCTTCGTAACGGCCCAGGAATTCAGAGACAGCCGAGGGCGGCTGTCCTACATTCGGAAAAGGAATACCAGGAAAAACGCTCACTTAAGTGTGCAACGCAAATGTTAACCGCTATAGCGCTGATCGAGCCTGCGACCCACCCCGTTGGGCTGGTCTATCTTGAAACGTGCTTTCAGCCCTCAAAACCAGACCGTTTCCTTGATTCGCGGAATTTGGCGGAATGTTGGCGATTCTGATCGTCTGCAAACGGCTGATTGCTGGCGGCTTGGTTGGATATTTTGGATCTTGCGGGCTTTGTGTCCTGTGGCGGCAAGGCGGTACAGGTTCCCTGTCTTGACCGACCGGCTTGACTGTTCGGGTGCTTGAAAATGGTGGCGAGTTCCAGGCGAACCGTGGGCTTGCTAGAGCCGATTGCAAGGAAAGGACGCGGACGTCCAGAGCGAGTTTGAGCGTTAAGGGGCAAACCGAACAGGCGGTGTGGCCCCAAGATCGTCCGCGGGGAGCAGAGTTCATGGCTGGCAGTGCAACTCCGCAAAATCCACTTGCATCGGGGAAGGCTTTGGATCGGCGCATGCGGCCGACCGCCTTGCCACGGGTGAGTGCTCTGGTTGAGGCGGCCTCCTGGGCCGGCCTGATTGGGCTGGCAATTCTGGCGCGGGGAGCCGCCGGTGGAGCGGAAGTGCGTACGGTCAGGGCCGGCGCCGGTGTTGAGGCCAACCTGCTGGAATCCCTTTCGCCCCGGGTCGAGCGGCTGGGCCGGACCGTTCGCGGCTGGTATGAGCGAACACCTCCGCTTGAACGCGTGAGCTGGGGTGGGCTGGTGGCCTGCGGAACGCTGGGGTGCCTGACACTGGCCAGCCGGCTGTGGTCGGTGCGTCGTTCCCGGGTCCTTCCCACGAGTTTTGAGACGAGGTTCCGTGCCCGGCTGGCCGATGGGACCGTGGACTGGATGCAGGCGCTGGATTATTGCGAGCTGAACCCCAGCCCTGGGGCTCGGGTGGTGCTTTCCGCCATTCGCCGGTGGGGTCGTCCCACCACTGAACTCGAACGGGCCGTGACTCTGGCCGCCCAGAACGAGGTGGCCGCCCTGCGCCGGCATACGGGTACGCTGCGACGGGTGGCGGCCCTGGCCCCGCTAATTGGGTTACTGGGCAGCCTGGCAGAGGCCAGCCGTACACTGGGTGGCTTGGAGCCGGGGTTGCCGCTAGGCCCGGCCATTGCAGCCGCGCTTACTCCTTTGATCTGTGCGGTTGGACTGGCGATCCTGGCCTTGCTCGCCTACGATGGCATTGCGGGACGAATCGATTCGCTGGCCATGGAACTCGATCGGATTGGGCTTGATACGGTGGAAGCGCTCGGCCTGCTGCCGGCCGCATCCAGCAACCGAACTTCCAGCACCACTCACCGTGCGGAATCGGCATCCTCTTCCTACTCGGCCCCACTGGGGGTTCGGCCGGGGATGGCCTCGCCTGATTTCCGATTGACCCCATCAGCAAATCGGCCCCAGTCCTGAGCCCAGGCGATCTCGCCGGCCCTCAGCGACTTTGCGGGATCGTTCCTGAAAGGAGTCTCAGGAACGCCATGAACGGGCTGAATCTTGAAGCATTCTTGAAGCTGCTGGGAGCCGACTCCACCTTTTGGGTGAGTGCCGGTACCATCGCCACGTTGCTGGGCTTGGGGGCGTGGGCCGTCCGTGGCCGAACCCCGATGATCAGCCGTTGCCTGGCGCTTTCGCTAGCCTCGCACGTGGGGCTGATGGTTTACGGTGGCCCTCAGGCGGCCCGCTGGCTGGTTGCAGACTCTCGATCCACTGCGCCCCTCCGGGAAGGCCCGCCCCCAGCGGTGGCCTTGTTTCAAGAGCATCAAGATTTACCAGAGCGTCGCGCCAGCGCGAGCCTGCAAGAAGCGGCCGCGCTTGATCGACCGGAATCTTCTCCAGCCGTGGATCTGGTGCCCATTCCAGAGATCGCACGTCCAGAGCCGGTGGCCGCCGAGCCGATCGACCAAGCCCCGCGCTTGCTGGCGATGCCGCTGGCCGTGGAAGCTCCAGAGCCAGTGGCCCCTGCGCCTGAAATTAGCACCGCCGACCGTGAAATTGCGACCGAGAGCACAGAAGCCCTGAGCCGCCCGCTTGAGCATGTGGATGCCATGCCCGTGGAACTGGCCGAGGCCAAAGCCGCGACCCTGGATTCGGCCCTGCCAGAGATTCAGCCGGTTGCAGGCCCCGCGCGGAGCGAAGCTGGCCCAAGCCGGACCCGCCGCACACTTGAGCCGATGGCCGGCCCGCAAGCGGTTGTGGCCATTCCCGCCTCGGTGCCGGTGGCCCCGGTTGCTTCCCAGGAGGAGCATCCCTTGCTGGCCGAGGAACTTGCCGATGCTTCGGACCGGCCCAAAATTGCCATGCTCGAAGTTAGCCCAGAGCCAGCCTTGCCAGAGCCAGATCTAGCCCCGCTTACCCGTGAGGCACGCGCAACCAGTGGCACGGCTGTGGCGGCCATGCTCCCCAAGCGACCGACCCTTCCTGACCGTGTCCCGCTGATGCGAGAGAACGGCCTGACGGCCGGTCCGCCTCCCTCGATCACCGGCCTGGAGTCCAGGGTTGGTGCTCGGGAGTTGCCAGACATTCCGGAAGTGTATCGATCGCGGATGGCCCCCAACCGGTCGGCCATTGCGCTGGCGGGTGGTGCCTCGGATGCCAGTGAAGAAGCCGTGGAACACGCGCTCAAGTGGCTGGCCGTGCATCAAGACCTGGATGGCCGCTGGAATGCCGGTAGCCGTCGCGATTCGGCCGCCAAGCCGATGCGGGGCGAGACCAGCTTCACGGCCCAGTGTCCACCGGGTGAGGTCTGTGAAGGGGAGTCGTATTACTACGAGGCCGATACGGCGATGACCGGCCTGGCTTTGCTGGCATTTCTGGGGGCCGGGCAAACTCATGAGACTGGCCTGCATGCGGATACGGTGGCCAAGGGGCTGAACTTCCTGATTCGTGCCCAAAAACCGGATGGCGACCTGCGCGGCTCTAGCGTAAACGTGGGCATGTACTGTCATGCCATTGCCAGCCTGGCCTTGTGTGAAGCGTATGCCCTGACCAGCGACCAGTCTCTGCGGAGCCCTGCGGATCGCGCCTTGAAGTTTCTTTTGAATTCCCGCACGGCCGACAAGGTTGCCTGGCGGTACAAGCCTGGCGACAAGTTTGGCGGCGACACCAGCATTCTGGGCTGGGCGGTGATGGTGATGAAGACCGCCCGCGAGGTGGATTTGCCGGTTCCTGAAGAGGCTCGGCAAGGGGCTCTGCGCTGGTTGAAGGGGGTTTCTGAAGGCCCGTCCAAGGGGTTGGCCATTTACCGGCCCGGCGAGGGGTACCCGGTGACCCCGACAATGACGGCCGAAGCCTGGGCGTGTCGTCAGTTCCTGGGCGTGGGCGGCCCAAGCGCGGCCAGTGACGAGGCAGCCACCTACCTGTTGCAGCATGGTCCCGATCGTGACCCGCTGAATTTGTACTACTGGTATTACGCCACGCTGTCTCTGTACCAGCATGGGGGAGATTCCTGGGTGCGCTGGAATAACCGGGTCAGAGATCAACTGGTCCGCCGGCAGACGCGGGGCGGCCATGCCGATGGGAGCTGGGATCCCTCGTTGTGCAAGGATAAGCACGATGTGCTGGGAGGCCGAATTTACACCACGGCGCTGGCCACCCTGACCCTGGAAGTCTATTACCGCTACCTCCGACTGTACGACAGCCCGTCTCAGCCCATCCCGGGCAGTGTTCAGCGCGCCCCGGGGGCCGATGCCGCGTTGCGGAGAGCTGGCGTGAAGCCGGACGACCTGCCGGAACCGAGACCCGAGCGACTGGGACGCTGAGTGGTGAGATTCTGCGGCCCGGTCTTTGATGTTCGCCGCATATGAGCGGATATCATTGGTCAGGATTCCCGGCTAGAATCAACCAATCTTATCGCCGCCCAGGTGCTGGGTCGGGACGGACGGGGAGAAGAGCCGGCCTGTGGGTGCCGGGGAGGCAGGCCGTGCAGGGTGCAATGCTAGGGTTGTGGGCGCAGGCAACGACGGCTGCGCCGGGAACCGATCCGCAGGCGATTGCCAGAATTGCCTTGCGCCGCTGGTTTTCGGGCCTGACGTTAAGCGGCCCCGAGGTGTTTACCGGCCAAATGCCCTGGTTTGCCCTGGCCGGCGGGCTGGCTGGCCTGTTGTTGCTGGCTCTGGTGATTCAGGGGCCAGGCCGTGCGCTGGCGCAGTTGTTTGACATTCCTGGCCATTTTCGGCTGATCTCGGCCGCGTTGGGTCGCTTTCGCGCCGCCAGCCGGCTGGTTGTGCTGCTGTTGCTGGTGGCCGTCACGTCTTGGACGGTGTGGGAATCTCGCCAATATTCCAATCCCCAGCGGCTGGAAGAGCTGGCCCTGTTGCTCAAGAACAAGGGGGTGTACCAGCTTGCAACCGAGCAAGGGTTGCTGGCCGCGCTCACGCCGTTGCGCGATGTGGCCGGCCTGGGCGATACCCTGATCTTGATGATTGCGGTGTCTGTTCTGGTGTTTCGGGTCTCCGCGGAGCGCTGGGAAGAGGACACGGTTGATGATGCGTCATGGGTGCCGGCGTGGACCACGCCGGCCTGGGTTGCCGCCTGGCTCTACGTACTTTACCGGGTCACAATTTTGATTGTGTCGCCCGATGGTTACCCGGCCTCGGCATCGACTTACCTGGAACCGGTGCTAATACCCACGTTGATGCTGATTTGTGATGGTCTGCTGCTTGCCTGGGTGCTTGGCGAACTGCGGCGATCGGAACTCGATGAACTGGCTGGTTCGCGGGTTGCCATGGCCGTTCGCTGGCTACCCGCGGCCGTGCTGGCCTGTCTGGTGGCTTTACCTGCGCGGGTGGTGGCCGTGACGGCGTTTCTGATTCTGAATTATGCTTTGCGTTACGTTTCGGTTGGCGCTCCATCGGTTGTGCTTGGTGGGCTCATCTGGTTGTTGATGGGGTGGGGGCTTACCGTGTTTCAGGCCGGCTCGTTGATGGTTTTGCCACTGGTGGGGGCCGCCGCATATGGCCCGATCCGGGGCGGCACCTGGTCGGTCTGGTGGCGGATGATGCGCCATGAGGGGGGGCGATTGGTGGCCATGGTGGCGTTTTGCGGGGTTGGTATCGGTATTGCGGTGGCTCTGGTTTATGCGTTGTTGTTTCAGTATCCGGTTCAGTCTTGGTTGCTGGCCGCCGCGGATAGTTACAGCCACTACGTCACGATACCGCTGGGGCTGATCTTGCTGGCCACGCTGGTCGAAATTGCGGACCGCGTGTCTCTGCCGGGCGGGGAGCTGGAAAGCCCCGTAGAGCAGGGCCCGCTGGCGGAAGTGACGCCGTTACACGCCGTGGACGCTACTGCCAACGGGGATTGAATGGAGTTCAGCCCAGTTTCAGATCTGGGCGGTTCCGGCACGGTGGCCAGGCTCTTTCTTGGTTTTCGGGTGGCCGGTTTTGAATTTGTGAGACTCTTGATCGGTGTCGTGACCGGGTTCAGTCTGGTTTCAGGCTCCGCCACCGGTTCCGGTTTTGGTTTTGGTTCAGGATCTGCCTGTGTGGGTTGCTGATGTGTGGATGGATCTGGTTGCGGGCGTAGATCTGTGGATGTTGGGGCACCGTCTGGCTTCTGGGTGGGCGGTACCGAGATCGCATTCAGGGCGGCCCGCGTAGCCTGGATCAGTCCATTTACCGGTTTCTCTGGGCGATCGCCCGGTTCATCGGAAAGCCTGAGCAATAATTGTCGAAGATGCGGATAGCTGCCTGAACAGGCCTTGGAGATCCACGTTTCAATGAGCGTGGCTAGCCTGGTGGTACCGGTTGTAGAGTCAATCTCCAGCAGAGCGACTCTTAACAGGTGATTCAGGTGCTGGCTGTCCAAGGGGTCCTGTTCCCTGTCTCCAGAGACGTTGCCGGCTGAAAGAGAGTGGGGATTGTGTAAAGTTTCCTGCATGGGTTGTGTCTCCGGCCGGTCGGCGGTTCCGTGGGTCCCATACCTTCCGCGCGCTCTGGAGCCGGTGTGGAGATTGCCATCCGCCGACTGGTGCGTGGCTGCGGGGTTTGGGAAGAATATTCCTTCATTTTAGGGGCGGTTCGATGGCTACAATCATTTAATAATCTTTGAATCAAAGACGTAAGTACATGCCGTAGCGAGACAAACAATGGAGGAAATTTCCTGGTCATCGGATCAGAATATCACCTGTCCGTTAATAACCTGGGTAGGAGGTGTACCGCAGTGAGTTGCAGCATTTGTATGGAATGGCAAGTGGTACTGGACGCGGTGATTGCGGGAGATGGGAGTTTGGGGCCGTATCCTGGTCCGTGCTGGGTGCCCCGAGAAAAACTGGAGCGGGCGGGCAGTGCCAAGACGCTGGTGGCCTTGATCGGGGCGGGCTGGCTGGAGATCTGGGAAGGCATTGAGGGTGGTCCGGCATTCACGCTCACGCCGTATGCCGCCGACCAGCTTGGAGTGGAGCTGATTGAGGTGGGGTGCGACGAGACTCCGGTCTGGGTTCGTTGCAATCCTCTGAATAGCACACGGCCGATCCGGCTGCAGAAGTACGAACATGAAATGCCCTTGCCGTACCCAGAGCAGGTGCTCGACCCCGTTCGACCGGTCGTGGACACGGTTCTGGACGAGCTTTCCGGTGAGCCTTTGCAGCTTTGGGGCCGGCCGATCGTGCGGGATCAACGGCTGAAGGCCGGTTGATTGGGCTGGGCCTTGCTGGAACGGTCTTGTTGGCGATTGGCAAAACCGCAAGGGCCCCAACCAAGTTGCCGGAAATGAACGGGGACTCTGGCTGGGGCCCATCGGTTTGAGGTTTGCGTCTGCGAAAGTTTGGTTGGACCTGGCTGGAAACCTGCCCAGGCTCAGAGGTTGCCTGTTATGATGGCTCCAGAGTGACAGTTCGCCCAGGTTGACACGTTGCCTCGTTCTGGAGCCTGTTGCGTGGTTGAGTTGGCTGCAGTGCATGAACGCTCGGCGAGCGTTGAACAGGGTTTGAAAGCTCCCACCAGTCCAGGGCGCATTCTTGTGCTCTGGGTTGTGCTGGTGTTGCTGCTTCAGGCCGCGCAATGGGTGGCAGGGTTCCGGCCGGTCGCCCTGATCGATGCTGTTGAAGAGGGGGCCGCCCGGGTCGAAACTCAGGCGATTGGCGAAGTGGGCGAAGACGTGATCCGCAAGGCGATTCAGACCCAGCGCGCCACCCAGACGTTCTGGAGTGCGATTGCGGTTCTGACCGATTTCGGGATCGAACCGCTGGCCCTGGTCATCCGTGCGGTGCTGGCGGCCGTGGCGTTTGCCAGTTTGGCCGCCATTCGAGGTCAGCCCATTGATGTGGCGCGTGGGTTTCTGGACGCGTCCCTGGCGCAGGGGTTTTGGGTGCTGGGGCTGGCCGTGCGGGTTGGGCTGATGATCTTGCTCAGAAGAACCGAGGTCGAGACCTCTCTGGTGCTTGCCCTGCCACCAGGAACTTACGCAGGTGCCACCTGGGCCGCACTCCGCCAGGTCGATGCGTTTGCCGCCATGGGCTGGTGGGCCATTGGCGTGGGGGCGGTTCGCCGCAAACAGGTGGGGGTGATTGGTGCGGTTCTGGTTTGCCTGACGCTCTGGCTTTGCGAGGCGGGCCTGCGGGTGTGCGGAACCCTGATCATGGAGGCCGGGATGCGGCTCTCAATCATGCCCGACTCCTGACACTTTCAGGCCGGTTCTGGGGTACTTCAGAAAAAGAGCAAAACTCTGTGGTGCGGCTGGGTGTCTGAAGTTGAGTTTGGTTTGAGATTCCAAAGAGTGAGCGGGTGGATTTCATGAAGCGGCTAACCTTGGTGCTCATTGTTGTCTTGGCCATCTGTGGTCTGGCGGCCGCCAACTACTTGCGGAATCCCACCCCTGCGGCCATCGACTGGCAACTGGTGCATGCTGCGCCCCTGGAGGTGCTTACCGAATTGCCCCAGAACGGCCTGATTATCCAAACGATCTCAGCCCCAGGTGCGATTGAGGCGGTGGATGAGGTGGAGGTTGCCTCTCAGGTCATCGGCCGCGTCAATTCCGTGCTGGTCAAAGATGGCGATCAGGTTCAGGAAGGGCAGTTGCTGGTGCAGTTGGATGACGATGAGCCCAAATCTCGTCTCCAATCGGCCGAGGCACGGGTGGCCCGGCTACTGGAAGCCACCAAGACCGCGCAGGTTGAGGTTGAAAAGGTCAAGCGCGACGCCGACCGTGCCGAGCGGCTGAGCCAGCGTCAGGCGGCTACCACCACGGAACTTGCAGATGCCCGCACCACGCTGTTGAAAGCGCAACAGGCGCAGAGTATGAGCGAAAAAGAGCTTGAAGAAAGCCGTAAAATGGTCGAGACCAACCAGAAGTCGTTGAGTTATAGCGAGATTCGGGCCCCGCTGGCGGGCCGAATTTCGGGTCTCAAGGTCGAGAAGGGAGAGGTGGTGATTGCCGGCACCACCAACCTGCCCGGCAGTGTGCTGATGACCATCACCAGTTTGGACACCATGCGGGTTCGCGCTGAAGTGGATGAAACCGATATTCGCCGGGTGCGCGAACATCAGGCGGCCAAAGTTTACCTGCAGTCCGACCTGACCCGGTCGATCCCTGGCAAGGTGGGCCCAATTGCCCCCAAGGGGAAGAAGACCGGAGAGGTGGTCTCCTTTGAAACCCTGGTGGTCGACCTGGGCCAAGATGAGTCGATCAAGCCAGGGATGAGTGCCACGGTGGAAATTGAAGTCGATCGCGTGTCCGAAGCACTCAGTCTGCCGGTTCAGGCGGTGGTCTACCGGCGCAGGAAAGATTTGCCAGATACGCCGGCCGTTCGTGAATGGAGCGAGAAAAGTTCACGCGTACCGGGTGAGAAGGGGATTGATCCCGAAGCCCGGTATCTGCCCCTGGTCTTCATCGAAGAACAAGGCTTGGCACGTGCCCAACCGGTGGAAATAGGCCTGAGCGATGAAAAACGGGTTGAGATACGAGCGGGTCTGAAACCGGAAGACAAGGTGATTGTGGGGCCGTTCCGCACGCTGGACGCCTTGCGCGATGGGGACCGGGTGGGCCCACCCAAGGCAACCATCGGTGCCAAAGCGGAAACCGGATCGGCCGCGGCCAGGTTGAAGTGAGGGCAGGGCGGCTGACTCCCTCAGAGACAAAAACCATCAATGATCAGGATGCGGACCAAGAAATGTGGTCCGTTCTTTCTCCGCCTCGGCCGCACCTTCTGTGTCTCTCAGTCCTTTGGCCGCGGCGGCAAGGTTCTCTTGGTGGCTGGCCATGAACTGCCGGTAGGTGGGGTTCCGCGGGTTAACCGCCAGGGCCTTGCGTTGCCAGTTCACGGCTTGCCACAACTTGTCACGCGCTGGCTCAAACTGCTGGGCCTGGAGGTCGAGCCCGGCCAGGTTATTCAGGGTTCCACCTACCATGCTTGCAAAATCTGGAACCTTGGGGAATTTCTCCGCCAGCGTTTGTTGAATGGTCAGGGCTAATTGGTATTCTTGCTCGGCCTCGGTCCGTTTGCCGGAGTCGTCGAAAAAGATGCCCAGATTATTATAACTGGATGCGAGATCGTATTGGAACTTGACGTTGTTGGGGTCCATCTCGGCCAGGGTGCGCCGGGTGGCCAGGGCTGCCGTAAAAGCTTGTAGCGCCTCGGCCGGCTTGCCAGCACTTCCAAACAGTCTGGCAAGATTATTAAATCCGCTTGCCAGGTTGCTCTGAATCCGGATGTCTGAGGGGTCAGACTCTGCAAGCGGTTGCAAAATCTCCAGGGCCGCTTTGCAGGCAACAATCGCTTCGTACGGCTGACCGTTCTCGCTGAGTAGGTTACTGATATTTTGCTGGCAAGTTGCCAGGTTGAGCTGAAACTGGGGTACAGACGGGTTCGCCCTGGCCAGCGCCTGGTCAATGGCCAGCGAGGCCTGATAGGCCTGCATGGCTTCGGCAGGCTTGCCGGTATTCCTGAATAACTGCCCGATATCGAAGTAGCTAACACCCAGCTCTGCCTGGATCTGGTTATCTGAAGGGCTGACCTTGGCCAGCCGGCTGCGGATCTCAATCGCCTGGTTGTAATCCTGCATGGCTTCGGCTGGCTTGCCGGCTTCGGCGTGTAGGGTGCCGAGATTGTGGTAACTGGTGGCCAGATCGCTTTGCAACTGTGCCACGCTGGGGTTCAATTCTGCGAGCTTGCGACGGACGGCCAGAGCCTCTTGATGCGCCTCAAACGCTTCGGCCTGTTTACCTGTAGTATTAAGCAGCAAACCGATATTGTTCAGGCAGGTGGCCAGATTGCGCTGGAGATCGACCACAAAAGGGTTGGCTTTGGCCAGACGTTCATATGTAGAAAAAGCCTGTTTGAACGCCTTCAAGGCCTCGGCCGGCTTGCCCGTGGTTCTGAGCAGGTTTCCAAGATTGACCCTGGTTTTAGCCAGTTCGGTTTGAAAGAAATCGGTTTCTGGGTTGGCATCAACCTGTTTCTGCTGGATGGCGAGGGCGTGCTCCAGGGCCTGGAACGCGTCGGTTGGCCGGCCTATGGTTCCCAGCAGCATGCCCAGGCTGTTGTAGCTGGATCCCACATCCGACAGGAACTCAGGATGGGATAAGTTGGCGTTTGCCAGCGTTTGGTATGTAGCGAGCGCGGCCTGGAAAGACGCGATGGCCTCAAGCGGCTTGCCGGTGTCGCCCTGGAGCTGGCCAATCGCCATCTGTGTCTTCGCGATGCTTTTCTGATCGGCAAGGCTACTGGGCTTGGACTTTGCCAGTTCTTGGCGGATGTTGAGAGATTCCGAGTACGCACTCAGGGCGTCTTTCTTATCGCCAACCTCATGGATAAGCGAACTCAGTTCGTCACTGGCGGCCGCCAGTTGTAACAACGATTCGGGACCAGAATTCCGGTTCGCCGCCAGCCGTTCATGAAGCACGCTGAAGAACGCCAGTGGTTCTTTTAACAGTCGTTTGCGCAACTCGATTAACACGGGTGTGTTCTTGAGTTGCGGTTCGTTGATGATGGTATCTCGAAAGCTTTTGACAGCGTTGATGGCCTGCTGCTCACCCTGAAGGGCGAGCTGACGTTGCTCGGCCAGGTCGGTGTTGGCCTCGGCCAGTTTTTGGCTAGCCAGGGTTTGGGCAGCCAGCGCGTGTCCCATCGCTCGAATGTGGTAAGCGGTGCCGGCCATTCCCGCGACGCCGGCCAGCGTGAGCAACATCAACGAGGCCGCGGCCACGGGGTGCCTTCTTGCCCACTTCCATAGCCGTTCGGGGGCGGAGGTTGCTCGGGCATGAATTGGGTTGCCGGTCAGAAATCGGTCCAGCTCATCAGCCAGTTCGTTGGCCGAGCGGTACCGGCGCTGGGGGTTAAACTGCAGGCACTTCTCGGTAATAATCGCCAGGTCGCGTGGAATTTTCCGGCCCGAGGATTCCAGGGGTTGGTGCCGGCCGCCGGTCGTGAGCAGCAAAGATTCCCAGTGCGTGTTTCCCTCATACGGCGGCTTTCCGGTAAGCAGAGCGTACAAGATGCCACCCAGCCCGTGGATATCGGTGGCCGGCCCCACGGCGGCCAGTCCAGATCCAAGCCCGGTCTGCTCAGGTGCCAGGTAGCCTGCCGTCCCCAGCACCTGGCCAGATTCTGTTAAACCGCTCTCGGTCCCATCGGGCCGCGCCAGTCCGAAGTCGGCCAGTTTGGCTACCGGCCGCTGCCCGCCCAGTTCCAGAAGCACGTTGGCGGGTTTGAGGTCGCGATGCACAATGCCGGCCGCGTGCGCCTCACTCACGGCGCCCGCCAGGTCTTTCACAATCCGCGCCGCTTCTGTGGGTTCTAACACACCTGCATCCAGCCGTTGCTGTAAGCTGCCGCCAGAAATCCACTCCATCACCAGAAACGGCAAGCCGCGCACTTCTCCCGATCGGTAGATTTGCACCACGTTGGCATGATTCAGCCGGGCGAGCAGCGCGGCTTCTTGTTGCGCGCGGGCACGCGCCGTGGGGCTGAACTGACCGGCCGCCGTAAGAACTTTCACGGCCACCAGCCGGTTCAGATCGACCTCACGCCCCTGGTACACAACCCCCATGCCGCCATGCCCCACCTCCACCAGGTCGATCAGGCCCGGAAGCAGGGGTAGTTCCATGCCAGATCGCAAGCCTAAGCCCGTACCGGAACCGGCCAGCCCTTCCCGTTCCGCAGGTGCGATGGTCCTGGCCAGGTTACCGAGCCTGGCAACCGTCTCTGGCCGAAGTTCCGCGACCGGTGAAGGAGTGAGTAGCCCCGATGCGGCATCCCATCGGCTGGTCAGTCTCCCCAGATGTTCTGCGCAGGTTTTACAGGTATCCAGATGGAATGCCAGTTCCGCTTCGCTGTGTGCAGGTAACTGCCCGTCCGCGAACCGTTGCCAGGTCTGTGGGCTTGGGCAATTAGAAGCTGGACGGTCGCTTGGCATTCTGATACTCAAGGCGCTGGAGGGTGGACTGAATCTTGCGCTGAACGTTATGACGAGCAACCCACACTGAACTGAGCTTCATTCCCAGATGTGCAGAGACTTCCTTGCCGGGTTGTCCTTCAAGTGCCAGTAACCGGAACGCTTCCCAGGTTTGCGGTTGGACCCGTTTCTGGACCAACCGCATGGCAAGATCGAGCAGGTCTTGATCAAACACCTCTTCCAGGCAGGCCGTAAATACTTCGCGGGCCGGAAGATTTGCCATCAGGCGTGCCGTTGCCGAGTGGCCAGCACCGCGTTCCTGCCATTTTTGTTCATCTTGCCAGTCTGACCAGACAGAATTCACCAGTTTACGCAGATAACGGCGAAAACTCTTGCCTGGATCGTAACTGAACCGATCGGCGATTTTCCAGAACCGCAGCAGAGCCTCTTGCGAGATATCCACCGCGTCAGCCTCTTGCAGCCCTTGTTTCTTACAATACTGGATCAGACGCGGTCCGTAGATCACCACAAACTGAGACCATGCGTTGGGATCACCCGGCTTATGCTTCAGCCGCAAGAGCAGCGAAGCTCGTGTGTCTAGCACGCTTTTTCCCGAGGTGAATTCCATCCGTGTGTACCAAGATCCAGGTCATGGGTATCCAAACTGCCATCGAACAACCCTTGAAATCAGCAAGCGAATTGTAGCAAAAAAAGGGAGACAGTAGTCGGGATACCTTAGTCTTGCCGGACACACGGTAGGCAATGGACGTGTGCGTGCGGGACCGTTTTTCCCCATTGGACGAGTGCTTGCCTGACACATCTTCCGTATTGGGGAAGCGGCCCCCTGACCCACCGGAAGCAGGCCGTCATTCACGCTACCGGCTATGAAACCAGATTGTCCCGTCACTGACGTTCCGGGCTCTGCCAGATCGAACGTGTCCAGGTTGTTCCCAATCTCACCCCGCCGCAGCCTACTGCCCCGGGCATCTCGCTTGGGAAGAAAACGCATAGATAAAAAGCCAAAATATGAAATAAGAGTGCCTTAAAAAGAAGCTTTTAAATTTTTTGAAAAGTCAGATTAAGGTTTTGGGCTTTTTACCCCTATCAGTGGTGGAAGGTGCGGATATTCCAACCTCATCGGCTGCCGAGCGGCAGTTTGATTTTATGAGGCGTCCCCCAGGTCTGGGGGACTTTCGACCGCTTTGAGAGTTTTTCGATGCGTCCGAGTCAGGCATCTCCGAAGGTCCAGGCAGGCAGCAGTTCTGCCCCGTCGCTCCACACCCCATAAGGGATTTCAAGAATGAGTCCGCACAGGTTCATGTCGCGCCTTGCTGTTCTGGCCATCCTCGCCGTGTGCATCGTGGGAACGGCCCCGGTGTCTCAGGCTGACATTGTGTACACTGTCAACAACAACGCCAGCTTGCAGCAGGGCTACACCCTGACAGGCACGATCACAACCGACGGCAAGATCGGTGATCTAGCCGGGTCGGACATCGGGGCTTGGTCGATCACCGCCACCAATGGCACCGCCACTTATACGACCTCGGGCACCGGAGCGATTATCGATGGGTCAGTGACTGCCTCTTCCACCGCCCTCACAGTTAGCGGGGTCACACAGCAGATTGACACGTATAATAGTTTCACACTCAAAGGCGATGACGGTTGGGTCTACGAGTTAACTAATTTTGCGAACAACCCCGGTAACGCGCCATTCTCCTACACACACAGGTCTGCGATGTATCAGGAGAATCCTCCGTACCTGACTGCCTTCTTGGTCTTTGACAGTTCAATTACTCTTCCCTTTGCAGCGTTAACAATAGCAACGGCCTCCGCCGCCGTCCCTGAGCCTTCAACCGTGGTGCTGGCCACCATTGTAGGTGCGATTGGCCTGGGTGGCGCGGCGGTCCGCAAGCGCAAGCTGGCCAAGCTGATCGACCTAGACGGGCGCGTTGGCTCGCTCTAACGATTGTCTATCCCAGGGACTGCATGGCGCTGGCTGCGAGCTTTGCAGCCAGCCCGTGCAGGCGGCTTGGGTGAAGTTCAAACAACGCGTGCTTGCTCTGGTGGCATGGATGACGCCGTCTTTGGGTCATCCGTGAACGGGTGCAAACGACGTGTGCTTGCGGTGGGGCGAGGTTCCACCCGAGCCGGACGATTGTGGAACCGTAGTATTCACAATTGCGCCTGTACTCGAATGCCTTTGCAGTTCGTTTGTCCGGCTCGGGTGGAACCTCGCCCCACCGCAAGCATGGAAACCTTCATTTTACCATGATCCAGCCAGGTTTTGCGACTTGTGATAGATGACGAGGGTTTCACCCTGGGCTCATGTTGTGTCGGGCGTTTGGCCCTCAAGCGATCCTGTGTGCAAGGCAATTATGAATCGCTCTACAACCAGGTGAAAAGCGAGGCCGGTTGTGCAAGAAGTTGTGATGGCAGAAAACGGGTTAAAGAGCCCCGAGCAGCGCTGCCCCCAATGTTTACGGGCGGGCAATAACCTGAGGCGGCTGAACCGGTCGCCCGTCGATCGGCTGATTGGGCTCATTTTCCAATGTCAGAAGTTCAAATGCTGGGTGTGTGGCTGGCAAGGATTGATGAGAGGATAACCCGAAGACGTGTCATCCATGCCACCAGAGCACAGCTGTATCCCAGGGCCTCAAGACCGAATTCCGGTGTACTCACAGCCGGTCGGCCTGGGATATCATGAATGGCCTTGGCGGGAGCTAGGAACAGCCTGGGTTGCCGGCCAGCACTGGCCGGGCCTGGAATGATCGCTGGATTTTGAACTGAATTTGCAGGGAGCCGTGGACTTGAGCGAGGAACTGTTGGCAACCGACCCCAGGCGGTGGGCGAAGCCGGCCCACCCCGATGAGCCCCAAAACCGGATGCCGTTCCATGATCTGCTGGGGATGTGGCCACGCGAGGTGGCTGGTGGCAAGGCCGTGATCGAATTAACGGTGGGCCCCCAGCACTTACGGGCCGGCACCATTTTGCACGGTGGCGTGTTCGCGGCCCTGCTTGATGCGGCCCAGGGGATGGCGGCGGCCAGCCTGGCACCGCCGGATCATGATCTGGTGACCGCCCAGCTTGGCCTGAACTTCATTCGGCCCGCACGCGTGGGAGATGCGCTCATTGCACTCGGAGAGGTCCAGCACGCGGGGCGCAAGACGGCCGTGACCCGGGGTGAGATTCGATCGAGTAATGGCACCCTGCTCGCCACGGGGACGGCCACACTGCTGTATTTGCCTATGGATACGGGCGTGGAAAACGGTGAAAAGCTGAGAAGAATGGACTGAAATGCTCGGTATGGACTTGAATAAACCTACGTAGTTGATGTTTTGGTCGATCATTCCTGTCCATACCGTCCATCAGGTCCATTCTGGTTTGCGTTGTTTCCCCAATGAAAAAAGCCGGCCTGGTCAGATGACCCGGCCGGCTTGGTTGCTCTGGATGATAAGCTTCAATCAATAGTCGCTGGCGGAAACCACTTCACCACCGGCGGCCGAGATGATTGACCGGAAGACCACGACGTTGATGGATTCTTTGAGGAACTTCACGCTGCCGTCGCCGAACAGGGCGTTGACGCCACCAGGATGGAACGAGAACGGTTCCTGGTTGGCACCTGCCTGGCTGGTGGTACCGAACGCTGGGTTTCCTGCTTGTGGGTAAGGGCCTTGGGCGCACATCGGTCGGAACTTGTTGTTCGGAGCGCCGGAAACACCCAGGCCCACACCGTTGGCCTCACCCCAGCGCCATGCTCGTCTCTGCCCCTGGGGCACGGGGCGAGAAACGTTGGGCTGAAGTGGGGATACGTAAGATTCAGGCCGTTCGCTCACAAACCGGGCATCGCGACCAGCGTCTTCGATCGCCAGAATCGTCCCGCTCAAACCGTCTCTGGTGGCGGCAATGGTGCCAACCGGGTGGTGGAGAATGCCGTCGATACGGGAGGGTCGATTGCGGAACGGAACGATGGGAGTGGCACCGGTTTGGCCAGTACGACCCTGGGGGTCGATATCCACATAGGTGGTGAAACCGTAGTCATTCACACCGTAGCCAGGGCCAGCATTCTCGAATGGCGCACCGTTGGGGTCGCCGGTCTGGTCGCGGCCGGCGCTGCCTTCACGAACCGAGCTTGGGCAGATGAAGGTGTTAACCACGGTGGAATAGGCGGTGTAGTTCACGCCACTCAGGTGGTTGTAATCAAAGTTGAAGTTGATGGAGTTGAACACGGTGCCACCTTCCAGGTACTGGAGAGCCCGGGCGTGAGCGCCGGTGCCATCGGTGTACATGGTGTCTGGCACAGCCACACCCTGGTACAGCGAACCCTGGCCGGCGATTGGGAACGTGCCGTTGGCGGATTCGTAGTTGTGAACGGCCAGGCCGAGTTGCTTGAGGTTGTTGGTGCACTGGGCGCGGCGGGCGGCTTCACGGGCCGACTGCACGGCGGGCAGTAGCAAAGACACCAGCACACCAATGATTGAGATCACCACAAGCAGTTCAATCAGCGTAAAACCACGGCGGAGGGACGGAATCCTGGTCGGCGAAGCAGACATCGAAATCTCCTGAATCTGGGATAGAACGAGAACGCGAACCTGAAAATGTGCGATCGGAACCAGACGGGTCACTTCAACTCGATTGGGCTCAGCGTGGTGGGCTCGGCCTTCACGGTGACTACCAGCGTGGAGCTGTCTTCATCAAGGTATTTGGATGGGAACGGTGGCTTGACCGTCTTGCTCTTCTTGACTCCGGCGGCCCCAGGCTCGACCCGCACCTTGTATTTGCCGGGCACTGCGCCATCGCCGGGCGTCTTGGTGGTCAGCGTGAACTTGCCATCACTCTGAATCTCGCCCACCGACGGTGGCGTGCTGGTATCCTCGGCGGCCACCAAAACCACGCGGCCTTCCTTCAGAGGCGACCCATTCTTGAGGACGACAGTTCCAGAGACCGGGAAGGTCTGACCGATCGGTTTGGTTGCCACATCCGAAGGACCCGAGCAACCCACTCCGCAGAGCAGGGCCGCCGTGCCAGCGAGCGCTGTGAATGTGTTTCGGAAACGGGAACGAAAACCAGAGAGTGAACGCTTTCCCGAACTCATCGACATCATCCTCATAGACTGGGGTAACCCGAGCGTTTTCGTTGTCATGTCGCTCGGGCTTAGCCACGTGGCCGCGGTCATGGTCAACCCCCTAGGGCAATGGCCGTGCCAGATTCACGGGTCACCGGTTGGAAAACTGGCTTCCCTGTGAAATTTCCTCGGAATTCCTATCGTTTTGATAGGGAATATTTTTTAGGGGGGGTAGGATCCGGCCTGGCTGGGCCTTGAAATCTCACGGCCGTGCCAGGAAATATCCCAGGCCATGAAATTTCCAGGGTGGGATTTGACTCTGCGTTTTTGCGCGCTGTTATGGGTTACTTGGTGAGAAATCGCCTGTTTCGACCGAAGTCTGCCATCAATCCGAATCTTTCGAATCGCTCTTGCCTTCTCTTGGAGATTGAATCAATACTAACTCGATCAGAGTGGTATGAAATGGTCTATCGAGATTTTTGGAGTGCTGGGTTACTCCGGTGGTGATCCATGAGTGTGCTCCTGACACGAGAGAGTAAGGTCAAGTCGATGGACGTCGAAGGTTCGAGCGTGGCTCTGGTTTCCGACCTCTGGCGGGAGGTGGGTCGGCACCTGCATCTGGAGGAGGTCATCGAGCGGCTGGCGGAGATGTTGCCGCCGTTCTTACCTGCCGACGAGGTTTTGATTCGCCTGGTGGATTCTGGCCGACAGGTGCTGGAAACGGCGGCGCTTGGGCTGGGGAAGCCGGGGCCGGTGCCTGCGCGGGCCCGGACCGAATGCTTGGAGTCGGATTACCAGCGGATCATTCAGTGGTGTCAATCAGATCGCGTGGAGCGGGGCAGTGTGCGAGAACTGGGGGCGCGGTTGCCTGGCCTGGTCCCGCCCGACCTGGAGGGAGACGTGCTAGCCGCGCCTCTCAAAAGTCCAGGTGGCCAGCTGGGGGCGGTGGTGCTGGTGGCCTTGCCGCCCGAGCGGTTTGTGGCGGCTCATCTGGCGGTGGTGGCAAAGTTGCTGGATCCACTGTCGATGGCGCTTGAGAATGATCATCGGTTGCGGGAACTGGTGACTTTGCGAGAGGCGGTGGAGGCCGAGAACCGGGGGCTGCTCTCCAGGCTTGGCCGGCATGATATCAGCGAGTCGATTGTGGGGGCCGATACGGGCTTGCGCGAGGTGATGGAGCAGATCGACCTGGTGGCCCGGTCTGATGCGCCGGTGCTGGTGCTGGGCGAAACGGGTTCTGGTAAAGAGGTTGTGGCGCGTGCCATTCACCTCAAATCCAGGCGAGCCACGGGTCCATTCATGCGCGTGAATTGCGGTGCCATTCCGCCCGAGCTGGTGGATAGCGAGCTGTTTGGCCATGAACGAGGGAGCTTCACCGGTGCGCTCAATGAGCGCAAGGGCTGGTTTGAGCGGGCCGACGGCGGCACCTTGTTTCTGGACGAGTGTGGTGAGTTGCCACCGGCCGCGCAGGTGCGATTGTTGCGGATCTTGCAAGACGGCCAGTTTGAACGGGTGGGTGGAGAGAAAGCGTGTCGGGCCGACGTGCGGATTATTGCGGCAACGCACAGGGACCTGCAGGCGATGGTGTCTGCGGGTCAGTTCCGGCAGGATCTGTGGTACCGGATGGCGGTGTTTCCGATCAAGCTGCCGGCCTTGCGAGAGCGGGTCATGGATATTCCGGTGCTGGCGGCCCACTTTGCCGTACGTGCCGCCGGCCGGCTGGGTGCGCCGCCGCTGGCCCCTGATCTGGCCGATGTGGATTTGCTGTGCGCCTATAGCTGGCCCGGCAATGTGCGTGAACTGGCGGCCGTGATTGAGCGGGCAACCATTCTGGGGAACGGCAAGCGGCTGGAGATTGCCAGGGCGCTGGGAAATGCCCAGGTATTGCCCTTGCCAGACGTGGCTGCCGTCAAGCTTGCGTCCGATGTTTCTGTACCGGCGGCCTTACCGGTTGCAGATGCTGCAAGCGGACCGTTTCCGACCCTTGATGATGCCATTCGCGATCACATGGTGCTGGCGCTGGAAAAGACGCGGGGCCGGATTGAGGGGCCAGATGGCGCGGCGGCTTTGCTGGGGATCAATCCCCACACCTTGCGTTCCCGGATGAAGAAACTCGGGGTGAACTGGGGGCAGTTTCGATAATCGGACCCGCCTGCATCTTCTTATAGGATTTCGAAACGTGAGAGTACGAAAAACAAGAACCGGCACCAAACGTGGTTGGTGCCGGTTCTTGTAAGTTAAACACACACTCGTGTGACTGAATCGTGAACGGATTACTGGATCTGTGCCTTGGCCGTATCTTGTTCGCAGTACTCTTTCCACATCTGCTGGTAAGCGGCTTCCACGTTCTGAGCGAACCGAGTTTTATCCATCAGGGGAGAGGTTTGCATACGCTCTCGAAGGCCGGCCTTCAAATCACTTAAACGATCACGATCTTCCGCCAGTGCGGCGGCAATTTTGATGTATTCCTCGGGGCTGTGCGCGACCAGTTCTGGCAAACCGATGTTGGTCAGAATGCTCAGGCCGCCTCTTCCCACGGCTGTTGAGCCAGCCAGGCTAACTACCGGGGTGCCCATCCAAAGGGCATCGCAGGTGGTGGTTCCGCCGCTGTAGGGGAAGGGATCGAGCGCGATATCGGTTTGCTGGAGAACTCCCAGATATTGGTCCATCGGCAGATAGCCCATGAACACCAGACGGTCTTTAGAAATCCCTTGCTCCACAAAGCTGGCCACAATGTTGTCTCGGTGGCTACCGGCCTGGGTGTGAATGACCAATCGGGAGTGGGGAACCGCCTGCAAAATCTTGGCCCAGGTGGCGAGCACTTTGGGCCCCACCTTGCAGAAATTATTGAAAGACCCAAACGTGATCTGGCCTGGCTTTGCAACCGGCAATGGCTGGCTAACCGGCGTGACGGTTGGCGGTTCGTAGCACCAGTACGTTTCTGGCAAATGAACCGACTTCTCAGAGTAGAACGAACTGGTATCGGTGTGTGGGTCCAGGTACGGGTCTGTCAGGCGATAATCAATGGTGCCCAGGCCCGTGGTCCCGCAGTAGGCAAGGTAAGTTACCTGCACGGGAGCCGGCTTCCGCGCAAATGTCAGCAGCCGGTGACTGCCCATGTGCATGGTCAGATCGATCAGAATGTCGATCTGATCCTGGCGAATCTGGTCGGCCAGTTTCTCGTCTGAGAACGCGGCAGCGTTGCGCCAGGTATCGGCATGCAGGCGGCAACGGTCGGTTACTGCGTCTGGTCTGCGAACCGACGCGTAGCAGAAGACCTCAAACTTTTGGCGATTGTGAGCTTCCAGCAGCGGCGAGATGAACCGACCAACCGGGTGCGTGCGAAAGTCTGGAGACACGTAACCAATGCGCAAGCGGCGGTGAGTCGATTTCTCGTTCTCATGGGGCTTGATCTGTTCGGCCAGTGGTTCAGCGTATCGCTGGTTCCAGTTTTGGTGCTGTTGATAAACGGTTTCTTGATCCGCCGCATCCGTGAACAACTGGGTGTAAACCACGTTGCTATGAATGGGGTAGTATCCGTTTGTCAGCTCAAGCGCCTGTTGAAAACTGGCAATGGCCTCATCCAGTTTGCCCTGATCTTTGTAAACATTGCCCACGTTGTTGTGGGCGTCTGGGTGATTGGGCTTCATTTTCAGGGCTTTGAAGTAATACGACAGGGCCTCATCCAGTTTGCCCTGGTCTTTGCAAACATTGCCAATCTTGACATAGATGTCTGGGTTTTGCGGGTTGAGTGCGAGTTCCCGCTGGTAGCAGGTCATGGCCTCGGTCAGGTCTCCCAGATCACTCAACGTCTGGCCCAGGTTGCCCAGCGCCTCAACGTAATTGGGTTCCAGTTCCAGGGCTTTGCGAAAGGCGGGAACCGCCTCCAATAGCCTTCCTTCTTCATTGAAGGCAACCCCCAGGTTGTTGTGGGCAATTGCATAATTGGGCTTAAGTTCCAGAGCCCGGCGGTAGTAGGCAATGGCCTTTTCGAGTTCCCCTCGTTTCTTGAAGAGGTTTCCGATATTGCTGTGCGTTTCGCCAATTTCGGGCCTGAGTCTGAGCGCTTTTTGGTAACAGTCGAACGCCAGATCAAGTTCGCCCAGGTCAGAGTAAGCATTCCCCAGATTGTTGTGAGCTTCTACGAACTGGGGATTGAGTTTCAAAGCCTGCCCGAACGTTTCGATGGCGGCTTCAGAATTCCCCTGCTCTTTAAGGGCGTTTCCCAGGTTGTTCAACGCGTTAACATAGTCTGGCTTGAGCTCCAGCGCATGACGAAAGCTGGCAATGGCCTGGTCGAATTTGCCAAGCCCTTTGAGAGCCAGGCCCAGGTTGTTGTGTGCCTGGTGATACTTGGGTTGGATTTCAATGGCCCGGCGATAGCAATCGACCGCCTCGTCCATTTTGCCCATATCGGTGTAGGTGGCGCCCAGATTTCCGTAGGCCTCGGCATAGTCTGGGGCTAGTTCAATGGCCCGCCGGAAACAGGCAATGGCCTCTCCCCGCCGGTGGTCTTGCTGGGCGATTACGCCCAGAAGTTGATACGCCACCGGTTGATTGGGGTCCACTTGCAAGATCTGCTGGTAAATTTGCTCGGCAACTTGCAATCGACCATTCTGGTGGTGTTCCACAGCCATAGACAGCGCTTCAGACACGGTGGGCATTTTGATAAGTCCAGGCAATTTCCAGAGGAATCATGATGTTGCAACAGAGATGCCCGAATTATACCGCAAGTCTCAGTGGCAAAGTGAAACTCTGGCCAGAGAGGCAGTCGAGCACCAACACACAATCTTCGCCAGACTCCCAGAGAACTCAACTACGAATTGACGAAATGACAGTGAGCGGGGACGAATTGTTCTTGCCTTCAATTACCATGACACTTACCGAACGAGGCGAAACCCAGATTTACCGGATCGGAACGGACTTCATGGACGGAATGGACAGGGTTGATCGACCAAGACAAAGCCGGTCTGATCTCTTTCTGGTCCATCCCGTCCAATCGTTAGTCAAATGTTGACTGCGCCTCGAAGCACGGCATCAATGACCTTCATCTGAGCCACGCCGTCTTCAGCGGGGGCCAGCAGGTGGCCGGCGTGAATGCTGGCGGCAAAGTGATCAACCATGGCGGCGTACTGGTTGCGGCCATCAAAGTGCAGGGTTTCGGGCTCGGCGGCGCCCGAGTCGGAGCCGAGCCTCAGCAGGGTGGCGGTCGGGTTCGGGCCGGGCAGGAAGGCGTCTAGCACGGTGATGGAGCCGCCGGTGCCCACCAGTTCGAGCCGGTTGCGGTAGGGGAGTTCAAAGCTGCAGTCGATGTTGCCAATCACCCCGTTGGCGAACCCGAGGTGGGTGGCCAGCGTCATATCCACGCCGGTGGGCCCACGTTTGACCAGGGTCTGAATCGATTCCGGTTCACTCTGGGTGAACAGCCGCGCGGCGTTCACGCCATAGCAGCCCACGTCAAACAGGGCACCGCCGCCACGGGTGGGATCGAGCCGCCAGTCGGTGGGGTCGATCGAGAACGAGAATGAGACGTTGATCACCCTGAGCGTGCCAATTTCGCCAGCCTCAATTCGCCTTCGGATCTCCACGATTCTGGGCGCGTACCGCCACATGAACGCTTCCATCAAAATCACGCCGCGCTGCTTGCAGTGGTCGGCCATGGCCAGGGCTTCGGCCGCATCGCGCGCTACTGGCTTTTCACACAAAACGTGCTTACCGGCGTCGGCCGCGGCCTTGGTCCAGTCCAGGTGCAGTTCATTGGGCAAAGGGATATAAACGGCATCAATGTCTGGGTCGGCGAGCAGGGCTTCGTAAGAGCCGTAGGCGCGCGGGATGTTGAATTCCTTGGCCCATTCGTCGGAACTCGTTTGCTGGCGACTGGCCAGGGCGAGCAGGGTACTGGAGTGAGATTCGCGAATGCCGGGAATCAGGCCACGGCGTGTGATACGGGCGCAGCCGAGAATGCCCCAGCGGATTGGCTTGGTGCTACTCATGGATCATGATCCATTCATGGGTTAGAGGAAATCGAAGCGAGGACGGAAGATTGCTGGATGGCCTGCAGCGGCTCACGATGGGGTTGCATCAACACAGGGACGCCTCAGTGAACACCACCGATTACAGGTCCGAGTGTGGCACGACTCCTGGAGAGTCGAGCGACTTTGAATGAGTTTGCGACGTTTCCAGAAGCTGTTCGGTGCGTTTCTCAAATCACGCGGTGCTGTTTGGTGAAGCGTGTCCATCAAAATACCCCACCAAGAGAACCGAGGGTGGCTGTTTCACCGGTGCAATTTTAGTGTGAATCGGCATCGATGATTGCCTTGGGTGTTACACGTCGGGGGCCGGCGGAAACGCGTCTCGAAAATGATCAATGACGGGGGGCAGATTGTCACTGGCCCAAACGATGGCGATAATATCAAAACGGCAGGGGATGGCGGCTTCCAGCATTCCGTATCTCCGCAAGAAAGCCCGTGCCGTGCGTGTAATTCTGCGCTGTTTTTCCGGGGTAACGGCCTCGGCGGGCAAACCTCGACGTCGGGTTTTGACTTCGACGAAGACCAATGTGTTCCCCTCGCGGGCCACCAGGTCGATCTCTCCGCGCCGTACGCGGAACTGGCGAGCAAGAATTCGGAACCCCTGGCGCTGGAGATGGCGTGCGGCAAGCCGTTCTCCCCGGTTTCCCAGTGTGATCCGCAACAGGCGGTTGAATCGGCGCAGGTTCATGCGTGGCTCCGGTACCTGCTGCCGCAGGCCAACCCAGGGCCGGTTCTGGAAACCGCCAAACCTGTCGCTAGCCAGCGCCGAGCCACAACCGCCGGTGGGGGCGGTAAAACGCCTGTGGTAGGCCGATTTCTAGGAGTTGATCCAGCAGCGACCGCTACTTGAGGATGCCGAGGTTGGTCTCGATCTCCTGGGCCTCGCTGCTGAGCGTTCCAGCGTATCGGTTCTTTTTGAAGAAGCCATCGAGGTCTTGGGGGCGGCGGAAGGTCGGGTCGTCCTTCACGGGATCGGCCGGTGGCTCGACATCGGTCAATCCTGAACGAAGTGCCTGCTTGCGGGGCTCGCACCCGGGTGCGATCAGCAGCAGCAGGCCGGCCATCACCAGGCCACCCGGTACCATCTTTGAGAGGCGTTGCATCGACAGTTCTCCGGCATTGGTCGCGGCCCAGGTGCCAGACCAGTTCCTGGGCCCGACTTGTCATTGCGCGGGGGATCATGCCAGAAGCCTCCCAGAGTGTCTAGTTCGTCTGGGTGGGACTGACCGGCGGGTGCGGGTCATTGCCCCAGGCCAGAGACAAGATCAACAGCCCAACCAGCGGCGAGAGTCCAACCAGCACAAAGATCGGCGCAAATGAGCCGGTGGAGTCTTTGACCCAGCCCGCGAACGGTAGAATGCCGGCGGCGAACAGGTTTCCCATCCCGCCTAGAATGCCAACCACCAGTCCGGTGGCCGAGGGGTCAACCTCTTGGCAGAAGGCAAAGTAATTGGCCATGAAGGCGGCCGCTCCCAGGGCCATCAGTGCGAGCAGGGCCATGCAGGCATAATCGTTGGACACCCGTCCGACCCAGGCACCCGCGCTGATCGCCAAGACGCAGAGCCCCATGATCCGTAATCGTGCGCTTGAGGGCTTCAAACCCCGGCCTGCCAGTAATCGGGAGCCGAGCCCACCCAGCAGGTTGCCGGCGTCGGCCGCCAGAAAGATCAATGCGGTAACCACGCTGCTCACAAGAAAGATCGCCGTTTCGGTCCGTTTTGGAGTGTCGGCCGCCAGAAAACTCTCGAAAAGCGAGACGAGGCCGGTCATTTTGCGCTCGCTATTCAAATACTTGGGCAGCCAGCTCACCAGGAAGTGCCAGCAGATATTGATGCTGATGGCCACCACCACCATGATCCAGAACCGGCGGAGGCGAACGACCTCTCCCAGGCTGCGGCCCCAGCCGGTGGCCCCGAGCGTGTTCAGGGGGAGCAGCCTGGCCACAATAAGCAGCCCGGTCATCAAGGTGGCCACGCCCAGCCAGCAGCCAACTGCGCCCGCCTGACGGTAGCCGATCAGGCCCACGGCCACCGCGTCCACCAGTAAGAGGCTGAATGCCAGCCAGGCACGCGGTTGAAGCCTGCCGCTGGTTCCAGAGGGCAAGAGCGGCTTCGGGGCGGGCTCGCCCGCCAGGATGCCGGCCACCGGACCACGCACGGCCAGCAGCCAGGCTGCGGACCAGACAAATCCCAGTAACCCCACGGCCACGAACGCGGTTCGCCATCCGTAGCGCACGGTCACGAAGGGGACGATCAGGGGGGTGATTACCGCCCCCACGGCTGCCCCTGAGTTAAAAATTCCATTGCCCAGCCCCCGGTCGGCCGCAGGCAGCACCCGGCCCGTGACCTTGAGGGCGCAGGGCCAGTTGAAAGACTCGCCCACTCCCAGCAGGGCGCGACAGGCAATGAGTACGGCCAGTGTGGGGGCAAACGCCGAGGCGATGCCGGCCAGGGACCACCAGACCACCGCCCCCAGGTAGAGCCTGCGAACGTCGAGCCGGTCTGCCATCAAGCCCGCAGGAACCTGAAGCAAGGCATAGGTCAGCGTGAACGCGGCCAGCACCCAGCCGAACGTCTCATTGTTAATCGCAAATTCCGCCTGAATCTGCGGGCTCACCAGGGCAATCGCCTGCCGGTCCATGTAATTGAGGACCGTTGAGGCAAACATCAACCAGCAAAGTCCCCAGGCCCAACCCCCGGGTGCACTTGGCGGAATGGCTTTGTGATCAGACATCTCGGGATTCGGGCCCTTCTGGGGCTAAGCCGGCTGGAATCGTTCAGGGTGTGGGTGGGGCGGCAAGTCGCTGACTTTCGATCGTTCCAGGCAGGCCCGGCAAGCAAGACTCAAGAATAAGGGGCCAGGCACACGGTTGCCAGGAGTCTCCGCGGCCTGAATCCATCCAAAGATCAAGAAAACCAATTCACGTCGGGGCGGCTCTGGGTCCGTTTGGCACCGCTTATGAAGCCGGAAAACGCCACAAACCCTGGCCCTAAAATTCAATTTGCAGCAAGTCAATCAATTTGGTATGAATTAGCTTGTCTTGGACTCAGGGCACGGAATAATCAGGCTGCGCCGTGTTGCTCTTGCTGTCCGGTTTGATCCGGGTTGGGACCCGCGTGCGGAAGTTTGGCTGACCAGGAGTGGTGGGCGATGAAGACAAGGGTTCAGGGCCTGGCTTTCTTTTTCCTGGCGCTGGGCGTTGGCCTGGTTGCTGGATGTGGTGGTTCGTCAGGTCCAGACGCGTCTGGTGATGTGATCAAGCTGGGAGCCTACTCGGTAGTGCGAGAGGCGTTTCACGATGCCTTGATTCCGGCTTTCCAGGAACACTGGAAGCAGAAAACCGGTCGGGTGGTCAGGTTTGAGGAATCGTACAACGCTTCGGGGGCCCAGGCGCGGGCCATTGCGTCTGGTTTCGATGCCGACGTGGCGATTCTCTCGCACACGGGCGACATGAACCAGCTTGTGGAAGCGAAGCGGGTTTCGCCAGACTGGGCCAAGAATCCGACGGGCGGCATTGTCACGCACAGCGTGGTGGTGATTGGGCACCGCGAGGGGAACCCCAAGGCAATTGCAGACTGGTCCGACCTGGCCAAGCCGGGCGTGGGCGTGCTTTACCCAGACCCGAAAACTTCGGGCGGGGCGCGCTGGAATATTAACGCCATCTATGGCTCGGCGTACCTGGCTTCCAAGGCGGCCGGTGGTGGCACCCCCGACCTGGCCGCCGTGGCGGATTTGCTGAAGCGGGTTCAGGCGAACGTGGTGAACATGGACGCCTCGGGCCGGCAGAGCATGTCGAGCTTTTCTGAGAGAGGTATTGGCGATGCGGTGGTCACGTATGAGAACGAGATTTTGCTGCGGAAGCGTGAAGGGAAGCCGATTGAGTATGTGGTTCCGGAGGCCACGCTGTTGATTGAGAGCCCTGCCGCAGTGGTAGACAGTTCCGTGGAAAAGCATAAGAACCGTGAAGTTGCGACCGAGTTTCTGGCGTTTCTAACGTCGGTCGAGGGGCAGAAAATTCTTGCCAGCTACGGGTTCCGCCCGGTGGACCAGACCAGCCCATTGTTGCCTGAGTTCCCGAAGCCCGCAAAGCTCTTCACCATGGCGGATCTGGGTGGTTGGGATGAAGTGCAAACGGCTGTGTACGGCCCCAAGGGCTTGTGGACGTCGATCTTCAGCGATCAGGGTAAGTAATACTAATGGCCAGTGTGGAAACGACGCGGAGCGGCGGTGATACCGGCTTGCCGGACCTGGTGCTGCGGGGAATGACCCTGGGGTACCTGGGTTGGATGGTGGTTTTGCCCATCATTGCCCTGGGGTTCCAGTCTCTGGTTGCCGGTCCGCAAGCGTTTCTGGACGCGGTTCTGGACCCGCAGGCTGTTCATGCGCTCAAGTTGACCGTGGTCACTGCCCTGGTGATGGTGGTGATTAATGTGGTCATGGGTACTGCCACCGCCTGGGTTCTGGTGCGGTATGAGTTCCCGGGCAAGAAGGTAATGAACGCGCTGATTGACCTGCCGTTTGCGGTGCCCACGGTGGTGACCGGCCTGATGCTGGTGCTGTTGTATGGGCCCAGCAGTGTGCTGGGGACGATTCTGGGGACGTACGGATTTTCCGTGATTTATTCCCAGCCTGGCATTGTGCTGGCCCTTTTGTTTGTGTCTTACCCGTTCGTGATCCGGAGCGTGCAGCCCGTGCTGCTGGAGCTGGACCGGGCCGAGGAAGAAGCGGCGGCAACCATGGGAGCGTCTGGATGGCTCACATTCTGGCGCGTGACGTTGCCAACCCTGGCTCCTGCCATTTTCACCGGCGCGGCCCTGTCGTTTGGTCGAGCGCTGGGTGAATTCGGGAGCGTGATCTTGGTGGCTGGCAACCAGCCGATGAAGACCAAGACCACGCCGCTTTACGTGTTTGGAGAGATTGAGAGTGGTAACAAGCAGGGTGCGATGGCGGTTTCGCTTGTTCTGCTGGCCCTCTCACTGGGAGTGCTCATCTCGTTGAACCTGTATCAGCGCCGGTGGAGTCTTGAGGATGGCAAGTGACCATGACCAGACGGGCGAAGCCGACGGGATCAACCGCTTGAGCGCGAGCAAGTGGGCCTCGCTACCGATCGGCCGTTGGCTGCTGATGACCGTGGTCATTGGCTGGTTCGCCTTGTTGATTTTGGTGCCCACCATTGCGCTGGCCAGACAGGCGTTTGCCGGGGGCCTGGCACCGCTGGGCCGGGCGATGGCGTCCGAAGAGTTTCGGCAGGCCTTTGGGATGACCCTTGGAATTACCCTGGTGGCGGTGGTGGTGAACACCATCTTTGGAGTGTGCTTTGCCCTGGTGCTGGTCAGGCAGCGGTTCTGGGGAAAAACGCTGGCGGATGGGTTAGTGGATCTGCCGTTTGCCATTTCGCCGGTGGTGACCGGTTTGATGCTGGTGGTGCTTTACGGGCCTGATGGCTGGATTGGCCGGCATCTTGAAACGGGCGGCTTTCGGGTGGTTTATGCGTTACCGGGCATGATTCTGGCTACACTCTTTGTCACCTTGCCGTTTGTGGTAAGGGGTGTGGTGCCGGTGCTCCAGGAATTTGGCGTCGATCAGGTGGAGGCGGCTTACATTCTGGGCGCGGGCCGCTGGGTTACGTTCTGGCGGGTCACGCTCCCCTCCATTCGCTGGGGATTGGCGTACAGCATGTTGCTGCTGATCGCCCGCTCCCTGGGAGAGTTTGGCGCGGTCATGGTGGTGTCTGGTAACCTGCTGGGGCATACGCAGACCGCCACCCTGTACGTTCATGATGGCATTGAGGGGTTCCGGCCTGAAGGGGCGTACGCCGCCAGCCTGATCCTTGCCGCCGTCTCTTTTTTCATGCTGATTGGGATGGAAACGTTTCGTAAGCGACTCAAGGCCTCCAAGCAATCCTGAGTCAATCCGACCTTTTTCACTCGCAGCGGGTGAGCGAGACCGAACCATGAGTATTGTCGTCGAGAACTTATCGAAGCGGTTCGGCACGTTCCAGGCGGTGTCGGATGTGTCGTTTGAGGTGCCCACCGGCCAACTGGTGGCGCTACTGGGACCGAGCGGGTCTGGCAAGAGCACGATCCTGAGGATCATTGCCGGCCTGGAAGACCCGGATACCGGGCGTGTAAGCCTGACCGGTGAAGATGCCACCAGCGTTCCTGTGCAGCGCCGGGGGGTGGGCTTTGTGTTTCAGCATTACGCGTTGTTCCGTCACATGACGGTCCGGCAAAATGTGGCCTTTGGGCTGGAGGTTCGTAAGAAGCCCAAGGCTGAGATCGAAGAGAAGGTTGAACGGCTGTTGAAACTTGTGCAATTGCACGGTTACGCCGATCGCTACCCGTCTCAGCTTTCGGGCGGGCAACGGCAGCGTGTGGCGTTGGCGCGGTCACTGGCTCCCGAGCCCAAGGTGCTGCTGCTCGATGAGCCGTTTGGTGCGCTCGATGCGCGGGTGCGTGATGAATTGCGGGCCTGGCTGCGTCGCCTGCATGATGAAGTGCATGTCACGAGCTTGTTTGTGACTCACGACCAGCAAGAGGCGTTCGAGGTTTCTGACCAGGTGGTGGTTCTGAACCACGGCAAGGTGGAACAGTATGGTCCGCCCCAGCAACTGTACGAACGGCCGGTGAGCCCGTTTGTGGCGCAGTTTTTGGGCCAGGTGAACGTGCTGCCCATGAAAGCGCTCTGGAACCCGCAGGCCATTGATCTGAAACATATTCAGGAGGCGTTTGGATCAGACGTTCTGAATACCGAAGAAGCGGTTTATGTGCGGCCGCATGACCTGGACATTCATCGAGAGCCGAATACGCGCCCCTGCTGGCGGGGGCGGATCGAGCGGCTGACTCCCCTGGGAGGAATCGTTCGGATTGATCTGAGCATTAACAGTGACGAACGACTGCAAATTGACCTGCCCAGAGACCAGCAACTGGCGTTGAGCCTGGTGCAGGGCGACGATGTCTTCGTTTCACCACGTTCGTTCACGCCCATTGGTCCGCCCAAGCAAATTCCGGGAGACGCTGCGGGCACGTTTTATACAATTTGAAACGGGTCTTCTATAATTTGACGACGGAAACCGCATTCCCCGAAGCTTCAGCCGTGGCGTTGAAGCTACGTCAATATGTTTTTGGACAACGGGAATTCCGCTTCCAAGTACCGATCCCTGCCCAGAGTTTACGAAAAAGGTTGATGGCCTGTAGTGCCAATGCAGTAATCAATCACGGGGAAACTGAGCGAGTGGATTGAGACTTTGCTGCGACCGTTGCTTGCGTTATAAGCCGTTTCGTAAATGGCGTTTCGAGATTGCATCGTCTTGGAAAGATTTTTGTTCGGATATTTTCGAAGTGTTCTAAAACTATTCGTGGTGTCCGTTCAAACCACCACGTTTTGGAGTAACTGCGTTCGCGCAGATTCTTTCTACCTTGCAAGATGTATTCTTCGTCCCAAGCCGGGATTCGTCCGGCCCTGATAACTTGATTGGTTGAGGTAAGAACATCTCTGGTTTTCAACAATGCAGGGCGCTAGCAAACATTTGCTTCTGCTGAAAATCCAACTCAGGAGTTAACAGTACCTACCAGGCGCTGGTTGGTTCGATCGCGCATAAGATTTGCCATGGCGGCTTTAGCAGTTCACGATTCGGTTGCTTATAGAGTACAGCCGCTCGGCTGTCTCTTGGTTTTGTTTCTATGTGTAACCCAATCGTAAACGCTATAGTTTAATTCTGGAGTGTACACCTACTAATATGGTTATGTCAGCTAAAAAAACCCTACGGCTTTTTGATCCAAAGCCTCGTCTATCGAATTGCGAAGGGGAACTCTGGCCTGATCGCCCCGACGCGTATTTTTGAAAAGGAGTTCGAGCAGATTGAGGTCTGGCCGACCCATTCCAGGCCTTGCCGGAGGTCTGCGATGGGGCGTGACTTCGTGCATCGACGATAATCACGAGGGGCGTGTCTGGTCTTCCGCGCAACCAGGCGCAATTAGCCCACCTGACTTGGATGCGCGTACAACCATCATCTCCAGGGAGAATCCACGTGAAAAGAGCGTATGCGCTGCACGCAATGCTGTCGTTAGCGGCTGGCGCAGTCCTGGGATTTATTGCCGCCAAAACCGACACTCGTTCGATGGCGGCGAGCGGGGAGTTGGCGTCACACTCCCCCACGTCAACGGCATTCCGGTCCTGTGACCAGGGATCGACAAACGCCACGTTGCTTGCCCTGGCCGCTCATAACCAGACCGTTACCGCCGCGGCCCGAGAATCTGGCAAGAAGCCGAACATCTGTATCATTTGGGGAGACGATATCGGCCAGTCCAACATCAGCGCCTACACGATGGGGTTGATGGGCTACCGCACGCCGAACATCGACCGGATTGCCCGTGAGGGGATGGCCTTCACCGATTATTACGGCGACCAGAGCTGCACTGCCGGCCGATCTACTTTCATCACCGGCCAGCACGTTTTGCGAACTGGTCTGAGCAAGGTCGGCTTGCCAGGCGCAACCCTGGGCTTGAGGAAGGAAGATCCGACGATCGCCGAGCTGCTCAAGCCGCTCGGATACGCCACCGGGCAGTTCGGCAAGAATCACCTTGGCGACCGCAACGAGTTCCTGCCGACCGTCCACGGTTTCGACGAATTCTACGGCAACCTGTACCACCTGAACGCCGAGGAAGAGCCGGAGCTGCCGGACTACCCGAAAGATCCGGCCTTCCGGGCCAAGTATGGCCCGCGCGGGGTCCTGGATTCTAAGGCCACAGATCAGGACGACCCGACCGTCGATCCACGGTTCGGCAAGGTCGGCAAACAAACGATTCACGATACCGGTCCGCTCACGAGGAAGCGGATGGAGACGGTCGATGACGACATCGCCGGTCGTGCCGCGGAATTCATTCAGCGGCAGGCCAAGGCGGATAAGCCGTTCTTTGTGTGGGTGAACTTCACGCACATGCACTTCCGGACGCACGTGAAGCCCGAGAGCAAAGGCCAATCCGGCCGGTGGCTAGATGAATATGTCGATGCGATGATGGATCATGACAAGAATGTTGGCACCGTACTGAAGGCTCTGGACGATGCAGGGATTGCTGAGAACACGTTTGTGATGTACAGCACGGACAATGGTCCGCATATCAACACGTGGCCAGACGCCGCGATGACGCCGTTCCGCAACGAGAAGAACACCAACTGGGAAGGGGCCTATCGCGTTCCGTGCCTCGCCCGCTGGCCGGGTAAGATCAAGCCGGGGAGCGTCTCCAACCAGATTGTCAGCCACCTCGATTGGTTGCCTACATTCCTGGCGATGGCGGGCGATGAGGAGATCACGCAGAAGCTCCTCAAGGGACACAAGGTTGGCGAGATGGACTACAAGATTCATCTCGATGGTTATAACCTGGTCCCATACCTGACTGGCCAATCCGAGAAAGGTCCACGGGAGTCGTTCTTCTACTGCAACGACGATCAGCAGCTCACGGGCCTGCGGTACGACAACTGGAAGCTCGTCTTCATGGAGCAGCGCGTCCAAGGCACCTTGAGAGTTTGGGCCGAACCGTTCACAACTCTTCGTGTGCCGAAGATCTTCAACTTGCGTCTCGACCCATACGAGCGGGCGGATGTCACTTCCAACACCTACTATGACTGGCTGATGGACCACGCCTTCCTGATGGTCCCTGCGCAGGATTACGTGGGCAAGTTCCTGATGACGTTCAAGGAATATCCGCAACGCCAGAAGGCCGCCAGCTTCAACCTGAACGAGGTGATGGAGAAGCTGACGGAAAGGCCCAATTGAGCGAGCGGTGGGTACGCAGGCTGCGGATATGGAGTGCCTGAAGGTTTGATGACGAGCAGGAAGAAGGGCGAATGAGGTTCTCGTTCGCCCTTCTTTCATTACGACAACTCAGGTGAGCGTGCACACGATGCTTCTTGGCATGGTGCGTCCTTCATGGAGGACGAATTGCCTGGTTCAGAAGGTCACGTTGATCCGCAACCCGTAGACAAACGCATTGTCGGTGGTCAGGTTCCCGGCCCCTGGGCGCAGCCACTGAATGTCTGGAGAGATATTGAGCCAGGGGGTTGCCTGGTAATTGTAGAAAAGCTCTACGCCTTGCCCATTGCGCGGGCCGAAGATAGCTGTTGGGATCGGACCGAACTGGTTGCTGGCACCCACGAGAAACCAACCGACCCCAAACGTGTCGCCCCGCCTCTGGCCGAGCGGGCTGAAGCCGCCGAGCCCAGCACTGAGGAAATAATGAACCGGGTTTGGGTTGCCATCGGTAATCGCCGCGCGGCAGAACAGGCCCCAGCCGCGGTCCGGGTTCTCTGTGAAGCGGAATAGGTACTGATCGGAACCGTAGTAAAGGGTGTAGGAGTTCCAGAGTACCGGGGTAGCGGCACCTGGTAGGCCCGAGGTTCCTGTCGGGAGCAGGAATGAGAACCGCAGGTCGTCTTGCGCTTCGTGTTTCCAGACTCCGCCAAGGTGATGCTGTCCCGGCAGGTCTAAGAACCTCGTCTTTGCCTTGAACTCGCCCCCCACAATGATTCCCTTGGTGAACAGATTGCTGAATTGCATAAAATCGGCGGTCCGGTCGATCGTGTCCATCACGAACGCGCTAAACCCACCCCACTTGCGCGGCGAGACAACACCTGCTGTGAACGTGCTGTAAGGCAGACCCAGCAGGAACGCTGGGTTGGCGATTAGCGACTGGTTCACGAACTGGTCGGCACCGTCGCCGCCGGCGAAGACATCTTGATCGAACGACCCGAGAACGTCTTTCTTGCCGGCGAACACGACCCAGTTCGGCGAGAGGGGCTGCGTGAATAGGAAGTTGGTGATGTAGGGCACGCCTGGGTTGTTGGGCCGCGGTGGTAGGAGCGCAGGGAACACCGGCGGCGCAAAGGTACCGGCGTGAAGGCTGACGTTCCCGTACTCGCCGTACCAGTGCTCGGCGCGAACGAGTAGTCGCCCCATCGGCAAGCCTCCAAACTTCTCGAGGTCGAAGAGCAGGTCGTATTCGGAGTGACCGGTATACTTGAAGACATTCCCCTGACCGAACGGGGCAGGTATTGGCTTGTTGATCCCACCCGCAATCCCAAAGCCGAACTGCGTAACTCGCCCGCCGAAGGTGATTCCCAAGTCCTTGGTCGAGAACAAGTCGTCGAACAAATCTCCCGTCACCGTCTTGCGGTCCCATGGTTGCGGTGTAGCCGTAGGTGTTTGTTGTAACGGCAGAGCCTCTTGGGCTTCACCATCTTGCGGTACCTGAGCAGGATCGTCCGGTAGCAGGTCAATCGTGTACGGGTCCGCCAGCCTTTCCGTTATCGGGGCCGGTGTCTGGTCTGGGGGTGAGGCCTGGATTGGAGCCGGTTGTGGGGTCGGCGCGCCTTCCTGCGCATTGCCGTATGCGGATGATAGCAGAAGTAGGCCTATAGTTAGAAACGGTATACGGCGATACATGAGATTGTTCCCTAAATGCGTGACCCGTATCTGGGGCCCAGTGGGCAAGCAGCCCCGACTGGCCAGCCACGAAGCCGTTCCGACTCTGTCCGGCCTACGATTGCTCAAGCGGCGTCGAACGTGAACATCACTCAAACGTGACCGCATGATGATCGGCACGACAGGGATGACTGTTGTATTCAAAATCTTCAGAACGCGTGGCCATTTAGTACGAGTTTGTTAATTTATAAACTGTTTTCCTGGCATGAATGCGAAAAAGTTCACATCTATCCACATAGATCGGTTCGAGTGACCATTGCAAAGCTCTATGGATTGCCGGCAGGGTAACTCTTGGTTGTGGTTCTTTTTAGTCAGGCCAAGCTGGGCCGCGTCTTTCTGATTCTTTCTCCAGCTCCAGAAAATCAAAAGCAAGCAACACCATGTAAACCATGATGATAGTATCCTTGCCAAGATTGCCCCTGGTGGTGATTCCGTTCCAATGCTTTGGATTGACGTCATGGTCTCCAGTGACGACCGGCAAGAGTTTGACCTGCCCAGAGACCAGTAACTCGCCCAGATGCCCGGTGCAGGGCGACGATGTCTTCGTTTCACCACGTTCGTTCACGCCCATTGGTCCTCCCAAGCAAATTTCGGGAGACGCTGCGGGCACGTTTTATACAATTTAAAAGAGATCCTCGGGGCTTTTGAAGTGGAGCTTGGGTGGTGGGCTTTGGCTCCCCAAGTGCAACTTCAAGACTCTCGCCCCAGATTGGCAACGGATCCGGAATTCCGGCAGGTCATCAAAACCCGATAATCTGGTCCATCTTCTGAGCCATGCCAGAATCTCTGGCTATTCGGCGTGTGAGTCTTTGTATACTGTTGGGTGATGCAACCTGTGGCATTCGGGCAGACCCTCCTCTTGAACTGGCGGACTTTCAGTACCGAGAGTTGCTTGAGTTTGATAGGGTACGGCCATGCGGGTGTCTGGTTCCGAACTCCACGTATACCCCTCGGGATGGCGATCAATGGGTGAGCCGCTTCCTGATCTCGAACGCCAGGCGCGGATCGATCGGGCGGTTGCCGAACTCCAGGCTGCGCGTCGCAAGGGTGAAGAACTTGACCTGGCCGCCTGGCTAGCCAGGCACCCCGATCTTTCGGTTGAATTGGGAGAGTCTTTGCGGATGCTGGGGGGAGATTCCGACGAGGTTGAGTCCAACCGGCAGCCTTCCGATCACTCGACCGTGGTTTATCCGCATGCCGAAAAGAAGTCGCGTGCCGATGCGTTTCAGTATCCGACCCCCGACCGGCTGGGCGACTACGAGATTCTGGAGCCGCTGGATGCCGGCGGCGAGGGGATGGTGTTCCGCGCGCGGCACCGGCTGAATGACCACGTGGTGGCCTTGAAGATGCTGCCGCCAGGTCGCAACCGAGATAAGAACGCCATCCACCGGCTTCGAGAAGAGGCCAGAGCCATTGCGGCGCTCCGGCACGACCATATTGTGCCCATCCATTTCGTGGGTGAAGAGGGGGGCACCTGGTACTACACCATGCCCTTGATGCCGGGCGGTAGCCTGAAGGGGCGGCGGGGTGCCAGTAAGGGAGAGATCCCGGGCGTGGTCCGCTTGCTGAAGCAGGTGGCGCGGGGAATCCACCATGCCCATAGCCGGGGTGTGCTTCATCTGGATCTCAAGCCGGCCAATGTGCTGCTTGACCATCTGGGCCGCCCTTACGTCTCGGACTTTGGGCTGGCCTTGCGGGTTGAGGAAGGGGAAGTTGAGGCGGATAGTGGGCCGCAAACTCCTGTGAGCGAGTCTACGGATACGCTGACCTCGGTCTCGCTGACGAGCCCGCAGATTCGTGGGACCGCGCCGTTCATGTCGCCCGAGGTGGCGTCTGGAAAGACTTCGGTGTTCAGTACGGCCGCCGATGTGTACGGACTGGGGGCCTTGCTTTACACCCTGTTAACCGGGCGAGCCCCCTTCGAAGGGCGATCGTTTGCGGAAACGCTGAAGTATGTGACCACCGAGACACCGAATTCTCCAAGGAAACTGAACAGCAAGGTGGATCGCGAGCTTGAAGCGGTTTGTTTGAAGTGCCTGGAGAAAGATCCGGCGGCACGCTACGCATCGGCCGATGCCTTTGCGGCCGATCTGGCGCGCTGGCTGCGGGGCGAGCCCACTCAGGCGGGAAGTCCTAACTGGCCCAAGCGGGCCTGGTTTGCCGTTTGCCGGCATCCCTGGATGGTAGGCTTGTCACTGGCCGGCGCGCTGGCCATTGGGCTGGTGACGCAAATCGGCTCGCTCTCTAGCCTTCATACCGCGGGTGCGCGAGATGCGCACCGGTTGGCCGGTTACATTGGCAAGGAACTGGAAATTGTGCGTCGTGGTCTGATTGATTCTCAGTCTGCCCCTGAGCTCATGATTGCTCTGCTTGATCAGGATCCCGGTTCTCCTCAGCAACGCCAGATGCTTGACGCGTTCCTTCAGCGCAAAACGGCCGACTTTCAAGCCTGGTTCGGGCTTGGGATTGGCAGCCCACTGATGAACATATTCGTGCTAGATTCCCAAGCTATCTTACGCGCGGATACGGGAGCAGCCGGTTCAGCAATTGGACGATCATTTGCCGAGCGAGACTACTTTCGGCATTTCCTGGATCGTAACGACCAGTTCAATATTCGGAATCCAGAGGTCTACGTATCTAAAGCCTTTCATTCCCTCAAAGATGGCCGGTATAAAATTGCCCTGGCCATTCCCATTCGACAGGAGCAGGGGGCCTTGGCGGGGGTGCTGGTGGCCAACATCACGTTGGCGGCCCGCCTGGGAATGGTCGATCTGACGGACGAGCCGATTGGAGCCACCATCTCTGCCCCCATGGACTGGAGCTATGGTGAGCAGGAAGGGGTCCCTTTGGACCAGCGATCCCCTTACATTGCCGCGTTCGATCGCCGTTACGCTGCCCATGATCGGCCTGATCCGATCTGGCTCTGGCCAGACGCCATGCCCAAGCTGGCCGATTTTCTTGAAGATCTGGAACTCCAGGTGGCCCATGATTACGGCTTCCGCGGAAGCAGTTTGCTTTATGAGCGCGTGAAGGGATCTCCACTGGTTGTGGTTATCCGACAGAAATATCCCTGGCCCGCGTTTATCCTGTTTGACGAACGGGTGCGTCCGGCCCTGATCGGAGCCAGTGCGGTAGGGTTGGTCGTGTTTGCCTGGCTGCTTTCCCGGCAGATCCGGCAGTGGAAGGCGACAACGGCGCAGAACCTGCAGGTGTAACGCCACAGCCTGGCGAAAGTCCGAATTTCGGGCTCTCGGCATCTGGATGGTCTTTCGAAAGTTCCAGGACTTTTCAAGTGGTTCACGGTTGCGTTGCACACAATCTGGCGCTTCGGGCTTGAATTGGACACCTGGGCGCGATGCAAACGTGAACCTCGATACGAAATACCGAGTGGGAAACAAAACCGCCCGTGCGACACGGGGTCGCACGGGCGGTGGAGTTTTGCAAGTCCAAGAGCTAGCAGCTAAACGGGAGAGTGCCGTTGGAGCCGCCAGGTCTTACTGACCCTGGCTGAGTGAGTAGCCGGGCTGGCCGTCGAAGTTACACAGGTTCTCGGTCTTGATCACATCGAGCTTGGCGTGGTTGGCACGCTGGAGCAGTTCGATGATGTCTTGGTGAGAGATCGGGGTACCGGCCGTCTTGGACATGAACCGGCCAATGTACTGGTCGATGGTGGAGGTCTGGCTGTTACCGCGTGGGTAGACCATCACGCCACGGTTGGACAGCGTTACCAGTTGCAGGTGGTCATTCTGGAGTGCGTCGACCACTGGACCCAGTTCGGCGGGGTTCCGGCGGTCATGCAGGAACAGATCGACCCCCATCAGGTCCTTCTTGGCGGCCGGCTTGCGGAGCTCGGCAATGGTGGGGACCTTGATGGAGTGGGCCACCCCGTACTTCACGGGCTTGAACTTGGAAGGAGACTGGCCTACCCGGGCAATCACGGCCTGGGCAAATTCCTTGGTGCCAACCTTTTCGCGGCTCACGGATTCATCATAGATGTCATACGTGTGCACGCCGTCTTCCAGGGTTTTGAGCCAGGCGTTGTGCACGCGCTCGGCCACATCGCCCTGTCCAATGTGCACCAGCATCATCACGCCACCCAGGAGCAGGCCTGAGGGGTTGGCCAGATTTTGGCCGGCGCGGCGTGGAGCCGAGCCGTGAATGGCCTCGAACATGGCCCCTTGCTCACCAATGTTCGATGAGCCGGCCAGGCCCACGGAACCGGCGATCTGAGCGGCCACGTCGGAGAGGATGTCGCCGTAGAGGTTCGGCATCACAATGACGTCGAAGTTCTCGGGCGTGTCTGCCATCTTGGCAGCGCCGATGTCCACAATCCAATGCTCGTTGACAATGTCCGGGTATTCCACGGCAATCTCATCGAAGACCTTGTGGAAGATGCCGTCGGTGAGCTTCATGATGTTGTCTTTGGTGAAGCAGGTCACCTTCTTGCGGTTGTTCTGCTTGGCGTACTCGAACGCGTAGCGAACAATCTTCTCGCAGCCGGGCCGGCTGATCAACTTGAGGCACTGCATCACTTCGTCGGTCTGGCGGTGCTCAATCCCTGCGTAAAGGTCTTCCTCGTTCTCACGAACGATGACGACGTCCATGACCGGGTGCTTGGTGGCGACGAACGGGTGGTAGCTCACACAGGGGCGGATGTTGGCAAACAGCCCCAGCGACTTCCGCACGGTCACGTTCAGGCTTTTGAAGCCACCGCCCTGAGGCGTGGTGATGGGGGCCTTGTAGAACACCTTGGTGCGGTACAGGCTTTCCCAGGCGGAAGGCTCAATGCCGGCTGAGTGGCCCCGCTTGTAAACGCTCTCACCAATTTCAATGGTTTCGATGTCGAGCTTGGCACCTGCTGCTTTGAGGATCTGCAGAGAGGCGTCCATGATCTCAGGACCGATGCCGTCACCGTGAGCCACCGTGATCGGGGTATTACCGTGCGCCATGAGGGCTGAATCTCCAGGTCGGGTGGCGTGGGGTCAACGGCGAAAGAACCGGCCGCGCGTCGCACCGCGTTGAGGAAGGAATTGGGGTTTATGGGCAGGATATCGAAGCGTGTCTTGGTGAATCAGGACAGACTGATCCAGAAATAGCCCCGTGAACCCAAACTGAAACGTTCCCAAATATCGGAAATCTGGGTACCGATGGTCAAGGGCGCGGTGTCGTTCTGAGAAGGAAATCGGACAGGGGGCGTTCAGCGGGCCGGTTTTATAGCGGTTCACGAATCGGTTGCACATACAAACAACCCCAGGAGACAGCCGGGGGCGGCTGTCCTACACGTGCAACCCAACTGCGGCGCTATCAGTCCTTGGGAACCGGCTCGACCTCTACCTTGTGATGCAAATCGGGTTTCTCGGTTGCATCTGGCTCAGAGTCTGCTCCCACCCGGCTCACGCGGTCTTGCAAGATCTGGCGGGCCGCACGCACCCGGGTTTGAACTCCGGGGGCTGGAAAGATTCCTCCCAGCAAGATCAGCGCAACCAGCGTCAGCACGGCAACCCGCTCTCGTCCCACCATCTTGAGCGAGATCGACGTGTGGTGTCTGGCCCCTGTGAAAATTGAGAAGTATCCCCGCATCACGGCAATCCCGTTCAGGGCACCGGCGATCACCACCAGCATTCCGATGATCGGGTTGGCTTCGACCGCACTATCCACCAGCAACTCGGCGGCGATGAAGCCGACTGTACCCGGAAAGCCGACGCAGGCGAGCCCCGTCAACAAGAAACAGACGGCCAGGCTGGGAATATTAGGGTACAGTCCGTGGAAGCGGGTGAGTGTGAGCCGTCCGAATCTGGACTCAATGGCCCGGAGTGTGAGGCCAAAACCGCCCAGAGAGAAGATGGCAGAGAACCAGAGGCAAAGTGATGCGGTGAATGAGAGTTCGGTGTGGATTTCCAGGCCGACGAGCACCAGAGAAGTGTTGCTGAGGAACAGATAGGCAAACAGCCGGCGGGTTTCGTGCTGGATGGTGCCCATGGCGGCCGCGTAGATGGCCGTGACGAGTGAGGATGCGGCGATGCCAGAGAGGATCCAGCCAGGCGCAATGGGAAGCACCAGGCGAACGGCCGCCAGCACTCCGGCCAGCGGGGTTGCGTACAGAATGGCATTGCCGAACGAGGCATGCTCAAACCAGTCGGTTACCCAGCAGTGCATCGGCACCGTCCCGCACCGGATCAGAATAGCGAGCATCAGCGGCACGCTGGAGATGCCCAGGCCCAAAGCCGAGCCCGTACTGAACTGGACACCGGCCCAGCCAATGATCAGCAGGCCGACGAAGAGCCCCATGTGAATGACATAAAGTCTGGTGGGCTTGCGGCGGTTAACCAGCTCGATATACGGGGGCACGCAACTGATGGCCAGCAGGCCGACCAAAATCCAGCCAGGCTGGCAGGTGAACATCGCCAGCCGGATGGCTTCCGAGACCAGCGACCAAGAGAACGAGAAGTTGCGCATCTTGGTCCGGGCCGTGGCCAAGGCCGTCAGGAAGTGGAGCAGGGCGATGGCGGGTACCAAGGCCGCGGAAAGCTGATCAACGGCGAACAGTTTCTGGCCGAAGAGGGCGAGCGACGGACTCCAGACCTCGTGCGCGTCTGCCGGGCTAGCCAGGCTGAAAGTCAGCCACGCCAGGCAAGAGGTCACAAATGTCAGGCCTGTGAAAATAATTCCCCAGCGCGCGGCCTGGACCGCTTGCTTGAGCTGGCTAACCCAGACCGAGCCGAAAAGCGCCAGGATGATCGACAACTCGAGCCAGGGTAGGTTCGGGATTCTCATGAGATTTCGTCGATCACTCCAAACGGGGTTGCCACGCGGTCGGATTCCCTTGAGGCTTCGCCCGAGAGCAGGTTGGTCCAGCGTCGCTCCAGCCCATCGCACCAGTGGGCGGCCCGCACAAACGGACGAACGCCCCAGGTGATCAATGCGGCATCAAAATAGCCGCGCTCAAGACCCAGCCGGTAAAGCCAGGAGAGTGCGGGGCCATTGGCAATTCTTCGCCAGGGCGTTGTGGTTTGTGGAAGATGGTCGCCAATTGCGTTTTCCAGTTTCTGGTAGTCATTCAGCAGCGACGGTGCGCGAAGGAACTGGGAGGTTCGCAGGCAAGCGTGCCCCAGCATGTGGACCAGCGGGACATAAAGCGGGATGTACTTCCAGAGCCCAATTTCCGCAACAATGATCCCCACCTGCGTGAGCGAGGCATACGAAAGGGCCGACTTGATGTCGGTTTGCACACTACCTGCAAGGTAGGCAAAAAAGGCTGTACTCAGGCCCAGCACAACCACCAAAACCGACAGCACGGGGGAACAGGCCAGAAGTGGGCTTAGCCTGAGTAACAGATAAACCCCCAGATGCACGGAAACCGCGCCATAGAAAACCGCACTTGAGGGGGTTGGACCTTCCATGGCCCGCGGCAGCCAACCAGAGAACGGAATGAGCGCCGACTTGCCGGCGGCTGCCGCCAGGCACAGTGACCCAATGAGCAGCGCCTGGCCCGAGGAAATCATGGCATGCTCATAAGGCCACACATCGGCCCCCAGAAGTTCGTCAAAGTCTCCCTCGCCCCCCAGGTGATGCATCACCACCACGGCCAGCAGCAGCGCAGCGTCTGAGAAGCGGTAAACCGACCAGACCCAGAGCGCGTTCCTGGACGGTCCTGGCCTGGACTGGTAATACCCCACCAGCAGGGCCGAAGATAGACCGACCATCTCCCAGCCTGTGAACAGGGTCTCGCTGGTGCCGGCCAGCGCGGTAACCACCATGCCCAGCAAGAAAAGGCTGTAAAGCACAAAAAAACGATTGAACCCGCGTTCCCTGTGCAGGTAGCGGCTGGAGAATGCGCCAATGGTGCCCGACAGCACAAACGCCAGAATCACGAACGGGACCGACAACCGGTCAAAGATGAATTTGAGCGAGAAGTGGTAAAGCCCCGGTATGGCCACCCAGTTTCCCAGTTCAATCGGTAAAAACCGGATCCCCAGAATGAGCATGCCGGCGAGGACAGCCAAGGCGGCCAGCAGGCCAACCGCTGTGCCAACCTGGAGAATTCGGGTGGTGGTCTGCTCTGAGAACGGTCGGTCGAACAGCGAAACCACCCCCAGCAGTAGCAGCAACGAGAGTGGGGCTAGAATCACGAGCAGACCGAGGAAAGTCATCAAGTGTTGAGGCGTCGGCATCTTGGAATCCGTTTTCTCCGGTCTCAGGCCTGGATTTCTGCGAACTCGAGGTGTTCTCTCCAGCCCCGGTACCATTCCGCGCTTGATTGTGCGGTAGGAAGAGACAGGGCCTGGGGTTGATAGGGCTGAAACACGCCATCCTCATAAACGCTCAGCTTTTTGGTTTCTGGGTGAACCACGGTAAGCTGAACCCAGCCGTTCCGGCATAAGCGGCCGACAACGGGGTTCTGGGCGATCAGCCGAAGCATGGCTTCCGGCAAGACCTCGATCACGAACATGAGGCGAACCGGTTCGTGGATTTCTACCATCTGCCAGGGCAGGCCGGTTCTGAGGTCACTGGCCGCGCCGTCCATCACCCCCACCAATGAGGTGATGTTATGAGGCAGCTTGGTCCCCGCCCCCCAACCATGGTTATCAACGGACGAGAAGTAGTATTCCAGGTTAATGCCCGCGCATACTGGAAAAACCGCGCTCAGGATCCGGTTCAGAATTCCGTTGGCGGCATCATCCGTACCGGGGTTGTACGAAACCAGGAATGCGCGACGATCAAAATAAAGCCCTCGGGTTAGCTCACGAGGGGCCACAATGCAGAGTGCGTTGGTCGCATGGCCGAGTTCCGGTCGGGCCTGGGCCATATCTTCCGAGCGTCCTTCCACATGTTCTCTGGCGCCGGTGGGCGAGAGCGTGAGCTGGGCCGACTGGAACCGTCGACTGCGCTCGTGGGCATCGCGTTCTCTCGCCAGTTCGAAGTCATTGCGCGCTCGTCCAAACTCGGCCATGTGGCTGGGTGGAACCTGGTCAAGATCGAAGTAGGTCACCGCGTCATTGCAGGTGTTGTGCATGCAGCCAACAAAGTAGGTCTCTGGCGGCACCAGAATGCCCCGATTTGCCAGCAATTGCCTGACCCGGTGATCATTGAGCAACTGGGCCAGTGCTCGGGCGTTAGGGCCGCCAGGCGACCCGCCACATGCGCCACAGTCATAGGCCGAACGGTGGGGGTTGTTGATGCTGGTGGAGCCGTGACCAACAATGAAGACCAGCCGGGCGAAGCCCGAGGTGAGGCCGATTTCCTGAAGGATTTTCTGGCCGATGTTGGCCATTTCCTCCAGGTTGAACCCGATATGGCCCCCTTCCGGACCGGTCTCGGCTTCAGTTCGTTCAAGCTGGAGCCTGGTGCCAACCGGAGCTTCCACAAACTGACCGATGCGTGACTTCACACGCGAGGTCATGCGTGGAAAGAGGGTGCGAGCGATCAGCGGGGCCGATACGAAGACACCCACCATCGAGGTGAGCAGCGCCCCCAGCGTGGCCGACCGGCTCCCCTTGTGAAGCGTGTGCGTGGCCTTGCCAAGCGCGCGTCTGGCCTTGGCCCGCCGGCGATGGCTTGATTCCAGATCCACCGCCACTTTTTCCGTGACCCAGTGCTGGGGCCGAATGACCACCGGACAGAGGGGCACAAAGTGTGCGTCGTTGATGCCGCGATAGTAAATGGGTACCGAGAAGAACCCGGCGGTGCCGTAGGTCACACAGTCGTGCGCCACTTCTTCCAGGTGACGACGGATCGATTCTTCTCGCTCGTCGATGCAGAAGACCGCCTGAAATCTTGGCTTCTGATCCGCATGTCGCGGTCGATTGGCGTGCAGGGCAATTGCATCCAGCGCCTGGGTGTAAAACCTGCGCTCGTATGCCAGGTGGAACACGCGACGCCGTTCGATTGCCGTGAAGGTCTCTACCTCGCGCAGAAGTTCCGCCCAACCTTCGTGATCGAGCCGATACAGGACATCGGGCGAGAAGCCCATGACCTGGGCGATCTGGAAAACCAGGAACGCCCGCTGCTGAACGCTTGGGGGCCAATCCTGTTTAATGCCGCCACGAATTTCGTCTCGTAGGCCGGCCAGTGGCCCGCTGTATCCCAGGCCTTCATGCGCCGACCATGCCAGCGCCTGGCGATCCAGCAACAGCCGCACGGCCAGGAATTCGATCAGGCTGCCTGCGGGAATCGGATGAACCACACGATCGCCGCGGGTCTCGATTTGCTGCACCATGCCGCCCCAGCCACGCAACGCGAGCAGGGTGGATGCCAGGTATTCTTCCCATTCGTCGGCCGGAACGCCCAGATCTTCCAGTGACTCACGGATCGACTCCAGGGGCGTCATCCCCTGGTCCTGCATCTCCCCAAGCTTGCGGTCCAGGCCGCTCATCCAGCCGATTGGTGGCCCAAAGGGACGGCGAAACAGCGAGCAGAACGCGATGAAGAATCCCTCTTCACGCCTGGGAAGTTGCCACTGGGCCAACCCCTGATCCAGGAATGCCGCGCAGAACCGGGTCAACTGCTCATGGACCAGGGTATCGGCATCCACCCCCGCAGCTTCGAGCAGCAAATCGCGGTGCCTGGTGCGTTCTGGAGGCGCCGCCGTGAACATCGGCTGGTCGATCACGCCGTCGCAGCAAAGCCGCCAGAGGGCCTGAAGTGAGAAGGCTTCCCATTCCGATTCGGACCAGCTTTCGATCCGCGATTCACCGAAACGATCGAGCAATTTCTGAAGACTGGCCGAGGAACGGGCGTTGCCGGTATGCGTGGACTTGGTCTGCCCGTTCAGTTCACTTTGTCTTCGTAGGTCGCGCATCACCCAGCGGCGGGTTTCGGCAATGAATTTGGCCCGTACGGCGGCCGAGGTTTCCGGTCGGACCCTGCGGAACGCGTTCGCCTCTGCCAGGTACCACACCAGTTCCTCGGTGGCTCCGGTTTGCAAAGGATACTGGAGCATGGCCAGGCGGATGGCCAGCCGCGTGCCTCCGCAGGGAAGCTCTTCCTGAGCCTTTTCCCCCAGATCCTTCTCAAGCACTTCCTGGAGTTCCGAGAATCGGATTCGCCCCTTGCGCAGTTGTTCTCGGTAGCGGTTTTCGGGCCAGTAGGGGTGGCAGTCAAACACCACCGCTCCCTTTTTGACCGCCTCGCTGAAACTCAGATCCTCAAAGGCGTGCAGCGTGTTGTGGTGGATGAAGACGGTGATCGGTCCCTGCGCAGGGAGCAGGTGCGCCGCATGCTCGATCAGGTGATGCAGGTGGTGCAAATCCCCGTCGTGGCCATGATCTTCGTGCGACTCGACCTCGGAGGCATCCATGGGGGCGGAGGGTCTCTATCGGTGACGAGGAAACTGACATCGAACCAAAGCTGTCAGTGGAAATCTCTGTTGGGCCTGGGTCTGGAATCACTCGCTTTGGAAGTGGTGGCAGGTCCACAACAGCGGCAAGAATCGCTCAGGAGGGGTGCAGTTCCAGATCTCAAAAACTTCTTTGGCCCTGAAAACAGCAGGAACCGACATCCAGGTAAGGACGGTGAGCTGTTTGCTGAGAGCCAAACAGGAATCTTTGGTGACTACCTGAACAGCGTAACACCCTGAGGAGGAGGGAATCTGAGTTCGTGTCCATCGCATGGTGCGCCTGCTTGAAGAGAAGGCAGGGCATCACCGGTGAAGTGCAACCTTTAGTATACGGGATCTCGCCCGGCCCGCAAACTCTTCTGAGGCCGCACAACTTACTCGGCGTCGTTTTTCAGGGAAACGGCCAGAGAAGTTACCCGATCAGAAATCGACAAGAGCTTCCCGCCAGGTCCGTTGCTTCTTGATCTCATCGAGCTCGCTGTACGATCAAAGTTGCATTGCCGGCGAAAGGATGCACCGAATGATCCCTGGGGATTTCAGGTTCTGAGATAGCCGGCCCGCGGGCCTGGCCAGTTGCGGGTTTTGCAACAGCGTCACGGATAAAAAAGCAGGCCGACGGCGCAAAGACAGCACCGTCGGCCCAGGGTTTTCAACCGAGTTTCAAGGCAAACACTCACTTGGCGTCGGCCGTTACACCCTTCCAGTCGTCGGTGCGGAACGGGGTAACGGGCAGCCCGATCTCGCGGCTGCCGTAAAGATTGCAAATGGGGTTGGCGGCCCATGCGTAGCGCACGGCGGCCGGGTCGGCCACAGCATCGGCCCATACTTCCACAGTGTTGGGACCGGTGATCTTGGCCTGGGCGTTGTGGAAAACCTTATCCGCGCCGGCAATGGTAAAACCGCGGGGCTGATCCACATCAAGGGCGTAAAGTCCACCGGGCCCCACGTGCTTGAAGGTGAGGGTGATTTTGTTCCCTTCCTTCTTCATGCTCTCGTAGCGGGCGCTCTGGTGGGTGATGTTCAGGCCATGCACCTTGGCGAGTGCCCAGCGTGCCAGCCGCTTGGCCACGTCTTGCTTGTTGCGGGGGTGGATATCGCGGCCTTCGCCAATGTCAATGATCACGGCCTCGCCGGTGTTGGGCAGCTTGTCCATGGTCATGGTCTGGGCTTCGCGGAGTTCGGCCCAGTCACTGTCGCCGGGTTCCGCCTTCTCGCCCATGAAGTCGGCAAGCTGGACCCAGTAGAACGGGAAGTCGCCCTGGGCCCATTCATCGCGCCAGCTCTTGATCATGAGGGGGAACATTTCGCGGTACTGGTAGGCGCGGCTGGCGTTGCTTTCGCCCTGGTACCAGATGGCCCCACGGATGCCGTAGCCAATGGTGGGCTTGAGTGCCCCGTTGTAAATGTTGGCCGGGCGGGAATTGCCACGCATCTGGCCTTCCAGATTTTGCTTCTCCTGGCCTTCAGACGCGGAGTACTTCTTCTCAAGATCGGCCCAGCGGTCAAGCATGGGCTTGTACTGGGGGTCTTGTTCGAACAGGCTTCGGTTGATCCAGGCCTCGCACGCCGAGCCGCCCCAGGCGTTATTGATCAGGCCAATGGGCACGTCCAGCGTTTGCTGAAGCTGACGACCAAAGAAGTAGCCGACCGCAGAGAAATTACCAACGGTCTCGGGGGTGCAAACATCCCACTTGCCGGTAAAGTTTTTCTGAGGCTCCTGGGTGCCCAGGTTGGGCACGGAGATCATGCGCAGCTTGGAATTCTTGGCGGTCAGTTTTTCCAGGTCGGGGTCGTTGGCAATATTGACCGACCACTGCATGTTGGACTGGCCAGAGCAAACCCACACCTCGCCCACAAGCACATCGTCGAAGGTGACGGTGTTCTTGCCTTTGACGGTCATGGTGTAGGGGCCGCCGGCTGGAATTGGGTCGAGGGCAACCCGCCAGGCGCCATCCGTGCCCGCCTTGGCGGTCTTGGTCTGGCCGGCAACGGTAACCGTGACATCTTCGCCCGGCTCAGCCCAACCCCACACGGGATCTTTCTGATCGCGCTGGAGGACCATGTGGCTGCCGAAGATGTTCGGCAATGTGACATCAGCCTGGACAGCGGCACAGCCTGTGATTGCCACGGCTGCGGCCATCCCTCGTACCAGGGATGCAAACCTCATCGATGTTCTCCTTGTTCGTCTCGATGCACGGCCCAATCAGGTGGGAAACGCACGTGGTGCGTTACTTGCCCAGTATGCCGGGCCGGAACGCTCAGGTGAAGCGGCTGGCGGACCCGAATAGCGATCGCAGTGCTCATCCCGATGAGGACCAATTCGCCAAGGCGGCCATTGGCGAGCGGTTTTATGCGCTGGGGGCTGGCCGGTTGGTGGCCCGTTTCAGGGTTTTGATAAACTCCAGACGCCGGAATCTGAGGGCCGACCAGTCTTCGTCGATGGCAATCTGGCGCACGGTTTCAAAGCCTGCGGCCCTGAGCGGGCCCCAGCCGGTATCGCGATTGAAATTACAGGTATACCGCCTGGAAGTCCCCTTGGGGTAGGCAAACCAGACCACCGCGTCTCCCTGCGCCCTGGCCGCAATTTGTGGGGCCAAGGCCACGATTTCCGCTTGCTGCTGGACGAATACCAGGCAAAAAGTGAGCGGTTGCTTGCTGTCCAGGTCACGCACAATCGTCACGCCCAGCAGGGCACCAAGTTCGGGTTCAAAACTCGTGGGCGCGTTCAGAACGAGGATCGGATTCTGGCCCTTGAGGTTGAGTTTCTCGAAGACGGTTGGCATGGCAAGGTCCATCCCGGTTGTGGATTACCAGCAACCAAGGATTCAGGGCTTTGGTTGACCGGGAGCCGGGGTAGCCGCGGGCCTGGCCGGCTTCTCTGCCATGGGCTTGCCGGTTTTCATGTCGATGAGCAGGCGAGTGAGCGTGGGGGAAGACGCAACCAGCTTGCCGTCGAGATAGACATCGAGTCCCTGGCGACCGTCTGTATGGGTGTCGGCGTTATCGTTGGGGGCGTCCCAAACCACGGTGATGTCGTGCCCATGGTAGCGCTGGCCGTCGAGCGTGAAATACGACAGGGCTTCGGGTGGAAGCAGGGGGTCGATCTCCAGAACTTCGTCGGCTCGCGGCACCAGTCCAACCAGATCGGGGATCAGCAGATCCAGCCAGGTTGAATCGTTGGTATCGCGTTCGGGGGTCTTCCAGGCTCCAGTTTCGCCGTGATAAAGCACGCCGGTGTAAGGCAGGCTTGGATCTTGGTTCCGGAACTGCGCTTTGGTGTAAGACTGAAACAGTTCCCAGAGCTTGGCGTTTGTGAGTGGTGACGCTTTTTCCCGGTCCTGGTCCCCCAGGCTCCGATCTGCTCGAAGTGTGCGGGCCATGGCGGTGAGCACGAGGCTATTGGCGTGCGGCCAGGTTGGGCCATTCGCACTGGGTCCGGCTGGAACGGGTGCCATGCCGGCTGGTGGACCATCTTGGGAGTAGGCGGGCGATTGTCTGGAGAGGGAGGCCACGGGCCAGGTGGTCCAGAACTGCGCGGGATCAAGAATCGAGGCCCAGGCTTTACCGTAGCCTTCGCCCGGCTTGAACATCTCGAAGTAAAACGGCGTGATGCCTGTAACGTCTTTGGCGTCGGCTTGCGTATTGTCTTCGGCCTTCAGGCTGTGGAAGAACCCGTTCTCAGCATTCCACATTGCTCCAGCCACGGCCTTGCGAATCTTATCGGCCAGCGCATCAAACTCTTTCGCCTTCTCGGCTTCTCCAACCGCCCGGTAGATCCGGGCCACCGCCTGGGCGTTGCCAAAGTTGTAGCTGGTCAGGTCAACCCGCTCGACGGCAACGGGCGTGCTGGCTTGCGGATTGGTTGATGCAAAGAGCGAAGGATCGAATGCCAGTCCGGTGGTCGGCTGGTGGTTAAGCGAGAGCAGGCCATCGTCGTCGGGATCGCTGGCTTTTTGCACACCCCGGACGTTGTCCGCGAGCTTGTCTGCCAGTGCGCTGAGCAAGGTCTTGTCTGGGTGCACCAGGTGCCCATCCCAGGCACTGGCTGTAATCCAGTCTGCCTGGGTCACCTTACCTGGGCCCGCAACGGTGACCTGGGCTGGATACGTGTGGTCGGGCGACTGGTTGCTGGTCCAGGTCTGAATGGGGCCGGTCCAGTACCGTGGATTTGCGAGCCATCGAGATTCACGGACCTGATGCGCGGCCCCGGAACTGTTCACGCTGGCAAACCATTGACTGCTCCAGCGGCCCTGGGTCTGGGTGGGGAAGGTCAGGGCCCCAAGCTGAGGATCGAGGCTATTTTTCTGGAGCAGGTAGCCACGATGGTAGTACATCTTGCGGAGCAGAGGGTCACTGCAATCAAAGTTGGCCAGGTTGGCGTTGTACCAGGCCTGAGTGGCGGCCACCTGTTCGGGCAACACGTTGCGGGTGTCTTGCCGTTCCACGGCAATCGTGCCCAGCTTGGCCGATTTGGCTTCGAGCACACGCGTGAAGGTCGACGGCAGGTTTAGCACCCGGTCGAGAGCCGTGGGTTCCTCGGGCCGCTTGATCTCCACGGCCGCCTTGAAAATCCAGGTTTCACCGGGTCCGATGTTGTAGCGGAACCCAAGCGTCTGGCGTAGGAAGCTGGCGTTGTCTTCGCGACCGCGTGCTACGGCCACCGTGAACCGGCGACTTTCGGTGACGTCGAGCGGCCTGGGTGGTTCGCTGGTAACTCCGAACCGGAGCCGCGAGGTAACGTCGAATCCCTGGAGTCGGTTGGGGGCCTCGGCTTCAATGACCCAGGGGCCAAACGGTGCGCTGGCAGCCGCACCGGTGGGCCGGTTCGTGAGAATTCGCCCTTGGTACTGGCCTTCCCAGTCCACAACCGGGGTGACTTCAATCACCTGAGCCGTGCTGGTTGGGTTTTGGACCCGGAGTTCGACGACCAGACTATCGTCGGGTGTGATGTATTTGTCGCCGGAGATGGTCAACGGGATGGCGGCGGGCCCCGATCGAGCGGCATCGGGATCGGCGTCGAGCGGCTCGATACCGTAGATCCCGGTGGCAAAATCGGGATCGGCGTGGCTGAAGACCACGCGAAACTTGGTCAGTCCGATCGGACCAAAAAGCGCAGTATTTTCACCAACCGCTGGTGTCTCTGGGGCCAAACTGGTGAGCCGAACGGCTTTCCAGCCGTCTCCTTCCGGTACCTGAACCTCAAAGCGGGCAGGAGGGCGACAGCCGCGTGGTTCGGCATCTGCAGAAAACCAGAGCTTGAGCCCCTTGAGCGAACGGGGGGCTGCGAGGTTGACCTCGTACCAGTCGGTGCGGCTACCGCTTCCCGTAGCAGACCACTGCTTCTCGGGAGTGAACGGCTTGCTGAGTGGGTTCTCTGGCCGGTCTTTCCTCGCTGTGAAAGAGGCCGATGCCGCGAACAGTCTTTCCGCGCCTTCGAGGTGAACGTGGCTCGGAAAGGAGGTGGCGCGGGCAGGAACCAAGGTGCTAATTGCATCGCGAACTTCAAGGTCGATAGGCCCGAGGTTCGAAAGCGAAACCCAGTGGACGTCTGAGGGAAAGCCCCAAGATTGGGGGCTTGTCGCCCAGAGTCGTTTACCGACCGGGCCAAACGGTAGATCGGAACCGTAAGGTCGGGTCAGAAGTTCATCAATGACCACGGGCGAATCATTAAAGACACGCTTGGGTGATCGGGTTTCCTGAGACCACACTGAGTTTGAGATTAAGAAACCCAGCAAAGCCAAACCGCAAAAACAGAGCCATGAGCCAAAGTGTAAAAAGATAAACTTTGACTCAAAACGCTCATGCCGGAACCACATGGGGAAGTCCTCAGTGCGAGCGCACCCCGGTCGTGTGAACCTGAAGTGGTTCCGGCTAGCGGTTCCTGAGAGCGCAATCATCCTACAAAATCGAGATCAGATCACTGGGAGGGCAATTGCCCGCTCGGAAAGCCCGATCGATTCAACCGGTCTCGTTCGTGTGACCTCATGAGAATGGGTCAACGACGAACAAGACCGTGAAGGAGCTTGCACTTCGAGTTATTTCTTGCGGTGGCGAATCTTGCTGCGCATTCGGCGTTTTTTACGACCTACCTTGCGTCGACCTTTCCCGCGGCGGCGACTGGCCATGATTGCTCCCGAAGAGACTCGTAGTGAAATAGAAGACTGAACGAAACTTGATCAATCCGAAGGCTTTGGCGGCGAGCCAAATCGCACAAGCGGAAAAGATCGACATTTTAACGACATCGGTCGTTCTGGGCAAGATGCTTGATACGGAGTTTCCGGCTTGGGGGCATCTCCGAGGTTTTGCAAGACGATTGGCCCAGCTGCTGTTCGGCTTCCTGAAAGTGCAAATCCAGAGGAAGGCCTGGTGTGGAGGCAGGGGAAATAGGCAAGGATTTCCTGGCTGCCCCTGTCTCGAATTCCGGCAGGGTCTCTGGAGCGGTTCACGTTTGGGTTGCACACGAAAGGATTTGCTGAGTGTCACGCCTCAGTGTCTTGATCTTCGTTCGATGTGGGACAGCCGCCCTCGGCTGTCATCTTCGTAACGGCCCAGAAATTCAGAGACAGCCGAGGGCGGCTATCCTACATTCGGAAAAGGAACACCAGGAAAGGCGCTCACTGTAAGTGTGCAACGCAAATAAGAGGGTGTTGAGGGGAGCAAAGCCAGGAATATGGGCGACCTGGATTCATGGCCAACTCCCTGACGGTCCGTTCCGGTTGCTTGCAACTGCCCCTGGGTAACGTGGCACAGGAATGTTCAGGCTCAAAGGGTAGAGCGGTGGCTGGGTGCCGAAAGTCGGGGTAGGTGAAGAGGCCGCCCCAAACGGGTCTGGTGCTGGGCCTGAACGGCACGTGTTTGAGGGGTACTTGAGGACGCGCAGCAGGTATTTGTTATTCACCTTGCCCAGATTTGCCGATCTGGCTAAGTTGGCCACGAACTAATGGGTAGGTCGTAGGGGCGGAGGGTGAACCGCGATGGTGGGAATTGGTCTTGTCGGCATTGGTTTCATGGGCATGACCCACTACCTTGCCCTCCAGCGCATCCCAGGTGCCCGGGTAACAGCCCTCTGTTCGTCCAACAAAGCCAGGCTTGCCGGCGATTGGACGGGCATTCAGGGGAACTTTGGGCCTCGCGGCACGCACATGGATCTGTCATCCCATGGGCGTTTTGAGAATTTCGAGGATTTGCTGGCAGACTCAAGCGTGGACCTGGTTGATCTTTGCGTGCCCAATGATGCGCATGCAACTTTGGCCGTGCGGGCGCTTGAGGCCGGTAAGCATGTTCTTGTTGAGAAACCCATTTCTTTGACGCTGGCCGATGCCGACCGAATGCTGGCCGCGGCCCAGGCGAGCGGCCGGATGTTGATGGTGGCCCACGTCTTGCAGTTCTTTCCTGAATTCGCGTTTCTGCTAGAAGCCGTCAAGTCTGGGCAGTACGGTAAACTTCAGGCGGCCCACTTTACCCGGGTGATCTCCAGGCCAGACTGGTCGTCGGCCATTGGTGATGCTGGGCGTAACGGTGGCCCGGCCATCGACCTCCACATTCACGACACACACTTCGTGGGCCTGCTGTGCGGTGTTCCCCAGGCGGTGCACTCGCGAGGGACTCTGGAAGGGGACACGGTCAATTACCTGACCACCCAGTACCTCTATGAGGGCCACCAGGCCCCGGCGGTCTCGGCCGTTTCTGGTGCCCTGGTGATGAAAAGTCGCCCATTCGCTCACGGATTTGAAGCCTATCTGGAAGGGGCCACCATTAGCCTGGGGATTGCGGATCCGCCAGGAACCGGCCCTGTAAGCCCTCTGGTGGTTTATGCTCCAGACGGCCCGGCGCACCCCCAGTTAGGGTCTGGTGACCCGCTGGATGCGTTTACCAACGAACTTGAGGCGGCCGTGAACGCGGTGGCCACCGGCAAGGAATACCCAGGCCTCTCAGGCGAGCTGGCTCGCCAGGCCCTGGCGATGAGTTTGGCGGAAGTTGAAAGCGTTCGAACCGGCTTGCCGGTTCGTCTGACCTGATACGGCCGCGATCTCTCAGTGTGTTTGTGTGCAGTTTTCGGTGTCACGTTTACAAGTTTCTTCAAGCGACGACTGCTCAGGACCGATTCTGACGAGGAGGACAGGAGGTCCTCCAGGATGCCGCTCAGGAGGAGGACGATTCATGGCACTCGCCGTTTCGGATTCGGTCCACACAACAGCCGTCATTGGTCCGGACGTGGAACTCGCGCCCGATGTTGTGGTTGGACCGTACAGTGTGATTGAGGGGCCGGTTCGTGTTGGCCCTGGTTGCGTTATCGAGAGCCATGCGTGCCTGAACGGGCCGCTGGTCATGGGACGCGATAATTTTGTGGGGCACGGGGCTGTGCTGGGGAAATGTCCTCAGTCTCGGTCATACCGTGGTGAACCCACCCGATTGATCATCGGGAACGGAAATACTTTCCGGGAGTACGTCACAATTCACCGTGGCACGGTGGAAGGTGGCGGAGAAACGGTGCTCGGTGACCGGAACCTGCTCATGATCAGTTCCCATGTGGGACATGATGCGCGGGTGGGCAACGGTTGTACCCTGGTGAACTGTGCGCTGGTGGCAGGGCACGTGATCTTGGGTGACAACTGCATTCTTTCGGGGCACTCTGCTGTCCAGCAACGCTGCCGAGTTGGTCGGCTGGCGATGATTGGCGGCATGGGGGCATCGACCAAGGATGTTCCGCCTTATGTCCTTCAGCAGGGTTACAACTGCGTGACCGGCCTGAATATGGTTGGCATGCGGCGGGCGGGATTCTCGCCCGAAGCCATCGATGCCATGCGGCAGGCCTACCGAATCCTGTACAAGGAAGGTCGGCCTCAGCACCAGGCACTCGAACTGATTGACACGGACTTTGGGCACCTGGCCGAAGTTCGTGAGTTTGTCACATTCATCCGGACGTCCGTGGTGGGAATTAACCCCAGCCGCGAGATCAATCGGTCGAATTGGACAAACGTAGACTAATTGTGGCTGTTTTGTGGGGCCCGCAGTACCGCTTGCTTGATTGTTCCTCCACGGCTTGGTGGAGGATCAGTTAAGGCTCTGTTGCAGGTCATGGTTGGCCTGAGTCGCTGGCCTGGGGATCATGCTTGGTTTCAGACTGAAGCATCCCCTCAACCTGCTGGCGTTCCAGCGAATCTCGGACCTTCTCGAATTCGAGGGGATCCAGTTCCCCTTCCCGATAAGCGTTTTCCAGATCCTCCAGAACGTCGGATTCCGTTGCGTCTGGAGATCTGAGGTTTTGTCGGGCCTGGTAAATCAGCCACGCCCCCACGCAGATCACTGCCAGGGGCAGTGTCACACCTGCCAGGATCGACAGTATTTTTGAGAGATCCATCACGGTTTCTCTGTGGTGTTGACTTGCTCGCCAACAATTTCGGATTCGATTTGCTCGGGGCTGGACGAGTCCGATACTATGGGATGTAGAAACCTATTGGAAACGGCCGCGTTTGTGCGGGGCCATTTTTCAACAGGTTGTCCCCAGGAGGACGCTGACCATGAAGCGCTGGATTTTGACTCTGGCTGTCCTCTGTCTTGGTGGGATGGCAACGTCTCCCGCTCAGGCTCAGTTTGCGGATCCGTTTTTTCAGTATTACAGCTACTTTTTGCCGCAGCAAGCCGCTCTCGCTTCTGTTCCTAAGCAGGAAGATAACCTGCGAATCATGGGAATGCAGCGTCAGATGACGGCCCAGACCAATCGCGATGTTCTGGGTGATTTGAGTATGGGTGGGTATGACCCGCTCAGTCCCTTTGGTGGTCCCGGTGGCCCCCCCAATGCAAACAAGTCACGGCTTCCGAAGGTTGCGGCAACTGGCCCGATCTCAACCCACGTGAACGGGGCTGGACCTCAGGGTTATTACAACCGCACCAACACCCACTTCCCTGGCCGGCGGATTGGCCAGATGAAGAGTACTGGTGGTGGTGGTGGTCAATTCAGTGCCACAGGGGTCCATAGCCGCAAAGGCGGCATGGGTGGCATGGGCGGCATGGGTGGCATGATGGGTGGTATGGGAGGCATGGGCGGCTTCGGTTGATCTTGGCCTCCGTTTGTGCTCAAAGTCGATGAGGCTGATCCACCGTCCTGACAAATCACGAAAACCTCGTGTCGCTTCGGCGATTCGAGGTTTTTTTGTCGGGTTTGGTTCCGCGGTGGAGTATGGCCTGAATCATGGTGGGGCTGTTGCTGATCCGTGTGGGAACTAGCACCATTGGTCAAACCATGCTTGGCAGATGGACTGCTGAGCATGCCTGAGCCCATTGTGCCTCGGGTGCCAACAGGATCGGTCTGCGGGCAGATTGCCAAGTTGGGTGGGAGGTTTGGAAAGTCGTGACACAAGAATCCGAGTCCTTTGATCTTCGATGGATGCGCCTGGCGGTGGCAGAAGCGTATCGCGGTCAGGGGCGGGTGGAGCCCAACCCGATGGTGGGTGCGGTTGTGGTTCAAGGCGGGCAGGCGGTGGGGGTTGGTTATCACGGCTATTTTGGTGGTCCACATGCCGAGGTCGTTGCCTTGGCCCAAGCTGGCGAGCGGGCTCGCAATGGCACGCTTTATGTGACGTTGGAACCGTGTTGCCACCATGGGAAAACTCCACCATGCACGGATGCAATTTTGGCGGCTGGAATTTCCAGGGTTGTGATGGCGCAGCGGGACCCGTTTCCGAAGGTTGCCGGAGGTGGGCTGGCGGTTCTGGTCCGGTCGGGGGTGACGGTTGAGGAAGGGCTTGAGGCCGAGTTGGTGCATCGGCTGAATGCTCCGTACCTCAAACGTCAGCTCACGGCCCGCCCCTATGTGATTGGGAAATGGGCGATGACCCTGGACGGCAAGATTGCCACGGCCTCTGGCCATAGCCAGTGGATTAGCAATGAACGTTCACGAGCGCTGGTGCATGAACTCAGGGGCCGGATGGATGTGATTGCCGTTGGCATTGAAACCGCCCTGGCCGACGACCCACGCTTGACGGCCCGCCCTTCAGGCCCTCGCGCGGCAATTCGCTTGGTGCTAGACTCGCGGGCTCGCCTGCCGCTGGATTCTGTCCTGGTTCGCTCGGCGCAGGCAATTCCCGTGTGTGTGGCGGTCACCGGGCGAGCGCCCGAACAGCGGGTGGCTGCGCTCAGAGGGTCCGGCTGTGAGGTTTTGAGCTTCGACACCGATGATCGCGTTCCAATCGGTTCGCTTCTGGACCGGCTGGGTGAACGGTCGGCAACCAACCTTCTGATCGAGGGGGGCGGCCGGCTTGCGGGCGCGTTCTTGGATGCCGGAGAGCTGGACGAAGTCTGGACCTTCATTGGCCCCTGCCTGGAGGGAGGAACTCAGGGAGCCGGACCTGTGATGGGCCGCGGCGTTCAGCAAATGCACCAGGCTGCTCGGCTGCGGGATCAAGAGGTCATGACCTTGGATACCGACGTCTTGATTCGTGGAACCCTGAAACAGCCCTGGCAAGATTTGCGGCCGGTACCAGAGAACCGGTTGTGGAACGCTTGATTATTCTGCACCAATCCGGCTAAATTCGGCAGGGCTAATGCTTTGCCTGGCTGATCCCCAGGATCAGATCTGGCCCAGGCCAGGTCCTCTTGGCTGGCCGTTTGGTTGTTCGTTCAGGTTCCACGGAGCCCGTCTGGTGACGGACCCATTTCGCGAAGCGCAGCCCGAAAAACCTGCCCCCAAGGCTGTGATCAGCCGGGTCAGTCTGTACTTGCGCCAGCTTGAGAACCTTCAGAGGTTCGGTCATAAGACCATCTCCAGCAGCCAGCTTGGGAGTTTGCTGGGCATCAATGACGCCCAGGTGCGCAAAGACCTCGCTCACTTTGGGCCGTTCGGACACCCTGGCATTGGCTATCAGATCGAAGAATTGATTCCCATCCTGCGCGGAATTCTGGGGATTGATCGGGTTTGGAAAACGGCGTTGATTGGTCTTGGCAACCTGGGACGTGCCCTGTTGCGGTACCGGGGGTTCCGGGGCCGTGGCTTTCAGGTGATTGCCCTGTTCGATACCGACCCCAAAAAGATTGGCCAGACGCACGCAGGGTTAACCGTTCATTCTCTGCAAGAGCTGCCCACGGTGGCGGCGGAACTCGGAATCCAGCTCGCCATCCTGACAGTGCCCGCCGAGGTGGCCCAAGCTGTGGCCGATCTGGCGATAACCAGCGGAATTCAGGGCATTCTCAACTTTGCCCCGGCACCTCTGAACTTGCCAGAAACCACCGCCCTGGTCTCGGTTGATTTAAGCACCCAGCTTGAGCAACTGGCCTACAAGGTGCTCACCGCCCACGCTGGCCAGATTCCCCCCCACGAATAAAAACCGGCCCTTGTTTTTCAACCCGGACTTTCCGTTCTCGCTCTGCTGAGTTACACTAAGCTTGTGATTACCCGGTGGTGAAACGGTATCACAACGGGTTTTGGTCCCGTTTTTCCTGGTTCGAATCCAGGCCGGGTAGCTTAGAAGTGATTCCAAAACGTGGGACAGGTATCCCGTCCCCGGTTTGGAATTTGCTTTTTGAAGGTTGAGGCAAAGTTATTATTACTTTGCATTCATAGCGGATAGGCCATGCAAATCATTAGCTCGGAATCGGGTTGTAGGTACACGCTTGATACGGTTGTCGCGGCCTAACCGCCTGCGGGCAACGTGAGCACAGGTCCACCAGATTTGGCATCGTCCGTGAGCTGGAGTGAGAACAGCAGGTCGATTACGGTCAGGGTGGCCTTGGATGGCGCATCATCTTCACGGATGTAGAACCAGAAATCCTTATACTGGATGGCCACTTCGGCGTTCTTGGGCTTGTGTTTGGAGTGGTACACCCGGAACTGGCCGGCGGTAACCCTGGTCCAGTCAAACGGGCATCCATCGGTGTCCAGAACGGTGGGGGCAACCCGACTGGCCGAGTGATCGGGCGGTACGCAAACCCCCTTGGATAGAAACGTGAGCATCTGGAGGATCGACCGCGAGTTAATCACCAGTTCCTTTTCGCCCAGGGGAGTTGGCAACTCGTTCGCGTCGGTCTCCGCATACTCGGAACGAATCGTGTATTCGCTTTTGCCAGGCTGAAGTCTGAGCAAGCGTGCAATCTCTTGCATCTCGAACGAATCTCGTTCGTGCGCTTTCACTCGGATCACCAGTTCCTGCGTCTTCTTCTTGAGCAGAACATGCTCATTATCGCCGGCGCTCCGAAACACCATGTCGTCTTTGGCGGCATCCACCAGGTCTCGGCCGTAAACGGTACTGGTGGCAACCCGGTCGGACCGGTCTTCTTCGCGGCTGACGTTCAAGAACTCAATCGCCTGACGATCCGCCAGCGCAACCATCAACGCAACCAGGTAGCGATAATCTTCATTATCATCCGGTGCGCGAGGGACCATGTCATTGGCCCGGGGTGCATTGTTGAGGTCGTTGATATCGTTGATGACGATCATCAAAAACTGTTCGAGGTTCATGCCCGCCCGTGCCATCCGGATTGCATCGGTGCTCAGGGGGGTCATCAGGGCCTTGGCCATTTCCCGGCCTTCGCGTGGGTGGTAGCTCAGGGTCGGTGCATCGCGCAGGAAAAGCTCGCCAATCCCCAGGTTGGAGAAGCCAGGTCCAGAACCGTCTCTCCCGCCCGTGAAACTATTCCGAGACGAGACCTCGAACTGGCTGGTGATACTTGGCAGGTCCACAAAGACGGGTGAGTCTCCGTACCGCAGGCAGACAATGTTCAGCAGCAGTTGCTCGTCATTCGTGCGGCGGAACGACTCGTTGTAGCGAATGCGGGTCTTCTGAAGCGCAGTTGGGCCCACGCAACCGGCCGCCGTGGTCAGGACCACAAGCAGCAGGAGACTCAATGGCGGGATTCTGAGGCCCAGTCGATTCCGGATAAACCTTGGCATCGTCCCCAGTCGGGTTCGGGGAACGTCTGAAGAAAACGAGTTGTCCTTACTATCGGAATAATCGCTACTTTTGCTTGAGTCGAAAGCGGAAGGCCTGAGCGACAGGCAGGTTGCCTCGTCGGCTATTTCGATCGCGGTTCACGGTTGCACGGCACACGGTTTATGTGGAAGGCCAAAGGCTCGTTTCAAGACAGCACAGACCAGATTTCGCCTCGATTGGCGTGGATAACGCAAATGTGAATCACCAAATGGACCAACGCCCCCGACTGAAGTTCACAGGTCTCTGGAGTGAGACCCGGACTCAGGCGGGGGCGGTTGTTGAATCGGTCTTGGGCGTGCTCGGCTTCTGGTTCTGAACTCAGGAGGCCGCAGGGGTGACCCAGGCAGGGGCCGATTGTTCGTGTCGAGAGATGGAGTCGGCAATCAAAAGGGTTTCGGCAATGGCATCAAGTCCGGCCAGCAGCCGCTTGCGCTGCTCGGAGGGAATCTCAAAGCTGTAGCTTGTGGATTTTCCTTCAGGCTGGTGAACGGTGATGGTGCTGGCTTCCAGGTTCACGGTGGCTTCCAAGGTTGGATGTGCGGCCACTGCGCCGGCGATGGCACGCCAGTCGGCTTCGGGCAATTCAATAGGCAGCAAGCCGTTGTTGAACGAATTCTGCTCGAAGATGTCGGCAAATCCTTCATGCTTGCCAGGGGCAATCAGAACCCGGTAGCCGGCCTGAGATACGGCCCACACGGCATGTTCTCGGCTGGATCCGCATCCAAAGTTCTTGCCGACCACCAGAATGGAGGCCCCTTTGAAGTGGGGATTGTTGAGCGGGAAGGTCGCTTCGTAGGCGCCCTGCTGCTCTGGGGTATCCACCTCGGGAGCACCGCCGGCAACGTACCGTTTGTCGGCGAAGAGCAGGGGGCCGTAGCCGGTCCGCTCAATTCGCTTGAGGTACCGGGCGGGAATGATGAGGTCGGTGTTAACGTCGGTCCAGTCCAGCAGGGCAACGTGACCGCGGTGCGTGGTGAAAGCTTCCATGGGCGATCTCTGGTATGGGGTTGAGCGGGGGAAGACCGGGGCTCTGTGTCGGTGTTAGTGTGCGAGCAGATTTCGGACATCGGTAAAGGTGCCGGCCACGGCGGCGGCGGCGGCCATGGCTGGGCTCACCAAGTGGGTACGACCGCCTGGGCCCTGACGTCCTTCGAAGTTGCGGTTGCTGGTGCTGGCCGAGCGCTGGCCTGGCGTGAGCTTGTCTGGGTTCATGGCCAGACACATGCTGCAACCGGCCTCTCGCCATTCGGCTCCGGCGGCGGTGAAGATCTGGTCGAGCCCTTCGGCGTGGGCCTGGGCCTTGACCTGTTCACTGCCGGGCACAACCAAGACCCGAACCCCCGAGGCTACCTTGCGCCCCTTCAGAACATGGGCTGCGGTTCGTAGGTCCTCAATTCGGCCGTTGGTGCACGAGCCGATGAACACGATATCGACCGGGATCTTGTTGATTGGCGTGCCTGGCTCCAGGCCCATGTAGTGGAGGGCGCGTTCGGCATCGCCCCGCTGTGCGGCTGGAATTTCGTCCAGGCGGGGGACGTGGCCGGTAATGTCCACCGTCATATCGGGCGAGGTGCCCCACGTGACCTGGGGAACCAGGGTTGAAGCATCGATCCGGATATGCTGGTCGAACGCGTCTGGGGTATCGGTCTTGAGGGTGCGCCAGTCGGCCAGGGCGGCTTCCAGGGCTTGACCCTTGGGAGCGAACGGCCGATCGACCTGGGTCAGGTAATCGAAGGTGATTTCATCGGGAGCGATCAGGCCGGCCCTGGCACCCGCTTCGATCGACATATTGCAGACGGTCATCCGGCCTTCCATGGAAAGGGCCGAGATTGCCGGTCCGTAATACTCAAGCACGCAGCCGGTGCCGCCGCCCGTGCCAATGGCCCGGATGATGGCCAGGATGATGTCTTTGGCTTCCAGCCCGGGGGCCAGCTTGCCCACAACTTCAATACCGAATGACTTCGGCCTTGGGCCTTGCCAAAGGGTTTGGGTGGCCAGAACGTGTTCAACCTCGCTGGTGCCAATGCCAAACGCCAAGGCGCCAAATGCGCCATGGGTGCTGGTGTGGCTATCTCCGCAAACGATGGTGGTTCCCGGCAGGGTGATGCCGAGTTCGGGGCCAATCACATGGACAATCCCCTGCCGGCCGCTGCCCACGTCATAAAGGGTAATGCCAAATTCCTGGCAATTCTTGCGCAGGGTTTCAACCTGTCGCCGAGACATTGGCTCGCGGATATCGAACTGGTTTTCGGTAGGAACGTTGTGGTCTGGCGTGGCAAAGGTCAGTTCAGGCCGACGGACCTTACGTCCAGCCAGGCGGAGGCCGTCGAATGCCTGCGGGCTGGTCACTTCATGAACCAGGTGACGATCAATATAAAGCAGCGAGGAAGCATCGTTCCCGGTAACAAAGTGGCGATTCCAGACCTTCTCGAACAGGGTCGTGGGGCGGCTCATGGGCGATCTCAAATCGAACGAAGGCTTTGGGAGCCCTCTTATGAGTACGGACATCTTGAAGAAGCAATCCAGGATTCTAACGGATTGGCCGGGGGTTCGCCCAGTCCAGGGGTCGATGGTCGTCTCGTTTGTAGCCGCCCCCGCACCTTTTACGACGATTCACAATTGGTCTCCACAGGCAAGACCGTCGCCCCCCGGCTATCGCTTGGGGTGGTTTGTGAGAGCAACCGAGTTCGTGAACCGTGAGAATTTGGTATTAGTCCGTGTGGCCAATTGTTCAGTTGGTGGTGTCTTGTAAATGCAAACGATCTGGGAGCGGCCTGAAACGCTCGATGCCAGGGCGGGCAATTCTGGTATAGTATTTCGCTTACTGCGATCGAACCGGTTCTGAAGCGTCTGGCGAGCAGGCCAGCGTCTTTAAAAGTTGATGGCAGGTGATGGACTGAGTTACGAATTGCCGATTTCAAGCCTGTGAGGGGTCTGGATTGGCCCGTGTGGGCCGTGCAGTAGGAACCTTGAAATTCGGTGCCGTTGGTTTTGTTGGCCAGGCCTTGCACCTGTGGTGTTCGGTCGACCTCAAGCGTTGAATTGAGATGGGCTCAGGAAATTGAGATGAATCACTACCAGCAACTTGAGGCCGAAGCGATCGAGATTATTCGCGAGGCTGTGGCGGGTGCCCGCAAGCCAGTGATGATGTACTCGATTGGTAAAGACTCGTCGGTGATGCTACACCTGGCCCGCAAGGCGTTTTACCCTGCGCCGCCGCCATTTCCGTTGCTGCATGTGGACACCACCTGGAAGTTCCGGGAGATGTATGTCCATCGCGCACGGATGGTCGAGGAGTCTGGTATGCAGCTTTTGGTGCATACCAACCCCGAGGGGCTAGCCCAAGGGGTCAATCCGTTTACGCACGGATCGAGTTACCACACCGACGTCATGAAAACCCAGGCGCTGAAACAGGCGCTGGATATGCACGGGTTTGACGTGGTGTTTGGCGGGGCCCGCCGGGACGAAGAGAAATCACGCGCCAAGGAACGGATCTTTTCGTTCCGTTCGGCCGGGCACCGCTGGGATCCCAAGTCCCAGCGCCCAGAACTCTGGAATTTGTATAACACGCGCACCCGACCAGACGAATCGATTCGGGTCTTTCCGCTTTCGAACTGGACCGAGCTGGATATCTGGCAGTACCTGTACATTGAAAAGATTCCTATTGTGCCTTTGTACTTTGCCGCAAAACGCCCCGTGGTGAATCGCCAGGGGATGTGGATCATGGTGGATGACGAACGGATGCCGCTGGAGCCCGGCGAGCAGCCACAAATGCGCTTGGTTCGGTTCCGAACGCTGGGCTGCTACCCGCTGACTGCCGCCATCGAGAGTTCTGCGACTACGATGGAGGAGATCATTGCCGAGACTTTCAATACCGTGAGTTCCGAGCGTCAGGGTCGGTTAATCGACGCCGACCAGCCTGGCTCGATGGAAAAAAAGAAGCAGGAAGGGTACTTCTAATGGCCGAACTACATGCGGCGAATATCGTTGAGTACCTCGAAGAGCAGCGTCAAAAAGAGACCCTGCGGTTCATTACCTGCGGCAGCGTGGACGATGGTAAGAGCACGCTCATTGGTCGCATGCTTTATGAGTCGAAGTGCATCTTTGATGATCAGCTCAAAGCGCTTGAGACAGACTCCAAGCGGTACGGCACCCAGGGCGAGAAGATTGACTTTGCCCTGCTCGTGGATGGGCTTGAGGCTGAGCGTGAACAGGGTATAACCATCGATGTGGCCTATCGGTTCTTTGCCACCGATCGCCGGCGTTATATTGTGGCCGACACTCCGGGTCACGAGCAGTACACCCGGAACATGGCCACCGGTGCCTCCACCGCGCAACTGGCAATTCTCTTGATCGACGCCCGCAAGGGGATCTTGCCCCAAACGCGCCGGCACCATCGAATTGTGACCATGATGGGAATCCGTCACGTGGTCTTGGCCGTCAACAAGATGGACCTGGTCAATTTTGACCCGGCAGTCTTCCATAAAATTGAGGCCGACTACCGCGAGTTTGCCCGCGATGCCCACCTGGACACGCTGACGGCCATCCCCTTGGCGGCCGTGCACGGTGATAACGTGGTGAAACCGAGCCCCCAGACAACCTGGTATCACGGGCCCACGTTATTTGATCATCTTGATGCCGTGGATGTGAGCCACGCCTCTACCCGGCAGTCTTTCCGCCTGCCTGTGCAGTACGTGAACCGGCCCAACCTCAACTATCGCGGTTTCTGTGGTCGGATTGCGGAAGGGAAGGTTCGCCCGGGAGACCCGGTCCGGGTGCTTCCTTCGGGTCGCACCACCACCGTGCAATCGATTGACCTGTGGGATCAGCAACTGTCTGAGGCCGAAGAAGGGGCCTCGGTAACCCTGACCCTGGCCGACGAGGTGGATGTCAGCCGTGGTGATCTGATTGTGGCAACCGATGCACCACCGGAAGTGGCCGACCAGTTCCAGGTCCGCATCTTATGGATGGCCGAAGAGGCGCTGGTGCCCGGCCGACCGTTGCTCATGAAACTGCACGCCAAAGAAGTTTCGGCCTCGGTCATGGAGATCAAGTACCGAGAAGATTTGAACACCGGGGCGCACCTGGCCGCCAAGGTTCTTCACCTGAATGAGATTGCCGTGGCCACGCTGGCCACGGGCCAACCGGTAGCATTTGAGCCTTACGCCACGAATCATGTGATGGGCGGCTTCATCCTGATTGACAGGCTGACGTTTGCCACGGTGGGGGCTGGCCTGATCGATTTTGCGCTCCGGCGTGCCAGCAATATTCACTGGCAGGCGCTGGAACTGGGTAAGGGGCAGCGTGCGGCGCTGATGCACCAAACCCCGCGCTGCATCTGGTTCACGGGGCTTTCCGGGTCTGGCAAGTCTACCGTGGCCAATATGCTGGAGAAGCGTTTGCATGCCGAAGGGCGGCACACCTACATGCTAGACGGAGACAACGTCCGTCATGGCTTGAATCATGACCTTGGCTTCAGCGAAGCCGACCGCGTGGAAAACCTACGGCGGGTGGCGGAAGTGGCCAAGTTGATGGTGGATGCCGGGCTGATTGTGCTGGTGAGCTTCATCTCTCCGTTCCAGTCGGAACGGCGGATGGCCAGAGAGTTGTTCGAGCCTGGCGAGTTCCTGGAAATTCATGTGAACACGCCGTTGGCCGAATGTGAGCGCCGGGACGTGAAGGGGCTGTACGCCAAGGCACGCCGTGGAGAACTCAAGAACTTCACCGGCATTGATAGCCCGTATGAGCCACCGGTATCTCCTGAACTGGTGCTAGATACCAGCAAGGAAACCGCTGAGGAATGCGCCTTGCGCGTCTCGCAATTGATCCAGGGCCGCTGACCTCAGTCGGTTTGTTTTCTCCTGGAAATGCTGGCGAAATGAAGGTGTCCCCGCGATCATTCGGGATCCTCCTTCACTTCGCCATCGATGATCAAGGCTGCAAAGATGACAGCACGATTTCTCGCTACAGTTGCTGGGTTCTTGGCCTGTACCGCCAGTTTGCAGACCCAGGTGGGTGGCAACGCGGGATTCGGCCAGAACGGTGGTCGAGCCAAGGCCGAACAAAGCGAGCACAGCCTTCGGGTGCTCGCCAAGGATGATCAGCCGCCAAGTCCAACTTCCACATTTCTGGAAGCTAGCGTGCTGATGAATGTCAAAGCCGATGAGTTTTCTTAGAGCCGACCCACTCAGGGCACTGGAAAACACCGGGCATGGTCTGGAAGGCAAGAGCGTTCGCGGGGTTGTCTCAGGCTTTGGTCAGGTGGATCTTTTTATAAAGCTCAGATTGCTCAAGGAACGGCAGAATCAGCGTTCGCCAGCTATGCAAAGGTTTTCCCTTGGCGTCCACGGTATAAGCAGGAGGTAGAGCCTGGTACGTCTGTTCGTATTGAGAAAGCGCCAGAGCTATTTGCTTGAGGTTGTTCACACACTGGGCCCGCCGCGCAGCGGGTCCGGCCGAACGCGTGGCCGGTACGAGCAGGCCGACCAAAAGTAAACCGATCCCCAGAAGCATGAGCCAGGTGATCCAGCCTTGGTAACGCTTGATTTGCTGGGGCTGAACGCGGCTTGGCTTCTCGCCAGTATCGTGATTTGACATCTCACCCCTTCCGTTTGCCGCGACTGTTTGCTGTGGGTGCTGGTTCTGGCCCACGCAGAAACCGCCCTGTATGGCTTTCGGGCGTGGCGGCGATGGTTGCTGGCGGCCCTTGGGCGATGAGCTGGCCACCGGCGTTGCCCCCTTCGGGGCCAAGGTCAATCACCCAGTCGGCCGCGTGGATGAGGTCGAGGTTGTGTTCGATCACCACCAGGGTGTTCCCCAGGTTGGCCAGCCGGTCCAGCACCCGCAAAAGGTTCTGAACGTCGGCGGCGTGCAGGCCGGTGGTTGGTTCATCGAGCAGGTACAGGGTCCGGCTGGTGACCGAGCCCGCCAGTTCGGCCGCCAGCTTCACGCGCTGGGCTTCGCCGCCGGAAAGGGTGATGCTGGACTGGCCCAGCGTCATGTAGCTCAGGCCGGCGTCATGAAGGGCCTCTATGCCGTGCCGCACTTTGGGGGCAGCATCAAAATAGGCCAGCGCCTCATCCACTCGCATATCCAGGACATCGGCAATTGACTTCCCCTTGTACCGCACTTCCAGCGTGGGGGCATTGAACCGGCGTCCATCGCAGGCCTCGCAGCGTACGAAGAGATCGGGCAGAAATTGCATCTCAATTTTGCGCTGGCCTTGTCCCTGGCAGGTCTCGCACCGGCCCCCTTTCACGTTGAAGCTGAACCGATTCGGCTTGTACCCGCGCAGCTTTGCCTCTTTGGTGAGGGCAAAGATCTTGCGAATCTCATCGTACAGGCCGGTGTAGGTGGCCGGGGTTGAACGGGGCGTTCGGCCGATCGGGCTTTGGTCGACCTCAATCAAGCGTTCGAACTGGTCAAGCCCTCGAATTTCTCGGTACGCGCCCGGCCGTTTGCCAACCCGTTCCAGGGCCCGCCGGGCCGCTCGGCCCAGGATCTCTTGCACCAGGGTGCTTTTGCCAGACCCGCTGATTCCCGTGACGCAGACGAGCGTGCCCAGCGGAATCCGGACATCAATCCCCTTGAGGTTGTGCGCGGTGGCACCCAAAATTTCAACCGATCCCGGGCTGCGCTTGAGCCGGTCTGATGAGCCTGTGGCCTCGGTTCCGGCTTTGCGCAGCCAGACGGCGGTGCTGGAGTCTGCGTTCTGGATGGTGTCAATGGTGCCCTGGGCCACAATTCGGCCGCCGTCTGGGCCGGCCCCAGGGCCGATGTCGATGATCCAGTCGGCCGCGCGGATGACCGTTTCATCGTGCTCAACCACCAGCACGCTGTTGCCGGCGTCTCGGAGCGCTTTCAGGCTTTCGAGCAGGCGTTCAGAGTCGCGCGGGTGGAGCCCGGCGGTGGGCTCGTCCAGAATGAAGCAAACGCCAACGAGCCCGGAACCAATCTGGGTGGCCAGCCGCACGCGTTGAAGTTCGCCGCCGGAAAGGGTATCGGCCGGCCGATCAAGGCTGAGGTAGCCAAGCCCGACGCGGTGCAGAAAGATCAGCCGCTGCACGATTTCCAAGACGAGGGGCGGGCCCACCTGGTCTGCGGGCGGGTCGAACTTCAGGCCCTCAAACAAGGGGAGGGCCGCGCCGGCGGGCAGGGCCAGGACCTGGTTGATCGACTGGCCGCCCAGTTTCACGGCCCTGGCCGAGGCGTTTAGCCGGGCCCCTTGGCAAGTTTCACAGACGACAGTCGATTGAAACCCCGCGATGGCATTGCGAACCTTGTCACTCTGCGCGTCGTCTAACGCCTGCCTGAGTTTTTGCAGTAACCCTTTGGACCAGGCTTTTTCTTTGGGTTGGCCCAGCACAAACGCGTCCAGAGTTTTGGAGGGCCAGGCGTCTAGCGGGGTGGTTCGATCCAGCATGCCGGCCTTCAGGAACGCGGTCAGTTCCTTGTCATCCAGCGCGGCTGCGGCATCGGCGGGTGCCAGCACCGACCACGCGGCAACCGCCCCAGAATTCAGGCTCAGGGACCGGTCGGGCAAAATCAGGTCCAGGTCGAACTCATCAGAGGTTCCCAGCCCATCGCATGCAGGGCAGGCCCCGGCCGGGCTATTGAAGCTGAACGAGCGAGGTTCCAGCGGTTCCAGGCCCATCCCGCAGCCCGGGCAAGAAAGGTGAATGCTAAGCACTTTATCGACCCAGGTTCCGTCTGGCTGCTGAACGCTCAGGATGGCCGTTCCGTCGCTCAGCTTGATCGCCCGATCAATGCTTTCGGCCATCCTGGGCCGGATGCCATCACGAATCACCAGGCGATCAATCACCGCCTCGACGGTGTGGTTCTTGGTTTTCGCCAGTTTCGGCGGATTCTCAGAGACGTCCAAGATCTCTCCATCGACCCTGGCCCTGATCAGACCCGCGCGCCTGATTGCGGCAAAGCTCTCCGCGTGTTCCCCCTTCCGACCCCGCACCAAAGGGGCCAGAATGACCACCCGGCTTGCGTCTGGCAGGGCCATGGCGGTTGTGGTCATTTGCTCGGGAGTCTGGCGGCAGATCGGCTGGTCGCACTGCGGGCAGTGCGGCGTGCCGGTGCGGGCGTAGAGCAGCCGAAGGTAGTCATGCACCTCGGTAATGGTGGCCACGGTGCTGCGCGGGTTGGGCAGGCCGGCTTTCTGGTCGATGGCCACGGTGGGCGGCAGGCCGTCAATCAGATCCACATCGGGCGGTTCAAGCTGATCCAGGAACTGGCGGGCGTACGTGGACAGGGTTTCCATGAACCGCCGTTGCCCTTCGGCAAACAGCGTGTCAAACGCCAGCGAGCTTTTGCCAGACCCAGAGACGCCGGTAAGCACGACCAGTTGATCGCGGGGGAGATCCAGATCGACGTCACGCAGGTTGTGCACCCGCGCGCCTCGAACCCGGATTGTGGCTGGGGCAAGCGGGCTGCCTGAAAGTTTGAGGTCTGGCTCCTGAATCACGGTACGCTCACATGGCCTCGGTTGCGTCATGACGGCAAACCGGTCAGACTAACGCTTCCCAGGAACGAACGGCAAGCACGGTTCTCTGGTGTGGGTGCATGATTGCCAGGCCCGCCCCAAACTCAGACACGGAGCCCCCCTGACGTGTTCGTGGAACTGCATCTGTTTGCGGTGGCTCGCCAGCTCGCAGGATCTGCTTGCCTGCGGGTTGAACTGCGCGAGCCGGCCACCGTTGCAGCACTTCGGGCGGCCGTGGCAGAGCAGGTGCCAGCCCTCAGGCCGCTGCTCCCAGCCATGATGGTGGCCGTAGACTCGGAATATGCCCAGGATGATGTGCGCATTGGCCCAGGATCAGAAGTGGCGCTCATTCCGCCCGTGAGCGGTGGGGGCCAAGACCCGCCATTTCCAGAGCGACCGGCGTCTGAGCCCATGTTTCGGCTCGCCAATCTCAAAATCTGGCCGCAGGCTCTGGAGCTGATCCCGGAATCGGTGGCCCGGGCGTTCCAAATTCTGCCCATGGATTATGACGGTCACCGGCTGAGCATTGCGATTGCGCGTGGGGCCGACGCGGCAAATCGCGTGGGGCAGTTCCGCAAAGTTCTGAACATCAATAACCCGATTCGCTGGGCCCAGACCGACGCCGAACCGCTGGCCAGGGCCATTATCGACGCCTACCACCTGGCCGCCACCGAAATTGTGAACTGCCCAGAGTCTGACGGGGGCGACTGCAAAACCTTTTGGTTGTGCCTGGAGCCCAGCCTGGAAGCCCACCTGCGGGCATGTGACACCTGCGGCACCATTGTGCATTTGTGCGAGACCGAAAATGAGGCGCGGGCCCTGGACGTGCGGGGGAAGCGTGTGGCACTGTTTCAGCCTGCGGAGTTTCTGGAAGAAGTTCCCATCGACGACCCGGTGGACGAAGACGCATGATCTCCATTATCTCGACCCCGATCGACGCCACCGAAACCCTTCGCCTGGTCCAATCGACCCGCGCAGGGGCGGTTTGCCTGTTCCTGGGGACCGTACGGGAATTTACCGGTGAGCTGGTCACCACGTATCTGGAATACGAAGCCTACCCCCTGATGGCAGAACGGAAGCTGGCCGAGCTGGAAGCACAGGCTCGGGCACGCTGGCCGATCATCGAGCTGGCAATTGTGCACCGGGTTGGCCGCCTGGAACTGGGGGATGTGGCGGTTGCCGTGGCGGTAAGCACCCCGCATCGCGCCGAGGCGTTTGCCGCGTGCCAGTGGATCATGGATACTCTCAAAGAAGTGGTGCCGATCTGGAAGAAAGAACGCTGGGCCAACGGTCAGGAAGAGTGGATTCACCCTGGCCTGGGACTAGCGAGCCCCCAGTAAGCAGCACGCCTGGCGCACAAACGTTGCAGAGCCGCGCGTGAGGGAGGGCCTGTGGCCATTGAGCAACTGCACGTTAAGGGGTACCGATCGGTCCGGAACGTTCGCCTGCAAACCGGGCCACTAACCGTACTGGTGGGTCCAAACGGGTGCGGCAAAACGAATTTGTATCGGGCGCTGGAGCTGATTGCGGCCTCGGCTCAGGGGCGGCTGGCGCGTGAACTGGCGGGGGAAGGGGGGATGCCGTCGGCCCTTTGGGCAGGCCCGCGTGGACGGGGCCCGGTGCGGATGATCCTCGCCGTTCGGGTCGAATCGTTCTTGTACGAGGTTCAGTGCGGGCTGCCCACGCCCATTCCGGGCGGGTCAATGTTCCAGCTTGATCCCGAGATCAAAGAGGAACATGTCTGGTTCTTGCAGGGGACCCGCAAAACCACGCTGCTTGAACGATCGGCCGGCACCATTCATGCCCGAGACAAAGATGGCAACCGGGTCACGTTTCCGATGGCGCTCAGCCCATCTGAGACGGCACTTTCTGAACTGAGAGAGCCCGAGCGGTTTCCGGTGCTGGCCATGCTACGCGAGGAGTTTGCCTCTTGGCGGTTCTACCACCAGTTCCGGACCGACCGAGACTCGCCAATTCGCCGGGGCCAGCCCGGTTGCCGCACCCCGGTTTTGGGTCACGACGGGCACGACCTGGCGGCAGCCATCCAGACAATTCGGGAAATTGGGAACCGGCCGGCCCTGGACGCCGCCGTTGAACACGCCTTCCCAGGCTCTAGCCTGCAGGTGGTGGGCCCAGAAACCGGCGCAGGGTTTGAGCTGGCCATGCAGGCCTCGGAATTTCAGCGCCCGTTTCGTGGGGTGGAACTTTCAGACGGAACCCTGCAATACCTTTGCCTGCTGGCGGCCCTGCTGAGCCCCCGGCCGCCCACCTTCCTGGCCCTGAACGAGCCAGAGACCAGCCTGCACCCCAACCTGCTGGAACCGCTGGCCCGGCTGATTGTTGCGGCGGCCCGAAACTCGCAACTTTGGGTCACCACCCATTCCAGCGGCCTGGCCGACCAGATTGTCCGGCTCTCAGGATCGAAACCGATCCACCTGACCAAGCTTGAAGGGGAAACCCGAATCCGGGATCAGCAGCTTGACGACCCAGAGGAAGATTCTTGACCCGAGGGGCCCGGAATTGGGTCCGAGTTCCAGGCCTGATTCTGGTCCAAGGCGGGCAAGTTGCATACACTAAAAGAACGTTTCCTGCTCTCTCCTGGGCCAACTCATGCCTGATCTGTTGCCACTACCGCTCATTGACTCGTTTGGCCGACTGCACAATAACCTGCGGATCAGCGTGACCGATCGCTGCAATATTCGCTGTGTTTACTGCATGCCAGAGAATGTTGCGTTCTTGCCCAGGCGCGAGTTGCTAACCTTTGAAGAGATTGAGCGATTTGTGCGGGCCGTGGTTCCGCTGGGCATTAACAAGCTGCGTTTGACGGGCGGCGAACCGCTGCTGAGGCGAGATTTGCCGATGCTGGTGGAAAAGCTGGCCGGCATCCCTGGCATTCACGACGTGGGGCTGACCACCAACGGCATGCAACTGGCGGCCAAGGCCGGCGACCTGTGGAACGCGGGTCTGCGCCGGATTAACGTGAGCCTGGACACGCTCGACCCCGTGCAATTTCAGCAGATCACCCGCCGGCCTGGTTTGGAGCAGGTGTTGGAGGGGATTCATGCGGCCCGCCTGGCCGGTTTCAAGCCGGTGAAGATCAACGCCGTGGCGATGAAAGGGATTACGGAAGACGCCGTGATTCCGCTGGCCCGGCTCAGCCGAGAGCACGGCCTGGAGCCGCGCTTTATTGAATACATGCCCCTGGACGCCGGCAACCAGTGGGAGCGGGACAAGGTGCTGTTTGCCTCTGACATTCTAGAGATCTTGGCATCGGCATTTGGCCCGCTGGTACCGGCCCCCGATCAAGATCCACGTGCGCCTGCGCAAGACTATGTTTATACCGATGGGAACCCCGGCCGGGTGGGGATTATTGCGTCGGTCTCTCGGCCGTTCTGCATGAGCTGTAACCGGGTCCGGATTACGGCCGACGGCAAGTTGCGGAACTGCCTGTTTGCTCATGACGAAACGGATATTCGGGCCTTGATTCGCGACGGTGCCAATGATGAGGCACTGCGCACGGCTGTGCAGGCGAGCGTGGCCGCCAAACGCGCGGGGCATGAAATTAATACGGCTCAGTTTATCAAGCCCGAGCGGCTGATGCATTCGATTGGGGGATGACGGACACGTGATGCAACCGCCAAGGGCTTGCTCTGGTGGCATGGATGACGCCGTCTTCGGGTCATCCGTGACGTGAAGCATGCGACGTGTGCTTGCGGGAGGGCGAGCTTCCATGCGAGCCGGACTCCTTCCGGCTGAATGGTTACGAATGTCCCAATTTCGAGGTCCTCTTTTGGACAAAAACAGGCCTGGGCCGTAAAGTTAGATGCTTACAGGTGTTGCTTTACGGCCCAGACGTGAACCCATCTCTGAAGTCTTTCAGGAGATATGGAATGCATCGGGTTGTGTTTCAATGACGCGTGGGCTCCGATGGTGTTCTTCACATCGAGATTCCGTTGAGTAAAGCCGACGCGAATCGCGAGGTCCAGGTGACCATTGACCCATCACGCGTTGGGCCGTTGCCGCTGACTCAGGAAGAGTGGCGTCAGTTTATCCTGGAGACGGCGGGCAGCATCACCGACCCAACATTCAAGCGCCATGAGCAGGGCGAGTTGAGCGACGAGAAGAATTCCCGTGACGCACCTACTGGATACCAACGCGTGCGTTGAACATTTGGGGCATGGTCCTACATCTCCGATCACGACGAAACTTGCTGTCGTTCCATCAACAAGTGTTGTGTTCTGTTCGGTGGTGGTTGCAGAACTTCATTAAGGTGCGCGCTGGAGTTCACGAGAAGCCGAGACACTCGTTCAGGTGCAAGCGTTTTGCAATCGTTTTTTCTCTGTGGCATTTGATGATGAGTCGGCCGCAATCTATGGGCTCATTCGAGCGGAGTTGACAGAATTGGGCACTATGATCGGCCCCAATCACCTGATGATTGCCGCGATTGCACTGGCCCATAAATTGACGCTGGTTACGCATAACACGAGGGAGTTCAGTCGTGTGGCTGGTCTGAAGTTGGAAGATTGGCAATAACGAGCCGCCTTCATCAAATCATGCCTGATGCGGTGCCCAGGTCAGAGTCTGAGCGAATTGGGGACTGGCTGGTGCATTCGTGAAGAGCCTGTTTCCATTTCGCCCGAACAGGCCAGAATAGCATGGACAGGAAACTACCTAAACTCCCCAGACCTATGAAACAATTCGGAATGTCCCCATTAATCCTCCATTAATCCGCGGTGAAGAGTGGGCGAATCGTGTTAGTGCTGAGCAAAATTGGGGACTGGCTCCGACGGCTTCGAGGTGCCTGTCCCCATTTTTGCGGATGATGGTGAAAGCGCGGCGTTAGGGCTTTGTGTTTGCACCGGCCCGCATATGCAAACATGTGTGATCCTGACACCATGGAAAGTGCCGTGGAATTGGGGACTAGCTTGCGACGGCTTTGAGGTGCCGGTTCTCATTTCCAGGGATAGTCTGACAACTCCAAGCCCAGACAACCGCGCTTCGCGGTTGGCCCGCGCATCCGGTCACGGATGACAAGAGTCATCCATGCCACAAGTCTTGAAGACGAAGACGAAGCCGCCTCGCGGTTGGCCCGCGCATCCGGTCACGGATGACAAGAGTCATCCATGCCACAAGTCTTGAAGACGAAGACGAAGCCGCTTCGCGGTTGGCCTTGAATACCGGCCAGTTTGCAGCCAGGGCGGCCGAGCATCCATGCCACCAGGCAGATGACGCAGCCGATCAGCGTGTGGTTGGGGTGTTTGTGCCGTCGCTCGCCTGGGGGGAGAAGGTGGCCGGAACGGCTATTTGTTGTACCCGCCCGCGTAAGCAACACCACACGTGTTCTCCACTCTTGGACAAACATGTTGCAATCGGTCTGAACCGCCGGATCAGGGGGACCGGGTAACACAGAAGCGCTGACTTACCAGGCGTGAGTGGATGATTCAACGCCCGAACAGTGCTGGAAACCAGTCTGGGCAAGACCGCAGGGCGGCCGCCAGGAATGGGGTTTTGGGGAGAGCCGAAACGATTCGAAGGTCATCAAATATCGTGCTTTGATCACCCAGAAACCGGACAAGGGCCGCGGGATTGGCTCGCTTGAACATCTGAGCGAAGATTCGGGCAGCCAGAGCTGGCCGATCGGCCAGGCATTGGAGGAAGACGGTGTCGAAGAATTGATACTTGAAAGAACTCAGGTGGCACTTCTCCCGGCTACGGTGGCTGTTTCCTGGGTTGGCGATGCCACGGGCGATGGTTTGGGTCTGTTTTTGAATTCTCAAGAACGCGTACCCGCTTGAAGGCCGGGCGGCACCACCTGCCAGCCCGATGGATGTGACCCTGGAACGAATCTTGCCCACGCTCCGGGCCGTGGTCATGGGAATGGCCCCAGACTCTTCCTCGATGACTTCATAGGCCCCAGCCTCCAGGCCGTACCTGAGCTTCAGGTAGTTGCTAATCTCTTGCCGGTGCCTTTCTGCATGAAGAGGAAAACTGAAGAGATAAGTATTCTCGACCAGGGCTTCCGTCTCAGATAAAGGAAGTAAATAAATGAAATGAGGTCCGTCGGCCTGCGGGGTACGAAAGTCCATCAGCGTAGGAGTCAGAGGGTCGAAGGTTGGACGTTTGACCCGGATTGTCTGACCCAGGAAGTGCTGAAGCAGTGCGACCGGCCGACGGCGGGAACCGCCCGGCGGAACCTCCGGTTTCTGTGTCATACTATTGAAGGCGCGTAAGCCTTCGAAATGGCCTTGGGCCGTGGAGACCCGCACTCCTTGGTTCGTCTCGCAAACCTCCATAATTGGCTGGCCGAGAGCCCACGTAATGTTTGGGGCCGAGGTGAGCCGATCAAGGACACGTTGGTAGAAGTCGGCCGATCGAATTCGAAGATAGGGAAAACTGGGACAGGCAGCGATCGTCTGTCTGGATCCGTCATGGATCATCCAATGAGCCCAGCGATGCGTGGCAAGGTCGGAAAAAGGGGTCGGCTCGATGTCCCAGAAGCACCAGGTTCGATCATTCTCGAAAGTCGACCGCTGGTCCACGATCAGGATTAGGTCTTTGATTCCCAGTTCAAGCAGGTTCCAGGCCAGGCTCAGCCCCGCACAGCCTGAACCTAAAATCATGTAAGGATAAATCGTATGTTTTTGGGCCGGCCGAAGCCAAAAAACGCCTCGTTTTGACTTCAGGTGGCCCTGAACGCTCATGGCTTGGCTCCGCATGAATTCGAGCCTGGAAGTGGAGACCAGACACCTTGGCGGATATCCATCCATATCACTACAAACACATGTGGAAGAGTTAACATGCTGAGCCCGATCAAAGCGAATAGCCCAAGATTAGCAACAGAGACCTGAAACTGGAGCACCAGATAGGGGATGATGGAGATCAGTAATAATGCGCCACCGGTCATGGGAAGCGTGGTTTTGAATAATTGGCTCAAGGCGCTGCGCCACTTTCCAGATGCGATCAGTTCCTGGGTTGCGTGAGTTGCCATCAGTAATCGAGACAGGTGCCGCAAAGAATGCCAGGCGTTGAAATAAACCCCGATCGCCAGAACGGGCGGAGTTGTGACAAACAGGCCAACCAGGATCAAAGTTTCCAGGATGTCAAAACTTGCTGCGCGTTTGCGTGCATCATTTGTGCCCCAAGCCAGCCAGACCGCCCAACCGACCTGAAGGCCGATGAGTGTTGCCAAGCCGACCATGCCCGCCTGGATGGCCGGTGGCATAATGAAATACTGCGACTGGCCAAAGAACTGCCCCCCCATCAACTCCGCTGATACAGAGAGTTCGCCCGGATGCGTTAGCAGCGGCAGTGCCACTGGTATCAGGGATCGCGTTAAAAGAAGAGTGGCACGGTAACCTCGTGAACCGGTCTGGGAGGCGAGCCCCAATTGATGGCTCCAGTAGACGTCTCCCTGGCCGAAATGCAGGGCGGCGATCGCCAGAAACCCGGCCAAGGCCGCAGTTGGCCACACCAGCCAAGCCACCAGTACCAATCCCGCAGCCAGGAGGTAGGCGGTGTAAAAACGCGGGCCGGCCGCCAAGCTGGATGCCCCCCCCCCACTTCGGGTGAGTTCGGAGCCGATCAGGTGATCAAGCGCACCGTGGGGGATACCAAGTAGAAACAGGCCGATAAACCAGGGAGACCACTGCACAACCTCGTTGCTTGCCCATGCAGGTTGAGCGAGTGCGAATGCCATTACGCACAGGCAGAAAACCCAACCGGTGATCGAAACGAAACGATATACCTGACAGGCAGACATAAAGCAAATTCCATAATCCTGAGCTGCGGTATTGATAAGTTACAGAAATTTTCGATAATAAGCAACTCTTAGTCTGGCACGTGAATTTCGTGCAACATTTAATTTGATCGCACCATGCATCCTAGAGAAGATAGGTAGTCTTTTTCTAAAAAGTCTTCGCCAGTTTTTTTTCAGGAATTTCCGTAACCATTCAGCCGAATGCAGTGCTTGATCCTGGAAGCGGCGGGAGTTGGCCGGTCTTGAGGTACTCGCGAACAGCATTCGTCACGGCGGATACTGGGTTATGGCCCCTCTGTTTCAGAGTCCGGAAGACGCTCAT
>CAIYJE010000056.1 GCA_903926465.1 uncultured Planctomycetales bacterium
GCGCATTGTGATGAACTTCTATACGGCCAAGCGGCTACTCACGGCTCTGGCAATGACCGTCCAGCGGCATGAAGGAACCTTTGGATCAATCGAACTCGATGTTCGCCGCAGGGCAGGGGCGCTGCAGCCAACCCAGGTGCCAGTACCTGGGTCAATCGTTAGAGACTGACGGCTGGGCAATTTCCACCTGGCGGTTCCGCCTTGAAGCCGGGAGATAGCTTACAGTCAGGCAGAGACCAGGCCCAGGTCTGGTTTCAGCCTGTCTGTTTCTTTGCAGGACGAAGAGTGGCCTGAGCCCGCCTGCCGGAAACCCCAAGAAATTACCCCAGACGCTCAGGAATCTCAGGCCAGGGGGCCTGCCCTTGCCGCTAATGGGGTAGGAATCTATGCTTGTGGGATGGTGTGGTGGAGTTTTGCAGCCTCAAGCTCTGCTGACAGCCTACCGCCCCACAGCCTGGAACTGGAGAACAAACAGGTGTTGCGATCACGCCACAGCCAAATTTCTGGCCTGTTCGTCCTCTTGCTGCTGACTATGGCGGTCATTCGGCTGGTCCCCTCGCAAATCGAGGCACAACCGAGCACCGAATCGGCCACCCACCGCTCGCCCATTGCCCTGGCGCTTTCCGCAGATGGCTCACGGCTGCTGACCGCCAACCAAACGGCTGATTCGGTCTCGCTGATTGACCCCCAGGTAGGCCAGGTGCTGGCCGAATTGACCACCGGCAACAAGCCGGCCGGAGTGGCCTTCAGCCCCGATGGCCGCATCGCCGCCGTGACCCACTGGTACGGTTACGACCTGGCGATCCTTGAAGTGGGTGAAAACGCGCTGAAGGAACGAGCCCGGGTGGCCGTAGGGCCAGAACCGCGTGGCGTGGTCTTCTCAACCGATGGCAAAACGGCTTTTGTGGCAGTGGGCGTCTCCAATGAAGTTGTGCGGGTCGATATCGCCAGCGCCACGGTCACGGGCCGCCTACCGGTAGGCCGAGAACCACGGAACCTGGCCCTGACCCCAGACGGCGCCACCTTGCTCGTGGGCTGCTCACGCGCGGGTACCGTGGCCCAAATTGATACCAGCGCCTGGCAGGTGCGAAACTCGGTTGCCATCGACGGTGCCAACCTCCGCCAAATTGCGATCGACCCTGAAAAAGGTGTGGCCTACATCGCCAACCTCAAGAACCGGGGCTTTGCCACCACCAAGGGGAACATCGATATCGGCTGGGTACTGGGACAGCGGCTCTCGCGAATACCGCTCACCGGCGACGACCCCTACGCCACCATCACGCTCGACCCCCAAGGCGAGGCCGCGTCAGACGCACATGGCGTGGCGTTAAGCCCAACCGGCAAATTCCTGGCGGTAAGCCTGGGCGGCTCTCACGAAGTGATGCTCTTCAGAACCGACAAACGCCGGCTCCCCTGGCGCGCTAACGGCTCCAGAGACCTGATGGCCCCCGAACTGCTTAACAACGACGGCCGCTTCCAGCGCATTCCGCTTGGCGGGCGACCGACCGAACTGGCCTTCGCCCCCGACGGCAAAACCCTTTACGTGGCCAACTACCTGGGCGATAGCGTTCAAGCCATTGACGCCGAACAAGGCCGCCTGATCCGCACCATCCCCTTGGGCGGACCCAGCGAGCCGAGCCTGGCCCGCCGCGGCGAGATCCTGTTTCACGATGCGAGCCGCTCTTTCAACCAGTGGTACAGTTGCGGCACCTGCCACAGCGACGGCGGCCATACCAACGGCCTTGACTTCGACACCATGAACGACGGCTGGCATGACTTCAGCACCTCGCACGAGCGGAGCCGCAAGAAGGTTCCCACCCTGCGCAGGGTGACAAAAACTGGCCCCTGGACCTGGCACGGCTGGCAGGCCGAAATTGACGATGCCATGATCGAATCTTTTACCAAGAGCATGCAGGGGAGCAGCCCCTCTGACGAGGATGTGAAGGCGATTGTAGCCTACCTGGGCACTCTCGACTTCCCACCCAACCCTAACCGCACGGCCGAGGGTGGCCTTTCCGAGGCAGCCAAACGGGGCGAAGCGGTTTACCAGTCGTCCAAGGCCGCATGCGCCACCTGCCACGGCGGCCCCGAACTTACCGACGGCAAGATTCACGACGTAGGGCTGGGCGAGCGCGGCGAAGTGTACAAGGGCTATAACCCCCCATCACTCCGCGGCCTCTATGATAAAGATCCCTACCTGCACGACGGCCGGGCCGCCGACCTGCGCGAAACCATGACCCGCTGGCACAACCCAGAACAGGTCACCGGTCTGGGTGGGCTCAACCAAAACGAACTCGAAGATTTGCTTGAGTACCTGAAAACGCTGTAAGCCAGCGGCACAGGAAGAGGCGGCAGCGGTTCAACTTACCGCCTCTTCCAGGTGTGACAGCTTCTGGTCAGGCTTTCCGAGACTGGCCTTTGAAGATCGCCTTCACCTGGCCCCGCCCGTTGCCAGAGTCCAGCACGTGGCCGAACATGGTGTTGCTGGCAAGCTGGTAATCAACCTGGCCGAAAAGCTTGTTGTCACCAGCCTCGCCATAGCGATCAAAGTTCACGGTCGAGTCTGCCATGCTTACCAGCCCGTAAGACCTCATGGTCATGGTGTCATTGCCGGCACCGCCTCGCATCACCACATCGTAATACGAGTTGGAAATTGAGACAGCGGCGAAGTTCGCTTCCATCACATCGTTGCCAGCGCCGCCGTTCACCAGCAGATACACATCATTGGCGCTCACAGTGCTGTTTGTGGCGGTACCGGTGAGGCTTGCATACTGATCAAGCTTGAACTGGTCGTTTCCAGACCCGAGATCAAACCGCAGATCCCACCGTCCCTCACCGATTGAGGACGGCGAGTTCCCGTCTCCGTAGCCAAACCCACTGAGCTGAACATAAACCTTGTCGTTGCCGTTGCCGGTAGACACACGCAACGTTCGCTGAGAGTCGGCCTGGCCATAGGGGCTGGGCTGTGAATCTCCCAGATAGTAGCTGAACGAATCATTGCCGCCCTGAAGATCGACATTGATCGAGGAGATCGGCCCGCTTGGAGTGAACGACTTACCGCCATCATATCGCACCTCCAACCGACCAGGACTGTAGCCACCGGGCACATCCTCGCCATCGTAGATGATGACCTGGTTGGCCTTGTTATCCCCCTGAATGTTCAGGACGCCGGCCACCTCGGTCACCCGTACCGCGAGCAGTTCACGACTTTCCAGCCCCTCAAGGCGGGGCCGACAGTTGCGGTATCCACCCACGCGAGAAACTCGGCGATCTGACATGAAGCGACCCCGTTCGAAGGAAATCTGCAAAGTCACGCGCGCAACCCAACCCACCTCATCCATGATACCACGCAAGTCAAGTCAATGGAGCGGCACCCGGTACGCTTGTACGCGGTTTTGGCCTGAGCATGCCCAGACCAAAACCGCGAAGCGTCATGGATGACTCTTGTCATCCGTGACAGGATGCACCGGACCACCGCGAAGCGTCCCCGTCTTCTCTTCGTCTACGCCTTGAGTGGAAATTGGGACAGGCACCTCGAAGCCGTCGGAGCCAGTCCCCAATTCCACAACCCCACCGCGAAGCGTCCCCGTCTTCTCTTCGTCTACGCCTTGAGTGGAAATTGGGACAGGCACCTCGAAGCCGTCGGAGCCAGTCCCCAATTCCACAACCCCACCGTGAAGCGTCCCCGTCTTCTCTTCGTCTACGCCTTGAGTGGAAATTGGGACAGGCACCTCGAAGCCGTCGGAGCCAGTCCCCAATTCCACAACCCCACCGTGAAGCGTCTTGGTTCTGTCAATCTGCACCACCAAGAATCCCTCGCCGTGGCGCGTGGCTCAGTACCTTGATCCCATAAAAAACCACTTGCCCCGTAACAAAACAGGCACAAGTGGTAATCTGGTCACTCTTGCCGCCGGCAATCTCAACGGCTCACTGGCCCTTGTGAACGTCGTGGCAAGCCTTGCAGTTTGCGGCGGCCTTGAGCAGGTCGCCAGCGTTTCCCTTGCCATCGACAACGGCCTGGGCAGCTTCGGTCAGGGCCTTGGTTTTGGTGTTCCAGCTCGCTTCGTCACCTTTGCCTGGCTTGGCCTTGCCGAGTGCTTCGGCCAGGGTGAGGTACCGCTTCTTCTCGTCGGCCGTGGCAGTACCGCCGCCAACCTTCTTGTTCAGGCTGGTATCCCCCTTGAACCCTTCCTTCATGATCGCCTTGATCGTCAGTTCTTCATCGGCACCGGCCGTTGAGAAACCAGCAACCCCACCAAAGACCAACATCGCGGCTATGAGGCCGGCAAATGACTTACGCATTGTCTTGAAGCTCCCCCCCGCTTTTTCGCGGGTCACCCTTGTTGCCAGCCACGCGCAGCGGGGAACCCGCCAGCGACCTCGTAGCCTGTTTGAGTGAGCGTCAAAATAACCGGCATCGTCTCAACCGCAAAGCACTTCCGTCAGAAAATCACGAAATCGATTTGCACGCCAAAGGTTCAGCCTGATTCCGCAAAGAAACCATCCGCAACCTTATTTTGGCCGATATCATGGTTCGAGTTCTTGTGAATCTTTCATCTTGGGGCCCATGAAGATGCCGGCAGACATCCAAAATCGAATGGCAATTTATGCCGTGCTGGTCCTGGCGGGACTGCTGGGGGCGGCCAGTGACGCCGTTCTCAACCAGTGGGCCAGAACAGGCCGGGGCGGCTGGCTGCTGGCCGGGTACGCTCTCTGGCTGATCGTGGCTACCTTGCTGGCGTTCATCTTGCGTTCAGGCTACTTCGGCTTTGGTGCGGCGGTAGTGCTGTTTCTGATGGTGAACTCGGTGGCGGCGCTGGCCGTAGATCGGGTCTTATTCCATGCCAGGCTCTCCGCCTGGGGTTGGGTCGGTATCACGCTGGCGGTGGCGGCCATGGTCTGTATCGAACTGGGCCGGCACCACTCCCCGGTAGGAGGGGATTGAACGCGCCCGAACACCATCACTGGCCAGACTGACCAGGCCTCAGTTCTGAAACTCAATCATGAGAATGGATCCAACCGGGATGTGATATTCCTTGTTGTTTGCAGACGAAACCACAACCCAGCCGGCCCCCACAGAGACCAGCGTACCGTTGAGTGCCACTTCCGCCCCGTTGATGCTGCCAGTGGTGGGCGATACGGGTAATGTAGCCGCGCTGCCCAGGCTGTCTCCCCGTCGGAACTGAATATTACAGGGCTTACCAACCTTCTGGGCAATGGGCCCCAGATCAGGCAACGGCGGGCCACCACCGCAGCCGGTCAGCAACAAGGCCAAGCCAACGAGTAGCACCGAAAGAATTCTCATCCGTGTCTCCAATCCATAAATCAAATATGGCGAATTGGCCGCGTGGGGACAAGCATGCAAGGCTAGCGGATTCGCTGCCTCTTCTCAAGGGAAGGCGAGGATTTACTCCAGACCGAGCCGGACACATGAACCGCCAACGCCTTGCAACCGTGAATACAAGGCTTTCATCTTCACTTCCAAGGAGGATCTGACGACAAGTGAAAAGAAAATATGACTGATGAGACTTGACCCTGAGGAATACCCGGCGTATTGTAATTTTATAACCTTACTAGTAATTAATGTGACGGCTGTCGTTTGTTCGGAGAGGTAAGCCCATGCCTTTTTTTAAAACTTTGGTAAGCATTCAGCCGAATTCAGTAACCCCTTGCATTTTGCCTTTCGTGGCATTCAACTCTTTGCATGGCACCACTGGGTACGGACACCCATGATCTGACTTCTCTGCTGGACATTCTTGGTCCGCAGATGACCGCTGA
>CAIYJE010000057.1 GCA_903926465.1 uncultured Planctomycetales bacterium
CCTTGAGAACCGGCCGATCCCGTGCCAATGGTGTAGTAGGAACTGGATGAGTTCAGGATTCCAAAGCTACCCTGAGACGCGAAGGAATTCGCATTGTTTTGTCCATCGTTGTAGCCATAACCGCCGTTCTGGCTGGAATTGGGATTCACCAGTTCATTGGGGGCAACATACGGGAGTGCCGATCCGAAGAAGAGATATCCCGTACCCGTCATGTTGTTCTGGTTATTCACATTTCCATAGAGCCCGCCTGAATAATAGATCTGCGATCCGCTCGAGTTTTTCTGGCCAGCCATCACATAGAAACCATTGACGCTCGTGCTATAGAGCCCGTTTGCGAGCGTGGCTGGTGTATTATAAAGCTGGTCGGCGGCCGTGGAAGCGACCAGGTCAGCACTATAGACAGCGCCGGGGGAACCGGTACTGGTCGTGCCATATTGCACGTAACCAGGCAAGAAGTAACCGCCAGGGTTGACCGTGGTGTTGGTCTGATTACCTGCGGAGAAATTGGAGAGCGGCAGAGGAATGACACCGCTCTGAATCGCCGCCAGGATGTTCCCGCCAGTCCCGTAATACGCGGTCGGTGTATTAACAATGAAGGCGCTATTGGGGGTAGACACCGTGACACTGCTGGCGTTGATTGGCCCCAGATCAATAAACGGCCCGTTTGCGTTTGTGACGGTAACTGAACCACCCGAGTTCTGAATGCCGCCGCTATCAACAATGATCGCGGGACCGGAAGTGGTGCCCTGGCCCGCGGCACCCGCGAAGGTCTGGTTGATGGTAATGACTGGGCTTGTGTTCGAGTCTGGATGTAAGGCCAGCGACGGTGACGATTTCTGGTTCGCAGTTCCAGTGAAGACGATCTGCCCCATGTTGAGGCTGTTGATGGCTACCACCTGATCCAGTTCAAGATAATTCGGGCTTGCGTTGGTCACGGTGATGGCAGGCGTATGCGCGGTGAGTGTGCCCGACCCGCTCAGGGTCGAAGCGTTCACGATAATCTGGCCTCCCTGCGCACTGAGGCCGCTCAGGACGAGATCCGTTACAGATGGTTGAGCCAGCGATGACTGCAAAACCTGCCAGTCGGTAGAACTGAGGGCAGACTGAAGCGATTGGGGGTTATAGTTCGTGTTGTAGTTATAGAGGAATGGAAGGAATGATTGACCGTTCGCAGGGCTAACAACCGTCCCTGCACTGTTGGTAGCAGGCGGCACCAGCGTTATCGGTGTACCACCATTCACCGTGAGCGAGTTGCCTGCGGCAGGAACCGCAAGGTTCAACTGGTAGTTATTACCAGCGACCACAGAGCCATTCAAAGTCACACTGCTTGTAGGGGTTGAGGTTCCGATATTTCCATTGGAACTGTTCGCAAAGTTATGGTTGTAAAGCGTCTGCCAATAGCCCAGCGAGTTCAAGTTGCCCGGATAAGATCCAACCTGAACGTCCTGCCCTCCCGTGACCGCGGATCCAGTGCCGAGCGAGGTTGAGGCGGTGGAATTGATAGTGCCTGAGACGGACGCCTTAGGAATTTCAAGAAGGCCCTGAGTGCGTGCATAAGCGAAGGCTGAAGAGTTCAGTACCGAAGTTGCCCCCGTCACAGGGTTCTGGCCCGCCGTGATCTGGATCAGGCCTCCTGCATTGATCGTGCTGGAGCCCAATGAAACCGTCTGGTTGCTTGTGACAGAACTATTCGTGCTGCTGTTCGAACCACCAGCAATACCAAAGCTGTAGGAATAGGCCGTGCTATTCACGTTCGTCTGAACCGATGTTCCTACACCCACGGGTCCGTTGGGAGCCGAGAGGTTGACCTGGTTGCCAAGATTGACACCTGTGTTCAAATTGGCCGTAAGGTTAGCGTTTTCACCGTTTCCGCCCGCAACTGAGCCGCTGGCCATGTGGACCACTTCGTTGGTGGTCAGACCCTGTGATGCACCAATCGCAATTCCACCCAGCGCAGTTGAAACGCTGACACCATTACCCAGATTGATCTGCGAGGTTCCGTTGTCATACGAATTACTGGCCCCGCCAAAGCCGTTCACGATCCCGCCACCCCCAACCCTTACGACCCATCCCTGAGGATCCGTCGTTGGATCCGTAGAGCTTTGGAGGTTATTTGAGGTTCCGATCGTAATCGAGCCCAAGGCGCTGATGTTCGTCGGGATGTTGTTCGTCGTGTCGTTATTCAAGGTTATCAACACGCTGGGCGAACTATGGTTGATCACCGTGGCACCACTGCCACCGACAACACTAGCGCTAATGGAGTCCGCAAACGGCGTATAGGTAGACGAAGCGGTCGCATTGATCATGACCTGCAACGCCTGAATCTGTGCTCCATTCAGCGTGGTCGTTACCGACGGGTTATTGTAGGTCTCTGCCTTGGTTGCTTCTCCACCGATAAGCGAGCCTGCGCCACACCGGGCTTCGGCCGAATTACTGTTGGTTGCACTCGATGAGATGGTCACCGAGCCCGCTGGCATCAACGAAACATCTTGAACCGTTGCAGCCACGGTGGGACTGACCGTGGAAAAAGCCTGATAGATGCCGATGCCGAGCGCACCGATATTCACTTCGGTCTCGTGCGGATTCTGACCGCCATCCATGGCAAGGGCCGTATCATTGGCCGTGGCCGAGACCGAGAGATTGCCCTGTGGAGCCAGGGTCTCCAGAGATGAACCGGACGCTGCTGGTCCAGAGATCGTTGCGGACACCGTGTCATTGATGGCTGTGGTGTGAGTCTCGCCAGTTCCGGCCAGTCCGCCAATCGTCAGGCTGAATCCATAGCTCTGTACGTTCTGTGTGCTGGTAGCCGAGACGGTCAAATCTCCCACATTCAGAGCGTTCGTTCCGGAGAGAGTTGAATTAGTGAACCCGTTGGTTGAACTTCCAGAACTTGGGCTGGAATTTGGTCCGCGGCTTACCGTGGACATGAACACGCCAATAGAACCAAGTCCCGCGACTCCGGCATACATTTGCGCTGTGAGTGTTTCTTGAGTACTCGCGGTGATCGCCAGTGGTCCATAGCCTGATGTGATGTTGCCGGTGATCACATCAGAACTATTCACCAGGGCTGACGAAGAAGAACTATCGGAAATATTTGAGTTGCCACCCGCCCCTGCGCCCCCAGTTGCGTCGGATACTGATGTGGCCACCGAATATGTATTGAGCGCGTTTTTATTCGTGGATGTTACACTGACACCAGCCCCCGCAGTCGTAACGCTGGAGGACCCGATCTGGGCACTTGTCGTATCGTTATCGTCGATTTCTGAGAGGGAGATTCCCAGTGAGCCACCAACCCAGGCAACGGTGGCGGCACCAGACCCAACCGTGGAAGTCGCGTTTGCCGCATCGCTGGCCGAAACATGGACCCCAGTTTGTGACGGATTGTTCAGGTTTGTCGTGACTATGCAGTTACCAAGAATCGATGCATACGTGATGTTGGCAAGTTTGTTTTGACCACTGGCACCAGTCGCAGCAGCACCAACCGAAAAATCTGGTGCCGCAGCTACCGCAACAGCCACCGCCACAGCGGTAAGCGTCAGCGTTGGAGTCGACGTTGCCTCCACAGAGATCTCACCGCCAGCGGTGACGCTGGTACTGGGACTCGATGTCAGCGGTGCTGGAGTCGATATGCTTTCTGGATCCTGGCCAATAAACGCTTCGGTTGTATTCGTGATCGTGTTGACAGCCTTGATCGACCCAAATGAGATCGCTGTTGAAGCTGATGTTCCATACGCTACCGCCAGTGAACCCGAACTGGCCGTGATAGTCATCGTGGGTTCATCGGTTGCTGTAATTAAGATAGAATCTGTACTGCCAGCACCAGCGTGAACCATACTATTGGAAATATAAGATTTTGTCGTATTGGTGAGCGTGTTGTAAGCAAATGCCCCAGAACCTGCTGCGGATACGCCGATTCCGGCCGTACTAACGGCTGCATCCAGTGCAACACCGAAGGCCATCAATGCGCTATTCACTTGATCTGTTGCGGTAATAGATAATCCGTTTGAGTTCACGGTTGATGACGTAATAGAGCAGGTTGTAGTATCTGAGAACGAAGTACTTCCATAAGCAGCCCCCACGGCAATTCCAACGGAAACGGAATTTGTGAGCTGCAAGCCAAGGCTTGCACCACCTGAATCCGCGTTCACAGCAACTTGATCTGTGGCAGAGAGAGTAAGTCCACCCACCATAAGATTGATGGTCGAACCATCGATACTCGCAGAAGTCGCCATCGCTATCGTATTCTGAACACCAGCGCCATAGAGGGGAACGCCAACGCCGATGCTGGCCGCGCTGAAGTCCATGGATACACCGCCCGCCACGGCTACGGAATAAACTGTCTGGGTCTCGTTCGTTTGGTAACCCGAGTTGGCTATAACGCTCATATTGCCTGACGAGAGATCGATCGTCGAATTACTTAGCGATGCCTGATTGACCCCGCTGTTAATACTGACAACGCTAACTGCTACGCCGATACCGACGGCAACGGTCGGTTTGGTCTCTGATCGAACCAATGTGAAAGCGAGATCCCCTGCAGCCGAGACCAGGAACGGTAGGAACTGACTTGTAAGAGTGAATCCGGCCCTTTCATCACTAGCAGGTGTCGCGCTAATCAAAGTACTATTCGTAAATGTCGCTCTCACGATGGGTGTGAGACTCAGTGTTGAGAACATTCCGCCCAGATCAACTCCGACAGGGGCACCCGAACTCCAGTTCACACCGGCGGCAATTCCATAGATCGACTCCTGGTCGGTAGCGACGACGTTAAAACCTCCTGAGGTCTGGTCCAGGCTGGTACATCCCAGTACATTGGACTCGGTGTCGCTGGTAATCTGGTTAATGGTACCTGCTAGACCAAACCCGACATTCGCTTCAGTCTTGCCGTCCAGCGCTCCAAACTGGCCATTGAACTCTCCGCCGAATCCCCAGATTATGTCTTCGTTCGTCGCGTTCAGGGATGTATTTCCCAGTTCAGTCGCGGTCACGTTAGTCAGTACGGCGGTCGTTGTTGCGCTAACGTTGTTATAGACAATCGTGCCATCGACCAATACGGAAACCGTTCCTCCCGCGGCACCACTTCCTCCCGCTGCAAGAGAACCCAGTTTTTCTTCATTCTTTGCCAATATAGATAAACCGAATGATGCCAAGGTGGCAGAACTGATCCAGGATTGCACCGTCGATGAAATATCTAGCACCGACGCAGAACCAGCAATACCGATGGAACCATTAGTTTTTTCACCATTCGAGGCGAGGGCAATAGCAACGCTTCCAGTGATCGCATAAATACTCGTTATATTCTGGCTGGTCAAGTTCACGCCAAGGCCTGTTCCTTCCCCCACCAGATTCTGGTCGTAGAGATAGGCTTGAACCGTATCGGTCACGTGAGCTTCGGCATAGTCTCCAGAGACTCCGATACCATACGATCCCTGGTTGACGTTATTGTCCGGTCCTCCATTGGCAGCATTATTTTCAACTTTAGCCGCAGGTTGATTCTTACTGTTGGCTACCACTCCTGCCAGCGCCACGGGGAGAATCGTCCCGTTCGCGTTTGCAGTAATATTCACACTTCCAGCGATCCTGAAAGTCGGCTGGACTGGTGCCGTTGTGGTGAGTGAAGGATTCGGGTTGGTGGAACCGTAAACCCCGATCGCTGCAATCACGGTCCGTGTCATGTTCACGACCGACACGCTAAAACCAATTCCCGTATTCTTTGATACAAGCACGCCCCCTGCGATCACAAATAAGTTACTGGTATCGACTGCGGAGACGGTGACACTGCCAGTCGTACCGGCGATGTTCGTGATCAGAAGTCCCAGAGGGCTAGTGACAATCAGGGCTTCACTGGTTTCTGTTGGTACCTGGATCCAGTTACCAGTGAGTGATAAACCAAAATTGGTGGCTTGTCCGCCACCTTGCGATACCTGGATGTAAAAAATATGGTTTGTAGAAGTGACGCTCAGACCGCCCTGCCCGAACGTTACGGATGTCGCTTGGGCTGGCACATCTTGATCAGGATCTGACCCACCAATGGATGCATGAGTGCTATTTGTTAGTTCGATATAGCTGGCCGATCCACCAATCGTGTTTTTGCCTTGATTCAGATTGATAAAATCGGTTCCCGTATCACGGTAACGGAAGATGAGAACCGGATTTAGTTTATTGTAGAAAGAGCCAGCAAATCCTACTTCTTGCATGCTTGTTGTGGCACTGACATTGACCGCGTTCCCCCCAGTGACCTGCGCACCATCCGCGATTTGTGCCAAATTGTTATTCGTATAAGTGATTCCAGAAAAGCTACCACTCAGTGTATAGTCAAGCTGGTTTTGTGAAAAATGATTAGACTGGATTCCTGCATTGACCCAGTTATTCACAAGCCACGGTTGCGACAGTAGGGTCTGCATCGTGTAAGAAGCCGCATCGGTGCCCAAAGTCTCCAGTTTATTCAACGCCCCAGGAACTGTTTGGAGTGGTGAAGGATAGCTCACTGTCGATGAGACGGTTATGGATTGATTGGAAAGTACGACAGCATTAGAGTCTATCACCGCGCTTGATGAGTTCTTATAATCTGCCCAGACAACCGCCATTCCGAGTGCCAGTTTGCCACCCTGCGGTTTTGATATTCCGGCCACAGAAGATGCGCTTGTGATCTCTGTAATCTGGCTCGTGACCTCGATGTCTCCCAGAGCGAATAAGTTCGCTGCTGGTCCAACCGTGGCACTGACGTCATTGATGCAAGAGAACACAGCAACACTTGCGCTGATGGAGGTATTTGGTCCGTTGTTAAGGTTTCCATTGAGCGTATGGTTTATCTTTTCCTTATCTAGAATTTTGCCGAATATCTTTCCTAGTCTTCCATCCAGGTTAACACCTACAGACTTTAATTCGGTTATAATATTGGTCGATCCAATGGTAGCTTTTTCGTTGATGTGATCCTTGCTTATCAAATTCGCTTTGATTGTTATGCCTGATGATGTGAGTGGCGAACTCAATACCTGATCGGTGCCAGACATTACTGATGTGGTTATGGTTCCAAGAGTCATGTTGGAGAGAAGACTGACAGGGGATGGGCTTGAGCTGGTTGCAGCCTCGACTGTGGCTGCCAGTTGAATGATCAACTGTCCTGCATCGTTCTGATTGCCCGCAACAATCGCATAGTAAGTCTGGCCATTCAGTAGTCCATGGCTAAGCATGTTCCAGCAGTCATTGAATACGAGAGGGGTACCAGTTTGAATTGGGTTATATGAAGCAGCGATCATCCATGGATCCTGTGCCGTTCCCGTTCCAGTAACCGTTGCGATCGTGTTTGGAATATCCAGGATAGCCGTTGTTATATCGCTAGCAGTGGCATTCGATGGAATCTCTCCAGTTGTAATCGTTGTTCCATTGATGTTCAATGACAGGCTGAATGTTCCAGATAGTGCAGATGTCCATACCTCTTGCGTCGCGTTGCTAATGAGAGATCCGACTATCTGTCCTCCCTTGAGATCGGATGAGTTGCATGACAGCGTACTGAGTCCGGTACCGTAGATGGTCCACGGTGAGGCTGGAGTACCCAGTCCCGTCACTGTCGCTGTCACTCCTGAAAGCGCATCCAGGGCTTCAACGATGTCACTTGGTGTGGCGTTAAAGGGAATATTAGACGTAGGTTGTGTATCTCCTGCGCTATCCGTCACCAAGAAGGTGAATGTTCCTTCAGTTGCGTTGGTGGTGTATTGATAGGCACCTATTGGTAGGTCCTCAACCGTTGCGGTTCCACCGATGAGTTGTGAATCTGATACCGCAACAATCGGTGCGTTCGTGAGTGCAATCGTTATGAGATTTGTGTTCGGATCAACCGTAGTCTGAATATAGTACTGGGCGTTGACAGGATCTGTGAATGATTGCGATTGCGTGAAGCTTACCTGTGAATTGGCGTTACTTTGTTGTGTCTGAAGTGTGATGACATACTGAGGGAAAACTGGGTTGAAATCTGGGTTCGACTGATTAAACGCATAATAAGTCGTGCCGTCTACCAGGCCTGCGATTGGTTTGCCTGGAACTTCATTGTAAACAACAGGAGTTCCATCCATCAGTCCGGGATCCGAGACAAACACTAGCAAGTTCGCTGGTTCCAGGTTGTCGATCGTGATCTGACCGTTCGTGCTGGGCTGGTAAGTCGGTGTGATGATCCAGGGATCGCTAGACGTTCCTGATCCGGAGATCGTCGTTTGTACCCCGGAGACCGCGCTGATTGCGCTGGTAATATCTGTGCCCGACGCGTTGAAAGCGATGGCGGCGGTTGTGAGTGTTTCTCCGTTAGCCTGGATATTCAGCGTGAATGTTCCACTTGTCGCGGTATTCCAGAGGGTTTGTGCGAGACCTGTGCTTATTGACTGGTTCACAAGCGAACTACTTCCACCAATCAACGCATCTTTTGTAGCACTGATAAGAAGTTGATTACTGGTGACGGTCAGCGTAGGGTTGGCATCTTGAACGACCGGATTGGCTGCCTGTGCCGACGTCTGGGAATCGGCAAGCTGGATTACACCTGGAGTGAAAGGATTAATAATGGCATAATAGGTTTGTCCGTCGATGAGGTTGGAAACATTTGTGCCAAGTGCCTGGTGATAAACCAGTGCCTCTCCGTTGGTCAGGTTCGTAAACGTTTGCGTGGGTGTAGGATAAGGAACCTGGTCTGTTCCTGTTCCCTGAGAGGGAAAAGAGAGGTTAATCAGATCGTTACCAGTATCAAAGGAATAGACTTGATAGCTGTTACCATTCCCCGCGGTGAACACGGGGTTCGCCGTCAGATTCACCACATTTCCATTGGATCCAACTAACTGTATGGTGAATGGATTATTATTGCTTATACTGGAGTTGTTGATTACCTTGACGGTATATTGTCCGGCAGGTAACGCGCGCAGCAGTTTACCAGTTGAGTCGCTGGTACCGATGTACGCCCCGGTGGCCGGCGTGTAGGTTACGACTTCGCCATCATTGAAGAGCGGGCTTCCGTTCAGCCAGGTACCGAAGTCGAAATTGATTGTATTGCCGCCAGTGGTGTCAAGCAGGGTGATAGGTACAGAGTTCCCGTTAGCGTCTGTCAGGGTCGGGTAGCCAGCCCCCAGATTAACGACTGTACCAGTAGCCGCTGCTGCGGGTGTGAGCGCAAGCTGGATTTGATTTGGATTTGCGCTGTTGACGATCGCGTAATATGTATTGCCGTTGATAAGACCTGGTATCGGTTGCCCATTCCCAGAACTATAGATGACGCTGTCACCCGTTTGGTATTGAACGGCCTGGGGAAAGTTCAAGCTGTTGGATGCGAAATCAACCGTGAGTGACGGATTGAAGATCAGAGTTGTAGGAATTGAAACGCTACCCGCTGTGACCTTGCCATCGACATAGGCTTTTACCGTGGCACGTGTTTGCCCATAGGCAGCGTCGGCATTAACGGAACCATCACGGTAAATTGCGCTGGTGACGGAAAGATGATTCTGGTCGACCGCGGTTGCCTCGATATCAACATTCGCACCTGCAGTGATACTTGAGTTCTGACTCACCGTGACCAGTGATGTGGCGTTGAGGAACGTGAATCCAGCCGAGAATGAGGCTGCCTTGGGATTGATTGCTCCAATATCATTATTTTGACTTGCGAATGTCGTCATCTCTGTTTGATCGGTGGTGTTGGTCTTGAAACTGACGCTTCCAGTTGCCGAGATCAGGGCATTGGATGCAAGTGTTGCTTGGGCCGATGCATCTGAGTAACTCAGTCCGATAGCGAATCCCAACCGTGATTCAAGTAGGGATAATACTTCCCAGGCTGCTGTTCCCACGGCCTGAGCCGTTGCATTGCTCTCGATATTCACATTACCGTTGCTATTGATATTTCCCGCGATCCAAATACTTGCGCTCGGTTGTCTGACCACGACGGATATCGGAGCATTCACAAGTTGATTGATGATTCCTCCTGCTGTGGAGGAAATACTAGCAGGCATTCCACTTAACTGCGTGCTTGCCCAGGTTGACCAGTTTGTGTTGGCACCGGCGGTGGAGGTGATACTGATATTGCCTCCATTAATGTGGACGCCTGTTCCCACCGCGATTGTGCTATCTCTACTCGAATTGATATCGAGTAGCGTGCTGAAGATACTCAGGTTGGTGCCAAAGGCTTGATAGGTATTAGCAGAATCCAGGGTGATGGAACCGGCTGGACCGCTTTGGCTGGTGGTGTCCAGGTTCCCGTTTACGTTGATTGATGTTTTCTTCGTGGCATACCTCGCACTCGTACTGATATTGACATTTCCACCCTCGGTTTGAATCTCCTGGTTGATTGTAATGGAGGGGGCTTGCATTGAAATCGCATACCCGAGCGTATCCAATGCGCAATCAATTGTGATGCTTGAACTGTCGGTGATTGAATAAATACCATCATTCAGATATTGGTCGAGTTGTGATTGAGTCGTGATATCGACCGTAAGCAACACCCGCTCTTCCAGGGAATTGAGGTGTGGAACCAGAGCATTGAGCTTTCTGAGCGTCTCAAGCCTCTTCGAAGCGTTCTTGGCTCGCTGACGATAACCTCCAGAAGTCTTTTTGGCCGCATTCAAGAGTTTACCGACGATTGAGGTGTTGCGTTGCATGGGGCGTACTTCCGGATCAAGTCGGGTTATGGATAGTGATGATGAATCCGCGGAATCAGACACGAGGCCGGATGAAAGCGAGCCAAGGGGGCGTGAGTGCATGGACGAATGATGGCGTGGTATTATTGTCTGCCTGGCCCTTGATCTCAATTGCCTGAACCTCTTTTCCTCATCGATTGATCTTTTTTAGTTTGTCTCGGGCCATGAGCCACTGGGTCCTGCGGTAGCCGGAACAGCCCAGATTGCGTAGTCTGCATTGGAAGACTGCCAGATTTGGCGAAGGCTCGGGCACGGCAGTTGAAGCTGAATAACGCCTTTTGATCTGACCCCTATGGCCGTTATGCTTATTTCGCTCTTACTGGAACCCGTTGAAGGTCCGTGATTCTGGTCCCAGAAGGCCGGTGAGTCTGCGGGGTTGGTACTGGCCCTGTAAAATGAGAAGAAATGAGAGTCAGCCTTCAGAGTTGCCAAAAAATAGATCTTTAATACGTAACCATCTCCAGTATGGTGAGTAGAGAAGACAGAGTGCGTTGTCGAACTGATGCCCGAACTGATCTCGGACCCGAAGGCGGTGGTACCGATCGACCAGTCAACCTGATCAGGGGTCAATCCAGCCTGGGCCCAGGTCTCAGACGAGTCAGAACCGTGGCTTGTTGCACTGGAAATCGTGAACGAGTTAGAGACCTCGGTTGAAGCGGAAACGGTCCAGCCGTTGATCGTGCCATTAATCGACCCGTTACTATATTCTACTATGTCAGCTCGGCTGTATTGCGGGCAAATCAGCCCAAGCAACAAGCCTAATTTCGACCAGAGAATCGCTCTGGGAGGCATTTCGGGAGTTTTGAACGCAACATCGAGCGCATCAAGAGGATTGGTCATCTGTCTTTTTCAAAATTGGGTGTGAGTCGCTGGAGGTCGCCACGATTGATGCGTAAGTAGCTGAAGCCATTGAATTTAAGCTGATCCAGGGTCTTTTGGCAATGGGAGGATAAATTTAACATATCGACTCTGATTTCACTTCTTACGTACGGCGTTTTCTTATTGGAATCTGGCGAGTTCCTGATTCCATGGAGATACGCCCGGTTCTCCCAACGCGGCCAGTTTGTTAAATTAAGTTAATCAGGCCAATCGGCAACTTTCCTGCTGGCCGGTATGGAGTTTTTTTGATGAGCGACCTCACCCCTGCTCGGAACTGGACCCCTCTGAACGCCCGTGAGCGCAGGGTGCTTGGTGTCTTGATCGAGAAGCAGAAGACCACCCCAGATGCCTATCCCATGACGGTGGTTGCCATCGTCACGGGGTCGAACCAGAAGTCGAACCGGGACCCGGTCACCCAGTATGAGATCGAAGACGTAGAGGACACGCTTGAAGCGCTCAGACGAAAAGGGGCGGCGGTGCTGGTGGAAGGCAGCGGCCGAGTGCCCAAGTGGAAGCATTCGGCCTACGAATGGTTCGGCTTGAAAGGACGACCTGTGGAAACGGCTATTCTGGCTGAACTGCTGCTGCGAGGGGCCCAGACCGAAGGGGAACTTCGGCAGCGTGCCAGCCGGATGGACGACATTCCCGACCTTACAGCCCTTCAAACCAGCCTGGCCTACCTGAACGAGCTGGGATTGGTGCATTACCTGTCACCGCCCGGCCAGAAGCGTGGGGTTGTCGTCTGCCACGGGGTCTATCAGGCCGACGAACTGGAGCGCATCCGGAACGCCACCACGCGGCAGTTGCAAGATCAGGCGAGCGAAGCCATGAGCCCCAGTGGGCGGTCTGGCGGAACTTCCGGAGCGCACGAGGAACTGGCCGCTCTCAAGCTAGAATTTGCCGCGCTGCAGGCTCAGTTCGCTCAGCTTGCGGCCGACGTTGAGGCTCTCAAGAACGCGTTGGGCTCTTGAACACCATGGAACCGACCAGCAACGACCAGACTCTCGATTCAGGCTCACAAGATCAGGCACCCTCAGGATCAGGCGTTACGCTGGTGATCCTTCAGCCCAGATTTGGGGCCGAGCCGCTCAAAGATCTCTCGGATGAGCAGGCTCGTTCCCAGTGGGTTACCATGTCGGCCCCCTGGCACCCTCGCTTGCTGGCCGCCTGCCGGCAGTTGCCCAGGCTTGAAGGAATTGAGCAGGCCCAGGCCGCTCGCGCCGATGAGATCAGGATTGTGCCCGCCGGCGCTGGCCTCTACTTGGCCCCGGGGTATGAAAGTGCGGCGATTTCAGCCGGTTGCCGGCTGATTGAGGCGGGAATTGACCGCACTGCCCTGGTTTCCGATCTGCTGGAAAACCTGCCAGACGCACCATCGGATTCCGCGGCGACCGAGGAGCCTTTTCCGCAACTGGCCGAAGATTTTCAGGCAATAGGCGCAGCCTACGCTGTGCTGATGAACCTCTCCATTTTGATGGGGCATGCCGACGTTTTGAACCAGGAATTGCTGGCCGCAGAGGTTTTGCCTGCGGCCGAAGCCTGGTGCCGTGGAGATTCCACGTCGGCCCTGAACCGGCTGCGCGCGGCGTTTGAGGTTCTGTCTCAGGCTCGCGAGCGTTTCTTTCCGATCGACAGTTATCTGGTGGATCTGACGCTGGTTGATGGAGAAACGCCCACGGAAGCGATTGGAGAGATGCTGGCTACCCGGGTGCCGGTGAGCTTGCTGGCGACCGGAGCGGCCATTGACCGGCTGGCAAGCCGGAGCCCAGAGCTAGGCCGACAGATTGCCGATGGAGTGAACGCGGGCTGGGTTGATGTGCTGGGCGGGGCGTATCAGGAGCTCGAAGAATCGTTATTGCCTCTGGAGTCGATTGTTTTTCAATACGCGAGGGGTGCAGAGTCGTATCGCCGGAATCTGGATGAGCGCACGGTGGAAACCCTGGCCAGGCGTCGGTTTGGGTTGTATCCCATGCAGCCGCAGGTGGCGCGTCGGTTTGGGATGCGGTATGGGCTGCCGATGGCCTTTGATGGCGGGCGGTTCCCCGTGCCCAAGGAATCGAAGCGGATCTGGGAGTCTCCCGATGGCTCTACGCTGGAGTGCTTGACCAGAATTCCTCTGGCGGCCGATCAATGGTCGGGGGCGGTTCAGTTCCCGGCACGCCTGGCCTGGAGCATGAAGAATGACCACGTGGCGGTGCTTCCGCTGATCCACTGGCCAGCTCCCGTGGCCGGCTGGTATGCCGATCTGAGACGGACGGCCACGTATGCGCCGGTGTTCGGACGATGGGTGACGGCTGGCGATTTCTTCCATCTCTCTGACCGGCCCTGGGAGGTGCTCAGGCCCGGTACCGATAGCTTCAGCTCGCCTTACCTCCAGCAGGCCGTGGCCCGGCGTGATCCCGCGCCGGTTTCGCGCCTGATTGGGCGCGTGGAACGGCGTGCAGAGCTAGACGTGACGCTGGCCGTGAATGCGCTGGGGCGGGCACTTCGGGTGCTCCAGGTTCCGGCTGCCGCCCTTGAGGCTGGATCGTTTCAAGATCCGCGAGCGCTGGAGCTCCAGGTTGAAGGGGCCGATGGCGACCAGGTCAATAATGCTTCCGGCTGCAGTGAAGCGCTCCAGAATGCGGCCGTTCGGCTGGCGGAGTCTCTGAGTGGTGGGTCTGCCGATCTCGCCAAGGGCTACCTGATGATCAATACGCTGCCGTTTTCGCGTCGCGTGCCGATGACGTTGAATCCTGGCCAGGTGGATCTTGGTTCGCCCGCGCGACAGATCTTGCTAGGCGAAACGCCAGATCCCGCCACTCGCATCGTCGATCTTCCGGCCATGGGTTTTGTCTGGCTGAGCGAAGAGGAGTCTGAAGGGCGTGTTGAGCCTGGGTATTGCCATGCGGACCAAGAAACCAGGGTTCTGAGATCGAGCCGCTTTGAGGTGGGATTTGATCCGATCAGCGGTGGTCTGAAGGGGATCAAACGCACGGGTGAGATGGCCTGGCGGGTGGGTCTGCAACTGGTGGCGCTTGGGCTCAAGGATGCCGACGGGCAGCCGCGTTCAAGTGTGATGGCGGCCCGGGAATTTGAGGTTGATACGTCTCGGGCCGATCTGGTGCAGGCGGTCAGCCGGGGCGAGGTTCTGGATCCGGTTCGGCCTGAACAGCCATTGGCCAAGTTTGTGCTTCGGGCCCAGCTCTGGGCCGATCGCTCAACGCTGGAGCTGGAGGTCGAGATCACGGAGATTGACGAGACCTGGCGCCAGAGTTTTGCAGGGGTCGGGACGGACCCGTGGTCGAGCGGCCTGGCGTTGCGCTGGGCGTGGCCAGATGCGAACGCAGTGCTCAAGCGGTCGAACCAGCTTGGGCTGGAAACCACCACGGCCGAGCGGCCAGAAACCTCGGAACTGTTCGAGATCATCTCACGTCCGCATCACACGGCCCTGTTGATGGGCGGGTTAAGCTACCACCAGCGCCGGGGTGGGCGAATGCTCGATTCCATGCTGATTGTGGGGGATGAGGCCGAGCGGCGGTTTGGGGTGGGGGTTTCGCTTGACCTTGAGAATCCGATAGCCGCTGCGCTGGACAGGCTTTACCCGGCGGTGGTGGTGCCGGCCGCGGCTCCCGCCCACGGGGTGAAATCTGGCTGGTTCCTGAACCTGGACCAGCGTCATGTTCAGATCACCCGGGTTGAGTTTGCGGAACGAACTTATGATGGCCGGGGCTGGGGGCTGATCTTGCACCTGCTGGAAACTGGGAACAAGGCCAGCCGGTGTCGGCTTCGCCTGTTTGTGAACCCCCAGTGGGCGCGTCAGATTGATTGCCAGGGAGACCTGATCGTCGATCTGTCGACCACGGACGACACGGTCATGATTGACTTGACCCCTCGTGAATTTGCCACGGTTGAGATTACGCTGGGGCTTCATGACCTGAACGCCTGAGCCGGCCCTGTTGAGGGCTTGGCGGCCCCGCTACAATCGGTTGAATTTCGGTCTGTGGTCTGAACAAAGTTTTGAGCAGGAGTTTTCCGGTATGTTTCGTCATCTTCTTTGGGTGGGTGCGGTCCTTTGGCCGCTGGCAATGGACGCTTCTGTGACGCTGGGTCAGGAAGCCGCCAAGCCGCAGACGATCGAAGTTGAAGAGGTCCGTTTCTCGGTGCCAGACACCTGGAAGTCTAGCAAGCCAACCTCGGCCATGCGCAAGGCCCAAATTGTGGCACCGGCGGCCAAGGGCGACTCGGCCGGGGCCGAACTTGTGCTGTTTGTTTTTGAGGGTGGGGCCGGCGGTGTAGACGCCAACATTGAACGCTGGCGCAAGCAGTTCACCGACGAAGACGGCGACGCTCCCAAGGTTGAATCCTCCAAGGTCAAGGGCAAGAACGTGGACGTAACCCGGGTTGAGGTTGCCGGCACGTACAAGGATCCGTTTGCGGCCGGCGGACCCCGGGCTGGGTACCGGCTCTACGGAGCCATTGTGCAAACCGATAAAGCGGGCTATTTCTTCAAGATGGTGGGTCCAGAAGCCACCATGAAGGCCCATAAGGCTGACTTTGATGCCATGCTTTCGACCCTGGAGGCCAAGGGCCGCTGATCGACCAGGCGTGTGAAATTGCTGAAGGCTTGACGTGTGCCGTCCTTGGTTTCTGGCAACAAGAACCAAGGACGGCACTTCTTGTTGATGGGGCCATATTCGAGTGCCCGCTTTCGACCTATAATTCAGTCAACAAGCTCTCCCACTTGTCCGCGATCCAGAAGATCGGTTGGTTCGGGACTTGACCCGGCTGGAACTGATTGGATGGTGGACGAGCATGATGCCAAGGAGTTTTTTCATGAGTGACGATCCTAAGCACCACAACCCTAATCATCACCATACGCTTCCATGGCTGGAGCGGCTTGCCGTGCGCGTTCCTGGCTATAGTGGATATCGAACCGGCCTCGATAGGCGGGCTGCAGACGTTGCCTTGAGGGAAGCTATTGCACATCAGCTTGAGCAAGGCATTCATGCGCTTGAGGTTGCCGGACGGCAGTGTATTGATCGCGAGGCAAATACCGAGGCGGAAGCACTCCAGCGGATCATTTCCCATATTCGCAAAGTAATCAGCCGGGTACGCCAGGCATCGTCGGGCGTTGATCAGTTTTACAAATCGGGCGAATTTCGAGCCGCCCGGGCCGATGCGTTACACGCCATAGATCATGAAGTGCTGGAACTTGCAGAGGAATTTGCAAAACTTTGCGGTCGTACTTCGTCAGGAAAAGACTGGCAGCCGCATGTGGTGAAGCATCTGGAAGAGATTGAGCGAAAGCTTGACGCACGTTCGAGTCACCACAGCCTGGCCGCGGAATGATGAGAAGCCGTTTCAAAACCGAGACTGGCTCCGAGTTTGCGTGGTGCCTTTCTCGGGTTTTGAAGTCGAGTCTTGACTCTGGACCAGTTGCTTGCCGTGCATGATCCGGGAAGTCAGGGCTTTGCCGGATCGGCGGCTACCAGGTCTGAGCTTTGATAAATTGCCATAGTTGCGCCAGGAAGGATCAGAACGGGCGCATGGTGGTTCAGCGTTTGGAAGTAGCCAGTCGGGCCCCACGGTCCCCACTGCAATGAAGTTGAGACGGCCAGATACTTGGAAGTGCATTCCAGGGCTGCGGGTAACCCGGGATGCTCCTCTCCCGCGTCAACAACGTGGCGAATGCCAAGTACGCCATACCAGCCCGGGTTGGTGCTGCCAAAGTAATACGTGGTCAGGTCTTGATATTCCGGGTGTCTCTGCTGCAGGTTGGCCAGTTCACGGGCCCCCTGCCCCCAGTCTAGGTTGGAGTCTGCAAGAAAGAGCCGACCCCCAACCGGGCCGCCAGCCAGCTCGTTGAAGTAGCTCAGGCTGTTTGGCTGGTTATTGAATGTGGTGGTGGCAAGCAGCCCCACACCAATCCAGCCCAAAATCTTCGGCCAGCCCCGCGCGGTGGCCAAGGCCGACAGCCAGACGATGGTCGGCGGAGCCACCAGCAGGAGATAGCGAACTCCGTAATTTCTGGTCGAGCCCATCATGGCGAGTCCCAGGAACACCACGGGTATGATCTGGAGCATCCGCCCGGCAGGCTGGTAATCGGTGCGGGTGCGAAGGCCGAGCCGTAGCAGGGCCAGAACGGCCACGGCCAGGGGAACTTTGACAGCCAGGGCGATTGGATAATAGGCCAGCCAGCCATAATTTCTGCGCTCGCCCAGCAGGTAGCTTGGTCCACCATTGCGCTGGTGACGCATCTGGGTGGCAAAGGCAACCCAGTCTTGCGGCCAAGCAGATTCCGCCAGCCCCGAGAGCCAGCCGCCCAGCCTTGGCCCCAGTTTCTCCAACAAGGCCGGATGCTCTCCGCGCGATTCACTGGGAGGAATGGTAGCGCCGGCGGTCAGCAGGCCATCGGTGGCCAGCATCAATATCCCGTAAAGCAACAGTCCTTTGAGAACATGCCAGACCGATGCCAGAGGGCGGCTTTTGTGGAGGCTATGTTGCTGGATCCACCAGGGTATGGCAATGAGTGCAGGCATGAGCACCGCGGTGAACTTGCAGGCGAACGCCAGGCCGGCCGCCAGGGCAGACACCACGAACAACGACCGGCGGCCGGTGACCAAAAACCTGGAGAACAGCCAGAAGGCGGCCGTGGCGGCGGTAATGAGCGGCATTTCCATGGTGATCAGGCTGCCGTGCGCCAGAACGTTTGGGCTCAGGGCAAAAATCCAGGCCGCCAGCAGGCTGGCCTTGAGTCCGTACAGGCTTCTGGCCCAGATTGCGGTCACCCAGAGAGCCAGTACCCAGATCCAGAGGCTGGCAATACGCATCAGGGGCAGGAGCGTGCTCTGGAACTCAATTGGCCCATCAATCAGGGCCTGGCAACCAAGGGCCTGGAGCAGCCACAGAATCGGCGCTTGCTGGATCTTCCAGAAGGTGAGTGGCGAGCCCATCCGGGTGATCGCGTCCTGATTGCCGGAGAGCCACCAACGAGAGGCAACTTCCAGATAGGTGACCTCATCATAGGTCGCCGATAATCGCCAGGCCGCATTGGCCAGCAGCAGCAATCCAACCACGGTGGCCAGGCCAATCCCCACACTCGCCAGGGAACGATTGCGTTCTGCAATTGTCAGGCCCCGAAGTCTTATCACGGCGCCCTATTCCGATTTCAAGAGTGAGACTTGGAGCAACTTCAGATCCGAGACCTGGGGTCGGGCTAGATCCGCAATTTATGTTACCAGGAAAGCAGAATCCTTCGCTGATCTGAATTTGGCTGCATGCATGCACAGAGGACCGTCCGGATGCGCGGGAGTTGACCCACCGCTTCTCCTGTCGCTGCACCCTCAGTCTCTTTGGTGAAAGCGTCTGGTTCCGGATCTCAGATGTTTTTGGGTCCTGCTTCTTGACTTCGTATCGGCTCTTCCTGTATTCGTATTAGCGATTTTGATGGAATGGTGGCGGTAGCCTCGTAATTTCAAGGCTCCCTCATCCTGAACCAAGCCCTTGAAGATTTTTCCGACTTCCGCATCCGTAATTGCTCGCCTTGACCTCACGTCGGCTTTGTCTTGAATTCACACGTGGTTGCCCACGCCGGCGGGTATGAGTTTCCCGTTGCTCCGGCACACCTTTGCCTTGAGACTTGGCCCGCAATGAATCGCCCCAAGCCGACGCGAATAATTCCACGAATTGAAGCACTCGAAGAACGCCAGCTCATGCACGCAGGCGCCGTCACGCCCTTGCACATCCAGCACCTTGCCCTGGCTGTGACCGTGAGCCATTCCAGGGCTGGCACAACTCACGCAACACCGAAAGAGACGCTGACCCACAAGAGCATGATTCAGCAGGAAATCGCCGTCGTTCAGGGCGAACTGAAACACCTCTGGGCCAACCTGGCGGCCGATCGCGTGAATGCGACGGCCTTTCGCCACAGGCGAGCCGAACTTCGCGCGGAACTCGCCGCGCTCAGGCACGCCAAACCGGCCATGTACTCGCCAAGCCTCCCACCACTGGCCAGACGCAAACTGCCGCACTCAATCCCCGCGCTGTTGTTCCGCACACGCCCCAGGGGCCCGGCGGCGGAGTTTCAGCGACATCCCCAGCCTCCGGCACCGGCGGCAACCTGGTGCAGGCCCTGGACGTGACTCTTCCCGCTGTTGGGATCACCCCTTATAAAACCGCCATCGCCGTGGTGCCGCCCGAAGTGACATGCTCGTGCGAATGCACGTGCACCCCGAATCTGGCCCCCAGCTCTCCAAATTCCAGTGGCGGCGACCCGGGCGACCTTTCCGAAGGAGATTCCGGCGTTCAGTACGGCAGCGGCATAACATTCAATGCCAAAGACGGCCTGACTTCCAGCGGGTTCGGCAAGCTTTTCGGCCAGTCGCTTCAGTGGTCGAATATTGCTGGCTGGTCGAGCGGCAGCCTGTTCGGCAAGGGGATGATCAACTCCGCGCTCCCCTCGCTCCAGCAGGTTGGCATCAGCGGCGGCATCATGTTCACGAACTCGGGCAGCTCCGCCCTCTGGTTTGACTACAACGCCATCTCGGGCGCTTACACGGCGAAATTCTTCGAGAGCAGCGAATACACGCTCCAGCCCGATGGCTCGGCCGGCGACTTCGTGCTGACCGACGCCAGGGGCGACCGCTTGCGGTTCTATGGCTTTCAAAGCAGCCTGCCCACCGCCCAGCAGGGGCAATTGAAGAGTTTCACCGATGCCAATGGCAACGTGATCAGCGTGACGGCGCACACCACTTCCGGCCAGATCTCCGAGATTCAGCGGATCGTGACCGTGGGCAGCGTGACCACCACCGAATCCTATCTTTATACGTTCATCACCGGCGGCGCGAACACGGGCCTGGTCCAGAACGTTACCCTGCGCCGGCAGGTGGGCGGCGGCTCCTGGTCCACCGTGCGCCAGGCCGTTTACACCTATTACGATGGCACGCAGTCGTACGGCAACGCCGGCGACCTGCTTTCCGAGCAAATCAAGGATGCTTCGGGGAACACGCTCGACACCACCTATTTTCGGTACTATCAGGCGGGCCAGGCCAACGGCTACACCGATGGCCTCAAGTACTTCTTTGGCCCCGCGTCCTATGCCCGAATGGTGGCGGCCGGTCTCAACCCGCTGACCGCCACCGATGCCCAGGTGGCCCCCTACGCCGATCAGTATTACCAGTATGACAGCCAGCAGCGTGTGACTCTGGAAACCATCCAGGGCGCGGGTCCAACCGGCCCCGGAACATTCACATACAGCTACACCACCAGTTCCAACAGCACGGGCTTTAACTCCTGGGCCACCAAGACCATCGAGACCCTGCCCGACGGCAACACCAACACGGTTTACACAAACTACGCCGGCGAGGTGATGCTCAAGGATTTCTACAACGTCACCGATACCGCCAATTCCACGATCCAGGGCAAACACTGGATCACAGTCAATCGTTTTGATTCCCAGGGCCGCCTGAGCGAAACGGCCGAGCCCTCGGCCGTCACCGGCTATAGCGCCACCTACGCCGACCTGTTGAACTTCGTGAGCGGCACGTCGAGCTACCTTGCCAGTTCCAGCGGCTTGCTTCACTTCTATGATTTCGGCACCTCGACCACGGCCACCAGCACCACCGCCGGCGACGTGCTGGGCTACGCCAAGGACGAAAAGATCCAGGTCGGCCAGTCGGGCATGGCCGTTTTGCTCTGGAGCCGTCAGTATCTCAGCCACACGGCCGGTGGGGTGACGATCTATCCCCAGGCGAATGCCACGGTCTACCGCAATACCAACGGCACGGGCGCGGAGACAACGAGCTACGCCTACACCTGGTACTCCGGCACCAACCAGGTCTATTCCGTGGCGGCCTCTGCCCCGGTCATCTCTTCCACCCAGAATGGACCGGGCTCGGCCGATACCACAACGGTTGTGCTGGATGCCTACGGCCGCCCGACCTGGGCGAAAGACGGCGATGGATTCCTGCATTACACGGCCTATGACAATGCCACGGGCGCTGTCGTCACGTCGATCGTGGACGTGGATACCACCCAGACC
>CAIYJE010000058.1 GCA_903926465.1 uncultured Planctomycetales bacterium
ACCGTCGCATTACTCACCCTTACGCCACGCCCCTTGCGGAGCGTCCGACTTGCATGCCTAATCCACGCCGCCAACGTTCATTCTGAGCCAGGATCAAACCCTTCGAGGTAATCCACAACAAGTCCAGACCCGAAGGCCCTTCCCCACTGCAGGTTCCCAACTCGAGGTTGAGAAAAAACAGGTCGCGAATCCAGAAGCCAAAGCCTCCAGATTCGACTTGAAACCATCATGCCTCGTTGTCGCCGGATCGCTCCGGTGACCACTGAGGTCGGGATCCAGCTCACGCCGGCTCCCCACACGGGTCTCACACGCACTTGCTTCTACAAGAGCTATTTCAACGACCAACCGGATTGTCAAAGATTAGCCGACGCTCAAGGCCGGCAAGGTTACTCATTTAAGAGCACCACACCGGCCTTTTCTCAGACCAACATGTAGTTGAGTGAAAGAGTAAACTCTTCAGTCAACCACTTATTCGTCTTACCAGTCTTGTTACTGGCTTTCGTCGTCGGCGAGGGGAGAGATTAATCGGCCGGGGCTTTCATGTCAACACTCTCGCTGAGAATTTTTTTTCTGCCCGGTTGCGTGAACTCATGTCCACGTATGGCTTTCTTTTTACATTTTCTAGAACCTTGCTCCAACACCACCACCGGATCATGGGCCTGGCCAGGGCCACCGATCTGAAACCCTTTTGCATCTCAGAACGCTTAATATGCCTCAAAACAGATGAGTTTAGTTCACGTAGGGTTCTTCTAGCCAATTTTCCGTGAAGATGCCATTTCCAGTTCGACTGACCCAGGCCACACACCTGTCCCAGGGAACCCAGAAAAGGTAGCACGGCAGATAGAGCGGAAATTGAACCCCTAAAAGCAGCCAGATCCCAATTTGCATCAGGAAGAGAGAACCGATGATGGGTAGTCTCAATCTCCGAATTGCCAGCGCTAGCGGAGCCAGAAGTTCTGCCATCATCGAAAACCCAGCGGCCAGCCAGCAGATCCAGGGCCAGTTGGCCAGCGCCAATCCGAGTTTGATCTCTGGCACATGCGTGTAGTGGTGCTGTATCAGAATATTCTGCATGTTATCGGAGAAGATCCATCGCCAGCTTGAATTCCGGAGTTTCGCCATTCCCGCGGCAAAGTACACCAGCACCATCAACACCCAGACCAGTCGGAGTGGCCAGGTATACTCGCCCAAGTCTTCCCGATTGACGCGTGGTCGACGCGTAAACCGACCTCTGAGCCACTGATCCAGTGACAGTGCGTCCCCGCAACGAGAGACCGCCAAGATTGCGAGCACGAAGACGGCCATCGTCTCCGTATGCTTAACCACCCCCAGGTTGTTCGGCAGTCCCAGGAGGTACACTCCCAGCACAAACGCCAACGGCGTTACAAGGCGGGTGAACAGTCCAACGCAGGCAAGTAGCAACAAGGCACGCCACACCCAACTCAGGCCGATCAGCAAATCTAATCCAGGCGGTTGGCAACCCAGCAATCGAAACAGCGGCATGGGCATCCAAAATGAATTGCCCAGCTCTGCCCAGGACCCAGGCCGATTTTCAAGTTCGATCCCGAGCAGTGTGGCGTAGAAGCAAAACCGGCAGACCCCAAGAGTCCGTGGTGATCCTGGCTGAAAAAAGAAGCGTTGCCAGACGTTGATCAATTGCTTCATGGTGGCGCCTGGTTCTGATCTCGGATCTCACATAGTACCTGCCGTTTTCGCGGCGCATCAAGGTTGCTCAGGGTGCGGTCAAGATCCCACTCCCGAAATTCTAGCTTCAGACCCACCAGGTCCGGGCCTGCATGCACCCCAGACTTTTTATTGTTCCGATACAGTTTGAGCATGGAACGAAGGGGGCGTTCAAGATCAGCATGCACGTGCTGCAGATGGGCGAAGGTTGCGGAGAGACTTGCCTTGTTCATGGGAAGCAGGTAAGGGATGGCCGATATTTCGATTTCGCCATCCGGCGTCAGACCGATCACGCGGATGCTTGTCGCAACGGGGCGTGTGATGCCCGAATACATTGGGTAGTCCGACCATGGCCAGAATTCCCGTTTCGCCAGAATACAGAGCCCATGCCCCAGCACCACCGCCAGGATCAGTCCCTGAACGATCAGATTTCGATTTTGGGGCCGAATCCCAGGCGCTGAATTTGGCCTACTTTGGTTTTCAATCATGGGTGTGTTTCATGTTCTCAACCTATCGCCGGCATTCAATGTTGCCATTTCGCATCGCCACCCGCTACCAGAATTCGATTCTCGTGAGATTTGACTTCACGCTCACACCCACCATGTATGCTGACAGGTAGTTTGAAACTGTTCAGGTTGTTTGTAACAGACTTTCATCTCAAAAGTCATGATCTTCATTGGTATCATTCCTCATTAGACCCTCGATGCAGAGATGGATAATGACCGGTTTTAGGGAGCTACGCCAAACAGCGCAATCATGATCCATACCGATATTCGGCCGCTCCGTCCGCTCCATGTGTTTGAGAGCTGGCGACCTGTGGTTTCAGGCTATACCACCCGAAGCTGGGAGTTGATCACGGCTCAAATCCGAGCGAGTGGCTTTGAGCCTCGGATTTTGGTCACTTCCCGTCAGGATTCGTACGGGAAACAGGCGGTGGATTCCATGGAGGGGCTCGGACACCGGCTCCGGCTGGTCCCACCATCGCCGCTTGAGCAACGCCTGCGAGGGCTGCGGCGGTTTCAGGTCGATAGGGGCCATCTGGAGCAGGCCATTGAGCGTGCGGTGGCCGAACTCGATGCCGACCTGATTCATGTCCACTGGTCGGCGGGAATTGGCCGGGCTGCGGCAAACGTGGCTCGAAAGCTGGGGTTGCCCCTGGTGGCCGAAGTCCGGTTTGACCTGGCCGGGGCCATGATGAGTGAGACGGTCCGAGTTCCGGTACCTGGCCTTGAGCGGGTGCTCAGAAACTATTTTGAGGGGCATCTCCGCCAGGCTCAAGTTGTGGTTGCTGCGGGTGATTCTCTGACCGAGTTCTTAAAACATGAGCGGCCCGATCTGGCCGATCGCCTGTACTCGGTGTCGAACGGGGTGAACCTGCAACGATTCCAGCCCGGACCAGCCGATCCTGAGTTGCGCAGGAAGCTCGGCCTGGACGGAAAATTTGTGATTGGTACCACGAGTAACATGCTCCATTATGAGGGGCTCGACCTGTTCGTACAGGCGATGGCCCGAGTGAAGCAAGCGATACCCGACGTTCATGCCTTGTTCGTGGGCGGCGGCACTCAGGCCGAGGCGGTCCGAAGGCTTGCAGACAACCTGGGGGTGCCGGCCACGTTTACGGGGCTGGTGCCCAGCACAGAGGTTCCGAGTTATCTGCGGTTATTCGATCTTTACGTGATTCCCAGGCGTGATGTAACGATTACCCGCCATGCCGGCCCGATCAAGCTGGTGGAAGCGATGGCTAGTGGACGAGCAGTTTTAGGGAGCCGCGTAGGCGATATTTCCCATCTCCTGGCCGAGGGCCGAGGCAGGCTGATGGAACCAGACTCGGTATCGGCACTGGCCGCGGCTCTGATCAACCTGGCCAGTGACCCCAAGACCCGGGCAGAAATGGGCTGCCAGGCGCGGCGGTACGCAGAGACCAACCTGAACTGGGCAAACGCGGCCCAGCAACACCGGGCCATTTACCACCGTGTGCTTGCGGATTCCTCGCACCACCTGACATTAAGCCCTGCTTGATCCCGAAACCACTGAGTGAAAAGCGATGAAGCTGATCATTGTCGCAGGCGCCCGACCGAACTTCATGAAAGTGGCCCCCCTGCTCTGGGAGATTGGCCGCCGTCCAGGTATCTCTGCGCAACTGGTTCATACCGGCCAGCATTACGACCGCGCGATGTCGGACCTGTTCTTTGAGCAACTGGCCATTCCCCGGCCAGACTTCAATCTGGGTGTTGGCTCCGCTTCCCACGCCGTCCAGACGGCCGAGGTCATGACCCGGTTTGAACCGATTCTCAATGACCATCGGCCAGACGCCGTGATTGTGGTGGGTGATGTCAATTCGACGCTAGCCTGCGCTCTGGTGGCCGTGAAACTTGGGGTACCGGTGGCCCATGTGGAAGCGGGTCTACGCAGCTTTGATCGCTCGATGCCCGAAGAGATCAACCGAATCGTCACCGACGCCATCAGCCACTGGTTATTCGTGAGCGAACCGGCGGGCGTAGACAACCTGCGTCGGGAAGGAGTTCCCGAAGAACGAATCCATCTGGTGGGAAACGTGATGATCGACACGTTGCTGGCGATGAAGCCCATCAGCGAACAGTCTGACATTCTGAATCAACTGGGGCTCGTCGGCCGTGAGTACGCCGTGCTAACACTGCACCGACCAGCCAATGTGGACCAGCCAGAGATCCTTGGTGGCATTGGCCGGGCGATCCAGGAGATTGCCCAAGATCGCCCGATTGTGTTCCCGGTCCATCCCCGCACCCGTGCCGCACTGGCGGGGCCACTGGCAGGGGTACATCTGGTTGACCCGCTGGGGTACCTGGACTTCCTCCGGCTACTCTCCCAGGCTCGGCTGGTCCTGACCGACTCGGGCGGAATCCAGGAAGAGACCACCATGCTGGGGGTCTCTTGCCTGACCCTGCGTGAAAATACCGAGCGGCCGGTCACAATCGACCAAGGAACGAATCAGTTGGTTGGGCGTGATACCGGCAAGATTCTTGCCGCGGCCCGCATGGTTTTGGCCAGTCCGCCACCAGCGACCCCGCCCCAGGTGAAGTTCTGGGATGGCAAGGCAGCATGCCGAATTTTGGACAAACTCATGGAATCAGACACATGAGTACGCCAGAGCGCCGGCTAAATATTCTATTTCTGACTCCCTGGTATCCCACGGTTGAGAACGTCTATTTTGGGGTCTTTGTCCGAGAATATGCCCAGGCGGTACAAAAGTTTTGCAAGGTGGTGGTGCTCAACATTGGGGTTCCCGATCCCGAGTTAGCAACCGCTTGGAGTGTTCGCGAAGAAACCGACACAAGGCTGACAGCAGGTATCCCCTGCTATCGAGCGTACTTCCGTGACCGTGAACCTGGCTCCGTTTCCCTACCATTCAGGGCCGCGGGAGTAATCCAGGCCGTGGCTGCCGCATCAAAAGACCATGGACCCTTTGACTTGGTTCATGCTCATGTTTTTGTCTCAGGCTTATTTTCTCTGGTGACCGCACGCGGGTTGGGTGTGCCACTTGTGATCAGCGAACACTTCAGTATTATTCGTCGCAAAAAGTTAACCCCGTTCCAGGCAAGGTTGATGCGGGGGGTTTTTCGCCATGCCGACGCCGTTTTGCCCGTGAGCCAGACGATGCAGGCGGCCATCGAAGATTACGGGGTCCAGGCTTCGTTCCGTATTGTGCCAAATACGGTGCGCACCGACCTGTTTTACTATGACCCTCAGGGAGCGTCGTCCACTGACAAGGTTCGTATGCTGGCTGTAAGTTCCTTGGTTGAACTCAAGGGGATACCGGTTCTGTTACATGCCTTGGCGAAGCTTCCTCAACCCCATCGCTGGCAGCTCGATCTCGTGGGCGACGGCCCCGATCGAGACCATATCAAGTCTCTGGCCGATGAACTGAGACTAGGAACCCATGTGAGATTCCATGGATCGCTGGCCAAACCTGAGGTCGCTGAACGGATAAGAAATGCCGATCTGTTTGTGCTTCCCAGTCTGGCCGAGACCTTCAGCGTAGCCACGGCCGAGGCCCTGTGCGCAGGGGTGCCGGTGCTGGCCACTCGCTGCGGCGGCCCTGAAGAATTCGTTGATCCGCAGTGCGGTATGCTTGTACCACCGGGTGATATTGACGCACTGACCGAGGGCCTGAAATCTATGCTCGGACGTCTTGACACCTTTGACCACGAAGCAATCTCCCGCACCGCCACGGCGAAATTCGGACATGAAGCTGTTGGCTCGACACTGAACTCTCTCTATCACGAGCTAACCGGTTTTTAATTTACAGCGGTTCACAATTGGGTTGCACACCCAGACAACCCCAAGAGAGTGCCGGGATCGGCTGTCCTACACGTGCAGCCCAATCGTGACTTACTAGAGAATAACAAGCAGACGACCACTGTGGTGCTTACCAATGAATATTAACCGCGGCCACGAAATAGGATTCTTTTCATGAATACATCTCCACTGAAGCATGCAGAGAATCTGCACAAGCAGGCCCATGAACATCCGCTTGTGGACGACTCCTCTTTTCCATCTCTGGAAGCCTGGGTATCGCATCTGATTCACCAGAAGGCCTATGAAGAGGCCGCTCGGCTTGTCACCTCTCAGACTGTGCTGGACCTGGGATGTAACATCGGCTACGGCATGAGCATCATGGCCCAGACTGCAACATCGGTTGCTGGGCTCGATATCTCTCCGATGTCCGTGAAGGCCGCGTCTGAACGCCTCGGCCTAGGCGTCGATATTCGCTGTTATGATGGTACCCAAAGCACGTTTGCATCACACTCGTTTGACGTGGTCACAAGTTTCCAGGTGATTGAGCATATCTCGGATTATAACGCCTATCTTAGGGAGATTGCCCGGGTTCTGAAGCCCGATGGAATGGCCATTTTCACCACACCCAATGGGCGAGTTAGACTTGATCCAGGAATGAAGCCATGGAATCCATTCCATGTGCGAGAGTTCTCGCACCGAGAGCTTGAACAACTCCTTGCGGGTCGGTTTCAGGAGGTGGTGGTCCATGGCCTGTTCGGAAGTGATGAACTGTCCCGGATTGAGCGTAACCGATATGAGCGTGCAAACCAGGCGGTCCGTCGAGGATCGGCTCCGTGGCGGCAGGCGATCCGTGGTGGTCTGCGCATAACAGCGCCATGGCTTGAAAACCGGCTGGCGATGCGCGGGCAGCAACCCGCAAACGCCGGCCACTCTCTTCAGGCGTCTGAGGCAGCACGCTATTCCACAGCCGATCTCCACTACACCACCAGCAACCTTGATCATGCCCTCGAATTCCTGGTCATTGCCCGCCGGCCAAATCCACAATTCTGAAGGAAGAACCTGTGGAAGGGTGCTTCACCAAAGCCAATCATTCCGAACCTCGCTGAATGTGATCCCCTCGTGAATATACAAACATCGCCATCCAAGGGGTAAGAATGAGCAAGAAGACTGCAACTCAACCCCATCAAGCCTGTTCATCAATTCACCACGCCAATCAAAACATTTCATGAAACGCATCGCGATCTTTGGATCTTACAATTCGACTTGCACGGGTGATACCGCGATTTTCATGGGGCTGGCAAACGCCTGTCGTCAGATCCATGGACAGAACGCAAGGCTGGAGGCTTTGGCTGCCGGAACTTTGAACCTCGAAACCGAATTCACGCAACTTGGCCTGGGTCCTCCCTGCAACCAAACTCGAGTGATCAAACCCAGCCTCGTCTGGAGAGCGCAGAAACGCGTTGGCAGATGGATTGGAGTGCAAGACGACCCGGCAGCGCAGCTTGTCACAAAACAGGTAAGTCAGTCCCTGAAGCGGGCCGATTCTCTGTTGATCGGCGGAGGCAACCTGATCATGGACATCTACCCATTCTGGCCGCACGTACTCAACCGCGTTTGCCGGATTGCACGGAGCCTGGATGTACCCTACGCCTTCGTGGGAGTTGGAGCGGGACCGATCTCCCTGGAGATCTCCAGGACTTTGCTGAGTGAATGCCTGCAACACGCGCGATCGATCTGGTTCCGAGACCAACATTCCCTGGCGGTATGCCAGAGAATGCTCGATATGCCAAACGCCGTGGTAGCACCCGACCTGGCCTTCGGGCTCAGAGATTTTTGCGTTCCACGAAATCTCATGGGACGCAGCAGGGTCATGGCTGTCAATGTGGCCGGGGTGTTTGGCCCCTCTTGGCCAGAGCATAATCCGAAGAAGTACCAGGCCTATCTCCGCGCCATGGGAAACCTCACAAAGGCTCTCTCGCAGGTCCAGAACGTGACGAAAGTCATTGTGTATGATTCCAACCGCACTGCCGATAGTCAGGCGAGCAAAGCCTTTGTCAACGAACTGCACAATGCTGGGATCGTTGCGACGGTCACACACATCCAGAAGCAGATGACGGTGCGCGAAACGATCGACCTCTGCACGCGTGCCGACTTGGCGCTTGTTACCCGGCTTCACGCAGGAATTCTCGCTCACCTGGCCGGATGCAGGCTCATCGCCGTCGCCTACCAGCCCAAGGTCGCCGATGTGATGACGGAACACGGTATGACCCGTGCCTTCATCGAATTGAACGATCTCATCGGCAATCGTGGGACAATTGCGGATTTGCCAGATCTCATAGCGAAATCGCATAGCCACCGAACACTCGTGGGCAGTGACGATGTCACGTCAAGCTTGCGTTCGTGCCTCGAAACGCTTGAGCCTGCTCACACGGACAATGGCTCAGCAACTTAGTCGCTCCCGTTAGCCCTTTCGAACACATCCTGAAGTTGTGGAGTCTCGAATCATGTCAGGAATCATCAAAAAAGTGATCCAGCTCGGCACCCGTGAAGTCATTCGCAAGACTTCCTGGGCTCGACCACAGCTCCGCGTTGGAATTATCGGTGCTGGTGTGATTGCACCTGAGCATGTTCATTCGTATGAAGATCGGGGATTCGCCACGGTTGTGGGCGTTTGTGATGTTCAACCGGCTGCGCTCGGAAACGTGCTTCGCCAGAGCCCATCGGCCCGCGGCTATCTGAACGTGCCCCAGATGCTCACGGAACAAAAACCGGAGATCATCAGCATCTGCACCTGGCCGCAATCGCATGCCAACCTGGTAAATCTGGTGGCGGATTTCGGAGTGCGCGGCATCCTCTGTGAAAAACCACTGGCGCTCACCCAGGGCGAAGTCGAGGAAATGATCCAGGTTTGCCGTGATAAAGGGATCAAGCTGGCAGGCGGACACCAGTACCGCTTTCACTCCAACTTCATGCTTGCCGCTGAGGTAGTGAAGAGCGGGCAGCTTGGCAAGATTGTGTCGGCCCGGGGATTTATCAAGAGTACGCTGGCCAACAATGGTCCACACCTGATCGATACGGCCCTCTTTGTCCTGGGTGACCCCATCGCCATTTCCGTCCAGTGTCGTTGCATTCGCAACCGTAACGACTTCAACCGGGGCTATCCGGCCGAAGACGGCGCAAATGGAGCGATCAACTTCGGTGATTACCGCCTTGAAATCAAAACCGGCGATCTCTCTCCCGAGTTCTTTGCGATCGAAGTCGAAGGAGAAAACGGAACCGTCCGGGCAACCCCAAAGCAAGTTGAAATCCGGGTCGGTTCAAGAACACGCCGCCACAGCTCCGATGAACGCTATCGCGCTCGCCAGTTCCGAGAGTTCTTGCACTGGGTCCAGGGGAAACAGCCCGATTATCGGGCCAAGGCGGAAGTCAGGCTTCGTTCGAATGAACTGATCCTGGCGCTTTATGAATCGGCCAGGACCGAACAACCGGTGGCACTACCTCTCGCCGTGAAAGGAGACGTGATTCACACGCTCTATCCCACGTTTGGAGAAAATTCAACGCCCGAACCACAGGCCTCATCATTCGTGGCCCGCAAGAACGATTCAGGCCAGCAACTCGCAATGTTTGGCGGGCCCAGATCCAAGCTTTCCTGGTTTTCCTCATCGCCCAGCATGGGGGTTCCGGAACTCAAGAACCTGGCGATACCGCTGCTCACACGGAGGCTTTGCTCGACGGTGGGCTTTGTCGTCAAACAGTTCGAGGCCGAGGTCGCCTCGCTGTACGGAGTTCCCACGGCCGTGGCTTCGACATCTGGGACGGCTGCCCTTCACGTGGGCATGGCCGCGCTCGCTCTGAATCCAGGGGATGAAGTAATCACCACGCCGTTGACCGACATGGGAACCGTGATCCCGATCCTAGCCTGCAATTGCCTGCCTGTATTCGCGGACGTTGATCCCAAGACCGGCAACCTGACGGCCCAGACGATTGCCGCCCAGATCACACCGCGAACCAAGGCCGTGATCTTGGTGCACCTGTTTGGCCGACCAGCGGAGATGCAGCCGATACTCGACCTGCTCCAACCCTTGGGAATTGCCCTGATCGAAGATTGCTCTCAAGCCCACTACGCCGATTATCAAGGAAGAAAAGTTGGAACCTTTGGCGATATCGGTTGCTTCAGCCTGCAGCAGTCCAAGCAAATCACCTGCGGTGACGGCGGTTACACCCTGATCAATCGGCCAGACCTGGCGCAGCGGGCAGCACTCTTTGTCGATAAGGGATGGGATCGAAGCAAAGGGCTGCGATCCCACCTCTTCCTGGGCATGAACTACCGGATGACCGAGTTGCAAGGAGCCATCGCGCTGGCCCAGGTCAGGAAACTTCCTCGGCTGGTGGCCGCCAGACGAAAATCCGCCGAGCAGCTTACCCACCAACTGGCCAAGATTGCGGGCATCATTCCGCCGCCCATTCAAGACGGGGTGAATCCCGCCTGGTGGACCTACCCGTTCCGTATCCATGAACCAGAACTGGGGGTAGGGACTGCCGAATTCCTGGGCGCGCTTCAAGTGGAAGGGGTTCGCGTTCAGGGCCAATACCTGCCAGCGCCGATTTTTGAATACGAGATGTTCAAACATCAACAAACCTATGGTAATAGTCGATTCCCCTTCAGCGCCTTCCCCTATCAAACCCCCAAACTTGAAGATTTCCCCGGCTTCACGCAGTTCAACCGCACCCAGATGTTCATGTGGTGGAGCCATAGCGTCCGTAACAGGCATATCAACCAGATTACCCAGGCCGTCCGCAAAGTGGCGAATTACTACCGAACGACAAAATCAGAACTCGGGTAAGCCATCGCCAGCCAGCCTTGAACTCCAGGCCCAAGGTCATCAATCAGGAATGCTGCTACACAGCAACACTATGAAACAACGTGTCAAAAACCTGGGAAGATCCCTCAGGCGGGGATTCCGCTGGTGTACGTCTCAACGTGTGACGGCAGCCAGGATTGCAAGCGACCTGAGAGCGCTTGGGGTCCAACCTGGCCAGACGCTGCTCGTGCATTCGTCGTTATCGGCGATCGGCCATATCCCCGGCGGCTCGGATGAGGTCATCGAAGCACTGATCGAGGTGCTTGGCCCCGAAGGAACACTAGTCTTACCGGCCCATTCCTGGCGTGAGATGGAAGCCGGTTGCCGGAGATTTGATGCCAGAAATACCCCGTGCTGCGTAGGAGCGATCCCGGAACGGTTTCGCGCCTGGCCTGGCGCTCTGCGAAGCCTGCACCCCAGCCATTCGGTAGCTGCACTCGGCCCCCGGGCAGAAGAACTGGTTCAGGGTCACGAGGATTGTTCTACCCCGTGCGGTGCGGGCACGCCCTACATGAAGATTCTCGAAACCGGCGGGATGATCCTGCTCCTGGGTACCGATCTCCGATCCCTGACCGTGTTTCATACCATGGAAGCTCTTGCGAAGGTTCCCTACCTGATGAAACCGGCCGCCGATCCATTCGAGATCGTCGATCAGAACGGAGTGAGCCGGCAACTCACCGTCCATCGCCATCAAGCGGGTACGGCCGCCCGCTTTCAGGAGCAGGAAGAGTTGCTGACCCGGCATGGGGTTCTCATTCAGGGCCGGGTTGGCCAGGCCCGTTCGTTGCTGGTCGTTGGAGATCGGTTCCTGGAGACAATGACCGAATTGCTCCACTCAAACCCCAAACTTCTCTTGAATGTCATTCCATAGACCGATTGTTGGACCTGACGACAGGTGGCGGCTGGGGGACTTGCTTGGACCCTTGCCTGCTACTCTCTAGTAATGACTCATACCAGCCTGCCCAGCGCTGAGCTGTGAGGTGCATGGAAAAGCTGGAGTCAATCCGTTGGTGCGCAGAGTAAGCGAGTCTTTTGGCCAGATCAGGCTGGTCGAGCAAACGCGCCATGCCGGTGGCGAGTGCCATGGAATCAACCGGGACCAAGAGTCCATCAAGGCCGTCCCGAATTAACTCTGGCACTCCTCCCACGTTCGTCGCAACAATTGGCAATCTCATGGCCATATATTCCATGATTGCGTTGGGCATTCCCTCTGCGCGCGAACTCAGCACCGCCAGATCGAGCGTAGTCAGAAATGCTGGTACTTCGCTGATCGGTCCGTGATATTCCAGTTTTTCCTCCAGACCAAGTTCCTCGACCATGGACGTCAACCTTGCACGATGTTTCGCGTTACCGGCACCGACGAGATGAAAGGTGACGTCTGGATGGCTTTCGCTCAGTCTGGCGGCAGCCTGCAGAAACAGGTCATACCCCTTGATGGTGCGGAGACTGGTCACCATACCGACCCTCCTTCCCACCCTGGAAACGATAGGTGGACCGGCTTGGAATCGATTCAGATCAATGCCATTCTCAATCACCACCACCGATTCCGGGTCTGGCCGCTCATCTTGTAACACGGCCATACGTCCTGCCAGGCAGTTACAAACTGTTGCCGTGAGGAACGGATTAAGCAACCGGCCGAAATGTCGTTCCTTGAAGTTCATCCAGTAATTATTGTTATTACGAGTTCGCAACACCACGGGAACACCCGCAAGATGAGCCGCCGCCACACCCAGATAGGTACTATCGGGATAATAGGGCTGAATGATCTGAATCCCTTCACGCTTCAGGGTTCGCACAAGCTTGGCGATGGCGTTCACACCACGGATCGATCGGATCTTTTGGACCCCAAGGCGGTGAACCGGGACATTTGCCGGCTCCAGCGCACGGCTGATGTCGGAATCTCCATCGAGCAAGCAGAGAGTCGGCTGCACCCGTGTTCGATCAAAGTGTGAGATCAGGGAAAGGAGATGCTTGGGCGTACCTCCCACCGTCAGGTTCTTGATCATGAAACAAACCCGAATTGCCGATCTGACGGATTCCATGAACAGAACTCACAGTAAATGAATTTACTTACACACAGATGTTGGCTTCATGATTCCAAAGATATTTTGAAACAGCATCCCAAACGAACAACTCACTTCAACCACCGTCTGAAGGCAGAAATCAATCTTGAGATCGGTGAGGGTTTCGGGCCAAGGATCTTGCGATTCAGGGTGCAACCACCGGCGGGTCCCGGTGGTAAGCGGTAATCGGCCAGAAACCACTGGTCAACCAGGCCAGGAGTCAGGCCCAGGGGTGGAAGCGACTCTCCGAAAGGAGCCGCAAACACTCGACTCTGGATCCCGAGGTTCTGTTCAAGCCAGGCTCGACCCTGCACAATCTCGGAACCAATCTCATTCGCAGTCATGGCACCCGGATAAAAGTGGGTCCAGCCATGATTCTCAATCCGAACTCCCAGCGCAACCAGCGTCTTCAGGTCGTTATGCGTGAGCGGCTGAAGCTGGCGAGGTAATTGTCTGTCTACCACACCCAGTTGTTCCATCACTTGATGGATCAAGGAAAGTCTCTCATGTTCCTGCGTCAACTGACAAACACGGGCTTTCACCTCATTCCGATACTGCTGCTTGGCGTCTGAGCCATTCAGGGAGTATTCCCGATCGTTGAACAAGACCGTCCCTCGTTCCGTACGGTCCAAGGCCAGATTCATCAGCGAAAACCAGTACGGCGAACCATCCTCAACATGGAAGGGATTCACAAAAAGGGTAACTTCATGGCCCCACTCTCGGGCATCGATGGCCGCATCAGCACAGGCGTACACGCCATCGTCAATCGTCAGGGCGTCCCCTGCTCCAATCAGAGCCTGTTCCAAACTCACAAACTTTCGGGGACGGCGGTCGAGGTAATGCCGGAACCACTCTCGATCCAGGAGGTTCCGGTCCTGAAATGAGCTTGGAACCGGGCGATCTCCTACCCCATGCATGACATAAACCAATCCTCCTTTCATTGAGAACCGACCTTTCTGTTCGCTCCGCAAGCACCTGGAGGTTTTATTCCCTGGAATATTGCCTTCTGCTGGCACCAAGGGTCCAAGCTTGATGGCTCGATTCCCACAGGACAAGAGAACGAGTTAATTGGGCCCCCGCCACACACCCAGCTCACTTCGACCCCAGAAGTTCGAATAGATGACTTGCGGAAAGGTCATACGCCTGGCCAGGGCCCGCAATGTAGCGTCCCTTCAGGGGCAAGAAAGCGTATGTGGCAAAGTCACCCAGCGCCAGGGTGATGCGGGCCTCTGGAAAACGGGCAAGATACAGTTGCAAAGCTTCTTCAAAACCCGACTCCGGAATTGAGCCGTTTCGGGGCGAGACGACCTCGCCCTGAAGCGAGAGCCTGACCAGTGTCTGGGTATCACTGCCTGGAGAGTCGGTCTGGCAAAGCAATAAACCGGCACGAGGATCGACCCGGAAGTCTTGGGTGTGGTGAGCCAAGGTGCTGGCGCGAAAATAAAACCCCGGAAACTGCAGGTGCAAACAGGGCACAACCGGAATCATGGACGGGGTGGGATATCCGTTGCGCAACGTTGCGAGTGCGGCGATCCGTGTCTGGCTCACAAGTTCTCGGAGATGGAGCTGGGCTTGGGGGTTCATGGAGAGGTTCCAGGAGAGAGGTGGTGCAGAACTCCGTCCGTTCCATGCCGTCTGTTGTCCTGAGATTCGGGACTCAAGGCAAGAGGGTCGGGGGAAGCCGGGCAGGGTCGAAACGCGATTCTTCGTGGCTCTTCAGGCTCTTAAAGGTGCAGGCCCCGTACCCCCTTGACAAGATTCCAGGCCCTGACGTCGGCTCCCTTTAAACAGGTGGCCTTGTTACCTGTGCGGGGGTTTTCTTCAAGCGAGTGCGCCGAACAGGCCGAAATCTGAATTGACACCTAAAGCCGGCCGTTCTACGATCGGCCCGATCGGACCCGGCCGCGATGGATCGCAGCAGGCCGATCGACCGACCAGGCGTACACCTGGTCGATCTCGATTCGTCAGAAGCCACAGGCTGACGCGGCAGGCCGCACCTGTTCGGCTTGGAACCTGCCCAGGGAAGGCTCGTCGGCATGCCGACCACGACCAGGGCGACGCACCAGCAAGCCGTGCAAGCCGGTATCGCCCAGCGCGTCGTTCCTCATCGTACGATGGTTCGTGAGGTTGCGATCCCTCGAACCCCGCGCCGCCTCGCCACCAATTTCGTGGCCATGAGTGCTGCGGAAGTTCTGTGTCGGGCCATCTCGGTGGCCGTCACACTCAACTTGGCCGCACGTCTGGGCACAGCCGGCTACGGTCAGATTGAATTCGCGTTCAATCTGGTGCTCTGGCTCGTCTTGCTGGTTCGCGAAGGGTTTGACGTGATTGCGGCACGCGAGATTGCCAGGCATCCCAACCTGGTGCGCCGGGTGGTGGCCCATGTGCTGGCCATCCGACTGCTGGTGGCCTCAATTCTCCTGACGGGTTTGGTGGTTGGCACGCTGGTGTTTTTGCCGGCCCCTACCGATCGGGCCGTGCTCTGCACTTACGGGTTGATTCTTCTGACCACGGCGCTCGGCCTGGACTTTGTGTACCGGGGCCTGGAGCGGATGAACCTGGTTGCGCTCTCCATGCTAATCCGGACCGTGGTCTATGCCGCGACCGTCTGGTTTGTGGTACGAAACCCGGACCAGGTGATCTGGGTGCCCATTCTCCTGATCTCCGGCGAAGTCTGCGGGATTGCCCTGGTCTGGGCGGTGTTTGCCCAACGCTACGGTTTGCCTAGGCCCAGGCTTCGCACGGGCCAGGCGTTACGGGTGTTCCTGCATCGTGGCCGCACCATTTACGCAATCCAGGTCTCTCAGGCCCTGATCATGTCGGTGGATGTGCTGATTGTTGGCTTCATGAGTGGCTGGACCGAGGTTGGTCTCTATAGCGCATCGCACCGGATGGTGGTGACCATTCTGACATTTGGCCTGATCTTTCAGCAGGTGGCGTTTCCCTCGCTGGCCCGATCCTGGCGAAACTCCCCAGAGGCCGGTCGCAGGTCACTCAACGGCCTGGTTCGGGTCCTGGTTCTGGGCCTGTTGCCAATTGCCGTGGGAACCTCGCTGCTGGCCAAACCGATCGTGGCATTACTGTTTGCCCCTGAATTTGCAGAAACCGCCCCGTTGCTGGCCATTGAGATCTGGCGAGTTCCTTTTCTGAGCCTGGCCCTGCTCTACCAAACCGCCCTGATCGCCCTCAACCGAGAAGCCCTGGGCGTACGACTCTTGATCACCGGCGCGATCAGCGCCATCCCGCTGATCGCCGGCTTACGGTGGGGCTTCGGCCTTCCCGGTGCCGCCGCCGGAACCGTGCTGGTAAGCGCCTTGCTGGCCGGCCTGGGATACGCCCGGTTGAGCTATGAAGGTCGGCAACCGGCCTGGCACCACCAACTGGGCAAACCGCTGCTGGCCGTAGCAGCGCTGATTCCCGTGAGCCTGTTTCTGGCTCAGTGGCATGTGGGGCTGGGCGTACTGGGTGGCGCCATCGCCTACCTGGCCACTCTGGTGGCCACCGGCGGCCTGAAAGCCTCAGACCTGCGCATGCTCATGCAGCGTGGTTGAGACCGCCAATTTCGACCGGAATGATTTTTTGCCACAGAGTTCACCGAGGACACAGAGGGAACACCAATCCATAGTGAGAACCACGAATCCCTCACGTCTTACTCTGTGGCCTCGGTGAACTCTGTGGCAAAACGCTTCTCCGGATAACGCACCTGTTCAACCGAGTTCTCACTTGACCGGCCTGTTCCATTCAGAAAAACTTGATATCGGTCAGCGGCAAGACTATTAGATAATCCGAATGACTCCGTCTCGTTTCGACAAAACCCCGGAGCCCGACCCATGCGATATGCAGGTGTGGTGCTGATGGTGGTGGCCATGGCTCCCTTCTCGTTCGGGCGTGCGGAAGACGCACCGGCGCGTGAGCCAGACGCGGTGCTGCGAGACGTTCTTCGTAAGGCTGTTGCCGAAGTCTACGCTGACCTGGACCAGAACACTTTCGACTGGGCTTCGACACTCGCCTACTCTATCCTCGAGATCGACGACAAGGAGCAAGCCCGAGTCATCTTGCTCCATAATCTTGAAAACCTTGAAAAGAATTATCAGAGCCGTGAAGCGCGAGTCGTCGGGCTCCGGGAACAGCCTTCGTTTCTGCATCAAGATCTGATGTACCGCGCTCGATTATTGAACAGGGCAGGCTTCGGTACTGATGGTCACGCCTTGCTGAGACGACTGGCGCAAATGGCCACATCGACAGTAAGGCCACAAGAAGAGGTGCTCCTGTCGATCATCGAGAATCAGATCCGTGTGGGAGATCTGGAAGGAGCCCGCTCCACCCGCGATCGCGCGGTTCGTATCACGAAAGACCTTATCGCCGAACTGCGTGAGGATCTAAGAAAAAAGATCGAGGACGGCGACGAGGACAATCCAGAGGAAATCGACGACCTTACTATCTGGCTCAACTGGGCGGAAAGGTTCCCCTGCTGTCTCCATCTGGCCGCACATGAACCTGCCAAGTCGCTCGACCTGTTCCAGCAGCAGATCGAGGCCGCCGAAAAGCTGAAAGGGAATGCCACCAGTTCCCGAAGCGCTACCAGGAAAGCCTGGAAGCATTGCCATACCATGGGCAAGCATATCACTGAGGAACTGGCCGATGCTTTCTCCGAAGAGGACCGGAACCCTCCTTCGATTGAAGCCAGTGCCAATCTTGCACGACTCCGAACCTTGCTCAAGCGATCACGCGAATTGATCATGTCTCATTCGAAAGAGCAAGAGCCTTACCTGATCCCCCTGCTGGCCACGATGGGAGATGATGCCGGGGCCGTTCGCATTCTGGAAAGCCTTCGGAACCGACCGAAAACCCAACGGCCAAGGGAGAATGATCCCGAGAACGAGGAAATCCAGCAATGGCTCGACCGAAGCACACGGCATTCCAACTGGGATGGTCAACTCAGCGGCTGGACCGCCGTCTGCAAGGCCCGAAAAGCAAGGCGCAATCAGGCAGCAGCTCTGGATGCTCTGAAGGAGGTCGAGGCCCTGCTGCGGAATCCCGTCCCCGAACCGGGACCTGAGCCATCAGACAAGGGCGATCACCAGGAAACGGATCGTGTGCGGAGAGCCCAGCGGGATCAACCAACCCCGCCAGAGCCGAACATTGATTGGGACATGCTAAGCGAACGGTACAAAGCTACCGCTGAACTCATGGCCGAGCTTGGCGAGTTCGACCGGGCCGTGGCACTTGTGAAGCATCTGCCACCGGCGTTCCAGGTCGTGGCGATCTGGCCGGCTCTCGATTGGCTCGAAGAGGCCGGCAAAAAAGACCTGGTCAACGACCTGCTACGACAGAACCTTGAAATCCAGCTCCAGGCATTCCAGGAACTCGAGGCCAGGCCGATCCAGGAAGCCACCCCGGCTCAAAGTAAACTGAGGCCTGCCGAAATTGATCTGTTCCAGCCGAAACCGCCCAATGCCCAGGAAAAACGAACGCAGGACCGTTCGATCTCACTATCCAGGATCGCCAATATCCAGGCACGGCTCGGCCAGTTCGAAGCCGCAAAAATCACGGCCCTTCAAATGCCGCTGGAAGACCCCCGCATTGAGGTGCAAGGCAGCATTTATCTGTACATGGCCCGCAGCGGCAAAACCCTGGAGGCCTTCGAACAGGCACTGACCCTCGATCATCCCGAGCCGCGATCCACGACACTGATCAAGGTTGCCAAATCTTGCATCTCTGGATTGAGACTGAACCAGCGAGATAAAGCAGGCAAAGACGATAACGAAGACCAGAATAACCCCTGAGAACTGGTCTGGCCAGGTGTTCTAACGGCTGAGCACCGCCTTCGGCCGATTCGAGCAATTCGCCTGACCGGAATGCACGAACAAAAAGACGTTCTCCCTTGGAAGCAAAGAATGAACGAAAATGGACGGTATGGACCCGGATCAAACCTGATTCGTCGTGTCTTCTTCCACAATTCGTGTCCATTCCGTCCATCGCGTCCATTCTTATCCTGAGGCCTACGGAGCGCCCCTAACAACTGGCCTATTCAGACTTTCAAGGTCATGGTAAGAACTCGCTCGGCTCTTCAGAGCCACCGTATCCACTCGCGCCGCGACAGGAGGTCGCCGGTGAAATTTTGTATGGTTACGACCTTCTTCGGAGCGGAGAGCTTCGGAGGAGATGCTGCGTATGTCGACCGCCTGTCCCGAGCTTTGCTCAGGCACGGGCATGAGGTCCACGTGGTCCACTGCGTCGATGCCTTCAAGGCGGTACGCGGCAATCATCCGCTGCGCCCCTACACGCCGCCCGAAGGGTTGATCATCCATCGGCTGGAAAGCCCACACGGGTTTTTGTCGCCACTGGTCACCCAGATGACCGGCCAACCCTGGTTCAAAACCCACGCCCTGCACCAGATTCTGGACGCGGCCGACGTGGATGTGGTGCACTTCCACAATATCTCGCTGGCCGGCGGCGCAGGTGTGCTGCAATTCGGCAAGAATGCCGTCAAAATCATGACCGCGCACGAGCACTGGCTGATCTGCCAGATGCATCTGCTCTGGAAATATGGGCAGAAACCTTGTGATAGCAGGGCCTGCATCCGCTGCAGCTTGGCCGGCCACCGGCCACCCCAGCTTTGGCGCGCCACCGGCTCGATTGGTCGGGGCCTGCGCCAGCTTGATGCCCTGCTCTTCCCCAGCCAGCACACGCTGAACGAGCACCGCTCTCGGGGCATTGAAGGAAACCTGCTGCACGTCCCTTACTTCCTGCCCGATGAGTGGTCAGGCGGAATCGAAGACGAAGAGCCCGAAGTCAGCGAACGCCCTTACCTGGCGGCAGCCGGCCGACTGGTGGCCATGAAGGGTTTCCAGAACCTGATTCCACTCATGCGATATCTGCCCGAGGTCGACCTGCGAATTGCAGGGGCCGGCGAGTACGAGTCGGAACTGAGACGACTGGCCGAAGGGCTGCCCAACGTCCATTTTGAAGGGTTGCTGGCCGGTTCCGGCTTGGCAAAACTCTTCCGAGGCGCACGGGCCGTGGTGGTCCCCTCGCTCTTCCCGGAAACGTTCGGCTACGTGGTGCTGGAAGCCTTTGCGGTTCAGACACCGGTGATTGTGCATCGCGGTGGCGGCGCACTGTTTGAGACCGGCGTCTTGAGTGGCGGCGGTCTGGGCTATGAGACCGAGGCGGAACTGTTGCTGGCCATGCGCCGGATGGTTTACGACAATACACTCAGAGACGAGCTTGCTGACCAGGGCTACGCAATTCGCATTGGCGACTGGTCTGAACGTGCCCACCTCGACCGCTACTTTGCGGTGATTGATGAGGCTCGTCAGCGGCACAGCGGCACAAGCGGAGTGCCAGCGCCCCACTTGCGGCCCGGTACTCGGGTCAATATCAACGAACGATCCTCGCGGTCATCGGCCTGAGCCTGCGTTGAAGCCGTTCTCACGGCGCTGGACGTGCGAACATGGGCACAGGCATCTCAAGAACCCAGAGCCAGTTCCCAATTGCAACAGGGATTGATCCTGACAAACCCCCAGGTCTTACGCGCTGGGTGCCCGGCTGGCTCTGGCCGCTGGCAATCTGTGGCACTTGCATCTTGCTCGCCCTCGGCAGATTGGTCGTCTGTCCAGATGGCCTGATTGTCGATGCCGATCAAGCGGCCGTGGATTCCTCAATCCCGGCCTTCAGACGTACGCCCGGCAACGACCTGACCCGGCTCTTTTTGCCGCATCACCTGTCAATTTCCCAGGCCTTGCATCAAACGGGCCGCATTCCTAGCTGGGACGCGCGAGGGTTTGGCGGCCGGCCGCTGGTTGGCAACCCCCAGGCCGGGCTGTGGTATCCACCGGTGTGGATTTTCTGGATCTGGCAAGCGCCCGGGCTGTTCGGCTGGCTCACGGTCGCCCACCTGATTGGGGGTGGGGCAGGCCTGATTGCACTGGGCCGCAGGCTCGGTGTTTGCCAGTGGGCCCAGGCCGTGTGTGGGACGGTTTTCGCCCTCAACCCATACATGGTTGCCCAGGTGGCGGCCGGGCACTTGCCCCAGGTTTGGGCCGCTTGCTGGGTTCCCTGGATTGTCCTTGCTGCCTGGGTCTGGACGCTGGGAGATTATCGCGGGGGACTGGCGTTTGGACCACTGCTAGCGCTTTGCATGCTGACAGGCCACCCCCATGTCCCGTTCTTGCTGGTTACTGGCCTGGGAACCTGGTTTGCAGTGGACCGAATCTGGAGAAACCCCGGACGGATGACCCCGCGAGCTTGGGCCGTGTCTGGCGTTTTGCTGGTGTTGCCAGTAGTTCTCACGGCCGTGGAGTGGGTTCCGGATCTCCTGGTCGAACCCTGGACGCTCGGTCGAACACGACAGCAGACCAGCGAGACCGACCGCTACGCGGTGGGGCTAGGCAATATCTGGCAACTGGCCGACCCCCTGGCGCTGGGCGGGCCTGCCGGTTACCTGGGTACGGGCAACTACTGGGAAACCCAGATCGGTGTGGGTGGGCCCGTGCTGGTGCTTGCCGTGCTGGCCTGGATTCTAGCGCCTCAACGCCGCAAATTCCTGTCCGCCTGGCTCTTGATCGCCGTATTTGCGGCCTGGTGGCTGGCCGCTGGGCGTGCGGGTGGGCTGGCCAATCTGGTGGGTACAATCTGGCCAGGCATGAGCCGGTTCCGGGTTCCAGGGCGAGTCTTGTTCCTGATTGCCCCGGCCGTGGCCATGCTGGCCGGTTTGGGGATCCAGGCGTTGCTTCAACGCGGGCGAACCGGGCGGGCGCTCGCCATGGCGTTGGGGGGGGTTGCTCTGATCCATCTTGCAGTTGAGGGATGGCTAATTTTGAAGGTTGCTCCAGCGGAGCGGTTTCTGAAGCCTGATCGAGCGGCTCAACTCTTGCTCGCAAATCTCCCCAACGAACCATTTCGGGTTCGGGCCCGTGATGCGCTCTTCCCCGATCTACAGGCCACGCGGCTGGGGATCGACAAAACGAACGTCGAGGACTGGTTCCAGATCCAGCATGCCGCGGATCTGTATGAGACCCTGTATCCGATCTTTGACCCGCCTCGACCGGTCGAATGGATGAATCCCCTGAATTCATGGGTTCTGGCTCAGGTGCGTCAGGGCGTACTTGATCGCTTGAATGTGGCACGCTTGATCAGCGACGAAGCACCCCGCGGCTTGAAAACGCCAGTACTGGCACAAAGCCCAGGCGAACCTGCGATTTTGCTGCTGGATAATCCCACAGCATTACCGCGCGCCTATGTGGTACCACGGGCCTTGCCAGCTAATCCAAAGCAGGATCCGGTCATGGAAATGGCATGGATCAATCCCCGCGAGGCGGTATTGATGAGAACCAACCCAATGGACCTGGAACCGGGCGCAAGACAGCCATTCCAGCCCGCCAGTTTTCAGAGCCTGACTCCCGATCACCTGAAGATCGCGGTCCAGACCCAAGCTCCCGGCTTGCTGGTTGTGGCGGAAACCTGGATGCCCGGCTGGTCGGCCAGCGTTAATGGCCGAACCGTGCCCGTGCTGCGCGGCAACCATGCGCAGATCGTGATCCCCCTGCCTGTTCCAGGCCAATATGCCATGGAGTTGAAATATCATCCGCCAGGGCTCTGGATCGGGATCGCCTGCACAATCATAGGCATGGTCTCATGGACATTCCTCGCTTTTGGGTTGTGCGGGCAGTTCGCCAAGAGGCAGGAACTCAGGCCAATTTCACAAACTTGGCAGAGTATTTGAGCCAAAACAGGATGAGAGACACAGCCTGGAAGACATCGTCCTGTTCGAAATCGTACAATCATGCGTAACAACTGCGTTCATACGTGTACGACCACGTGTGTTCCCCGTGGCCGACTCGGTCTTGGCCGTCATGTTCCCTTCTGCGTCATAAGCATACGTCGCGCCCGGCGAGGCCAGAAGCTCGTTCCCCACGCCCGTCGTGTAACCGGTCATCGTCCGGTTGCCACCGGAGTCATACGAGTACGATTCGTTCGTCTGGCCGGCGGGCCGTGTCACACTGGTCAGTTGATTGGCCGCGTCGTAACCGTACGTCGCCAGACCCTCCGTGTTCGTCTCGGTCCTCAGCCGACCGCCAGAGTCATAGCCATAGACGAAGCTATCGAGTGGTGCGCCTCCGCTCACCTGGTGCGTGAGCGTGGTCACACGGTCGGCCGAGTCGTACGCCAGTGACGACGCCACGTTCGTGCCACTGCCGTGGTTCACAGCCAGACACATCCCCAGCGCTTCTTCCACGCTCCGTGGTTCGCCCGCCGCCGGTGGGGCCGCAGGCGAGGGTACCGCCGCGAACTCCACCCAGAAGGAAGCGCTCTCGCGCACTTGGACTGCGCCCCAGGATCGTTCGTTGTCGATGCAATCACTCACGAGAATGCCCCTCTGGCGTAAGCGCCAAGAACTGAACCCCTGAACGAAATACACTGAAGTCCGCTAAACGCATCAATTAGCCCCGCTGAACAAGTTATCGACAAGACCACTCGATGAGGTATTGACTGCAACTGATGTGATCTCAAGCGAAAGTATCACGAAAAGGAACGGCACCCACTTGATGATCATCCTCGTAAATGATGTAACCTGGCTTATTGCTTTTAATCATTCTTACGTCATGGTCATATCTCTTAAGTATTTCGATCAGAAACCATGCGTGGTTCGTAATTTCTGTCGATTCTGACTTGAACCAAAACACGCAATGGCCATAGCTCTTTTGCGCGGGGGGAACGGGGAGTTCCCTTTCAAACCAGCAAAGCGTTTTCTTGAGTAGCCTTAAATCTTCAGGATCAATATCTGGACTCTCCAGCATATCGTAGGCGGTAGTAAACATCCCCGTGAATTGTGAACACACTTCAGTCACATCCCGGGATTCAAATCGAATATACATCAGTTACTACTCCCATTCGAGTAGGTAGTAAATGCATAGGTTGTCGCGGTTACAACTATTGCTGCAGTTTCTACAGAAACAGATGTTCCAACAAGGCCAACGAAATAGGAGATCACTCCGACAACCGCCCCAGGTGGAGTTGAAGCGATTGCAAACACGGCGACTATTGCGACTCCAGTCGCAAACCCAGTAATGACTTGTGTGGTCATTATGTGGTCTGTTCTTTCATCCTGATAGATATCTCGTCTGTATCGTTTTCGATTCTTATCGCCCTTCTCTCTCCCTTGGTCCCTGTTTCGTCGTTCGTCTCCACCTTCATGTTTTTCCCTATTACCCTTTCCTCTATGGCCACCATCAGGGTTTTCATCGCCTGGACGCGGGTTGTGTTTTGGGTTATCACCCCGCGAGCCGGAGAGCGACGCATGCTCAGCGAATTTACCGGTGTCTACCAAGGTAAAGACAGGCTCAATGCCTTTCTGACTGAGGAGTTGCAAAAAATGATCTTGCGGGCTTTCGGAGAATGAGTTGTGGGGGCCGCGAATAGGATTATTCCCGTAATATTCGTAAAGACTAGCATAAGGCCGGTCGTTCTTTGGAGTAAGACGCACCCCAATCGTTGTGTCCACTGCCTCCGAACCGACCAATAGCAGATGAGATGATGTTGCGTATGTAAAACCATAGAATTTGAACCGGTCGCCATTGCTCGGTTGAGTTTCGCTGACGATGTTGCCATAGGCGTCATACGCCAGGTGATCCAACGCCGCCCCGCTAGTACTTGCCAGATCACGCACCGAGCCCAGGCGATCCGTCAAGTACCAGGCCGTGGTGCCGCTGGAGTCGGTTCTTGCGAATAATTCGTCAATCGCTGGACCGTACAGGTACCGCGTCTTGAGCGCGCCCGCTCCGCTGAAGTCGGCGTACGTGTTCTGACCGTCGTACACCGTCCAGGTCGTTGTGCCGTTCACCGTGGTGGCGATCCGCCGATCGAGCGCATCGTACGTGTACGATGCCTGGTAGATCACCGTTCC
>CAIYJE010000059.1 GCA_903926465.1 uncultured Planctomycetales bacterium
CTTGGCCTTGAGAATGGTCTGCATGTCGGCGTTGAGGTCGGCAAACCGGCAGTTCTTCTCTTTGGCCAGGGTGCGCAAAAAGTCGTTGTATTCTTTGAGCTTGGCGTTGTTCTCATTGTCCAGGTCTTCACCAATCACGGTCGAGGTCAGCAGCATCACCTTGATGCCGGCGGCCTGGGCCTTGTCCACAATTTCGGTAATGTTCTTCTTGTACTCAGGCAGGGGCACACCATTGGCGCCATGCCACACGTCGTTGACGCCGCAACTGAGCGTCATCCAGGTGGGCTTCTTGTGCAGCACGTCGCGCTGCAGCCGTTCCAGCATCTGGTTCGACTTGTGGCCGCTGATCCCCGCCCCCACCACATGAATTTTGATGCCGTTGGCTTCCAGGCCGGATTCGACCCGGCGCACATAACCGGCCGGGTGCCCTGCTCCCCCTTCGGTGATGGAATCGCCCAGAAACGCCAGGGTATCGCCAGATATAATCAGGGCGTCTTGGGCAAAACCTGGTGCCGACAATGCAAGAAACGCGAGCGCACACGAGCGAATTCGCGGTAACATGGTGTTGGTTCTCTTGTGCGTGGATAAGGAAGCCGGGAAGAAACCCAGTTGAACCGTGCAGGCCGGGAAAAGCAAGATGCGAGAAGGTTGCAGGCGTGGCGGCCGGAACGTGTTTTCTTGGTCCATTCCGTCCATTTCGTCCATCGAGTGTCCAGGCGATTTGAAAATCATATGGACTGTATGGACGGAATGGAGACCATCGAATTCTGCCCCGTTGCCTGTCGGTGCTGCGTCGATCAAGATCTAGCCTTCTAAAGCCGCACTCCCAGCGCTGGACACCCCTTGTCATGAGAAGTTTCTTGATGTTTGCCAGCCTGCTGGCCCTGGCGCTTGGTATGCCCGCTCCAACCACCGCCGATGACTGGAAGCACACGGGCACGGTCACCATTTTGACCACGCCCGAAGGGGCCAACCTGACGGCCGGTTCCCGGGTGGAACAGTTCCCGCTGCTGGTCACGCTCCACAAAGACTTCTTTGACTTCAGCCAGGCCCAGCCGCACGGCGAAGATCTGCGCTTATTTACCGCCGACGGTACCCCCCTGCCTTACCAGATTGATGAATGGAGCCCGGCCCAGGGCCAGGCGAAAATCTGGGTACGGGTGCCGGCCATCGAAGGCAATCAACGGCAACCGCTCACGCTCAAATGGGGCAACCCCAGCGCCCAGGCTGAATCCAGCGGCAAGGCCGTGTTCCAGGAATCCAACGGTTACGTGAGCGTTTGGCACATGGGTGAAACTGCGGTCGACGAGGTGGGCACGCTGGAAAGCCAGGATACCGGCACCCAAGATACCGAAGGCATGATTGGCCGGGCCCGGCGGTTCCCGGGCGGTAAGGGGATCTTTGGCGGCGACACCATCACCACGTATCCCAGCGGCTCCAGCTCGCACAGCACCGAGGCCTGGTTCAGGGCCCAGGCTCCCAACAACACCATTATTGGCTGGGGCAACGAAGGGGGCGGCCGGGGTAGCAAGGTGCGCATGCAGTTCCGCAGCCCGCCGCACGTGCATATTGATAGCGATTTCTCAGACGTGAACGGCAACAGCACACTGCCCCTGGATCAGTGGATTCATGTGGTTCACACCTATAACACGCAAGACGGTAAGCTGTATATCAACGGCCAGCTTGATGGCGCGGCCGGTCCGCTGCTCGATATCAAAACGCCGATGCGGCTCTGGCTGGGCGGCTGGTATGACAATTATGACTTCAAGGGCGAGCTCGACGAGGTCCGGATCTCCAATGTGGCCCGCTCGCCGGCCTGGATTCAGCTTGAGTACGCCAACCAGAAGCCCGCGCAAACGCTGGTGGGGCCAGTGATCCGGCCTGGCACGCGGTTCTCGGTTTTACCAGCGGCCCTGAACCTGCTGGAAGGGACCAGTGCCACCGTTTCGGCCCAGGCCGACGGTGCCGAGAAGGTGTACTGGGTTTTGCAGCGCAACGGCCAAGAAACGGTGGGGGCCGCCGATCAACTGAGTTACACCATCCACGCCGGCCGCGTGAGCGAAGATGGCAGCTTCAACCTCAGTTTTCAGGCGGTTTACCCAGACGGCCGCAAGTCGCTGGACATTCCCGTGCGTGTGAAAGACATGATTCCCGATCCGGCGTTTGTGCTGCAAGCGCCGGCCACCTGGAACGGCCGCACGCCAATCACCGTTGTGCCCAAGGTCACGAACGCAGCGGCGCTGGCGGTGTTAAACGCCGACCGCCTGAAGATCTCGTATCGCGTTGAGGAAATGGCCACCGTGAATGAAGAGACGGGCGACGGCCTGGTGCTCAAGCACGCGTTCAAGGGGGGGCGGTTGCGAGTGCGAGTGGGGATCTCCAACGGCGGCGCGGTGGTGGAGCAAACGGTGGAGATTCAGGTTACTCCGCCGGCCGCCGATCCCTGGCTGGCTCGGGTGCCCATGACGCAAGAGAAGCCCGAGGCCGGCCAATTCTATGCGCGAGATCCGGTGAGCAACCGCGGCGTGCTGCATTACAACGGCAAGCTGACAGAGCCTGCGGATATGGTGTTTCTGCGGCTCTATGCCGATGACCGGGTGGCAAACGCGATGATTGGCAAGCCGGCCGGTGATGGGTCCTATGCGCTCAGCGTGCCGCTGGAACCGGGGCTGATCAAGTACAAGGTGGAGTTCGGCACGGTTCAGGCGGGCGTGGCCACGGTGCAAGACACCGTGGGCGACCTCGTGTGTGGCGATGCCTACCTCATTGACGGCCAGTCCAACGCCGAGGCCACCGATGTGGGTCAGGATGATCCCGACCTGGGCAGCCCCTGGGTGCGGAGCTATGGGCGGATGGGGGGCAATCCTGGCGAACTGGGCGGTAATGAGTGGCGTCAGGCCGTGGTACGAGACCGCGACGGGGGCCGCGGCCAGATTGGCTACTGGGGCATGGCGCTGGCGCTACAACTGGTGGAGGCGCACAAAATTCCGATCTGCATCATCAATGGCGCGGTGGGTGGCAGCCGGATTGACGTGCACCAGCGGAATGCGGCCGAGCCCGAGGATCGCTCCACAATTTACGGCCGCTTGTTGTGGCGGGTGAAGCGGGCCCGACTGGAGGCCGGCATCCGGGGCGCGTTCTGGCACCAAGGAGAGAACGACCAGGGGGCCGACGGCCCCACCGGCGACTATGGCTTTGTAACCTATCGCGATTACTTCGTGGCCATGACGGCCGGTTGGAAGACCGATTACCCCAACCTGCAAAACCTGTACATGTTCCAGATCTGGCCCAAGGCGTGCAGCATGGGGGTGAATGGCTCAGACAATGCGCTTCGGGAAGTTCAGCGCATGTTGCCCGGCCTGTATTCCAACCTGCACATCATGTCGACCCTGGGAATCAAGCCGCCCGGCGGCTGCCATTACCCGGTTGAGGGATATGCTGAGTTCGCCCGCTTGATGGCGCCCTTGGTCGAGCGTGATCTGTATGGAAAAACCTTCACGACGTCGATCACGCCGCCCAACCTTGTGCGTGCGTTTTACACCAGTGCCAATCGAGACGCCGTGGCGCTGGAGTTTGACCAGCCGATGAGGTGGGATGAGGCGCTTTTGCAAGACATCACGCTGTACCGGTCGGAAGCGGGTGGTGAAAAGCTGAGCGCGGTGGCTGGCTCGGTGGCCGGCAATACGGTGACTCTCAAGCTGGCCGCGCCCACAGACGCCATCGACATCAGCTACCTGGAGAGTGCGCACTGGAGCCCTGAGCGGTTGCTGTATGGTGCCAACGGCATGGCCGCGCTCACGTTTGACATGGTGCCCATTGAGGCCGAAAAGTGAATGAATGAAAGTTGCGTCGTGGTAGGCCTGCGGAATTGGGGACTGGCTCCGAGTCTTCGAGGTGCCTGTCCCCAATTCCGCATCTGGTCTATCTGGTCTTTTCTGATCCCTGGATTCTCGGACTCATTTGTGGACACTTCTCGCTTAACACCACCGACCACGCGTGTAATGTCGCTCGACTCTCCGAGTCGAGTCTTCGGCATGTATCGAAAAAAA
>CAIYJE010000060.1 GCA_903926465.1 uncultured Planctomycetales bacterium
CCGTTTGTAACTCAGCGCGTTCTTCATCCGACAATCGCACGATATACTTCTTCTGCATGGTGCACCTCCTTGTGCAGAGCACCATGCACCAGCGACAAAAAAAACACAACCCCAAACCCTAGCGGTGACTAAGCACTAGCGGTTTCTCGACTAGCAGATGCAGGCCGGCGTTCAGGCACAAACTCGCCAGCCGATGATGGGTCGAGACCGGCGTGGCAATGGCCACGGCGTCGAGCGGCACCGCCAGCAGCTCCTCGATGCTTGGACAAAGCTTGGCCCGCGGGTACCGCTCGCCCATGGTGCGCAGCCGGTTTGCGTCGGCATCGGCAATGGCCGTCACCTCGGTGTGGGGGCAGGCCGTGAAATTGCGGATCAGGTTCGGTCCCCAGTATCCCGCGCCAATCACTCCTACCCGCAACTGACTCATGGCATGAAACCGCGTTCAAGAGGACCCATCCCCAGACACCGGTCGTGAAAGTTGGGTCGGAACTGGGGAGGCACCCTCGGCCTGCGGCGGAATTCCGGGAGTGTGCGTGCCGGAACCGAGGGGCCCCAAGCCCGTGATGGTGGTCTTGTCGATATGATCAAGACTCTACCGAGGCCTGAAGCCCGTACGGGATACCGAGAAGGACCGATCTTGCGGCCGTGGGACGATTGGGCCGCTTGTGCTGGTTCTGCGGCAAGGTACGATCGTGGGCCCGTTTACGAAAAACAGCGCTGGCAATGATGGGTTCGGAATCGGCAATCACCCCAAACAGAATCTTCAGATCAGGACTCGACAATCCGTTGGGTGTGGGCGGATCTTACCACCCGATTCCGCCGGCCCAGCCGATCCAAGGCTCTCGGACGACTCAGCGATTCCGCCGGCTTCCAGGTGCCTGTCCCACTGGGGCGTGCGGTCAACGTTCGGCGGGGCTTTCGCGGTTTTCTGGAAGAATCTTGGGCGTTTCCGAGCGTGCTAGCCGGAAGCCGACGGTTTTTTGATGCATGTTTCGATCTTGCGGGAGGCGTTTGGCATAGCCCAGCGAGTAAAGTCCGCCGGACCAGTTGAGAAGAAGTCCTGAACGCACCGCAACTCCGCCATTTCCAAGTCCATACGGATCGAGCGGTTTAGGCATCTGTTTTTCTTGAAGCTTGGTCTTTCCTTCATCCACCCAGCCAATGTACGTCTGCATCTTGTAAAGGGTCAGTTCCGCGGCATTGCCATACAGGCCAGAGATCTTTGTGCCGGCGGGCTCTACGGCAATCTGGTCTTCCGGAACCGATCCCACCGGATGAATGGTATTCCAGGGTGGGCCGGCGGTGGCCCAGTTCGGCGGGCTTCCGGGTGGCAGCAGAACTCCTTGGTTGCGTCTGGCGGTGTACTCCAGTTCGGTCTCGGAAGGGAGTCTGCAGCCGTACCAGGCCGCAAACCTGACCGCATTTTCCCAGGTCAGGTTCGTATTGGGCAAATGGGCCTGTTGCGGGCTGGGGTGCCCACCGTTCGGCCAGATCTTCATTCTGAGTTCATCTAAACTGATTCCGGCATAGCCCTGAAAAATGCGGAACGATTTTTCGATCCCAGCGCGGGCGATTTCCGACAGATAGTCATCATATGCCTGCTGCGTAACCTCGGCTTGCCCCAGGTAGAACGTACTCACCGTGGCTGGGTGCGGTGGGAATTCGTAATCGGACGGCATGCCATCCAGGCCCATGACAAAAGTGCCCCCCTCAATCCTGGTCACCCAAGGGGCGGTTTCGGCCTGGGTACGGGGATGCAGCACCAGGGGAACCACTTCATACGTTGCCGCAAGGTGTGGGGGGCGGTACGGTAACTCCACGAATGCGCCTGTGGCCGGCTGATAGGCCGTTACCCAGTAATCTCCTTCAATCACTTCCGCTAATTCCACCCCGTGTTCCGAGCTGCCCGCCCACAAGGCATAGAGGGGCTGGACCTGACTGGGGTGGCCGTTTGATTGGACCGGGTGGAAGGTCACCCAGGTGTCGGGCCGGTCGGAACGGAGGGAGAGTTTGGAGAGGTGGAGGTCGTTTGCAAATTCCAAGCGGGCGCTACGGGCATCGGCCGGTGAAGCCGACAGCTGGTCTTGGAGCCGAATGTAGTCCAGGTAGAGCTTGCGGATGTGCGTGAACCCGGTGGTGCCTTCGCCGGTTCGGTATTGCCGCAAGTTTTCCCGGATCAGTTCTTTGAGCAGTTGTAAGACTTCTGGAGTTTGCCCGGAAAGCGCCTGAGCCTGGGCCGCCACGTGGGCGGCCAGTCCCAGATCTCCCTCTTTGAGCAGGCGTTGGGCCTGGCTGCGTAGCGAAGCGGCGTACCAGTGGACCCCCTGCCAGACCAGGCCCAGGGTGAGAAGCACTGCCAGGGCGGCCGCGAGCGGGGTTTTCCACTTCTGGTATTTTCGCAGTTTGCGCAGGGTTTTGGTCACCGGCCCCAGGGGCCTGGCCAGCACCGGCTCACCGGCCAGGAATCGGTCGAGATCGGCGGCCATCTCGGTGGCGTTGGCGTACCGGTAAGCGGACTTATAGTCCGTGGCTTTGAGGATGATCGCTTCCAGGTCGGCGGAAATTCTGGGGTTGATCAGGCGTGGCGGGGTGAGTTCCGAATCCAGCATGTAGAAGGCCAGCGTGGCCGGTGGCGCGTGCTTGGGAATGTCTCGCCCTTTCTGGAGCGTGACAACTTCATAAAGGGTGAGGCCCAATGAGTAAACGTCGGCCCGATACTCGTCATAATCTTTCTGGAATTTGATTCGCTCGGGGGCCATGTAACAGGTGGTGCCTGGCTCGCTGCTGACATCGAGCAGGGTCACGTTGTCCAGGTCGCGCGCCAGCCCGAAGTCGGAAAGGTAAACGGTGGTCTGATCATGCCGATCCAGCAAGATGTTGGAGGGCTTGATATCACGGTGCACAAGCTGGGCCTGGTGTACGGCGGCCAGGGCGTGTGCCACGCGTGCCACCAGAGCGACGGCCTCTTGCAGGTAGGCCGCTTCGTCCAGAATGGCCAGGCGGTGCAGATCAGCGGGGGGCGTGCCTTCAATTCTGAGCTTGCGTTGGCGGACCAGGTTGGCCAGGGTGCCGCCATCGACCAGGGGCATGGCCAGGTAGGCGCGGTCGGCGGCCTGGCCGAACTCAAAGACTGGCAGAATGGCCGGATGTTCCACGCGGGCCGCGCGTTCGGCTTCTTTGCGAAGTTGCTCGGCCTGGGCGGCGGTTTCAACGGTGAGGTTCAGAAGCTTGAGGGCCACGATGCGCTGGATGGGGGCAATCTGGATGGCTCGGTAAACGGTCCCCTGGCCGCCGGCGCCCAGCTTGTCTTGGATCACGTAGTTGCCGATGCGTAGCTGGGGCAGGTGCCCAAGGATACCGCCGTGCTCAGACGCGGTGATGGCGTTGGGGTCCACCGGGCTGTCATCCAGAGGATGGGCGGCATCTGGTGGCGGCGGCTGTTGAGTGGGGGCACCGGTGAAGCCAGCCGCGTCGGTCTTGGACCGCGAATGGTGATCGCTCATGGATGCAGGAACCGCACCGGGTGGATCGTGCAAGGGATTGTCACTAGATGTAAAGAATTTTACAGGATTGGCCGGCGCTGGCAACTGGGTGCTATGCGGCGTGCCGAAGCTGGCGTGCTTCGGGGCCATGCGAAAGCCGTTGGTCCTCTTGGAGTGGAGAACGTGCGTGCGCTAGCACACGTGGCTGGTGAGTGCGGCCGGCGCAAAATGCACGCCAAAATGGGCGTAGGCACCTCGCAGCCGTCGCCAGCCAGTCCCCATTTTGAGCAGGCCTCACACGCCGGTCAAACAAACCTGCGGTACGCGCGCCAAACCGCTTCTCCCGCTTGCGGGAGAAGGTGGCCGGTACGGCCGGATGAGGGGGACCGGCCCGGTACTTGTGCGTGCAAGACCGTAGGCACCTGGCACGTTGGCTGCACTCCAAAATGGGGACAGGCACCTCGCAGCCGTCGCCAGCCAGTCCCCATTTTGAGCAGGCCTCACACGCTTGGCACACGTTGGTCCTCTTGGAGTGGAGAACGTGCGTGCCGTGAACGCGCTATTGAAGCTTGAGATCGGTCTTCACGGTTGCGTGGTGGCCGGCATCAGTACCCGCACCTCGGGGTGCATGGTGTAAAGCCTGGGCGGAATCGGTCCGTCACCGTCGGGATCGACCAGAATGCCGCTGGACTGGTTATTCTGCACCAGCGGATTGCCGGCGAACTTCTCCCAGTGGATCAGGTCTTGGGACCGGGCCAAGCAGGTGGTCCAGTTCTTCCACGGTTTCTCCCGGTTGGCGTGGTAAAACGCATAGTACCAGCCATTGCGTTTGACCACCTGGTTCATGGCCACGGCCGTTTGGTCATACGTGCCGGGAGTCATGGCCAGCACGGGCTCATCCTGGATATTCGTCCAGACCTTACGGTCTGGCGAGGTGGCCAGCCACACCCCCTGGTCTGCCCGCTCGTAAAACAGGTACCAGGTGCCGGCCTCAAACCAAACCGCAGGCGTGCCGTACGGGCCCGGCGGAATGGGAGTGCCATTTTTCAGGCGCACGTCCAGCGGGCCGCGCTCTTCCCAGGTTCGGCCATCGGTTGATGTAAGCATATGGGCCACATCATTTTTCCCTTCGGCGAACATGGAATACTCAGACCCTTGATGAACAATGCACATGTCTTCAACAAACGAGGTCTTGAGCACGGGGTTGGCCGGATCACGGGTCCAGGTCAGGCCGTCTGGCGAGGTGGCGTGCCCCAGAAACTTGTCTGGTGATTTGCTGGGATTGTAGCCGGTGTACCACAGGTGCCAGGTGCCGTTCTCAACGGCAATCCAGCCCCGCTCGCGGATCTTCTGGTCCCAGGCGTCTTCACCACCTGCGCCGGTGAAAACCGGATTCTGGGCGGCGGGCACCCAGTGCGTAAGCTCGGGCGGGAACAAAGGTTGCTGCGGGGGTTCGGCCACGCTCTTGGACGGAATGTTCAGGCGGGCGGCCAGCCCCTGGCCCCTGGCGGCGACCACGGGGAAAACCGCCCCCAAGGCCAGAATCCCAAGGAGCGGGAGCAGCCTGGAGTGTGGCGACCGGCCTGGCTGGGTGTTGCGTCTGGCCTGGTTGGAAAGCTTCATGGGGAACGCCGTCCTCGCTCGGCTTGCAGCCTGCTAAATGAGCGTGGAAGCCGGTTCGGTTGCGGTTCCCACGGGTGCGGAGCCTGTGAAATGGGAACGGGATCACGCCCAATTAACCGAACGTGAGCCGGTACGGAACGCTCCAGAGATTCCTGGTGGAGGGGGTGCCAATCTTGAATGAGAAGGTCCCGCTTCCGGTCGCGCTGGCAAAAACTCCCTTGCCGCCGGTGATCTGATAGCTGGCGTGGGTACTGTTGGTTTGCACGAAGCTCAGGTCCAGCTCGCTCCCTTGCGCATGGAGGGCGAGGCTTCCAGACGGCGGGAAGATGGTGTTGTTGAATTTTCCGGTGATTGTGCTGGCATGGTACTGGGTGCCATTCACCGTGATTGCGCCCCGCAACGCCAGCAACGAGGGCGCACCCACCCCCACCTGCCTGGGCATGTACGCAGTGCCCAGGGCAGAGCCTGTAATGGAACTGACTTGCACGGCCATGGGTTGGGCATGGCTATTTTGCACGTGCGCGGTTAGGCCCAGAGCCGGACCGGCCAGCGTGGTGAGTAAACAGACCGATTCCAGAGATTCAAGCCGAGGTGCGAACGGTTTCCTGGCAACTTTTCGCATGGTCTGGACATCCTGTCCTGTAGAGCTTGTTGAGAGTGGAGCGAAAGCTCCGAACACTATTCTGGAACTCTGAGTCATCCTGTCAAGGCACGCTGCCGGGCCGCTCGTCCCCAATCGGTGCTCAATCCCAGGTCGCCTCAATCACCTCGGTGCCCGGCCTGAAGGTCAGGAGGGTGGGCTGGGCGACGGCCGGCCAAAGCAACGTGGTGCCCTGCGAGGCCTGACTCAAACCGCCGCCGGCCTTGTGCCAACCCACGCCGCCCGCAGTGATGATCCAGATCCGGCAGCGATCCGCGGTTGCGAGCTCAAATAGCCCGACACCGGCCAGCCTGTGCAAATTGAAGTACGGGCACACGGCCAGCTGTTCCAGGCGGACCCCCCCCTGGGTCGATTCCAGGGTGGCCACGGAGGCGGAAATGGGCCCGCGCTCGAAGTTCGTGCAATCCAGCGATTGCTCAATGTGCAAGGGGCGGGGCTGACCGTCGGCCCCCAGGCGGTTCCAGTCAAACAGCCTGAAGGTGAGGTCGCTCGATTGCTGGACTTCGGCCAGCAACACCCCTTCGCCAATGGCGTGCACCGTGCCCGCCGGAATGAACACGCAGTCACCCGGCTTCACCGGCAAGCGATGCAAGCAGGCTTCCACCGTTCCCGCCCGGATGGCTGCCTCCAGATCCGTGCGGGTGACGCCCGGCTTCAGGCCGGCAAACACCGCGCTTCCGGGCTGGGCGTCGAGGATGACCCACGCCTCGGTCTTGCCTCGCTCGCCAGCCTGGTAGCTGCCGGCCTGGAGATCGTTGGGATGCACCTGCACGCTGAGCCGGTCATGGGCATCGAGAAATTTGATCAGTAGCGGGAACTGGCTCAGGCCCGCGTGACGACCCAAGAGCGTGCGTGACTCGGTGGCTACCAGGTCATGAAGCGTGCGGCCGTGCCAAGGTCCGTGGGAAACCCGGCTCTGATCCGCGCCATGGTCAACCAGTTCCCAGCTTTCGGCGTAATCAGGTTCCGGCCCAATCGTCTTTCCCAGGCGCGTGCCCAGCTTGCGGCCACCCCAGCGAATCCGTTTGAGTAGCGGTTCAAAACGCAGTGGTTCGGTGGTGACAGGCATGGTGCGTTAGAGATCCACAATCCATCGGTCACTTCGTCTCTCGGAAACACGTGCGAGCGGACCGCGCGCGAAAGACGTGGACTCGATCCTCAAACGGACAATAGAACCGGCCACCGAGCTGGCCTGGAATTCTCTCAAGTAACTATTGTCACGAACCCGCCCGTTACGTCAACAGCCAGGATTTTGGGGTTTGTTGATGTGAGGGGCCCTGAGGAGCTCATCCGTAATGTGGAGCGAAGTCGAATCGCGTGCGCTGCGTCTTCACATGTGCTTCTGAAGGCCCGTTCTTCCATCAGAGCCGCGAACGGAAGTGAGCGACCCACTCAGGAAGACGCCAAAGGGCCGTGAACACCAGGTTCTTCGCCGGCGAGAAAGATCAAAACGCAACGGCCATGAACCTGGTGTTGCTGGTCCTGATCTTTCCAAGGAGAGTGGGTCGCTCACTTCCGTTCGCGGCTCTGACTGAGTAGGAGAACACGTGCCCACGCGATCCCCAAAGATATGGGTCATTGACAGGCGCCTGCTTGGCCCCGTAGCAGCGGGTAAGTTTCAGCCGGGGTAGACTGGATCTTGCCTTCGAAGGCCGGACCCGATATCCTGAACTTCACACTGGGGCGGTAGCTCAATTGGGAGAGTGCTGCGTTCGCAATGCAGAGGTTGAGGGTTCGATTCCCTTCCGCTCCACTGAAAATAAGGCGTTTGCGGTCACGGGCGTGGCCAGCGTTAGGCAATGGTTCCAGAATGGTTCCTTAACGGGGACTATTCCGGGACGTGGAAGAG
>CAIYJE010000061.1 GCA_903926465.1 uncultured Planctomycetales bacterium
ATGAGCGTCTTCCGGACTCTGAAACAGAGGGGCCATAACCCAGTATCCGCCGTGACGAATGCTGTTCGCGAGTACCTCAAGACCGGCCAACTCCCGCCGCTTCCAGGATCAAGCACTGCATTCGGCTGAATGGTTACAAAAGCCCCTGTTTCCAGGGGCCTTTATTACAGTCTTGTTGAGTGCCCCCCGTAGGACTCGAACCTACAACCCGCTGATTAAGAGTCAGCGTATAAAATTGACGCAAACATTTTGGCCATAATTGGTAATGTCGGAAACATGGGCAACCGGGTGCGCTTATCGTGAGTTGTGTTTTTTGCCACAGAACCACGGGGTAAATACTGAACGCGGGTTGAGTTTTTGGGGCGCATGAAAAAAGCCCGGCATGCCGGCCGGGCGATCGTGGTCTGGTGTTTTGTGGTTCCGGGGAATTGGATTAGCTGGACTTCACGGTATTTTTCGTGGCCCGAATCCGGCTGAGGAAGATTTCCGGGTGCGCAAGGATATCGTCAAGGTAGCGACAAGCGATCAGTGGGATGGGCCGCGTGCCTTGCTCCCAGGCGCTCAAGGTTTTCACGCTCACGCCCAAAAACTTTGCCAGCAGAGCCTGGCTGGCATTGAGCTTGTGGCGTGCCTGGACAAGATCCTTGGACTCGTAGGGATGAGGTTCAAGGTCCAGGGTAACCGTATGAACCGTGTACCGGCTCTCGACTGGTACACCGGCTTCCAAGGTTTCTACAAAGCCCTTGAGCCCGGCGATAATCTCTTCGCCCAGCGTTGACTGCGGCTGTTTCCTTGTGGGCTTTTTCATCGGATCTTCCCTTTTTCGAGCAATATGCGAATCTGATTAAGGTATTGGGCAATGACGATCAACTGCGATCGGTCCAAATCTGCGCGTTCAGATTTGGAAAGAATGGCGATCAAGAGGACGGTTCCGAATTCCTCCAGGTAAGCGTAATAGACACGGAAAGCCCCGCTCTTACCCTGGTTTGAATCCCGTGTGGTGAACCGTATCTTCCTGAGACCTCCTGATCCTGGCACAACAGGATTGCCCTTAGGGCTCGCCATGATCGCAATTTCGAGCACCCTGTGATGGGCATCGCTCAAACCTAACTTTGGAAACTGATTTTCAAACGGAGGCAGGTCGACAAAACGGAGCCAGTCTTCAGGCTTCATGCTTGCTGGGTGCATTACCGTGAAGTGCTTTTTCAAATGCATCCGTAAAATCTATGGGGACGGACTGTGTGCTCAAGGAACCCTGAGCCTCCCCGCCAACTATGCCACGTTGTGGTATAGCTGGCAAGGGCACGAATAAAAGATACCCAGGCCACGGTCGGCGTCACTGCGCATAAAAAACCCCGGCACAACAAGTACCGGGGCCTCATTCGATCAAACTGTGGCTCTGCCAAGAGGGTATGGACGGAATGGACGGGATGGACCCGGATTACCAACGCCCTTCCGGGCAGGATTCCTGTTCCCAGGCGGCCTTGACCGCCACGTAGCACCCGCAGGTGCCGCATCGCTGGCTGTCGGCCTGGTACCGGGGGCATGCCTGGCAGATCGCCAGCCTGGCCGCCTGGATCTCTGTCGGCGTGGTGGGCATCCCAGCGGCTACGTGGCGCACCAGGGCGGCGCTGAGGTTGGCCGCTTGCTTCCAGAGCGGTGGGAGTTGCCCAGGCTCTGGCTCAGTCGCTCGAGGTGGGGCCAGGGGCTGGCCGCTGAGCTGCTGGACGTGGCGACGGTACGCGGGATCGACGGCGGCCAGGTCGCAGAGCCGGGAACACCGGGTGGTGATTGCCACGCAATCCTGGTCAGGCGGCAATCGGGCATTCTTTGCAGCGGGACATGTTCATTCCGGCGGCTTGCTTGACTTCATGCCCAGATAGTCGGCAACACGTTGGCGTTCCTTGTCGAGCTCGTCGAGGTCAATGACATGCACATCACCGTTGCTGAGGCCGAGTCCAATATCAACGATTGATGTCGCATGAGGTTCGGAAATGTCCGCTTCCTTCATCAACAACAGGATCTTGCGCCGCCGTTCCTGTTCGTCAATCATTCTCGCCATCCTAACTTCCGGAACAGGTTGTCCAATGCCGCTGCGATGTTCTTAAAATCGGAATCTTTCCACTGAGACCTTGCGACAAAAGAACCCTGACTGGACCTGACCCTGTCAAGTTGTAAAAGCAACGTCAAGTCTCCCGACCGCACGGCAATATACTGAGCGTATGCTCTTGCCCACGTATCATGATCACTAACCAGATAAGTAATGAACTTGGCGTGATCTCGGTCTGTCGAGCTTAATTGACGAATATGCTTCAGTTGCGTGATCGCATCGCTTGAAGCAACAGTTTCTTTCCATTCTTCAAATTTTGGATCTTGATTAAACATCCGATAATTCTGAAGTCTTCGATTATCAGGGCCAAGAATTCCGCCAATCTCGACAAAATGGCCAATTTCATGAGCAAGGGTCAATTCTGGTCGTTCTCCCTTGTCGCTTAGTGAAAGGCTATCAAATCGAATGGGGAAACCCTTCTTGATTGCGATATTTAAGGAACCCTCTTCGTGCGGCGTATTGCTGATCGAGAGCGGTATCCGCGGTAAATTGCCATCGCCATGAACCAGGTCTATCGCTTCAAGCACAGGCCCGAACAGTGCCTGATGCTCAGGTGGGATGATCAACGAGTTAGAAACCGGAGTACCCAGCGGTTTGTGGGCTGAGGTTGGCACCACCGGCCTCGCCTTGGGCAATGGCGTTGGCTTGGGAGCCGGCTTGGGACCAGGCCCGCCACCTCCCGGAACCGCTCCAGGTGAACCACCACCTGGCGGCGGCGTGGGTTTGATCACCACCAACGGCGAACCCGGTGGATTCGGCTTGCCTACCAGGCCAAAACGAGCGGCCAGCCGCTTCGTCATCTCATCGCGGATCTACTCAGGAGTCATCCCCAAGGAGATCAGCTTGTCATAGATCGCCTTGTGCTGTTGCTGAAGGGCCAGTTGTTCCGGGCTGTTCAGCCGCGCCAGCGTCCGTTCCGCCTGGCTCCTGGGAATGCCAGCTTTTGTCATGTCCGTCACGCTCAGCCTGTGCTTCTGGACCACCTCCCAGAACGGCTTGATGCCGCTGCGCGTGACCACGTCTTCCCATTGCACGACGCCCTTCTGGACGAGTTGATAGTTGGCCGCGCCCATGACCGCCGATTGCTGGCTTTCGGGCAGGTTGCGGATCTCTTCTCGGAAGTCCAGGAACGCCTCGGCACGCTGGCCAGGCGTGACGGGGATCGAGCGACAGTTACAGCCCGGATGAAACGGAACCGGCCAGAATCGCGTACCGCGATGCTGACGGCCGAGTGCTGGACGGCCACGCCCAGAGACACTCGTACATCACCCACTTGATCCGGTCCGGAGTGACACCGAAGGAGGCCCAAACCCTGGCTCGACACAGCACGATCACCTTGACGATGGACACTTATGCACACGTGGAGAACGAAGACCTTCGCAAGGCCATCGAGCGAACCAAACCGGAGTGAGTCAGGAGTGAGCTATGTAGCGCCCTTTAACGTCCTTTAGTGACCTTTTACGACCCTACGCTAGAGATACTTCAACCAACGAAAAAGCCCCTGTTTCCAGGGGCATTTAAACTAGAGCTTTGAGTGCCCCCCGTAGGACTCGAACCTACAACCCGCTGATTAAGAGTCAGCTGCTCTGCCAATTGAGCTAGGAGGGCATGGCACACACAACCGCAGGGTGAAATTCTTGGAAAATTCACACCGTGATCGTGGAGAAGCATCTTACAGAGAGAGCCCTGCACAATTCAAGGGCCAGGCGTCAAAGATTTCGAAACCGGGTGGCTGGCCGCCGGCACGGGCTCGCGAATGGCCGGGTAGGCCCGTTTCAGGGTTTGAGGCGGTACCCCCAACGCGTACAGCCCGGTCAGGGCCCAGTTGCGCAGGCTTTGACGCAAAATTCCCTGGCTCCGCCAGCGGCGGTTGGAAACGTAGATGGTGGCCGGCAGCACCGCCAGCCGGCCCAGCCGTCTGAGCCTGAGCGCCAGCCCCACATCATCCATGAAGGGCTCGTCCGGGAAGCCCCCGGCCCGTTCAAACGCCCAGCGCACCGCAAACAGCCCCTGGTCTCCATAGGGCACCTGCACCAACCCGGCCCGCAGGTGCGCAGCCGCATCAATCAGGCGGTACCGGCGGTCCGGGTCATCCACCCGCATCCGGAAGCAGCCGCCAGGTACCCGGGGGTGGCGGGCCACAAACTGCCGTAGTTCCTCGATTGCGCCTGGCTCCAGATACGTATCGGCATGCAAAAACACCAGAATGTCTGCGGTGCAGGCGGCGGCCCCCAGGTTCTGCTGCCGACCCCGGTGCCGAGGGCCCATCAAGACCCGGCCCACCCCGGTGGCCCTGGCCAGCTCTGCCGTACCGTCGTCACTGCCGGCATCGACCACCACCACCTCATCGGCACCCAAAGTGTCCAGTTGCGTCAGGCAGGCCTGAATCGAGCCCGACTCATTGAGCGTGGGCACGATCACCGCCACTTGAAGTTGTCTCATGGAATGAGTTGCTCACGTTGTTCCGAGAAGTGGGGTTAAGTTGGCCGTGGGCGTTTTGGTTCGCTTATCTTGTGCATCTTCTCAAGATCGCGGCACGTTTCCGTCAATCTGGGGGGCTCGGTGCGTCAATGCCACCGCGATCGTTGGAACTGTTGCGGCCAGTCATCGAATCTTGGACCTCAGGTATGACATCGGGGGAGTGGTTGCCTAGACTGTAGAATCGGAAGGCGAAGTGTTGAAAAAAGTGAGTTTGTCTAAAGTCGGGCCAATCGTGTTTCAGAGCGGTACAATCATTCATGAGACGAGATATTGACGAAGCGCTGAACGATTGGGCCTATGATCCGGATCCCGGGGCGCTCACGGTGCGTCAAGTGCGCACGCGGGACGGCCGGTGGGTGATCCAGATTCGCAAGGAACTGGGCCTGATGCAGATGGAGTGTGACGGCCGGCCCGATGGTGCTCGCCCCCATGGCTTCTCTACGTATCTCGACTATCTGCGGTACCGAGCCGAGCGGCGGGTGCAGACCGGCACCACCGATCCTGACTGGCTGTTCACGCCCGATCATTGCCTGAACATTGAACGCGAGTTCATGCAGTTTTACCATCGGCGGGTGGCCTGGCTGGCGCTTAACCGGTATGACAAGGTGCTGCTGGATGCGCACCACACCTTGTCCTTGATGAACTTTGTGCGTGCGCATTTTACCCAGGTAGATTATATCGACTCTCACGAGCGGTTCCGGGGCATGGTGTACTTCCATGAAACCCAGGCCCGGACCGGGATCGCGCTTGAGGAGAATAATCCAGAGAAGGCGATTGACGCCATCCGCCAGGGGGTGCTGCAGATTGGCCATCATCTGGAGGAGTGGCAAGAGTCGCATGGCGAGGATGACGAGACCGAGCTGCCCGATTCGGAACTGCTGGACCAGCTTCGGGAAATTGAAGCGGCCATCCGCAAGCGGTACGACGTGGGCAAGACCCTTCATGAACAGCTTCATGAAGCGATTGTGAACGAAGATTACGAGCAGGCGGCCCAGATTCGCGACCGTATGAACGGGCACTAACGGCCCAGCTGAGGGCGTTTGGGCCGATTCTTGTGTGCGCGAGAACGATGTGAGCGCTTGGTACTCATGGTTTGAACCGCTTCTCCCGCAGTGTGGGAGAAGGTGGCCGGGATGGCTTCGTTCTCGTCCATGCCGTCCATACTTCTGTTCCGCTCAGAAGAATCCGTCACTAAAGTTCCGGGCTCTGTAGGACCGCTGCCGCGCATGCGATGAACCTGGTGTTCTTGGCCACGCGAAAGCCGTCCAGATTGCCCCGTCACTGACGTTCCGGGCTTTGTAGGACCGCTGCCGCGCATGCGATGAACCTGGTGTTCTTGGCCAGGCGAACATCTTGCAGATTGCCCCGTCACTGACGTTCCGGGCTCTGTAGGACCGCTGCCGCGCATGCGATGAACCTGGTGTTCCTGGCCCTAATGCGTCCAAAGTGAGTTGGTCGGTCGTTTGCGCTCTCGGCTCGGTAGGATACGGTTGTTCTAACCGCCAAACCAAAAAAAGGCCGCCAGGCGTGCCCCAATGCAAGGCAAACACCCGACGGCCTGTTATGCGTGTCATCAGCTATTCGTCGCGTGCTCAGGCAGCCTTGCGGCGCAGCTTGCGGAATGAAACTACACCACCGCCCACGGCCAGCAGGCCGCCCATCACCAGCGTGCCCGGCTCGGGAACCGGTACAGGACCGTTGAACACGGCGCCGTTGTCGGAAGAATTGGAAATGTACAACACGCCACCGGTTGTACCGTATGATGTACCCGCGGAAAGAGTGAGCGAGCCCTGAATGTTGTTGCCGTTAAGAAGCGGCCCCATGGCGGCAAATCCACGAAGGGAAGTTGCAGCAACCTGATACCCAAACCCCCCGATATAAAAGCCTGGAACAACAGAATCGAGATTAACCGCAAACAGTCCGAAATTGGCGTCTGTCAAATCAACAGCCCCAAACCCGTCGATGGTCATGGTGCTGGTAGCGACCTGGGTATACAAGGGCACATCCCCAACCTGCCCGATGACAAAAGCCGTGGGGTCGGCCTGGGCCGTGATGGTGAAGTTGGCTCCGGTGAACGCCACACCGTTCAGCGTGCCGTCGATCGTGCCGCCGGTGAGGGTATAGGTAACAACGCCCGCCTCAGTGCGGCCGGCACCAGCCAGCCCCAAAACCAACGCCAAGGCCGAAACCAGGCCCAGCCGGGCCACTCTGTGTCGCGAAAGTAAGCTCATCAAAAGTTTCTCTTCATTCGAGAACAAATCGGCATCAAGGTTCAAAGGCAGTCATCTGGCATTGGAAACCCTACACAACCCAGATAACCGCAGCCATATTAAGCGTGGGGGTGGGGGCTGTCAATCCAGCCCATCACCGGCGGTGGCCAAGCTCCAATTCCACCGGGGCCGGCTTTGTGGTAAGTTGGGTCCTTCACGAACTTTGGACTATACGGGATTGGGTCTTTCCATGCCGATCAGCGATACCCCCACGCCGGCCTCGTTAGGGTACAGACGTCCCGCCGAATGGGAGCCGCACGAGGCGACCTGGATCTCTTGGCCGCATCAGTGGGAAGACTGGCCCGGCAAGTTCGCACCCACCCCCTGGGTGTATACCGAGATTGTGCGGCTGCTTTCTCGGTATGAGCGCGTGAAGATTCTGGTGGCCGATCGCCGGGTGCGCAAGCAGGCCAGGGTGAGCTTGGCTGCGGCCGGGGTCGATCTGGAGAGCGAGAACGTCAAGTTTGTGATGATCCCCAGCGACCGATCGTGGTTACGGGATTCCTTGCCCTGCTTTGTGGTGCGAGAGATCGACAATCCGCTGGGCGATGAGAACCCGGTGGCCACGGTGGCCTGGCGGTTCAATGGCTGGGCCAAGTACCCCAACCATTTGCGTGATGCGCGGTTACCGCGCAAGGTGAGCAAGCGGCTGAGCATGCGGCGGTTCAAGCCCGAATATTTGCACAAGAAGTCGGTCAGCCGGGTGGTTCTGGAGGGGGGCGCCATCGACACTAACGGCCGAGGCACGCTGCTGACCACTCAGGAATGTTTGCTGAGCCCCGATGTGCAGGTCCGGAATCCGGGGCTGGACAAGGCCGGGTATGAGAAGCTGTTTGCCGATTACCTGGGCGTGAAGCACACCATCTGGCTGAACCGGGGGATTGCGGGCGACGATACCCATGGGCATGTGGATGACATTGCCCGGTTTGTGGACCCCAGCACGGTGGTGACCGTGATGGAAGAGGACCAAGCCGATGAAAACTATGCCCCGTTGCAAGAGAACCTGGCCATTTTGAAGAGCGCGGTGGATCAAGATGGGAAGCCGTTGCGGGTGGTTACACTGCCCATGCCCGCGCCGGTGATGTTTGAGGGGTTCCGGCTGCCGGCCAGCTACGCGAACTTCTACATTGCCAATGGCATTGTGCTGGTGCCCACCTTCAATGATCGCAATGACCGGATAGCGCTTAACACCCTGGCCGAGCTGTTCCCGGGCCGCGAGGTGGTGGGAATCCATTGCGTGGACTTGGTGCTGGGCCTGGGCACCCTGCACTGCCTGTCTCATGAGCAACCGGCCGTCCCCAACCGTTGAACTACTGACCCACCCGCGCCACAACCCGGCACCTGCGGCTGAACCCACCCTCTTGCATTGCCGCCTGGGGGCCAGGAACGCCCAGTTGATCGCATGCGCGGCAGCGGTCCTACAGAGCCCGGAACGTCAGTGACGGGGCAATCTTCAGGG
>CAIYJE010000062.1 GCA_903926465.1 uncultured Planctomycetales bacterium
CACGGCAATGAACGTCTTGTACGGGGTGATGCCGACACTGGGCAAAATCACGTCCGAAGTGTGAGCCTGGCTGCCGCCAGTGGGCATGGTTGAAGTGACCGGAGTGGTTGTTTGAATTCCGCCGCCCGGCCCCTGGGGCGAGCGTGGCGAAATGGAGATGGAACCGGGTGGCGTGGGGGCCTGGGTGTGAGTGCGGGTGGGAGGCGTTGGGCTGGATTGCCCCTTCGTGGGATGCTTGAGCCCCGCGAGTTCCGCGCGAAGATCGGCGCGCTTGTGCTGAAACTCGGTCGCAACCACGCGGTGGGCCGCGCGATCGGTCCACAGATGTTTCAACTCGCGTTCCACGATCTTGATTTCATGCTGTATCAGGCTCTTGTGCGCCAGTGCTTCCCTGGGTGCTACGTGGGTGGGGCCGGCCTTGGAATGGCTGACGGCCGCGGCCAGGGCCAGATGCTGGAGGTGTGGAAGCGTGGCCGCGCCCGCGTGCAGCAGTTGCCGTTCTTCGAGTGCTTCAATTCGTAAGGTTTTACGCGTCTGCTGTTGGCGCTGGATGCGATTCATTGCGGGCAAATTCCTGGGTCCAGGCGTGCCGCCACAACGGGGAATAATACCCGCTGGCGTGGATAGCCATGTACGAATTTAAGCAAGCTAAACGAAGCCGACCTGAGGACAAGAAAAACAATAACAGTGAGGGTCGATCAAAACTTCAAAAGCGGCCTGTCGTGGATGAGGCCGTACTTCGCGTATTACGCGGTGGTTACCATTAATCCAGCAAGCTCACCAATACGAATATGGGAAGAGTAGATACGGAGTCAAGAAGCCGGCGAAAAAAACAGGGCTCGGGAGAGGGGGCCTTTTCTCTCACCACCGAGAGAAGTGAGAGGCAGATCTCCACGCTGGAGCAGGGGGCTGAGGTCACTCGGTTCGGCCGTGTGGTTGTTCCTGAGTACGCTCCGCACAAACGCCGAATCCTGGGATTCGTGCGTTGGCTTTCGTTCATCCTGTCCCTTGCCAGAAGAATCTGTCGCTCACGCGTCGGGCGATGAGGGGGGTATTCACTTTTGTGGCAGATCCCCATCCAGGTAGCCGCCAATGGTTGGCGGGTCGGTGAAGCCGTAACGGGTGAGCACCTGCTCAACCTCGTGGTAATGGCTCGCCACAATCCTTGCGGCTTCCAGCAGGGCCTCTGGGCGTTTCTTCAGGAGGTCTGACGAGAACGAGGCTCCCTGACCGTCGAACCGGGAAAAGATCTTGTAGAGTCTGAGTGCATCTGGGCTGTTCGCCAGTACCAGCTTGGCATCCGGCCGCGTGGTAATTAGCTCCGCCCGCCGATCGACAATCACCTGCGCGGCGGCCACCAGACCTTCGGGATCGAACTTGGCCCAGTTGAGCAACGGTCGGTTGACCGAAAGTGGGCGGTTCTTGAGCAGGCCATCGCCCCAGAACCTGGCCAGCGCCGGCACATATGTTCGCACCCATTCCGGCGCACGCGGTGGTTCTGCTTGGCCGGGATCACTTCCCGCAGCTAGCAACTGGAGCCCGAGTGAGCGAGCCACGGCGCCAGGATGGGCCACGGTTACCACGCGGGCGCCGCCAAGCTGGCGTGGCGCGTCTGCGTACCAGGGCTGGAGCGCGAACAGCAACCGGGTGTTGGCGGTGGCCTTGGAGTCATGCGTCAAGAGCCAGAAGTAGGGATAATCGTCCTCAGGCGCATCGAGCCGGATATCGGCCCGCAGTTGCCCCAGAGATTGCAACTCCTGGAACGTCATGGGGGCAGAAAGGTCATTGGGAAACGTGACGTGGGCACCTTGCGGCAACTTCTGGTTCAACCCTGCCAGCACGCGTGGATTGAAGGCGTCGTACCAGTAGCTGAGTTCAAAGCCGCGGTGCCAGGCCCCACGCGGCCCGTCCACCAGGCGGTTGTAATAAGAAAGTTCGTAGGGGTGGATGCCAAACAGCGCAAGGGCTTCGGTCCCCAGTACGGCAATCGCCAGTACGGCAAAGATTCCGGGCTCACGACCTTTCAGCAGCCAGCGGCCCATGCCGCGTGCCACGGCTTGCATTCCGAGTGCCGCCAAGATTGCCAGAAACGCGAAGGTTGGCATCAACAGCCGGACCCCGTCGTGCGCGGGGGTGGGCAACATGCGGAGCGAGGGGTGCACCAGCAGGTGGAGTACAAAATAGACCGGTAAAACCGCCCGCCGGACGCCGAGGAGTGAGGTGAGAACGCCGAAAAGACTGAACAGGAGCAGCCCCAGTGGAACCGTGACGGCCATCAAGACCCAGCCGTTGTGCCAGGGCAGGCTGAAGTCATAGGTTTGACCCAGGTACAGGATCTTGATGTCGGTCAGGGCCCCTCGGCGGTTGGAGTTCAGCGCGTAATAGTGGGCCAGGCGGGGGATCGTCTCTCGCCACCAGCCGGGGTTGCCCAGCCAGGCAATGACCGGAGGAAACGCCAGCATGGCGGCCAGAATTTCGATCGCCGGCCGTTCGGCACCCCAGAGCCGGCTTTGCGGTACCAATCGCGCCAGAAACCTGCGCAACAGCCAGAGCTGAAGTGGAAGCGTCAGGAACACGCCCGGCATCCAGGTTTTTGGACGATGCACGAACAGGTTTGTCAGTTTCGGCTCGGGTAGGTACCGCTGCAACATCTGGATTTCTTGGAATGCGAGCACCAACGGCAAGGCCAGTATGCTAAGCGTGATCGCGCCGTCTAGCAGGGCCGTCCGCACATCACCCGCGCGTATCGCACGCAGCGGCTGCCTGATGATGATCCAGGCTAGCAACGGAAGCACCACGGCCACGGTCGACATTTTCTGGATGAACGCCAGGCCCACCAGCACACCCACGCAAACCCGCCACTTGCGCCCGTGTGGTTCTTCGAGCCCTTTCCAGAAGGCAAACGCCGTGGCGACCCAGATCAAGAGGCCCGGAATGTCGGTATCAATCAGGTGGGCCTGGCCATACAGCCTTGGTAGCAGCAAAAGCCCCAGGGCCGCCACTAGCCCCACCCGCTGGCCGAATCGTTGGTTGATAAACGTGTAGATCAAGGTCACTGTTAATGCGAATTCGACCACCGACGCCATCCGGCGTGCGACCGTATCGCTGACCAGTCCCCTGAGCAGTTCATAACTCAGCAGGTTCAGTTGCCCGGAAAGCGGCGGATGGAAGTTGATTCCAAACCGGGCGTAGGGCCAGTAGTAGGTCAGGTTGTCGGTGGCCAGCAGGGCCGCCAGATCGCCTGTCGAGCGAGCGGCCGCCAGTTGTTCCCACCACTGAATCGACATGTCCTGGCTGAACGAGTAGGCCGGCTCGTCATAGGTCAGGCCAAAGTCTGCCGTGGTTGGCACCAAGGCCGCCAATGCCCCCAGGAAGACCAGCAATATGCCCAACCAGGCGGGTCCAGATGCTGGGCGGCGGTTGGCTTGGTGTGCGCGGTGGCCAGGGTCTGTGGTTTGGCTGGGCTCGATCATCGCTGGGCCCCCCGCGCCACCGGTTGAACTGGGGGCTGTTGCCGCTCGGCCTCAACCTCCGCAACCGGGAACGCCCAGATCAGCGGAACTCCGAACTTCTCCGCCAGAATAAACTCAGGTCGGCCGCCCAGCCGGCGCGCCAGGCCGTGTTCGAGCGGCCCCATCGACCCCGGCCGATTTTGAACCACGTACCAGGCGAAGTTTCGCCCCTCGAATGGGAAGGTTCCGCTTCTAAGCCGGCCGCTCTGTCGATAGGTCCAGGTGATCGGATTGGAAGCGAACAAGACCGTTCGGCCGGGCGGAGTCCGTTCATCCAGATCTTGCAGCGCCTGGTCGCTGAGCGCATCCCAGTAAAAGGTTGGCTCCATCCCCAGAGCCGCGGCGCCTGGAAGTCCGCCTACCAGCGGGCTGTAGTAGGCCAGGGGGACCGGCATGTAAACGGCAAGACTAATCATCCCCTCGACAAGGGCGGCCCCGGCAAACCCTCGGGTTGCCATCAAACGCCAGTGGCGTGTGAGCGTGGCCAGGCCTGGGCCCGCGAGTGCGGCCAGGCCACCCAGCCCCACGGCAAGCTGGCGAGTGCCGTCGTGCCCGGGGGTGTGCGGCATAGACCGCAGCACCAGAACGGTGAGGGCACTTAGCAGCAAGAGCAACCCTGTGGGCTGGCCCTTTCGCTGTCGGATTGCCGACCAAATTCCCACCAGTTCCAGGATCAGGAACAAAACAGGGGTGGCCAGCACCACCCACACCGCCACGTTGTACCAAGGGAGTGAGCCGGTGGGCGTCTCATAAACCTGGCCCAGAAACAGGGTTTTGATCGGGATGGTCTTGCCACGGCTGAGGTTGGACTGGAAGAACCGGATCAGGCCACCCACGGGGTTTGCCCACAGTGGTGGCGTGATCAGCACGAAGGTCAACAACGAGATCGCCCCAGAGATTGCCAGGCTTATCCAGGCCTGCCTGGAACACCGCCAAAGGCACCAGGCCGCCAGCGGTGCAATCAGGAACCAGCCCGTGAATTTGGTTCCCAGCGTCATCCCCCAGAGCAGACCGGTCAAGAGTGTCCAGCCCCATCGCCATTTCAGGGGCCCCGTGCGCGGCTCGGCGCTGGTGGCAAAAGCGAGCGTGGTACCCAGCCAGAGGCTGGCCAGCAGGCCGTCATAGGTGGCGTAATGCCCCAACGCAAACAGGTGCGGGTGCAGGGCCCAGGCCGCGGCCGAAACGCCGCCTGCCAGCAGTCCCCAGCGCCCGGTAATGAAGCCAAACAGCCCGCCAGCCGCCAGACTGAAGGCAAGCATTGTTCCCAGCCGTGCCCGCGTGAGCTCCAATGCGGTTGGGAGCAGGACGTCACCCACCAGGGCCACCCAGGCGTAAAACGGGGGATGGCCGTGCGGTTCTTCACGCGCAAACGGCCAGAACCACCCGAGAATCCTGGGCTTGAACAGGTTGCCGCGAGACTGGATGTCGGCAGCCCCAGGAGCTTGTAAGCGATCTTCAAGCGGCCGAAATCGGTTGGGTTGCCAGGTCTGAGCAAAACCGGTTGGGTCTCGCATGGCTGAAAACCAGGCCCGCACCCGGTCGATCCGGCTCAGGGTGTAGGCCTCGTCCCACACAATGGGCATGCGGGAAACGGTGCCAGCCAGCAGGGCGAATGTGAGCAGGGTTACGCCCAGGCCGCACCAGGCCATAAGTTGCCGGTTGGGCGTTGCCAATTCTGGTTCGGCCACCGCCGCCCCACCCTGACCTTCCGATGTGGCTTTCACGGTGGGCAACTCCGACGCGGTTCAGGCTTCGCCAAAAAACAATCGACCGCCGCCTGGTACATTACCAGAATGCGGCGGTCGATTCATGCCGTCGAAGTCGAGCCACGACGTAGTCGAGAACGCGGAACTCGAAGGGCCTGTTCGATCACACGGCCACGAGTTCAGCCACCGACTCACTGTTCAGGGGGTCGGGATAGATCGACCGTACCAGCGCGACTTCGGTGCAGCTTGGGAACAAAGGACACCGCACGCACTCGTTCCAGATTTTGTGAGGCAGGTCGGATTTCTCAACCCGATCATACCCACATCTTTCAAAGAATTCGGGTACGTAGGTCAAGGTGAAGACCGTGGCGATCTCGAGTTCACGAGCCGCCTTCCAGCAGGCGTCGACCAGTTTTCGGCCAATGCCGAATCCCTGAGCCGATTCTGACACTGCTAGACATTTCAACTCTGCCAGATCTTCCCAGAAGACGTGGAGAGCTGAGCAACCAACGATCTGGCCGTTATCGTCTTCGGCCACCAGGAACTCACGAATCGACTCGTAAAGTTCGCCCGGCGAGCGCCGGATCATCAGCTTACGGTCGGCAAAGGTGCGAATCAGATCGCCAATTGCCGGTACATCACCCACCCGAGCGGCACGAATGTTCAATCCAGGAGCCTCCAACCCCGGTCATAGCCGGTGTTAAAAAGACCACCCAACTTCCAGAGCACAATGGACCTTACCAGCGAGATCCAGAAGCAGGTTATTCTATGAAGATCGCGTCAGTAATCAAGAACTAACGAATCGGATGTTTCGTTGTGACAATTTTTCTGGGGAATTACCGGCGGGTTGGGGCCGGATTGGCGGCCGTGCCGGCCGCCCCCAGCTCAAGATTCTGGCCCGCCAGGGCCGGCATTTCACCCCGCCGCCGGGGCAAAACCCGCCGAGCGTAGAAATCGGTCATGTACCGATAATCGGGCCCCTTGTTGACTTTCTCCAGCCCAAATGTGCGGGCAATCTCGTCGCACGACTGGTCGAGTGTCCAGTTGCAGTAGAGTGTGCGATAGGCAATTTGCACCATCGAGGCCCGGTTAATTCCATGATGGCAGTGGAAATAAACTGGTTGGGCCGCGGGATCGGCCACAATTGCGGCGGCCTCTTCAAGGCGGTCGAACAGGTGGTCGCCGTCGGTCAGGCTGCGGTCATCAACAATGGGAACATGCACCCACTGGAAGCCCAGTTCTTTAGACAGGGCCTTTTCCTGGATCGCCAGCGGGTCATCTACCTGGTGGGCCAGGGCCACCACGGTGTGGATCTTGTGATCTTTCACCACCCGTTTCATGGGCCACGGCTTGAGCCAGGCCCCCCTGAAAATTTTTCCGGGCTCAACGACCGCGAATTTATCGGGCCAAATGTAGTCGTGCCCATGCCGCCAGAGTTGCTCGCAACCGAGCCCAACCAGGGCGATCAGAAGGATTCGACGTGCCCAGCGCTTAGCGAGCGGGTTCGGCATCATGCCTACCGGGCTGAGCCGGCTCCCTTAGCAGACAGTGGTGGCCGGACGGCACCAGCAGACGTCCGGATCCGGAAGCGGCGAATCGTAGCAGCGGCCGGTATTTCCGGCAAGATCGCCATGCCGGGGATAGAACCTATTGCGTGCTTAAACGATCGGATGTTGGCCTTAACGAACTTGGGAAAAAGCTGGACGAGGTCGATAAAACCCTCAGCTTCAAGACCGTTCACGCTTCACCCGGCCCGCGAAACTGGGATCGCCTAACCAGGTTGAATCGCTAGGATGTCGCGCAGGGGACGGGTGAGAAGCCCCGCTTCCCGGTTTTAGGCAGTGAATCTGAGGCCTCTTGGTGATGACTACTCGCAGGGCACTTTGGGGCTTGATTGCCGTTGCGGCGTTGGTGCGCTTGTTTTGGGCGGGCCTGCTGGGGGCCGGCAATGATGAAGCGTATCATGCGCTTTACACCCAGCACTTTGACTGGAGCTTCTACGATCACCCACCCATGATGGCCGTTCTGGCGGCCCTGGGGCGGCTGATGGAACCTCATTTTGGTGCCATCTTTCCGCTGCGAGTGGTGTTCGTTTTGTTATTTGCGGGCTCCACGTTTCTCATGGCCAGGCTCACCGAGCGCAGCTTCGGTCCGCGTGCCGGCTGGCTGGCCGCCTTTTTGCTGAGCATTGCCGGTTACTACCCGGTGGCGGCTGGTTCGTTTGTTTTGCCGGATGGCCCACTGCTGTTCTTCTGGCTGCTGACGCTCGAACGATTTCAGGCGGCCTTGCAATCGCTGGGAAGCCGCCGGGGCGCCATTCGCCCGTGGGTGGGGGTTGGTCTGGCCTGGGGCTGCGCCATGCTAAGCAAATACCATGGGGTGATGCTGCCTGGTGTGCTGGGTTTAACGCTGATTGCGCTTCCTCACGCCCGGGTCTGGCTGCGGCGGCCTGGTCCGTACCTGGCCCTGGTGATTGGCATGGTGGTTTTCTCGCCGGTCATTGGCTGGAACGCGGCACATGGCTGGGCCTCACTGGGATTTCAGGCTGGCCGGGCGGTCCCCGGATCGATGCTGCCGCGACCTGATCGCTTGCTGCTGGGCATGGCCGCACAGGCGGCGTACCTCACGCCTTGGATCTGGCTGGCGTTGGTGGTGGCACTGGTGGCTGGAATTCGGGCCTGGAAACAGAACACGGCCGGTCAGTGGGACCGGTTCTGGTTGGCGCAGCCGTTGATTCCGCTGGGTCTGTTCTCGGTGGTCGGGCTGTGGCGAATGCTGCTGCCGCACTGGTCACTGGTGGGGCTGCTGCCCATGATTCCGCTGGCCGCCGCCGAGCTGGCCCGCCAGATCGAGAGTTCGGTTGAGTCTCAGCGCCGGGTTCAGGCCCGCATGGTTCGGTGGGCCTGTTTTATGCTGGTAGGCATTGGCGTGGCCTTGATTCAGTTCCAGTATGGACTGCTTGGCCGGGGGATCTCACCCAGATTTCAGGCTCAGGCCGTGACGCTGGACCCCACGGCCGAGCTGTATGGCTGGTCGGCGGTGGCCAAAGAGCTGGAAAATCGGCACTTGCTGGATGATCCCAACGCGTTCCTGTTCACCAGTCGGTGGTATCACTCGGGGCAACTGGCGTTCGCGCTGGGAGATCGCCGGCCTGTGCTTTGTTATAGTCCGCGGATGTCTCAGGGGTTTTCGGTTTGGAGCCGGCCCGAGCAGTGGGTGGGGCATACCGGGATCTTGGTGGTCCTTAATGATAATCCCCTGGAAGTGCAGATGTACCAGCGCTGGTTTGAGTCCATCGAGCCGCTGGGCGAGTTTGACGTGGATCGGGGCGGGACATCGGTCAAGCATGTGCGGCTCTATCGCTGCATGAACCAGACCAAGCCGTTTCCGTTCACGGGGCGGGGCTCATTTCCGCGCGGTGGTGGAGATCAGGCCACCCGGGCACTGGCGGCCCGAGACACGGTCCAGAAGTGAGTGGTGCTCATCGCCGCTCGCTACTGGCAAGGGCCTGAATTCGGCCTGGTTTCCAGGGTCAAACCTTGGCTCAGGCTCATTTCGTCCACCCCAGGGCATCGATTCGCTTGAGTTCACCAGCAAGATCTTTTCCTTCGTAGAACGAGAGCCAGCCCTGAAGCTGAACGGTTTCACCGGGTTGGCAGTTGGGAAACTGGGGATCGGAGTGCAGGCATGGGCAGGGGGCATTCCCCCAGCAGCGCTGGTTGGGAACCCAACCGGTAATTATCCAGCGGTCTGCCTCGGCAGACTTGGCCGCGGCATAGGGGGGCTGGAACACCTTGCCGTCGTTGGACTGGACCGAAAATCCACGGGTGCCGGCCAGCATCACGCAGTTTTGTACCCGCAGTTCCGTGAGTGGCTTCGAGGTGCCGTTGCGGAGCCACAAGCGCATCCGCACGGCATGGGCCTCGGGCATAACTTCCGCGTTGAAGGTAATGCCGTTGGGCAGGTTCCGTTCTGAACGCAGCGAACCATCGGGCCGGCGTTCCCACTCCTGGGTCGGTAACTGGAGATTCTGTTCGGTCCAAAGCGTGGGCACATGGGTGTGAGCCAGGTAGGTCAGGCCGAGGTTGGAGAAGATTGCCTCGGGGATGTCGGCCACCACGTAGCTGGATTCATCCCAGGGGGTGAAGATGCTGACCTTGGTTTCCCGCTGGGGGGCAATGGCCCCGTCCCGGAAGCCAATGCGTGGGTGTCGACCGCCCGGGTACGGCAACACGCGCAGGGGTTCGCCGGCTAGGCGTGGGGGCGGCGTCTGGCCGTTCAGGCCGAGTTGTCTGATGGTGTTTTGAATTTCGGGGACGGACAGGCCGGTGGCCCGCTGAACCTCGTCGGGGGTGAAGCGGTGGAACACCACCATGTTCTTCAGCCAGAACTCCAGGTCGGCCGGGCTGGTTGGCTTGCGGATCGAATGGTTGTTTTGGTGATCTTCCGCGGCCGCAATTCCTTGGGCGCTGAAACCTGGGGCCATGGCTGGCATGGCAACCGGCAACAGGCCAATGATCCCGCGGGCAAGCTTCACAATGGGTTTCATTGAGGATTCTCTTGATGCGTGATTGACAGCAACCGAGGGAACAAACCGGGAAAAGGCCCCCTTTTGGTGTACAGCGATCGTGAGGGCCATGCAAGCGGTACGAGATGGGCGTCTGGAAACCGGTTGAGAACGGCTGGGCCGCCAGCGCCGGATGAGTGGGCACCGAGAGGAGTTGGGGCCTGCCTCTCGGAGATCGCGGTTGCCAGGCGGATTTCGAGTCTGGTCTGTGATTTGCTGGGTTTAGTTAGACTTGCCTGAGATATTTGGTTTAGCTGCTGGCGGTGGCTGGTTGCTTGGTATAAGATTCAAGACTTGGACTGCAGGTCTACGGATTAGGTCTGCTGACTCGTTTGCGTGCGGGCCGCCGTAGCTTGTCGGTGTCGCGGGCAGGATGGATGGGGGTGATGGTATGGTGCCAGCCGAACGACCCAAGGGACCGATGTCCCGGATCGTCGGCCTCTACAAGATGATGATGCGGCGCCAGCTTGAGCACTTTTTCCCTGATTGCCAACTGGAACTGTGTGACGGACAGACTGAAACTATTCCCGACCCAACTCTGCGGGGCCGGTATTTTCAGATTCTTGACGACCCCGACAAACTGGGTGTGGTCATTGAACTGTTCAAGACCCAGTACCTGTTCCAGCCTGGAAGCCCGAGCCCGTTCTTGCCGATTGAGCGGCGGCTGATCGAAGCGGTGATGACCGTCCTCGACCGGCGTTATCAGTTCATCTATGACACAGAGGCAACGATCGATGAGATCCTCGAATACGCAATCGAGGACCAGATTGTTGCTGAGTTTTTGCAGGTACCTGGCCCGGTTCGGCTGACCTCCGCTTTAGAGGCGCTACGGGCGGCGGCTCTGTCGACCTATGAAAACCATCGGGTTTCGACCGGGGCTCTGTTGCTGGGCACTCCCGAAGATCCGGCGTATCCTGGCCGTTTGAATCCTCCTGGTGCGCCCCGGTATTCGGTTCGACTGTCGAGTGTGAAGAGTTTTCACCGCGTGTGCGACGGGCTTCGGACCGTTTACGTGGTCGACCGATCTGGTGAACTGGCCTGGCCTGTGGACCTGGAAAACTGGTCCAAGAAGGTTCAGGGGTGTGTGCCGCTAGAGGTTCCGTGCGCCCGCACGTTTGAGCCTCATGCCCGGGCCACCCTCAATGGTGAGCATGTGGTGGCGGTGCTGACGACCGCCCAGCAGATCAAGGTGTTTGCCCGCGGGGCTTTGAAGTTTGTGTACTCAGATGCCCGGTGGCGGCTTCTGGATACCCCTTCGAAGTTTGCAATCTGGAAGCAAGCCGTGGGCAAGACCGACCCCTCCGACCTGGGGGATCGCATCTTTCAGGCGGCCCTGAATCTTCTGGAGGAGCGGAAAGGGGCCATGTTCGTGCTGCTTCGCGAGCCGGCAAGGAGCTTGCCCGCCTTGCTGGCACCTGGAGATCGGATTCTTTCCGAGGTGGCGACCGATGACCCCGAGGATCCTGAGAATCTCTCTCCCAGGCTGGCCAAGCGTGCGCTCCATCACCTGATTCGGGACCAGAAGGTGGAAGATCTTGATGGCTCAATTCTGGAAGCGATTGCCGGCATCGACGGTGCGGTGGTGGTTGACCGCCAGGGCCTGATTCACTCATTCGGGGCGATTCTCAGAATTAGCAGCGAAGTGAGCAAGGTTGCCCGCGCTGTGGAAGGGGCCCGCACCACGGCCGCGCTTGCCGCCAGCCATCATGGCCCGGTGTTGAAGGTGAGCGAGGACGGCGGCCTGGCCATGTTCCTGAGCGGACGCCGGGTCTGGACACTCTAAACAGAGTAAGATCATGGGGATGGCAAGCGGCGAACAACGATCAACCTGCCTGCGGCAGGGTTTCACCCTGATCGAAGTGCTAGTGGTGATTTCGATCATTGGCGTGCTGGTGGCGTTGTTGCTTCCCGCCGTGCAGTCGGCCCGTGAAGCGGGCCGCAGGGCGCAATGCAGCAACAATCTCAAGCAAATTGGCCTGGCGATGAGCACGTATGAGAATACGCACGGGGTCTTTCCACCCGGCCGGATCAACACCTACGTATCCGGCAATGGGCATTGCTGGGGGGCTTACTCTCAGTTGATGCCGCAACTGGAAATGCAAACGCTGTTCAATGCCATGAACTTTTGCATGAACCCCGATCCGGATTACACCACAACCTCCGCTGCGGTGAACCAGACTGCCGCCGTGACCGTGGTTTCAACCCTGCTTTGCCCCACCGATGCCGGTCCCAGCCTGGTGCCGGTTGGGGGCGGGAATTATGCCGGTCACAACTACCTGTTGAATGTGGGCACGGGCTACTCGGTGATCCAGCGACCGGCGGCGCCTTTGACCGTTCCCAACGGGCTGTTTTATGAGAACTCGGCCGTTTCCATGGCCATGATCACCGACGGTAGTTCGCAGACGGTGGCCATCAGCGAGACAACCCGATCTCGTGCCGGCGCTCCCACCGGGTTCAACGGCCTGACGGTGTTGGCCCATGACCCACTGGCCGGCTTCGTGATCACCGGCAATAACACGGCCGGTCACGGTCCGCCCATCGTGTCCGACGCCGATTACGCCATTCAGTGCCTGGTTAGCAAACCGCCCGGTTTTCAGGCGACACGCGGTATCAAGTGGCTTTATGGTGCGCCCGGGCATTCGATGTACAACCACCGTCGCCCGCCCAATGATGCTCGGTCCGACTGTCGAGGCGGGTTGCCTCATAGTGACAAATCTCGCGCCGATTGGCAGAACCTGACACTGAATATCACGGCTCGAAGTGGACACTCTGGGGGAGCTCAGAGCTTGTTCTGCGATGGCCACGTTCAGTTCGTCAAGAACACGGTCAACTCGGCCACCTGGCAGGGACTCGGGAGTCGTAACGGTCAGGAGATCGTTTCCGCGGCGGATTTCTGAACCCGCCCTGGTGGTGCACTCACTGACCGTTCAAGCGGTTAACTCGGACTCGTCCTGAAGAGGGGCCAAGATGCCAGAAAGCTCGCGGAGGTTGCCGGCGTTCGTGTTGCTGGTGCTGGCCGCCTTCAGCGGATTGGGCTGCGGTCAGGTACCTGAGCCGCTGCGGATTGCGGCGGCGGCCGACTTGCAGGTGGTTTTGCCGGAACTGATCGGCGTGTTTGCCGGCGATCGACCAGGGGCAAGGCCAGAGGTTCTCTATGGCGCATCGGGCTTACTGGCCCGACAGATTGAGCAGGGGGCGCCCGTCGATCTCTTTCTCTCGGCCGATCGTCGGTTCGTGGAGGAACTGGCTGGGAGCGGAGTAATTGAGCCCAGTTCTGCAAAAGATTACACCCAGGGGGTGCTTTGCCTGGTGGTTCATCAGGACCTGCAAGGTTCCATTCACGGTTTGGCCGATCTTGAGAGTGAACCGGTGAAGAAGATTGCGATTGCGAACCCAGAATCTGCCCCGTATGGACGTGCGGCCCGCCAGACCTTGATCTCGGCTGGATTGTGGGACAAAGTGCAGCCCAAGCTTGTGTTTGCAGAGAACGTGCGCCAGGCCTACCAGTTTGTTTCCAGTGGCAATGCCGATGTTGCGTTCATTGGATCTTCACTGGCGGGAACCTCTACCTTGCAGCAGATTCCCGTGGCGGCTTCGCTTCATGAGCCGATTCTCCAGCGGCTGGGGATCATTCGCGGTTGCACTCATGCGCGTGAGGCTCAGGCTTTCGCCAATTTTCTGATCGGTTCTGAGGCCCAGCAAATCTTCCAGAGTCATGGGTTTCTCCCGGCCGGCAACCCTTTGGAACGGGGTGCAACCGCCGCGGTCCCAAACCGGTGACCTGCGTTCCTTTTTCGTTCCTGGACCATGTTTTTGTGATCGTTTTTACAGGCTCAGGTCCACGGTTGCTACTGAGTCAGGTTGTTTCATGAGTGAATCCGAGCGAAGTTTGGAGCCTGAACTCCGGCGGGCGTTTTATCTGACCGGTCCCACGGCTTCGGGTAAAACGGCGGTAGGGGTGGCGCTGGCGAAGCGGCTTGATGCCGAGGTGATTGCGCTGGATTCGATGACCCTGTACCGGGGTCTCGATATCGGAACGGCCAAGCCAACGCTGGAAGAGCGAGCGGGGGTCCCGCATCACCTGATCGATGTGCTGGACCCGTGGGAGCAGGGCTCGGTGGCCGAGTATCGGGCGTGGGCCATTGCGGCGGCGGCCGCCATTGAGTCGCGTGGTCGCCGGGTGCTCTTTGTGGGCGGGACCGCGCTCTATCTTAAGGCGTTGATTCGCGGGCTTTTTGAGGGGCCGGCGGCTGATCCCGAGCTTCGCGCTGGTTTGCTGGCCGAGGTGGCGAGCCAGGGAGAGGCCGCACTTCATGCGGAACTGGCCCGGGTTGATCACCGGGTGGCGGCCCGGCTGCACCCGAACGATGTCAGGCGTGTGATCCGTGCGCTTGAGGTCTACCGGCTGACGGGGAAGCCGATGAGCGATTGGCAGACCGAGCATGAGAAGCAGGCTGAAGGGTTGAAGATTTTCGCTTTGAAACGGGATCGAGCCGAACTGCATGTGCGGATCAACGGCCGGGTTGAGCAGATGTTTGAGGCGGGCTTCCGGGATGAACTCCAGCGACTGGCTTCGTCTGAACGCGCTCTGCATCCGGTGCCTGCCCAGGCGGTGGGGTATCAGGAAGGGTTCGCCTTGCTGGCGGGCGAGCTTGACCAGGCAACTGCGGTGAACCTGATCCAGGCCCGAACCCGGCAGTTTGCCAAGCGTCAGGAGACCTGGTTCCGGAACCTGGCCGAGGTGGCGGCGTGGCCGGTTTCTGCGCAGGAGACTGCGGAACAGGTAGCGGCCGGCTTGGCCGAACAGATTTACAGCGGTTAACATTTGCGTTGCACACTTAAGTGAGCGCCTTTCCTGGTGTTCCTTTTCCGAATGTAGGACAGCCGCCCTCGGCTGTCATCTTCGTAACGGCCCAGGAATTCAGAGACAGCCGAGGGCGGCTGTCCTACATTGAACGAAGATCAAGACACTGAGGCGTGACACGAAGCAAATCTTTTCGTGTGCAAGCCAATCGTGAACCGCGATAGGTGCTCATCTTTCCTCATAGCCCGATGCGTGAGCTTTGAACTTGAGCTTCCTGGGGTTTTGCTGGGCAAGATGCCCGTAAGATGAGCCCGATACGCGCGCGTGGGCTTCTTCTCCGAATACGAGCCCGAAACGCCAGGGAGTGGATCTCTTCTCCGAATATGCGCCCTTGCCTCACGTTTGGTTCGCCCTCCGGGTTGGAGAACGCGTGCGTTGTACCACTCGTGGTCGGCGCTCATAATCCCGGCCCGGTCGCCCTCATCCGGCCTTCGGCCACCTTCTCCCGCAGTGCGGGAGAAGCGGTTATTCGCCCGCGCCTCAAGTGTGGTCGGCTTCTAGGCCTTCGATTCCAGGTACTGGGCCAGGATTGCATGTGTGGTAGCCTATTCCAGAGCCCGAAGCGCAACTTCAAAGCTCACGCATCGGGCTAACAGGAGTACCGCATCCGCTGCTATTGAGGGGACTCAGGGCTCAAAATCGCAACTTCGAAAGCTGGCGCTTCAGGCTCATATTTTGGGCGTTTTGCCCAAAAAACCCAGGAACGGCAACTTCCAAAGCGTGTGAGCTTGGGCGTCTTGTTCCGGCAGCAGGTTCGTCTTGTTCAAGGCTTCAGGCCAATTCCCCAGACGCGTTTGCATCCGGATTGCAAACGCATCTGGGGAATTGAGATCAGCCTGATCGTCTGGGTCGCTCGCCAGTTGACCGTCTTACTTGGCATCCGTTTCGCTGAGAATCTGCTTGATCCACTCCACGAATCCGCCTGAGTAGGTGAAGACGTTGTTCACGTCCATGCGATTCATGTAGCGGAAGCAGGCCTGAAGTCGTTCTTCAAGGACGTCGGACTCGGTGTAGTCCACGTAAAAGATGTACTTGCCATGAACGTCGCGCAGGTCCTCGGCGAACTGACGGATCAGGAACCGCAGCAGCGCATCTTCTTCAGACAGGCTATAGCCAACAATCACCAGGACATCGCTCTCCTGGAGCAGTCGTACGGCCTTGGGGAAGATCGAGGAGAAGTACGGGTTGACGTAGTTCTGCTCTTTGGACGGCATCATGATTTCAGGCGGGTTTTCGCGGGTCTGCTCGAACGAGCGGCGGCGATAGTCAAGATCATAGTAGGGCCCATTGGGTACGATCTCAAAACCTCCATTGATCTTGATCAGGGAATTGATGGACCAGTGGTCCTGCACCACGTTGGCATTGCGCTTCTGGTTGACCATGGAGGGGGTGATACCCCGATAGGTATTGCGGAGCGCTTTCTTTTCGCCCGTGTTGTCCAGAATCGTTTCCACGACATAGTCATAATTGGTGGAAAGGAAGTTCGTATGAACGCCTCTGGCCGTCCCTTTTTGGGCCGTCTGATGCTCACTGAGCCACTGGAAAAAGGCAAGGATGGTGGACTGGTTCTCGGTGGGATTGGCCGGGCCGGGGAACTTGCCGGTTGCCTCATCAAAGTAGTTCAGGCTGCTGATTGATTCAAAGCGCTTCTGGACGATGGCCTTGATCTCGTCAATCACGAACTGGATGCTCAGTTCATCCATGTACCGGGTTCGGATTCCCGGATACTTGAGCTGCATGGTGAGGTTATAGAGCAGTTCTTTGAATGCCGCGGGCGCAGCGTCGTCTCGGGTGGGATAGCCAGGGTAACCCAGCAGTTCATCGACCTCGATGTCGGCGGCCATCTGGGTCAGAAACTCGCCAGGGAACGTGAACAGCTCATTTCCGGTGGGAGAGGTGTTGTCCCAGGTTTTCGAGAACCCAGCCCCCACGAAGAACGTGACGTTGACGAGCCCTTTTTGGCCGGGCTTCTGGCTGGAGTAGGCGGTAATCAGCTTACGAAACGCGCTCGAGGCATCCATTGATCCGAGCCTTTCAGTTTGAGGATGTGGGCAGGCCGTTGAACCAGGGACATGGACCTATTTCGACTGACGGACCATCGTTCGGCCCAAAGGTGCTCGTCCATCGAGCGGTTTTATTCGACCCAGGTCCCGATCATCGTCGTTGATGTCGCACGCCCGAGTCTGTCATCTGGATGCACGAGCCTACGGAATTGGGGCCGGTCTGCTAAGCCGCAATCTTGGGAGGCCAGAGCGAATCATCGAGATTGAGTGTGGCTAAATTAAGGCTGTGATTTGAGTCTGGTGGGGTTAAATCTGGAAATGGTGCCCGTGATCGCGGATCGCGATCAGGTTGACCCTGGTTGGGCAGCCGCCCCCCGGCTGGCTCTGGGCCGACTTTTGATGGGCAATCTTATCGTGTGTCGCGATAAGTCACTTGGGCAGAGAGATTTAGAAGTGTTCGACGGGCCCACTGGGAGCCGTCTGGAAGGCCGGTGATGACCCCGGCTGCTCGGAACTTTACAAATTCTGGTCTTTTCCACTCCTGGCAATTTTGGTACTTCGCTTCCCACTCGAGACCGCGCCCGGTCCAGACTCCGAGACGGTGCTGGAAACAGGCCGAGGTCGGGGAGCCGTTCCCAGGGAGGGGAGCGTTTCCATGATTTGTCGAATTTGCCTTGTTCTGGGATTTCTGGCACTGTTACAGCCTCTGGCCGTTCCGGCCCTGGCTCAATCGCAAAGTCGCGCCGTCGAGGAACCACCTCTGACGATTGAGCGGCCTCCAGCGAAATCTGATGCCGGTAAGAGTGTCAAAACCGTGACCGCGGTCAAGAAAGTGGAGCCAACGGCTCAGGATCCGGCCCCGTTGCCGATCGAGAGTCCGGCGGAACCGGCGGATGCCGCTTCACCGTTTGGGTTGCCAGCGGTGGGTCAGGAGCCCAGTTCGCCGTTCGAGGAAGTTCCCGCACCGCCCACGAAGCCTGTCAACGACAGCAGCCCGTTTGGCGCAGACCCTGACGCGGGTGCCGCCACCAAGCCGCCCACGCTCAAGGCCGTTGACCCCAGAGATGCGCGAGTGCAACAGGCTCAGGCGCCTGCTCGTTCCGGCGCCGGAGAGGTGAATCCGCTGGGTGCCGCCAAAGAGCGGCCGGCAGGCCTTACAACTCAGACCACCGGGGCCGGGCTTACCGATTCCTCACTGTTGCCCACCGAACGTCTTTCGACCGGCCCCAGCCAGGTGAACATGGCGGTTGAGGTGCGGGCACCGGAGGTCTCGAACCTTCATGTTGAGAATCTGTTTTACATTCGCATCAAGAATACCGGCCAAGGAGATGCCGCGGGTGTCACCGTGCGCTACCCGCTGCCCGATAACGCCGAGTTTATCGACGCCGAACCTGCGCCTGCCCGGACCGATAGCCGGGTCTATTACTGGCAATTCAACAACATGCCCGGCGGTACCGAACGGATGATCAAGGTGAAGGTCAAGCCAACCGCCAAGGGGAGCTTTGACCACGCGGTCACCGTTTCGGTGCTGGGTGGCGGTCGGGCACGCACCATGGTTCGCTCGCCCGAACTGAAGCTGGAGATTCGGGCCGATAAGACCAAGCCGCTCAAGGGGGTGGCCGTTGGGTTTGATATCACCATCACCAACACAGGCGACCATCCCGCACGAGACGTGGAAGTGCAGGCCAAGCTGACCCCCGGATTGAGTCATCCCAAAGGATCTGAGCTGGCCCTGAAACTCAAGCCGGAGATGGGGATTGCCACCATTGAACCGGGTCAGAGCGTGCCGTTGAAACTTGAGGTGGATACCACGGGCATGGGTCCACAATCCATTGATCTGAGCGCGATGAGCCCCGATGTGCCCGCGCCGGTGACCGCCCGCGCCGAGATTGAGGTGGTTGCCCCAGATCTTCAGGTTGTGGTGGAAGGACCGAGCGAACGGTATCCCGATAACATTGCCAACTACAAGCTCACGGTCTCTAACAAAGGTTCTGCGCCGGCCCGATCGGTGGTGGTGGCCGCGCAGGTGCCCACGGCCGGCCGTCCAGAGAATGTTCAGCCCAAGGGTAAGTGGGTGGCAGAGGCCCGCACCTACTACTGGTCGATCAACGAACTTCCACCTGGCGCAAGCGAGGTTTTTAACCTTCAGGTGCGGATGGGTACCATTGGCCTGTTCACGCTTCGGACCGGAGCCAAAGCCCAGGGCGTTCAGCCCGTGAACAAGACGCATAACACCGATATCAAGGGGCTTTCCAAGCTGGCGATGACGGTGAATGAGCCGCGTGGTGCCCTGGATGAGGGTGAGGAATCAACTTACGAGATCCAGGTGCGCAACGAAGGGTCCAAAGAGGCCGAACGCATCCAGATTCGGGGCATTGTGTCGGAAAACCTCCAGATTTTGTCGGTTTCCGATGCCAACGGAGTGGGGGGAAGCCAGCAGGCGCCTGATCCCCAGACCGCGCTGTTCCAGCAGATCGACCGATTGCCGTCTGGGGCCAAGGTCACCATGAGCTTCCGAGTGCGGGCACTGAGGGCGGGTAATGGTACATGTACCGTGACCGCCGTTCATGACGACATTCCCGTGCCCATCAGCCAGTCTATGCTCACCCGGGTGCTGCCCGGCAACGGGCCCGTGTCTCGTTGATCAAGGGTTGGGCTAGACTCTGCGGTCTGTGTGGCGGATTCAACACGGGGGTAGGCACCTCGCAGACCTGGAGCGGAGCCCGCCCCGTTTTGAAACCGTTTCTTTGAGAGAAGACCGTGGAATCATGGGCAATGAACCTGGCCTGCGGGGCCTGAGCGGGCTCCTGGTCCTGGATAAACCGGGCGGCTGGACCTCACGCGATGCCGTGAACCGGGTTGGCTCGGTGGTTGGTCGCAAAGCACGCGTGGGGCATGCCGGCACCTTGGACCCCATGGCAACCGGCGTTCTGGTGGTGGCCATGGGGCAGGCCACCCGCCTGATCGAATATGTGCAGCAGATGCCCAAGACCTATCTGGCCACGGTCCGGCTTGGCGGTCGGTCAGATACCGACGATGCCGATGGGGCCATTGTCGCCGTCGATGATCCGCAGGAGCCGGACCTCGCCCAGATTTCCCAGGTATTGCAAACGCAGGTGGGGACCATTCTTCAACTGCCACCGCGTTACTCAGCGCTCAAGTTGGCCGGCCGGCGTGCCTATGACCTTGCTCGGGCCGGTGAAGAGGTAACGCTGACACCCAGGCCCGTACGCATTGATCAGATCCTGATCCGGGGTTACCAGTGGCCCGATCTGGAGATTGAGGTTGGGTGCGGGGCCGGCACCTATATTCGGGCAATCGCGCGTGATCTGGGCGAGGCGCTCGGTTGTGGCGGTTACCTGACCGTGCTCCGGCGCACCCGTATTGGTCCGTTTGCAGCGGAGCAGGGGATTAGCCCCGAGGCGCTGACCCGCGAGAATCTTCTGGAGCGGTTTCTACCCCCGCGAAGTGCGGTCCAGCACCTGCCGGCCGCCGCGCTAGACGCCGCCCAGGTTGGCCTGGTTCGCCAGGGTCGGGCCTTGGATGCCGTTCGGGTACGTTGGACAACTACGGTGCCAGACTCTGGCGAAGTGGCCCTGTTTGATTCCAGCGGCACCCTGGTAGCCATTGCCGAGCTTGTGCCGGGCGGTGGGCTGGCTCCCCGCCGGGTTTTGGCCGAACCGATGGCCGGTTGAACACGTAGAACCTTCAGGTGGATGAACCTGGAGTCCATCTTTCGTGTCTGGAACCGGGCGAGACCAACGGGGGCGGTTGACGACGCCACTTGGTCGCCCCTACAATTTTGCAGAAAAAGAAGTTTTGTTCGTTTTGCAGGTCCAGCAACACCAAGGACTACACACACGGTGCAATTCACGGTTACCGAGCAGCTCAAGCGGCGAGAAAATGCGATCCTGGTAGGCGTACTCCTGCCGGAAGGGGAATTTAACCCGGATGATCCACTAGATGAGATCCGAGGGCTGGCCAAAACCGCCGGGCTTCAGGTCTCTAGCTGGCTGCTCCAGAAGCGACAGCGTCCGGATATTGCCACCTATATCGGGTCGGGCAAGGTGGATGAACTGAAGGAACTGGTTGAGGCCCATGAGGCCGACCTGGTCGTTTTTGATAACGATCTGCTCCCTTCCCAAACCCGGAACCTGGAAAAGTCTCTGGGCGTGAAGGTGATCGATCGCACTGAGGTCATTCTCGATATTTTCGCCAGCCGAGCTCAGACCCATGAAGCCCACCTGCAGGTGGAACTGGCCCAGCTTGAGTACGCCCTGCCGCGATTGAAGCGGATGTGGACCCACCTCTCGCGTTACAAGGGCGGGATCGGGGTGCGTGGTCCTGGTGAAAAGCAGCTTGAAGAAGACCGCCGGCTGGTGGTGCACCGGATTCAGGACCTCAAGGAAAAGCTTTCCAAGATTGAGGCCCGTAAGGAACGGGAAGTGATGGGGCGTGGCGACGTGCCCACCGTTTCGCTGGTTGGTTATACCAACGCCGGCAAGAGCACGCTGATGAACGCGCTTACACATGCCGACGTGCTGGTGGAAGACAAACTGTTTGCCACCCTGGATACACGCACCAGGCGCTGGCAGTTCCGTGGCGGCGGCCACGTGCTACTTTCTGATACGGTTGGGTTCATTCGCAGTCTGCCCCATTCGCTGGTGGCCTCTTTCAAAGCCACCCTGGCCGAAGCCCGGCAGGCAGACCTGCTGCTGCACGTGGTGGATGCGTCTAATCCCGAGGCTGAGAAGCAGATTAACGCGGTGAAGAGCGTGCTGGAAGATTTGCAACTGGTGGATAAGCCAACCTTGCTCGTGTTGAACAAGTCGGACCGGATTCCAGACCGTTCCTACCTGGACGTGCTCAAGGCGCACCATGACGTTTCGGTTTCCATCAGCGCCAGCAGTGGCTTCGGGCTTGATCGCCTGGAACAAGCCGTGCGAGAGATGCTGCATGAGCGAGCCCTGGTCGCTGAGGTCAGGACCGAGGTCAGCAATGGCCGGGTTCAGGCCTACCTCAAACAGCACGCCCAGATTCTGGACGAAACGTTTGAGGATGAGTACGTGGTTCTGAATTGCCGGCTCCCCAAGCGCTGTCTGGGCTTTCTGGCCGAGCATGGTGCCCAGGTGAATTTGGCCCCGCACCAACATCAGCCGGTTGCGGTGTCCGCCGGCGCGGATGCGGTTGCTGAATAACCCATGGTCCTGGATTGGCCGGATCCCGGCTGGGAGTGAATGGGGCGGAACGCCGCCCGATTCCCTTCTTTGCTCCGGGTTTCCGGTCGTTTCCCAGAGATGATCGCCAGCACGGCCAGGAACGCCACCCAGGCCAGGAACAGCAGCGCCGCCAGAATAAACAGCGTTCGCGACCGCGCATCGGGCTTCAGGGGTTGATCCAGGGCCTGATGATTGCCGGGCGTGTCTGGGGCTGGCTGGATGCTGCTGGATGGTTTGTGCATGGGCTGGATGGATACCTCCGAGGTGATTTCAAGACCCAGAAACAGGTGTTTTGCAAGCTGGCAGCCTGTCTCGGCCTGGAAATGAAAACAGCGTCCAGACGTGGAGACGGGCGGTCATCCCTCATGCGGCCCGAGTTCGTTCTTGTTCGAGCGAACCTTGGGCTTTCGGTGTGGGCCCATCATCTCCTCAAAGTCATAAACGTTGTCGAAGTCTGAGCGTTTATCGTGCGGGCTGGCTTCCAGATCGCCGGAGGCGATCAAGTTATACACAATTGAGCCGATGTCTGAGGTGGTGTGGAGCCCCCACTGCCTGATCATGGGCAGCGCCAGGTCTCCGTACTGTTTTAACGCCAGGCTTTTGACCCCCAGGCAGAGCTTTTGCCCGGGAATGTGCACCACGTCCTTGCTCTTTCCGCCAGTTCGCTTGCGGACCGGGCCCGCCGCACTGGCCTCTTTGCGTTTTTTGAGTTGCCGCTTGTGGGCCCGACGGACCAGCTCAAACCCCTGAAGCACGAGGATGTAAGCCTCGAACTCATAGCGAGCATCACGCGCCAGAACACCGGCCAGATCATCCTTCAGTCCCATGCAGATTCACAAGCTCTCGGGTTCGGGGATGTTGATGTTAATGAGTGAAGAAAGGGAACGGGTGCGGGTTTCAGTTGGCCAGGTCATCGCGATCAAGGCTGGGATTAAATGCTCTGGGGGCTGGCCGCTGGCCTTTATCCCAGGGCTGGATCTGGTCGAGTCCTACAAGAACCCTGCGCCGGACCTGCTCGTCAATTTCTACCAGCACCTTGCTGGCCAGGATCTCTTGAGCGAGCACCCAGCCGGTTCCGTGCTTGGTGGTGACCCGTGTTCCGACCGGAGGGAGCAGGTGTTCGTAATCGAGATAGGTATCAAATTCATATCTCAGGCAGCATTTGAGCCGGCCGCACCGCCCGGAAATTTTGTTGGGGTCGAGGGTGGTTTTCTGGAGCTTGGCCATTCTCATCGAGACGGGCGGCATGCGTGAAAGGTGAGTGTTGCAGCAGACCGGTTTGCCGCAATCGCCATAATCGGCCAGCAGCTTGGCCTCATCTCGTACCCCAATCTGGCGCATCTCAATCCGGGTCCGGAAGGTCCGCGCCAGGTCTTTCACCAGCTCACGGAAATCGATTCGTTTCTCGGCCAGGTAGTAAAAAACGAGCCGTTCCCCGCCAAGAATGGCCTCTACGTCCACCAGATCCATCTGGATCTGGCGATCTTCAATCCGTTCCTGGCAGATCCGAAACGCGGCTTTTTGCTGCTCGGTCAGGGAATTTGCAATTTCAAGATCAGCGGGGGTTGCCACCCGCACAATCTCGCCATGCACGCCGGGTTCCAAAAATTCGGCCGTTCGCTCGGTAACCGGGCAGAGGACCTCGCCCAGTTCATGGCCACGTTCTGTGTGAATCACCACCCGCTGGCCGCGTGGATGGTCTTGGCCGGGAATTCCGTGGAATTCTCCCAGTAGCCGCATCTGGCCGTACCGCACAATCACATCCAGCGGATTGGCCATTGAGGTCACGAACCGGGGGTAAGAGGTGGGCCTAGGACCAAAGTCCTGGCGATGGAAACTCTCTTCAAGAGTATAGTAACGACCGGTCCAGAGTCCTAGACCGGGGGCCTGGGACTTGCAGTTAAAGCCAGATTCAGGCGACGATGACGGCCCTGGGGATTCCTGCGTTCGCCCGTGACCCCGCGTGTGAACTGGGTGGGTCTTTTCCTTTTCCGAGCTGGATGGAGCGTATGATGGCGAGCGAAGATGATCTTCTGGCCCTGCTGGTCTGTCCGCTGGGCAAAGTACCGCTGCGCCGTGAGGGAGAGGCTTTGGTGTGTACCCGGTGCGAGACCCGGTTTGCGATCCATGACCAGATCCCGAACATGCTCATTGAAGAGGCCAAGCTCCCCGAAGGCTGTGCCAGCCTCGATCAGCTTCCCTGCGTTCGCTGCGGTGACGCCAAGCTCTAAGCTTGTGACGAGGGCGTCCAATTGCGTTCCGGCTGTTCCTGAAGCAGGAACTTCAGCCTTGAATAATTGCGTCATTGCTTACGACGATGACCCGCAATCTTACCTCGGCACGGAAGTTTCTCAATGGTTCTGGTGGGGTTTCACCCTGTCAATTACCCACATCTCTGCAAGCGTCTGAGGTCTTGGTCTGTTCATTCTCGCTTGGGTCTGCTTATTTCTTGTGCCACTGCTCCGTGAGCCAGTGTGGTTTTATCTTGGTCTTCGTCATTTGGTACTGGCTCTGTTGGCAACGCTTTTCCTGTCTTTGATCCTCTCTGATCCCATGCCGTGGTGTTTCGATTCATGAAAGACCAAGAAGCACTGGCTCACAGAGGTGTGACACAAAGAAAAAGATCAAAGAACTAAGTCCTAAAGACCCAAAACACAGAGAAAACCCAAGAGCATATCCTCAAGCGTGAATAGTCTCCGCCACGGTCACAAATATGTGGGTCATTGACAGGGTTTAACCCGAGCCCGACACACAGGCGGCAAAGGCATGCAAGATTAAGCCCCAAGGCAGAACGCCAGGGTTCTACCATCCTCGGGCTCGGGTGGAACCTCGCCCCATCGCAAGCCTGAACGCAATCGTCTGATGTTTCCCAAGACCTATGATAAACAGCAAGGGCTGCGCCCTAGGCTGACGGAATTGGGCCCTCGGCCCTTTAAAAAATAGAAATTTTCCTTCATCCGCGGCATTGGGCTGAATGCATGCGAATTGAGAAGGGCTAGCCGCGTTTTTGCCACAAAACGCGGTTTGCCCCCCCCTCTGTTTGCCATAACATGCCTCCATGGATTTCGGTTTCATGGGTATTGCCGCACTGGGTTTCCGGGGTTAGTTGCCTCCCTCAAGTCTTTTCGTTGCTAGCGGTAAAGATTTCGTTTGAACTTTCCGTGTGGAAGGATTCTGCCGGAAGTTTTTGCTCAATTCATTCGATGCAATCGCATCGTGCGCGGTCTTTCGCCCGTCTGAACTTCCACCAGGAGTTTGCCCCCATGAGTCTGACCAGAACACTGAAGCAGCTCGTCACCCGTCGCCAGGCCACCCGGACCGAACGCCGCCCGCGGAGAGTCGAACTATTCAGAAAGCTGGGGAACGTGGGGGGAATCGAGCGTCTGGAAGATCGTCAGTTGCTGGCCACCGTCAGTGCCTCGGGGCAGCACCCTGACGATTAGCCTGAACGCGGCGAACGAGTTCTTGAACCTGACCGCGGCCGCCAATAGCTATGCGTTCACCTTGACCAACGGCACCAATAGCTGGACGACCGCGGCACCCACCAATACCAGTATCTCCGGCTCCACGCTCACGGTGAGCAACAAGGCCACCTACACCACCATCAACATCTCGAACTCGGCGACTAACACCGGCATCATCTTCAATGACAGTGGCGCCAATACCTTTGATAGCAGCATCACTGCCACGCTTGATCTCAATGCGACGAGTGGTAGCGTCTCTGTGGCGTTCAACGGGGCCACCAGTTTCAGTGGTACCAATGCCATCAGCATCACGTCGGCGAGTGTAACGGTGCCGCTGGTATTCATGGACATCAATGGGGACGGGTTACAGAACTCAACCGACCTGTCACTGATCACGGCCCGCAACGGCAAGAAGCTGCCCTGATGCCGGTGGCAGTTTTTACCTCACCGCCTGGCGCGTGAGTAGGGGATTTTTGGTTTCCTGAGAATCCCTGAATCACGTGTTGGGCAAGGTAGGATGGCCTGAAACTCGTCTGCTCTCTGATCTTGGCGGAATTCTTACCTGTTGTGTTCACAGCCTTAATCCCATACGATTTTCATCCGTTCCTGAGGCTTGGGGAGTGATCTTGATGCGTCTGACTCAGCGGCTACGGACACGCGCCACAAAACTAGCTGGTCTGGGGTTGGTTCTGGCCGTGGGAATTCCCACGGCCGCCCAGGCCGACCTGCTGGTGTATGCCACCAATCCGACGGTGGCGGCCGGCGGTTCCGGCTCGTTTGACATTGTGCTGGAAAGCACTGCCGACAGTGGTGGCGATTACCATGTGGGGGCCTTCAATACCAACATCCAGGTTCCGATCGGTGAAGGGATCAGCTTCACGGCTGTAGATCAGAACACGACCGATACCTACATTTTCAGTGGCAATCCGGGTGCTCCCACGCTGACCACTAGTGCTTAGTCACCGCTAGGGTTTGGGGTTGTGTTTTTTTTGTCGCTGGTGCATGGTGCTCTGCACAAGGAGGTGCACCATGCAGAAGAAGTATATCGTGCGATTGTCGGATGAAGAACGCGCTGAGTTACAAACGG
>CAIYJE010000063.1 GCA_903926465.1 uncultured Planctomycetales bacterium
CCCCCCCCCCCCCCCCCCCCCGCGGAGAAGCGCGAGGGGGGGCAATACCGTCCAAGATACCGGAATCGGCTTGAGAGTCAAAAGCGTGGCTTGACCACATCCGATCTGAATCGTGCCCCCATGGATACGCCACACGATTACTTCCCGCTCGACCAGTGGCCAAACATCCAATACGAATCCAAGGGCCAATACGAATCCAAGGGCCTTGGCAGGAACCAACGCGGTGGGTTGAATATTCCAATCAGGCACGAACGCGTACCGTCACAGGCGCTAAGCTCCAGGCCACCCATTGAACTCAGGAGTTCTCATGCTCAGGCGCTTTCCACACTCCTGCATCTTGAGCTTGCTTCTGGTGACCATTGCCCCGCCGGCCAGCCAGGCCGAATACGCCGTACACGATGGAGATACGGTGGTTTTCCTGGGCGATAGCATCACGGCCGCCCGGACGTACGGGAAGATCATCGAAAATTACACATTGCTCCGGTTCCCTGAGCGCAAGGTCACATTCATCAATGCGGGCCGGGGCGGCGACACTGCGGCCGGCGGCCTCAAACGCCTGGACGAGGATGTGTTCTCCCGTGGTGCGAGCGTGCTGATCGTGGCCTACGGCATCAACGACATTGGCTGGGGCACTAAAGCCGACGACGAACACCGCCAGCTCTACCTGAACTCGATTGCCGGCATCGTCAAGGCCTGCAAGATGCGTGGGGTCCGGGTCTTCATCTGCTCGGCCGCCATCACCGCCGAAGATCCAGACCGTGCCAGCGGCGGGTTTCTGGAACAAATGTGCGACGCCGGCATGGCCTTGGCACGCGAGCAAGGGGAATCCAGTATCGACGTCCAGCGCTCCATGCGGGCCGCCCAGCGCAGGGTACTGGAAGCCAATGCTCAGACCGTTCAGGAAAAAGATAAGGTCAGCCTGCACGCCACCGACGGAGTTCACCTTAATGAGCTCGGGCAACTCGCCATGGCGTTCGCCATCCTCAAAGGGCTGGGGGCTCCAGCCGTGGTCTCGGCCGTGAATATCGACGCCAATCAGCTAGCCGTGACCAGCGCCGAGGGATGCAAAATCACCAATCTGAAGGGGAATGGTCAGCAGCTTGAGTTCGACCGGCTGGACGACGGTCTGCCGCTCAACCTGGGCCTTTTCGTCGTACTTCAGTTCCGGTTCGTGCCGGTTCACGAGGAACTGAACCACTACATGCTCACCGTGACCGGATTGCCCCCGGGAACTCGTTACGAGGTGCTCGCCGATGGTCGTTCGCTGGGCACGTTCCCCGTTGACCAGCTTCGAAACAGCGTGAACATCAGCCACGCAACCGGCAACGGCTGGGTTCCCGGCGGCCCCTGGGATGCCCAGGCCTGGGCCCTGGCCAAGCTTACCGACGCACGCAGCGAACTGGCTGCCGCTCTGTTCAGCACCAAGGAATTTGAGCCGCAACGGCCGGATTTGGCCAATATCATCGCCCAGACCGATGATGCCAACGCCCACCTCGTCCGCCTGCAACGCAGCCTGGTTCAGCCCCGCCCGTTCCATTTCATCGTCCGCCCCGCAGCCGAGCCAAAGCCCTGACCCAGGGCAAAGTACCAGGATAAAAAACGGAGACTTCTCGTTCAACACCACCGCTCAGGTTTGAAATGTCGCACGCCTCTCCGAGGCGTGTTCTTTGTTTTCCATCAGGCTGATGACTCGACTCAGAGAGTCGAGCGACTTTGAATCAGTTTCCCAAGCTTTCGGGTAAATTCCCGCATGTTTCAGATATTCCGGTGGAGGTGTTCGGCGAGAAGTGTCAAAAAACGGCATAATCAGACTGATTCTTGCGTTCATTCTCAACTTCGCCCCGACCGGAAACCGGTTGCCGCCATGCCCACTCACGCGATTTCGACCCGGCTTGCCTGGGAACCTGGGCCGTTCACTCCTTCGCTCTCAAGCGATCAGGTCCACGTCTGGCGATTCCACCTGGACGACCAGGCCTCGGAAACGTGCCAGCGGTTGCGATCCTGGCTTTCTGCTGAGGAATGCACGCGTGCGGATCGGTTTCATCGCGTCCGAGACCGACAGCGGTTCCTGATTGGTCGGGGCGCTCTGCGCGATCTACTGGGCCGTTATGTTGGCCTGTTACCCCAGGACTTGCGGTTTGCCACCGGGCCGTTTGGCAAGCCCAGGTTAGAGCAGCCAAACGACTCCGCCATCCAGTTCAACCTCAGCCACTCGCACGGGCATGGGGTCATCGCGGTAAGTAAGGGACGGGAACTGGGGATCGATATCGAGATGATGCGGCCGATGGAAAACATGGATGCCATCGCCAACCGCTTCTTCGCGGTGGGCGAACATTCCACGTACCTGGCGCAACCCGAAGCACTTCGCCCCCTCGCCTTCTTTCGGGTCTGGACTCGTAAAGAGGCCTACCTGAAAGCAACTGGAACCGGAATCTCGGTGCCGCTAGACTCGTTTGAAGTCACAGTGGATCCAGGCGATCCACCGGCAATTCGCCATGTTGCTGACCAGCCGGACGAAGCGGCACGCTGGTCGATGCGTGAATTCTGGCCCCAGGCCGATGCCCTGGTCTCGCTGGCCGTGGAAGGGCAGGGGTGGGCCACGTATGGCTATGATTACAGCCCCAGAGACTCCTGCTAACGCCTCTTCATCATTGAACGAGTCGCCGCAAACCATCCCTGCTTAATTCCCAGTCTCCAAGGACAACACTTATGCCGATCGGTTTGATAAGAAGCCATTTCAAAACCGGGACTGGCACCGAGTCCACGAGGTGCCTGTCCCAGGTTTTCAAATCGCCTCTCACGTTTCAATGCTCACCCGTTGCTCGGCGCCTGAGTGTTGCGGGAGCCATCGTGGGCCTGATCACGGCGTCCGCAGCGTGGTCTGGATCTTTGCTCGCTCCCAAGTCGAGTTCGGACAATCTACCGGTATTGATTCAGGTGGATGCCGGTGCAGACATTGGCCCCATGCGGCCTGTATGGCGGTTCTTTGGTCATGACGAGCCCAATTACACCTACATGCAAGATGGCGAGAAGCTGCTCACCCAGCTCGCCGACCTGAGCCCGGAACCGGTCTACATTCGCACCCATAACCTGCTGACCTCAGGAGACGGAACTCCTGCGCTCAAGTGGGGCTCCACGGGAGTCTATTCCGAGGACGAACAAGGTAACCCACACTACAATTGGACCATCCTGGACCGGATCTTTGACACCTATCGCGACCGCAAAGTCCGACCTTTGGTTCAGATTGGCTTCATGCCCAAGGCTCTCTCAAGCCACCCTGAACCGTATCAGCACTCCTGGATTCCCGGTGGCAAAGCACCGCTGGACACGGGCTGGGCTTACCCACCAAACGATTATGAGAAGTGGGGCGAACTGGTCTTCCAGTGGGCCAAGCACTGTGTGGAGCGTTACGGCATTGACGAGGTGAAGCACTGGTACTGGGAGGTCTGGAACGAGCCCAACATTTTCTACTGGCGCGGCACTCCCGAAGAATATCATCGGCTCTATGACCACGCTGTGATGGGTGTGAGACGTGCACTTCCCGAAGCACGCGTAGGCGGCCCTCACGTGGCCGGTACCCGAACCCCGGAATCCACTCGCTTCCTGAAAGGCTTCCTGGAGCATTGCATCCGAGGCAAGAATGCCGTTACGGGTGAGGTTGGAACACCGATTGACTTCGTGGCGTTCCACGCCAAAGGAACACCTCGGTTTGCAGACGGACACGTGAGCACGGGCATTGCCTCGCAGTTGCAAGACATTAACAATGGGTTTTCGGTGGTGGCCAGCTATCCAGAGCTGAAACATTTACCCATCATCATTGGCGAATCCGACCCCGATGGTTGTGCTGCGTGTCCATCCACGGTTTATCCTCCCAACGGATACCGCAACGGCACTCTGTATGCCAGTTATACGGCGGCTTCATTTGCGCGCAAATACGCGCTGGCCGACCGGCATGCTGTGAATTTTGAAGGGGCCGTGACCTGGGCGTTTGAATTCGAGAACCAGCCGTACTTCGCTGGGTTCCGGGTGCTTGCCTCCAACGGCATTCCACTACCAGTCCTGAACGTTTTCCGCATGTTCGGCCTGATGGGGGGCCAGCGGATCAAAACCGTGAGCAGTGAAGAAATGCCACTGGATCAGATCATGAGCCAGGGTGCCAACCGGCCCGACGTGGGCGCACTCAGCTCACGACAGGGGAATCGCGTGGCTGTGCTCATCTGGCACCATTATGATGAAGACGTAACCGGCCCGAGCGCTGCAATTACGCTGAATCTGACCAACCTGCCCGGCGGCAACCGGCCTGTGCTGGCGCAACAGTTCCGGATTGATGGAACGCACAGCAACGCTTTCAGTCGCTGGCAGGCCATGGGATCGCCCCAAGCTCCAAGCCCGGAACAACGAACCGAACTGGAACAAGCGTCTGACCTCAGTTTGCTGGGCTCACCCACGTGGCATACGCCCCAAGCTGGAAGCCTTTCGCTGACCATCGACCTACCGCGTCAGGGCGTGAGCTTATTGCTGCTGGAAGCGGCACCTTGACCGCAACCCCACCTGCCCACGATCGAAGAAAACAGGGGGAGTATGCCGGCGAACGGTAATCCAGGGCATTCCAGGTAAACTCCCTCTGCCAGGTTATATGCCGCTGCGGCTCGGCTCAAGAAGGGTCAAACCACAACGCCACTGCAATGACCTGCCACCAAACGAAGCGAGCCGCCCAAGTTGGGCGGCTCGCTTCGTTTTGCGTCAAGAACGTTCCATCCACCGATTCTTTACTTCTTGTCGTCTTCCAGGCCACCCAGGGCGGCCTCGATCTTGGCCTTGTCATCCAGCAAGACAAAGCCCTTGAACTGGGCTTCCAGCGGCTTCTGGGAGACGTTGGATGCACACAGGCCAATCTTCACATCGTCGGGGAAGTCCAGCAGTAGTTGCTTGGTACCCAGGCTCAGCGTATCTCCCACCACGATCAGGCAACTGATCCGTCCGTTCCGCCTGGAAATCCCGAGCATCATCTCAGACTCGGGAACCGGCAGATATATCGGCTGGATCAGATGTTCGCCCTTCTTGACAATCTCGATCAGGATCTTTTGCTCAAGTACCGGTCGGCCATCCTGGGTGAAACTCGCTCTTTCCAGCCGCATGTAGTTATTGGCGTCCTGGTAGAGCAGCAACCCCGCGCCCTGGAAGGTGCCGGGCGGCTTGCGCTTGGTCTGGCCCCGGGCATCACGGTAAGAGACTCCCTCGGGCAGGGCCAGCGGTTCCGCACCTGGGTTCATATCACCCGTCACCCCTACCAGGGCCATGAAGTCTCCCTTCACATCGATCAAGCTCATCGGCGCATTATTGACCGGCTTCTTCTGCTTCCGGACTTCCGGGGCAAGCACATGCAACTTGGGAGGAATGGTGAGCTTGATGGTGCCATCGTCATCGTTCTTGCTCAGGTGGCAATCCTGCTCGGGGTCAATCAGGGGACTGAGTTTCTCCATACTCTTGCGGAACATCTTCTCAACGATGCGCTGGATTGAGTTCGGAGGCAGAATCGGACCAGGCTTCTGGGGCACATCCAGGGTTCTGGGCGCGTGGTACACCTGTTTGCCGGCGGTATCCAGGTGGGAGGTCTGCACCAGGACTTTGCGGCTATTGCCCTGGAACTGCGCCTGAACCCGGCCAACCACGGCCCGTTTCTTGTCGGGTGTAGCGGCCGACGACATCGGTACGGCCGTGGCACCAGGCAGTGGGTCCCAGGTCCCGTCTGGCTTGGGACCGAACTTGGAAACCGAATCAGCGGCAGCCACTTGTACATTCACGGTATTGACCTGGTCTCGCGGGTCAATCAGTTCCGCCTGGATCGTGAGATCAGCGCCCGATGTGGAGAGTGAGTTCACAACGTATTGCGGTTCTCCCACGGTACCGGCCAGAGCGGTCCGAATATGATCGGCCGGCACCAGGAAGCCAATGGTGTCTGCACTGCTGGCCTTGGCAACGGCCATGCCGATAAACCGCCCGGTCCGAGCATCGACAATCGGGCCGCCGCTGTTGCCTGGCTGAAGCGATCCATCGACCTGGATCAGCTTGATCTGGCCGAACCGATCATCGCGCCGAATTGCGGAGATACCGCCCTTGGTGATGGTGATCGACGGATTCCCCTCCGATTGTGCGATCTTGGAGACCAGGCCACCTAGCGGGAACCCACCGCCGATGTAGCTCTGCCCCTCGGTTGGCACAATGGCCGCGTTCAATGCCAGCGGTTTGGGCGGATTCATCACTTTGCGGGCAACCAGAAACGCGATATCGGTCTCAACGTCATCCGAAGGGTACGCTGCGGCAAGCTGGGCTTTTGCCACCTGCTCCTGACCCGGCTGGCCACTGCGGAACACCACTTCCAGTTCCGGCACGGCGTCTTTGGGGATCATGCTTGGCGGAATCTCTTCAAGGTCCAGCGTGGCCACATGCCGATTCGTGGCCATCAAGACGGTTCCGTCTGGCTGGGTCTCGATCGCATAACCGGTTCCGGTGGAGAACGTTTTGCCACCAACCTTGAGCTTGATATAAACCGTGGCGTCCTTGAGGTCGGCCACAATCTGTTCACTGGTGCGTTCTTGCGTGGGGGCGGCAACCACGGCCGGCGGAGTGATGGTTGCGGTTGGCAGAACCGGCTGAACCGGAGCAGGGGCGGGCGTCACGGCAGGCACGGAAGCCTGAGCAACCGCGGGGGCTGCGGTGGGGGTCACGGCTGCGGCCGGTGCGGCTCCTGCGTTGACTTGGTTCCGGAACTGCTCGTTACGAGGGGCCGGCTGAGCCCCGTTCTCAATATCGGCCAACACCTTGTTGTTCTGATCGATCTTGGCTTTTCGGTCGCTCAGGACGAAGAACATCGCACCGATACTGGCAGCAAGTACAGCCACCCCAATTCCAATCCGGATCGGTCCCACGGAAGAATTCGCGGGCTGGGCAGACGATCCACGGGTTCTGACCGGTGCTGCTCCGGCGCCCTGAGCATTGCCACGCCTGGGAAGCGCAGGGGCTGGCAGCAGGGGATCCTGATCGTGATCGCTCTCGCTCAGGGACGCCAGATCATCAAAGGCCGAGGCAGACCGCTGAGGCAGAACCGGCCGAGTAGCTCCGTTCCTCGGAGCTGGTGCAGCATCCTGACCCGTGGCCTCTGCAACACTGAATTTATTGCCACACTTTGGGCACTTGATCCGGGTGGCCGGCCCTTCTGGCAATGATAACTTGGTCTGGCAGGATGGACAGTTCACATAACTCGCCATTGGAGATTTTCCTCCCGAGCCTTGCTTCGATGAACCTTACATATGTCTGGAGCTGGGATTTTCTGAGAAGAAGACCTAGCCAGTCATCAGCCCCAGTGACTCCCAATCATGAGCGTCCAGTCGTCCGGTTCTCACCTCTTGCTTTTAGGAATTTGCAGGAGAGAAGTACCGTTCAGACCCTGTCTGACTCCGGAACAACCTCTGCAAGTTTACAGCCTGGCTCAAGGGATGTGACCGAAAATCGGTCCGTTTTTCCCAGAGTGTTCAGGCGAATCCCTATCAGGAAACTTCCAGACAACGGATCGCGCTGAATCCCAACTGAGCCGTTCGATGAGGATGCTCACGGGAACCCACGGCCGCCGAGCCTGAACCCAGCGTGATGCTTAACCCGGGCGGTACGGTTGTTTCAGGAAACTGCAATCGGCGTTCCGTGATAAACCGGAAACGGGCGATCGAGCGTATCGCGCCAGAAGGTCTGGGCGGGAATTCCGAGTGTCTGGTAAATGGTGGCGGCCAGGTTTTCTGGGGTCTGCGGCTGGGCGATGGGAGTTCCGCCGGAACGGTCGGTGGCACCCACAATTCGTCCGCCTGGAATTCCACCCCCAGCCAGTAGAATGGACTGCGCACGCCCCCAGTGGTCACGCCCCGGCAGCTTGTAATGCTGGGGTAGGTGCGAGATGCGAGGCGTGCGGCCGAACTCGCTGGCCATCACCACCAGCGTGCTTTCAAGCAAGCCAGACTCCTGAAGGTCTTCCAGCAATGCGGCCAGGGCCCGATCGGTGGGAGGAAAGAGTTTATCTCTCAGGCTGGGGAACGCATTGCCGTGGGTGTCCCAGCTCTCGTTATTCCCCAGGTTAACCTGCACCAGACTGACCCCGGCCTCAACCAACCGCCGGCTCATAAGCAAGGACCAGCCGAAGGAATTGTTGCCATACCGTTCCAGGACCTGGGCCGGCTCGCGTGAGAGGTCAAAGGCAGATCGAACCCTGGGCTCGGTCAGCAGCGAGGCCGCCGCCTCACGATATGACCCCAAAGACGCCGTTGAGGCCGAGCGATCCATGGCCTGAACCTGATTGTCAATCTGCCGCAGCAGTCCCAACCGCCCTTGAAGTCGGTCGGCCTGGAACCCTTCGGGCACACTCAGGCTGGAGAGGTCGAACTGCTTCCTTCGGGGGGAATAGGCACGCTGCTGATGGTCAAACTCGTAATCCGGAAACGCGCCATAGGCCGAGGCCTCGAATGCCGAGACATCCAGGAACCAGGGCTCATGCCGGGTACCGAGCAAACCGGCAAACTGACCAGGGATCACCCGACCGGTGTTATGGACAATCCTGTCCGGCAACACAATGACCGGAGGCAGATGGTTTCTGGGGGGTGCCAGGGCGTTTGCCAGCGCCGCGATGGACGGTTCGTCTTCGGGCCGGGGTCGGGTGGGATCAAACCCGGTGGGAAGCGTGGACCGCCCGGTGAGCATGAAGGCATGGCCGGCCGAATGATCATTGGTGCCATGCGTCAGTGATCGGACCACGGTGTAAAGGTGGCTAACCTGAGCCAGCCTGGGTAAGGGATCACAGATCCACAACCCCTCAGTACGGGTGGCAATCGGCTTGAATTCGCCGCGGATCTCTTCGGGAGCATCCGGCTTGGGGTCAAAGCTATCAATCTGCGACAGCCCGCCCGACAGAAAGATAAAAATCACGCTTCGAGGCGGTGCAGGGGGAGATCCAGGGGTTGCAGCTCGCAGGGCCGTTAGCTCGGCATGGCCCAACCCCAGAAGCCCGATGGCACCCGCCTGGAGGGCCACCCTGCGTGATACCCTGGGATGTGCACACGCAACTGGCGAATCAAGGGAGGGTCTGACCATTTTGCAGAAAACCTCCAGTGGAAGAGAGAGGCGTAAGCCAGAAAAGGCTTCAAAGTCAGGCAAGCACCTGGGAAATCGGCTGACCGTTGGGCACCACCGTCAAGGGCCGGTCAAGCTGGTCTCGCAGCATCCGGTCCGACGAGATTCCCAGGCACTGGTAAATGGTGGCCACAATTTCGGCCGGTGTCACCGGGTCGGTCTGTGGCCGGGCTCCGGTCTTGTCACTTGAGCCGTGTACATAACCCGGCTTGATACCGCCGCCCGCCATGTACAGGCTGTAACCGAAGTTCCAGTGATCGCGGCCAGCGCCCGCGTTCACTTTCGGGCTTCGGCCAAACTCGCCCATGACAACCACCAAGGTTCGGTCCAGCCGACCCCGGTTGTCCAGGTCGGCCAGCAAACTACTCAGCGCATCATCAAGTTGTGGCAACAGCTTCTCTTTCAGAGACTTGAAGTTATTGCCGTGCGTATCCCAGGTGGCATTGGCGTCTGGCGCCCAGCTGATGGTCACCACGCGTGTGCCCGCTTCAATCAACCGGCGGGCCATCAATACGCTCTGCCCGTAGATGTTCCGACCGTAGCGATCGCGGGTCCGGGGATCTTCGCGGTCGATCTGGAACGCCTGCTGGGTATTCGACGAGGTGAGCAATTCAAAGGCACGCTGCTGGAACCGGTCAAGGTCGGCCAACCGCCGGTCCGAGGCAAAACCGGCTGGAACGGCGGCGAGGGTCTCTTCCAACCGCTTCCGCTGTTCGAATCGATGCGGCCCAACCAGAGCCGGCAGCGTGAGTTCGGGCATGGCGAAGTCGGCCGCATTCGGATCTTTGAGCACAAACAGAGGATCGTGCGAGCGGCCCAGCCATCCCCCGAAGAACCCGGGTTGCGGTGGCCCGCCGGCCCCTTCGGCGGTGATATAGGGCAGCGAAACGTATGGAATGACGGCAGCTTCGGGTGGGCGGCAGAGCCCAACAACCGAACCGATCGACGGGTTATCGGTGGGTTTGAAACCACCCCCGTTCTCGCCCCGGTCGTGTCCGGTCAGGGCGCAGTAGACGGCTGCGGCGTGGGAGTTGTTCACGCTGTGATGCGCAGAGCGGATGAGGGAACCCCGGTGGATCTGCTGACTGAAGCGGGGTAGGTGCTCAGAGACCAAGACGCCGGGCATGGTCGATTCAATGGGCTTGAATTCGCCACGGATCTCGGCCGGGGCGTTCGGCTTCATGTCCCACATGTCGAGATGGCTGGGACCACCGTTCAGGAAAATCACAATGCAGGCGTCGGCCGTGGGCTTGAACCCATCGCTGGAGACCAAAGAATCGGCGGCACGCAGCAATTGCGGCAGGCTCAGGCCCAAGGCCGCACTGCCGCCAATCTGGATCATTTCCCGACGCGAAAGCCGCCCAGGCCCACCGCAGCGGTTTGTTGAGGTTGGTTTCACCCGCGTCACCCCTTCTCCGCGTTTTGTTTAACAATAGCTTAGCGTACCCCGAATCCTGGAGTCCGCCAAGCGAAATCGGCCAGGGCGTTCCCCAAAACGGTGATCACTACGGAAAAAAACCGGTCCGTACCCGATTACCCGTTAATGGCAGCGCCCGGAGTGCCAGTTCAATGGGCGATTGAGAACGAGCCTATCGGTCCAGGAACGACCGCAGCCGGGGCAAATCATCGGTACCGATCAAATCTACGTGCGCCTCTTGAAGTTCTCGCCAAAGAGTTTCCGATTCAGGCGTGGCCCAAAATCTGAGTTTGCAGCCTTTTGCGTGAACGCGAGCCACCATATCCTGAAGCCGCGTTCGCTCTTCCTCTGGCATCGGGCCAACACCGCGATATTGAAAATGGTTGGTCCAATCGTCGCTGATCAGCGGAATCAAAGAGACCGGATCCACTCGATCCAGGTCGCTCGGGCGACCATCGATGCCGGCCATTCGCGGGTTGGCTGCGGTAATCTGCGGGATCGGCCGATCCCCGCTCACAATCACGGTCACGGCCCGCTCAACCCACTGATTATTTTCCCAGGCGGAAATGATCTCACGGTATTGCGTCAACTGCTTCTCAAGAATCTCCCAGGCCATTGCGCCTTGGCTCTTGATATCAACCAGCAGAATCAGGGATGGGCCACCTGGGTAGATACGGCCACCGTTCGTTTTCGCCAGTTCGGCCAGCGGTTTCAGGTAAAGCTGTTCCAATGTCTTGGTGCGGTCCAGTTCCAGAACGCTGTGCGCCACCAGCAGTTCATGGTTCACCGTAAACACGTCGGCTTCAATGCTGCCAAATCGCTGCTCGAGCGCATCCTGCAAGGGACGCTTATGCTTGTAATCATTATGGGCATGGGCAATCGGACGAACTTCTGATTGTTTTGAGGACCGATCATCGTCGGCCGTGCCTGCGAAGCTGAACAGCCCGGCAAGCAACAGCATGCCCCCGGCAAGACTCGCAAAAAGGCCGTTTCGATTCTGGATCATGAAACATTCCCCAAGCAGCGGCCAGAAACCAGGCGCACAACTCACACAGAACAAACGCGTTCAACGCAGGAAATCGTCGAACAGACCAGGCTTGGTTGCAAGGGCTATCCCCCCTGGTTCTAGCTGAACTGAAACCCAGAAGCTTGAATGCCTGGGCGTTGAAGTGCCAGAAGCCAAAGGCAGGCTTCACGCCGTGGTATGACCAACGGGCCGTTCGATCATGTCTTGATCCGCATTTACTCAAAGGAACCTACAACCCTAACCTTGAGCCACGGCTTCTTGCTCCAAACACCGGGATCTCGATGAACAGCAACTGCAAGACAACAGCGCATCCCCCGGGTTCAACCACCTGGCTCCGCCGGCTTTTCTGGAGCTTGGCGATCCTGTTCAGCATCGGTCTGTTCTGGTTAGGCCAGAAGTTTGCGCCTGAATTAACCCGCAGCTTGCCGGCCTGGGTCGAACGGATGGGGGTTTGGGGACCCCTCGGCTTTGGAGCGGTTTACGTTCTGGCTGTGGTACTGCTGATACCCGCCTCGTTGCTCACCCTGGCTGCGGGAGCGTTGTTCGGCGTTGCGAGGGGCATGCTGATTGTCTCGCTGGCTTCGAACCTTGGGGCCGCGTTGGCGTTCTTGATCGCCCGCTACCTGGCCAGGGGACGGGTCGAGCGCTGGCTGTCAGGTTCACCCAGGCTCCTGGCCGTGGATCAGGCGGTAGACGAAGCAGGGTGGAGGCTGGTCGCACTGCTCAGACTCTCGCCAGCGGTTCCGTTCAACGTCCAGAACTACCTTTACGGACTGACCTCGCTGGGCTTCTGGCCCTGTGTGCTCACAAGCTGGGTTACCATGCTGCCTGGTACACTGCTGTACGTGATGCTTGGCCAAGCGGGCAGGGCCGGGCTGGAAGTTGCCGGCGGGCAACGGTTGCGGTCACCGGCCGAGTGGGCTCTGCTGGCATCCGGCCTGCTGGCAACACTGGGGCTGACCCTGTTTCTAACCCGGCTGGTAGGACGCAGGCTGGCGGCACTCCACGGTAATCTGGCGGTTGGCGTTGCGAGCCACAAACCGGCAAAACCACCTGCTTCCCTGAAACCAATGGAGTGATATGAGTTCCTCTGAATCCAACCCTGATCAGGCGTGGCAGGCCAACGTGCGCCCGGCAAACTGGGTGAACCCGTCGCCCAACGGTCGATATGGCTTGGTGGTGATTGGGGCAGGAAGTGCGGGGCTGGTATCGGCGGCGGGCGCGGCCGGCCTGGGAGCCAGGGTCGCCCTGATCGAAAAGCATCGCCTGGGCGGCGACTGCCTGAACACCGGATGCGTTCCGTCCAAGGCACTGCTGGCCTCGGCCAGAGGGCTCAGAGAGCTGAAAAACTGGCAGAGACTGGGACTGGTGGGAGGCAATCCGCCGCACCCGGACTTTGCCTCAATGATGCAGCGAATGCGGCAGATCCGCGCCGAGATCAGTCCGCATGATTCGGCATCAAGGTTTCAGGGCCTGGGCGTTGATGTCTTTTTTGGCTCAGCACGATTCACCGGCCCGCAGGCGATCGAGGTTGATGGAACCCGCCTGACGTTTTCCAAAGCCATCATCGCCACGGGGGCCCGCCCGGCAATCCCAGAAATTCCAGGCCTGCGGGCAGCAGGCCCGCTGACCAGCGAGTCCATCTTCACACTAACTTCGCTTCCACGCAGACTCGCGGTAATTGGCGGTGGGCCGCTGGGCTGCGAACTGGGTCAGGCCTTTGCCAGGTTCGGGTCGGTTGTGACGCTGATCGAATCCAATCCTCAGATTCTCCACAGAGAAGATCCTGACGCCGCGGCAATGGTCGCAGCGTCCTTGGAGCGTGACGGCCTCCAGATCCTACGTCAAACTTCCATCGTAGCTGTTGAGTGCCAGGGAACGGAAAAGCGGCTCCAGCTCCAGACTGCAAGCGGTCCTCAGAGCCTGCCTTTTGATGCCATTCTGGTTGCCGTGGGTCGGTCGCCAAATTTCGAGGGCCTGGAGCTGGAACGGGCTGGCGTGGCTCTGAATTCCAAGGGGCTGGTCCTGGACGATCGACTCCGAACCACAAACCGACGGATTTACGCGGCCGGTGACGTGGCCACCAAGTATCAGTTCACGCACATGGCCGATGCCATGGCCCGGATCGTGCTGCAGAACGGCCTCTTTCTGGGCCGGGCTCGCGTGAGTGCTTTGACCGTTCCCTGGTGCACCTATACCGATCCCGAACTGGCCCATGTTGGCCTGCTGGAACACCAGGCCCGTGAACTTGGCCTGCGTGTGACCACCATCGAACAGCCCTTCGAGCGGACAGATCGGGCGATTCTGGACGGTAAAACCGAAGGGTTTATCCGCGTTGTGCTCAACGGTCAATCGGATCGAATTCTGGGGGCAACCATCGTGGGCGAAGGGGCAGGGGACTTGATCTCGATGGTCTCGCTGGCGATGAGTTCCAGGCTAGGACTCAAGGCGATCGGCAAAACGGTGATGCCCTACCCAACCCGAAGCGAACTGCTCAAACGGGTCGCCGATGCTTACAATCGTACCCGGCTGACTCCCACAACCCAGCGCTGGCTTTCTCGCTGGCTACGGCTCACAAATTCGTGACGAGACAACGCGAGATCCCACGGCCATGCATTCACTCCCCACGCTCACGTTGAACCGACGCCAGGCCCCCCTTGCAGACCCCGCCAGCCAGAGACAGGCCCTTGCCGCCTCGAGATGCCCCACGTTTGACGTCGAGCTTGCCTCCCACGCCCTCAAGCCGCTCCACGCGTGCGGGATCCAGGTCTTGCAGATCAACGTGGGCAAGCTCTGTAACCAAACATGCCGGCACTGCCACGTGGATGCCGGGCCAGAGCGCACAGAATTGATGACGCGCACGAACCTGGAAGCCTGCCTCAAAGCGGTTGAGAACGCAGGAATTCCCACCGTGGATATCACCGGCGGTGCTCCAGAAATGCACCCAGACTTCCGCTGGTTGGTGACAGCCGCTCGCAGCCTGGGCGCCTATGTGATCGACCGCTGCAACCTCACAATTCTACTGGCACCCGGCTACACGGATCTGCCGGAATTCCTGGCCAGGAACCAGGTCGAGATTGTGGCCTCCTTACCCTGCTACCTGCCCGAAAACACGAATAGCCAGCGCGGCGATCGGGTTTTTGAACGATCGATTGCGGCCATTCAGAAACTGAATGAACTCGGCTACGGCCAGCCAGACTCCCCTCTGAAACTCCGTCTGGTTTATAACCCGCTCGGTGCCAAGCTTCCACCCGACCAGGTCGGCCTTGAGGCAACCTATCGCCGCGAGCTGGCAGCGCGCCATGGCATCTCATTCACGTCGCTCTACACCATCACGAATATGCCGATTAGCCGGTTCCTGGACGACCTTCTGAATCAGGGCCAACTTGAGGCCTATCTGGATCGCCTGGTCACTGCGTTCAATCCCAGGACCGTTGATGCCTTGATGTGCCGAAATACGCTTTCCGTGGCGTGGGATGGCAAACTCTACGACTGTGATTTCAACCAGATGCTTGACCTGCCCACGGCAGCCGGGCAGCCTCGGACGATCCAGGATTTTCAGGCTCGATCCTTGGAACGGCGTCCGATTGTAACCGGCGTCCATTGCTTTGGCTGCACGGCCGGCACCGGTTCCAGTTGCCAGGGAGCACTGGCAATCTAGAACTCTTCAACGAAGTCCGGATTCTTAAATTTCTTAACATCGGCTCTGTCAAACCTAGCCTATGAAAACTGGTAAAACGCGGATAAAGTGTGAGTGACATCAGGACATTGAGCCTCTCCGCTTTTCAGGGATTCCCCATGGCCTGTTTTTGGTGCTGGCTGACCTTGCCGGCCTTGGCGTTCACGGTTGGATGCGAGCAAGCGAAGCCTGCAAAACCTGCCGCGGCCAGCGTTCCTCCGGCAAAAGTTGAGAAAATGCCAGGTGAGGCCGACCTCACTCGCATGCATCTCAAACCCGAGGCCGCCGAGCGACTGGGCATCAAGACGGCCGCCGTGGAACTTCGCGAAGTACCAGCTACGCGCCTGTACGGTGGCGAAGTGATGATTCCGGCGGGTGGTGCGGTAACAGTTTCCTCTCCGCTGGCAGGCACTTTGCTGGCCCCTGAAGCCGGCGTGCCCCACCCGGGGGCAGCCGTGAAGCCGGGACAGGTGGTCTTCCGCCTGATGCCACTGCTTTCACCAGAGGCACGGGCCACGCTGGCCACCACTCGGGTTGAGGCCAAGGGTCAGGTGGAGCAGGCCCGTACCCAGCTTGCCCAGGCCAAGATCCAGCTCGATCGCGCGGAACGGCTGAAACGGGACCAGATTGGAAGTACAGGCGCCCTGGCAGATGCCCAGGCTGCCTATAATGTGAGCGAGGCCACACTTCAAGCGGCTACCTCCCGGCTGGAAGCCCTGGAGAAAACGATTGCTGGGGTGGAAGGTGGCACCATTGACACCATTGAGATTGCCGTCGAATCTGAGGGAATCCTCAAAAACCTTCATGCCACGGCAGGTCAGAAGGTAGCCTCTGGCTCGCTGTTATTCGATGTCGAACGGCTTGACCGGGTCTGGATCCGCGTTCCGGTGTACGCAGGAGACCTCCCCAAGATTGCAACTGGCGAAGTGGCCCAGGTTTCCACCTTGGGAGCCCCCGCAGACGCTGAACAGCACGTTGCCAGACCCGTCCCAGCACCACCGGCAGGCGACCCGCTAGCTGCAACCATCGACCTTTTTTATGAAGCAGCGAACTCGGAAGGGACCTTTCGGCCCGGCGAACGTGTCAGCGTGACCCTTCCCTTGAAAACGCCGGCCAAGAGCTTGGTGGTTCCCCGTGAAGCGATTATCCGGGATTTCGATGGTGGGACGTGGGTTTACCTGGCCTCTGAGGGACCGACCTACGCCCGAAAACGGGTGAGGCTGGCCAGAATGGTGGGCCCATACGCTGTGCTCCAAAGCGGGCCTGAGCCGGGGACCCAGGTGACAACCTTGGGTACAGCCGAGTTGTTTGGTATCGAATTTGGCGGATTCAAGTAGCCAGCCCCCTTCGCTCACAGGCCCTCCATTCATGAACTGGCTCGTTTCCACATCGCTCAAGCTCCGCGTACTTGTGCTCGCCCTTTCGGTGGTGCTCATGATTGTGGGCGTCCGTACGGCCGAGAATGCGCCGCTCGACGTATTTCCGGAGTTCGCCCCGCCGCTGGTCGAGATCCAGACCGAGGCGCCTGGACTCTCGACCGAGGAAGTGGAAAGCCTGATCAGCGTGCCGCTGGAAAACGCACTCAACGGCACCATGGGCCTGAAAACCCTGCGTTCCAAGTCGGTACTGGGCCTGTCTTCCGTGGTGCTCATTTTTCAGGAAGGGACCGACCTGATGCGGGCCCGCCAGCTCGTTCAGGAACGGCTTGCGGTTGAAGCCTCCCGTTTGCCCACCGTGGCTCGGCCACCCGTCATGCTGTCTCCACTCTCGTCCACCAGCCGACTGCTGAAGATTGGCGTGACCTCGAACACGCTATCACAAATGGATCTGACAGTTTTAGCACGCTGGACAATTCGACCGCGGCTGATGGCGGTGCCTGGGGTTGCCAACGTGGCGATTTGGGGCCAGCGTGACAAGCAATTCCAGGTGCTGGTTGATCCGGATCGCCTGCGGGCCAACGGCGTGACCCTGGATGCCCTCACACGCGCGGCCGGCGATGCCGTGGCTGTAGCTGGCGGCGGCTTTGTCGATACCGCCAATCAACGCGTGGCGATCCGGCACCGCTCGTCGATTGAGTCGCCCCAGGATCTAGCGAATACGGCCGTGGCGTTCCGTAAAGGAGCGCCGATCCGACTGGGAGATGTGGCCGATGTTCAGATCGGCTTTCCATCCCCCATCGGTGACGCGATCATTGCCAACCGGGCGGATGGCCAGGAGGCACGCACCGGCAAACCGGGTCTGCTGTTGATTGTCGAAAAGCAGCCGACCGGAAACACACTTCAAGTCACTCGCAACGTTGAGAAAGCGCTTGAAGACCTGAAACCTGGACTTGAAGGGGTTGAGATCGATCCTACGATCTTTCGACCGGCATCGTTCATCGAGCGCTCGCTCAGTAATCTTTCGGAAGCGCTCTGGATTGGTTGCGCCTTGGTGGTGGGAATTCTGGTCCTCTTCCTGTTCGACTGGCGAACTTCACTCATCAGCCTGGTTGCCATCCCGCTCTCGCTGATCACAGCCAGTCTTGTTCTGATCAAGGCTGGCTACACCATCAACACTATGGTGCTGGCCGGTCTGGTTATCGCCATGGGAGAAGTGGTTGACGATGCCATCATTGATGTAGAGAACATTGTTCGCCGACTCCGTTTGAACAAGCAACTGGCGAACCCACGGCCGGCCTACGAGGTCGTTTTCAACGCCTCGATCGAGGTCCGCAGCGCGGTGGTCTATGCAAGCATGATCGTGATTCTGGTCTTCCTGCCTGTCTTCTTTCTGGACGGTTTGGCAGGCACCTTTTTCCGGCCTCTGGCACTTACCTATGTGCTGGCGATCCTGGCGTCGTTACTCGTGGCCCTGACCGTAACACCCGCCCTATCGCTCATGCTGCTCCCGGGTGCGGTCGATCGGCACCGAGAGTCTCCCCTGGTTCGGTTGCTTAAAGTTCCCTACGCGGCCATTTTGCCAGCCTTGACCCGTAGCCCCGTCTGGGCCATTGGGGTGCTGATGCTCGCGTTCGGACTGACCGGCTGGGGAATGACGAAGCTGGGTGAAGAGTTCCTGCCAGATTTTCAGGAATATGACTTCCTCATGCACTGGGTGGAAAAGCCTGGAACGTCTCTGGAAGCAATGAGGCGGATCACGGTTCGGGCGAGCGAAGACCTGCTGGCCATTCCGGGTGTTCGCAACTTCGGGTCTCACATTGGCAGAGCCGAGGTTGCGGACGAAGTGGTGGGCCCAAACTTCACCGAACTCTGGATCAGCGTCGATCAGCAGGCTGACCACAAGGCCACGCTGGACCAGATTCAAAAGGTGGTCGATGACTATCCAGGCCTGTACCGTGATGTGCAGACCTACCTCAAAGAGCGAATCAAGGAAGTACTCACCGGGGCAGGGGCCACGATTGTCGTTCGCCTTTTCGGCCCTGACCTTCAAGTCCTCCGATCCAAGGCCAAGGAGGTTGAACAGGTCATGGCGACCGTCCCCGGTGTCACCAACCTGAAAGTGGAAGCGCAGATCCTGGTGCCACAACTGGATGTCCGGCTTCGCCCAGAGGCTGCCGCCCAGCTCGGCCTGACCCCTGGCGACGTTCGACGCGCGGCAGCCACCCTGGTGAAGGGAACCAAGGTGGGCGAGATCTACCAGGGACAGAAAATCTTTGATGTTGCCGTCTGGGGGGTTGAGCGTATCCGCGACGATATCTCGTCGATTCGCAATTTGCTCATCGAAACCCCAATCGGAACCCAGGTCCCGTTGTCTGACGTGGCCGATGTCGCCATTCTTCCAGCGCCTAACGAAATCAAACGCGAGGCCGCCTCACGACGGCTTGATGTGACCTGCAATGTTCAGGGAAGAGACCTGGGAAGCGTGGCCCGTGAGATTGAGGCCAAAGTTCGCCAACTCTCGTTCGATCGCGAAAACCATCCGGAGTTTCTTGGAGAATATGCGGCGCGAGAGGCCTCTCAACGGCGGCTGCTGGCCCTTTCTGCCCTGGCACTGTTTGGCATCCTGCTCATCATCTACCTGGACTTTCAGTCAGTAAGACTGACGGCGCTAGTTGCCCTGACTCTTCCGTTCGCCCTGATTGGTGGAGTGGCCGGCACACTTCTAACTGGGGGCATCCTGTCGCTCGGCTCGCTGGTGGGGTTTGTGACTGTGCTCGGCATTGCCGCCCGTAACGGCATCATGCTGATCAGCCACTACCGCCACCTGGAGTTGGAAGAAGGGGTTCCATTCGGCCCCGAACTGGTGGTACGCGGGGCAGTGGAACGGCTGGCCCCGATTCTCATGACCGCCTTGGCCACCGGACTTGCACTCGTCCCCTTGGTCGTGGCCGGTAACAAACCTGGACACGAGATCGAACACCCGCTGGCGGTGGTGATTCTGGGTGGGCTTGTGACTTCCACTGTGCTCAACCTGTTCCTGATGCCGTCGCTTTATGCGGCATTTGGACGGACAAAGAAAGCTGCATCAGATCCGATGATCTGACCCATGAACAGCATTAGACACCTTCAAGAGTCACTACCAGGAGGTGGGCTGACTCTAAGAAGGACTCTGGCCGCTTTCAAATTCGCATGAACAAACGGCAGCACAACGCGTGTGGAAATACCAGTGCAGGCTTGCGCCAGTTGCTGATTCCGCAAGCAATGCCCGATCGAAACGATGAGAGATGGCGGTACGGTTTTGGAATTCACCGACAAGCAACGCCGGCTCGAGGCCCGGCTCCTGGGGGAGAAGACCAATGGATTCAAAGAGCGTTAGGGAATTCGGTCAGGCATCGAGACAACCATTAGGGACTTGAAATGCCGGGTTGGGCTGGATGGAGAACGGCGAGAATGGTTGGCCCGATTGCCTATGGGCAATCATGAGAAGATGGAAGGCTTGGTGTGCTCAATTTTCGGCTAGAGGGCTATATTCGAGTACGGTTCAAGGAGCTCATACGGATTCCAGCCAGAAATAGCGCGCCCTTGGCTCCAGGCAGTCGAACGAAAGGTTACATGCCAGTCCGCTAACGCGCTATTTCTGGCTGGAATCCGTATCAGGGGCTGGTTAAAGGGCGAATCTCCCTGGCTCGACTCTTTGCTCAAACAACCCGCCTCGGCATTGACGCGGATTCTGTCGGGGACGTTGAAGCAGTTCACGTTTGGGTTGTACATGTGGGACAGCCATACCCGGCTGTATCTTGAGGTTGTTTTCGTGTGTAACCCAAACGTGAACCGCTTTAAATAAACAAAACGACTCCGCGAGTAACTGCTAGCGTGCAGTACTAAACTTAGATAATCTTGATTATAGTGAGGACTCTCATCAAACCGGCATCGCAATCAAACTTTTTCAAATTTCCCACTGAATCGTTTGGTCATTTTATCCAAAGCGAAGGATCGAACCAGCGTTGATTCCTTTCAAAAGTGTGCTGATCACTGGCGGAGGCGGCTTTGTAGGCTCCAATCTTGCACTCCTCCTGCGAGAAGCGTGGCCCAGCCTGCGTGTGACGGTGCTGGATAGCCTGAAACGCCGCGGCAGCGAGTTAAATTTGCCGAGACTCGCGGAGACGGGTATCGAATTTCGACACGGCGATATCCGATGCCGAGATGACTTTGACGACCTACCGGCTTTTGACTTGATGATCGACTGCTCGGCCGAACCCTCGGTCCAAGCCGGCCTAGGCGGCTCGCCCCAAGCCGTGCTCGATACCAATTTGATGGGCACCATCCACTGCCTGGAAGCGGCCAGAGAGCAGGGGGCGGCATTCCTATTCCTGAGCACCAGCCGGGTCTATCCCATTCAGCCGCTCAACGATCTACCACACGAGGAAACCAGCACGCGATTTTCCTGGACTGACCGGACGGATATTCCGGGCTATTCGGAACGGGGGGTTTCTGAAGGGTTCACGCTCAAGGGCGCCCGATCGTTTTATGGCACCAGCAAGCTAGCTGGCGAGCAACTGATTGAGGAATACGTCTACAGTTACGGCTTGCGAGCCCTGATCAACCGCTGCGGAGTGATTGCCGGGCCCTGGCAAATGGGGAAAGTGGATCAGGGGGTGATCACGTTGTGGGTGGCTCGCCATTTCTTTGGTCGCCCCCTTCGCTACACGGGATTTGGCGGCACGGGCAAGCAGGTCCGAGATATCTTGCACGTTGCCGACCTGTTTGACTTGATTCGCCTCCAGCTTGAAACCCCCGAATGCTGGGACGGGCGGGTTTACAACGTGGGCGGCGGACGGGAAGGCTCGGTTTCTCTCTTGGAACTCACGGAACTTTGCGTGAAAGAAACCGGCAACACCGTGCCCATTACGAGTGTGCCGGAAACCGCCGGCGTAGACCTACGCGTTTATCTGACCGATACCACCAAGGTCCAAGCAGATTTCAAGTGGAAGCCAGCACGAAATCCAGCACGCATCGTGCATGACATTCACGCTTGGATTGATAACCATCAACAAATGGTCGGACGTTTGCTTGCCTGATGGCAATGCCAATGCGTTGGCCAACAAAATCTCGGAGCGATGCGACATCTGGATCGGTTAACTGGCTGAAGATTTACCCACTCGAGCCTCTTCCATGAAAAATGTTCTTTCCATTGTCATCCCCGCTTATAACGAGTCGCAGAATATCGGGCACTGTATTCAAGAACTCCGCGCCACGTTGGGAACCAAGTATCAGATCCCTTATGAGATCATCGTTGTCAACGACAACAGCAAGGATACCACGGCCGAAGTTGTTCGCGGCGAAATGGCGAACGATCCTGGCGTCAAACTGGTGAACCGCCGCCCACCCGGCGGCTTTGGTCGGGCAATCCGGTCTGGCATCGAGAGCGTGACCGGCGACATCGTGGTGATCTACATGGCCGACCTCTCGGACGATCCCGAGGATGTGGTGAAGTACTACCGGAAAATCCTGGAAGGCTATGATTGCGTTTATGGTTCACGCTTCATGAAAGGAAGTTCGGTTCAGCATTACCCCAAGCTCAAGCTCGTGGTCAACCGGATTGTGAACCGATGTGTTCAGCTCATGTTCTGGACCCAGTTCAATGACCTCACCAATGCCTTCAAAGCGTATCGCACCGAGGTGATTCGAGATTGTGGCCCCTATCGTGCCAGCCACTTCAACCTGACCTTGGAAATGTCTCTCAGCGCCCTGATTCGCAATTATCAGATTGCACAGATCCCCATTTCCTGGTCCGGCCGCACATGGGGAAGTTCCAATCTGCGTCTGGTGGACATGGGACGCCGATACTTGAGCACACTGATGATGATGTTCTTTTCAAGATATCTAATAGCTGACGATTTGATTGCCGAACGTCTGGCCAGTCAGCAAAATCGTCGAGATGATTTCAAAAATCTAGAGCAGCGACTCCAATTGATTGAAGATCGCCTCGGTCTGACCGACCCAGGTCGAGGAATTCCCACTCCACCGCTCACGCCCGTCCCATTCCCGATCACCAAAGACGCCTGAAAGGTTGTTTTGAATTCATGAGAGTCTTCATTACCGGTTCCAATGGTCTGATTGGCTCCGAGGCAGTCAGTTATTTTCACAAATTGGGGGCCGACGTCCTAGGTGCCGACAACAACATGCGCGCCACCTTCTTCGGCAAGGAGGGAGACACTCGCTGGAATCAGGCTCGGCTGGAGGCGGAATACACCCGGTTCCGCCACATCGAACTGGACATCCGCAACCGAGAAGCCGTTCTGAGCACTCTCCGCGATGCAGGGCCACTCGATCTGATCATCCATTGCGCGGCTCAACCCTCTCACGACCTAGCAGCCAAGATGCCGTTCGAGGATTTTGACGTCAACGCCGTGGGGACGCTCAACCTATTGGAGGGATTCAGGCGACATCAGAGCGATGCCGTTTTCACGATCACCAGTACCAATAAGGTTTATGGTGACTCACCCAATGAAAAGCCTTTGAAAGAGCTGGAAACCCGCTGGGAGTATGCAGACCCGAATGACTGGCACGGGATCGGCGAAACCTGCCGGATTGACCAGACTTTGCACAGCCTGTTCGGTGCCTCCAAAACAGCCGCCGATGTGCTCTCGCAGGAGTACGGCCGCTACTTTGGCCTGAAAGTGGGCGTGTTCCGAGGTGGCTGCCTGACCGGGCCCCAACACTCTGGAGTGGAACTGCACGGCTTTCTCTCTTACCTGGTAAAGACAGCCCGCACGGGCGGCACCTACCGAATCTATGGGTACAAAGGCAAGCAAGTCCGAGACAATATCCATTGCCGGGACGTCTGCTCGGCTATCCACCAGTTCTATGAAGCACCACGGCCGGGCGAGGTTTACAACCTAGGTGGCGGCCGTGAGAACTCCTGCTCGCTCCTGGAGGCGGCCGCACTGGTTGAAGAACTGGGCGGCGGGACACTCAAATCCGAGTACGTCGATGAACCACGCCGGGGAGACCATATCTGCTATATTTCCGACCTGCGCAAGTTCAAGTCGCATTACCCAGGCTGGGGAATTACTATCGGTTTGCGTGAACTGGTAGCCGAGATGATCAATGCCTGGAAGGTGCGTACCTAGCCAGACCCTTGCTTACAGGCACTCAAATCAATTGGCTGTTGAGAGATGACTCCAACCGCTCATGATCGGATTGCCCTTGTAGGCATGACACCACGGACAGTCGATAATCTCTTGTATTCGCAAGATGTGTGACAGCCGAGAGCGGCTGTCACACATCCAAAGAGAGAGCCAACCAGGAATAAACAGTTGCAACTGAAGTACGATCCGACTGTGAACAGTTGAAGTTACCTGAATGAACGCACTTTGACTCTGAGTTTGGTGATCTGTGAAACGACCATTCACAGGTGAGAATCCTTCCCATAATCCGCGCAAACAGAGTGGAGAAACAACATGTCTGAAGTCATAGATCGCGGTTTAGACCACTCTGGATTCTTACCTAAAAATAAACAGCCCCTCGTTATTTTCATCATTTTGACTTATACCCTATTAATGTCATATTTTGGACGTTTTTCAGGATATGATGAACCGTTTTTCAAAGGTGCAGGAAGAGAGTGGGGAACAACAGGACGATTTGCTGCCACGGAATTGGCGGATTCCGATTGGTATCCCACAACGTCTTTCAAAGTAGATGTAAAGCCAGAAGAGGTCTTTTTTTTCTACCCACCGCTTTACTCCCTAGGATTTGGGCTGATCGTCAAATTATTCGGTTTTGGCTGGCGCCAATGTGTTTTTTATGATGCATTCATACGAGCCGTTCTCGCTTATGCATTTGTCCAGATCGCCCACCAAATGTCTGTAGGGAAAAGACGGGATTGGCTGATCACCCTGCTGAGTTTTGCCATTTTATTGCAAGGGTTTTCTGAAAGGCCCGATGATCTAGCAACCTGTCTGGCCATGATCGGACTCTTACCACTGATTGGGTTATCGACGAATCGGTCTCAAATAATCCTGTCTGGAATCAGCTTCGGGCTCTGCGCGGGAACCAGTGTTGGGGCCGCAGGCATGCTGGCCATGATCGCGATCACTCTCCTTCTTAGTAATTCAACACCCTGGCAGGTCAGGATAAGAGATTTCGCAATTTGGTGCTCGGTGTCGGCTGCGGTGTTTCTGATGGTGGTGTTTCCCTTGCTCTACCTCCATCCAGGTGCAATCAATCAGTATCGAGCGAATGCCGCCACGGCAATCAAAAGCTACCCCGAACTATTCTCAGCTCCACTTCAGTTCATTGGAGTCCACATCCCGTTCGTTTCTAGCATGTCAGGAATTCTCGCCGTGAACCTGTTACTGGTTCCAGCGGCTCTACGGAGCAACAATCGTAAGTACTGGTTGCGCCTCTACTGTGGAACATTGGCGGCTCTCTTATTCTGGTTTATGAGTGTTCCTAATAAAATCCTCTACCTCTGGTTTGTTGCCCCGTGGCTGATTGCGCTTTATTTCTCCGTACTTTCAACCGAATGGAATAAAGTGAATAAGATACTACGAACGTTCTCTCTCGCATTACTTGCTTTCTCCTTATTACTTGGCTCTATTAATACAATCAAGCCGATTGTTTATATTTCATTCTTACCAAAATCTCAAAGGCAGGACGAAAACCAACGCCTCCTCAATTCACTCATCCCCGCAAAGAGCAAAGTCCTGTGCACAGATGCTTGGTGGTTCATTGCTGACAACCGCGAGGTCTATGACGCACGATGGACTCACCCCGACATGGAAAAGATCGACTTCGTTATTCTCAGTGGTAACGGATCTGGCAAACCAGGATTTCCGATTCTTGCGAATGAATGGCTTGAAGATTTTCCCTTATATGATCATTTCCACGTTGTGAATGACAACCTGAACCGCGAAGTTCCTCAATTTTTTGGGGTCCCTCTCAGCCGAAGCTCCTATGGCTTTGGATCTCTTGTCCTTGAACGAAATTCGAGATCCAATCTTCCCCTGAACATTCGGGACACCTCTCAAGATCCCTAGCCGCTTCTCCGGGGAACCTAGGAACGAACCTCGGTTGTTCCGGGCAGAATCGCGAAAGATTTTCGAAGAAGAATTGAACTCTCTGAGACGCCATCAGATCACGGACCAAAACTGGAAACGCACAAAGATCTACACCCAGCACAGCCAATCGCCCCTGGGATAACGGCCAAAGACATTGGTTCAATTCTTATTCTTTGGATCGACAAGAATCGCCCCATCCAAGCGGTTTAGGCCTTCAGCAATTCGAGTGGTGGCCCGAGTGTGCCTGGAATGAAGTAATTCCAGGAAATTCCCTGAGCCTGTTTTGCAACCCTTCGGCTCATCTTCTGATTGGTCCAAATCCACTCGAACGCGTGAGCCCAGTTCTGGTTGCATTCCGCCCCCGAGGAAGCGATATAGGCTCCATGTAGCACGACGTTGAAGGCGCTATTGAGTAATTCAGCCTGATCCAGATGGGGTCGTTAATCAACGTGAGGCTGAATCAAATGGATCGCGCAAGCAAGGCCGGTATCGAAGCCTTATCACGGATGTCCGTACCCGATTTTTCCATAAAAAACGTCGAATCTCATGGCCGAAAAATTGCATGCACCTCACGAATTCGGCCGGATTAGTACGACATCCGTAATACTCTCGGTCAGGCCGGGGCGTTCTTCAGCTGAACCTGGCTTGATTGCATCATCAGATACGAGTCTACCAGATTGTACAGACGTCCCCCTTGTTTTCCTGGCTCATCCGGCCCGGCAAACTAGCAATGATCTAAGGTTGTGTGAAAACTGGGACGAATACTGTAGGATAGGTAATAGTGCTCACTGATTACGTGTCGGGTTCAATACTCATTCCAGGTTCTTTTAGACGGCTTAGATACTTCTATGGCCCTGGAGCTGTCGTAAGCATACCAGGAGACAGCCCCAAACGCGGTCAATGTCGATCGTCAGTTGAACTTGAGGGCTGGATGTTTTGAACTCCGAGTAACTTCATTCGCTTGAACCGTACCTCTGCAGGATTTGCACCCAACTCAGCGCAATAGCGGGTTTCGACACGGCGGCTCGGGACCCTGGTCTCTTAGTTTCAGTCCGCCCATACGATCTTGCCATGACAAATGCGGCCCTGTCTGTCCAACCTGCTCCCGAATCGGACGCAGTTGGAAAATCATTTGATAAGAGCCTCAAGGCTCTGGCCCCGGTGCTCATCCTGGCGGCGGCCTATATCCCCCTGCTCATTTTGCACGCGACCAGACTCTGGGCGACGCCGCACCTCCAGTTCTTCCCGTTGCTACTCGTAGGATCAGGAATTCTGGCCTGGCGCCACGCCAGTCGGCTTGGACCACTTGAACCGGGCCAGACAAAGCCGGTTTTGTGGCTCCTGGGTGTTTGCTGGGGACTGCTACTCATCGCGGGCCTGGTAATGGCCCCCAGTCCAGGCACCATGATCGCCCTGCTCACCCTGCCCATTGCCGCTTACGCTTGGGGCGGGTGGAGGCTGCTGAAAGGCCTGTGGCCCGCGTTGCTGTTGCTCTGGATGGCAATTCCGGTTCCGTTTGATTACGACCAGACATTGATCCGAAACATGCGCACCATGGCCACGGATACAAGTAGTGGCGTACTGGATGTCCTTGGTGTAGACCATTTGCCGCTCGGCAATGTCATCGAGATCCCGGGCAAAACGCTCACCGTTGAGGCGGCCTGCAGCGGCATTCAGTCACTTTATGTGGTGCTGGCCGCCACGCTATTCTTTGTACTCTTGACGCAAGCAACGGTGCTCCGATCGCTGATGCTGCTGGCCACCGCAGTACTCTGGGTTTTGATTGGCAATATTCTGCGTCTGGTGGTTGTGGTAGGGGGGTATGCCCGCTGGGGACTCGATCTGAGTTCAGGTTGGCCGCATGAGTTGCTTGGGATCGTGATTCTCTTCTTCACCCTGGCAATGATCGCCAGTACGGATAGCCTGTACCGCCTCAGCGGAATGCTCGCGAAAGCGATCTGGAATGGAGCCAAAGTTCAATGGAGGAAGTTCCAGCGGAAACAAGGCAAAAGCAAGAATCGAAGTAAAACTCGAAATTCCGCGGAGGAATTGGCCGAATCCGCACCCGATCTGGAAGTCGTGGCTTCCGACGAGCGTGGTTCGGTCTCGGATCTTGGGCCGACCCGTTTTCCCGCACTGGCACGGACAAGCCTGGTTCGCTGGCCTGTGCTTGCGGCTTTTGGCCTGCTGGCTCTGGTCCAGTTTGTCTGGCTCTGGCCTGCGCTTTCGTTTCCCTACCTTACATCGTTTGCTGTCGTTGAAATCATAGAGAACAAGGTCAGCGCCGACACCCTTCCATCAGCGGTGGGCCCAATGATAGAACCTAAATATCAGGCTGAACACCGTGAACTTGAAAGCGATTTTGGCCAGAACTCACGAATCTGGAATTATCAGTTTGGCCCTAACCAGGCAATCGTTTCAGTTGATTTTCCATTCCAGGGCTATCATGAGCTTACGGTTTGTTACATCAACTCTGGGTGGAAACTTGAGAAACGAACACTGACCGATGGACCGAGTGGACCAAGGGTCGAGGCCGATTTCACGATGCCATCTGGCCGACATGCTTTCCTGCTCTTCCAGGCATTTGATGCGCAGGGTGTACCCATTCAGCTTCCTGTCGAAACTGGCGGCTCACCGTTTGTCCGTCTTAGAAAAGTTGCAAAAAGCCTAAAAGTCTGGGATGCCAAAGTGATTGATGAACACTGGAGAAAGTTTGTAGATAGCGAACAAATCCAGGTATTCGTGGAAGGTCCAAGAGCCTTGACCGAAGCAGAACGAGAACAGGCACGAACCTTGCACGACACGGCGCGCGAACGAGTTCTGGACGCAATCGGAGCCAGCCGGAGGACCAATTCATGAGTGACGTTACAAAGCCGGAAGCCGGTGCTGAACTGAAATCTGGTTCCGGTTCCAAGAAGCGTTCGCGAAAACGTGCCCGATCTGCATTGGTTCGCTGGCTGATCCAGTATGGGCCGCTGCTCGCGGCCGGGCTGCCGGCACTGATCATTGGACTGGGAGCCGGAAGCGTGGCGATGGCGGTTCTCCTGAACCGGGATTTGAGGCCGGCGCATTACACCGCCGCGGCGTATTCCCGCGCGGGTTCCAAGGATCTAGAAGGCGCAAAGGTCTGTTTTGAAAGACTGCTACGCCTGAACTCGGGAACCGACAAAACCAAATTCAACCTGGCCCAGATTTATCAACAATCAGGCCAGCCGGAACGTGCCCTGAGCATGATCAGCGAGCTTGCCCCTCTGGACAAAACCGGCCATCCCCCAGCCCACCTGGTCATGGCGGTCTATCTCTTGAACCGGCGAGAGATTTCAGAAGCCAACCTCCTGCAAGCCGAGACTCATCTCAAACGCGTACTTGAGGCAGGCACTGGGGAATCGGAAAATGCCCGTATGATGCTGGCACAGCTATATGCCAGATCGGGGCGTACCCAGGAAGCCAAAGTCGAACTGACAACACTGGTCCAGTCTCGACCAGAACTACTCCTACAACTGGCAGCGCTCGAGCGTTCCATGGGTATCGAAATTGATGCAACCACTCATGCAGAAAAGGCATTCAAAACGTTCAGTGACCGCACCCTGGAAGAGCCGAACAACTTGAATAACCGGGTTCTGTCGGCCGGTGCGGCAGCCTTTCTGAAACAATACCCAAAGTCCGAGTCCATCTTGCTGGATGCGCTTGCGAAAGGGGATAACCGAGACATTCATTCGGCTCTCGCAGGTCTATATCTGATCTGGGCGGACGACGTCATGAAGGATCCACAAAATGGGCCTTCCAGCTGGCTCCCGTTACTAGAGCGCGGTATTCGTCACGAGCCTAAGAACCCCTTACTCCTCGATCGCTTCCTCACGATCATCAACAAGCACGGACGGGACAATGAGGAAACTCGAAGCGCCATGATGGACATGCTTTCCGACGGGAAAGCCCCGGCCAGTGCACACTTCCTTTTGGGGGTTGATGCCTGGCAGCGTCAGAAGCCTGAGGAAGCACGGTTTCACTGGGAGCGTGCCCATGAACTGGCTCCCGAACTCGTGGGCGCTTCGAACAATCTGGCCTGGGTCCTGGCCAGCGGTGCGAACCCAGATCTTCCCCGTGCACTGGAAATCATCAATCTGGCACTCGACCGGTCGCCCAAAAATCCGACCTATCTCGGCACTCGAGGCCGGGTCCTGGTTCGCATGGAACAGTGGAAAGACGCCGTCAACGATCTGGAAGCAGCGCTGACCTCGACTCCTGACGACATCGACCTCCACAAAGACCTTGCAACCGCCTACAAAGGACTTGGGATGACCGATCTGGCCGCTCGCCACGAGGAGCGAGCCGAGAAACCCCAACCAACCGGTGCCAAACCGTAATCCATTTTCGGCCGTTCCATTCCAGCGGGTGACACTTCTGTCATCCGCTGAACCCTGATCCTGGGACTCCTATGCTGCTAGCGGCTTCCACGGCAACGGAACAAAAAACCACAGGATTCTATTCCGACTGGGCTGATAAATCGCTCAAAAGCCACTTCTGTGCTGTCCGATCTTGTTAAAATGGCAACATAGAACCCCTAAAAATGCAATCGGTTCATGGGCTTTCATCTGATCGACTGGTGAAACAGAGCGGTGATAGCCGATGGAATTCATGTGGCGCGTCAAAGATCAGGCCCCGCGAAGCTGAGGAGTCAGCTTTCAGGGCTCCAGTCATGTATGACAGTCCCCCTCGGGCTGTCGAGAGTTAGTTCCCATGGGCAGGACGCCTTGGCTGATCGGATTGGTTGCACTCTCACTACCTTGCTGCAAGCTGAACGCACAACTGACCTTGCCAGCCAATGCCGATGCGTCGCAAACGAATTCAGACCATAGAATTACACGCACGCAGGACATGTCCCTGAACCTCCCGGCGCTACCGGACCCTGCGGCTCCATCCTTGAGAGACCTGGAGGCAGGCTCTGCACAACCGCTGACCATGGAGATGGCTCTCTATGGTGCCCTTACCCAGAATCCCGATCTTGTGTCACTTCGGCAGTCAACACAAGCCTCTGCGGAAGCAGTTGAGGTTGCCCGTCATTTTCCTGTCGCCCTGAATCCAACCTTATGGATTGAGGCGCGGCCTTGGAGCTTTCAACCGATCCGAGAGCACGGGGCAACCCAACGTGAAGCACGGATGCCTGGCTATCTTTATGTTTCACTTCGACAACCGATCGAACTCGGGCACCAGCAACGGTACCGCCGCCGAATTGCTGAGGCCGCATTTGCCCAGGCCCGCTGGACTCAGATCCAGGCGGAATTGATCGCGGTTGTGCAAACCTACCGATTTTTCCAGACAGCGGCCTATCGCAGAGAGAAAATGCGGATTGCCCGAGAGCTGGCCGTGTTCAATCATCAGCTTGTCTCATCCCTGGAACAGCGGCTTGAGGCCAATCAGGTCTCCCCGGCCGATCTGGCATTGGCTCGGGTCGAAGACGAAGCCGCCAACCAACTGGCCGAAACGGCTCAAATGGACTATGCCACCGCACTGGCAGACCTCCATAATCAGCTCGGGACGCCCGAGACCGCCGGCCGTTCTGAACCGATTGGCGATTTCGTCCTTCCACCCTATTTGCAGGATGCGGACGAGAGGCAGTACATCGAAATCGCTCTGCAGTCCAGACCCGAAATCCATGCCGCCACCGCTGGTGTCGATGGGGCAAAGGCAGCGGTTGGACTGTCCCGCGCCGACCAGATTCCCACTCCCGTTGTGGGGCCGCTCTATGTCCGAGACGAGGCTCTGATTCAGTATTACGGCTTTGTTTTCGTGATGCCGCTGCCGGTCTGGAATAGTGGACGCCCCTTGGTGCGGCAACGCGAGGCCGAATATCGCCAGGCCGCCGTGCGTTTGGAACAGACCCGACAACGGACAATCACGCAGGTCCGTACCGCCCTCTCACGATGGAACAATGCAAGCCGACTCGTAAGCAGCGTTGCCGGAGCCACTCCCAGCTTGGTCCATCAGGTTGAGGTCCTCCAGCGCCTGTTTGACGAGGGCCAAGCCGACCTGAACAAACTGCTCCAGGCCAGACAACGGCTCATTCAGCTTGAAAATGCTCGTCTGGATGCCGTCTGGGCAGCAACCCAGGCTCAGTCTGAGTTGTTGACAGCCCTCGGTGCCCGCTCACTTCTGGGAGCCATCCCACAGCCCCTCGACGATCTTGAAGTCGGCTTCCCTACACACCTACCGCCCGAACCTCGATGATCTCAAGGACGCGGCGGAGCGAGCGGGAACTGTTTCCAGCTCAACGCCACCGATCCCACTCTGAGCTCACACCCTAACGTCCGCATTCAGGGAAACAGCATCTGATGAGTTCGCGCTCCTTCAGTCCCACGAGCAATTCCAGCACGATCGATGAGATTGCGCGGATCAACCTGGGACGAATTCCCGAACGTGTCAGGCTTAAATATGAGCGGATGAGCGAAGACGTGTTCGCGTTCTTTCGGGGAACCGATCATCTCTTCGCACGCAACTGGGCCTCCGGACTCAGGCCCGTGGATCCAGGCCCAAACCTGCTCCAGTGTGGCGATCTGCACCTGGAGAATTTCGGCATTTATCTGACCGAAGCGCGAGAACTGCTGTTCGACATCAACGACTTTGATGAGGCCCTGGTCGCGCCCGCCGGATTTGATATCACCCGCTGTCTGACCAGTATCCTGCTCGCCGCCGATGTCTGGAAACTTTCATCGGTTCGTGCGGAACGGATTGCCGTTGCCTTTCTTGATCGATATCGCCATGCACTCGGTGAACTGGCTGACCCGGATTCGAGCCAGGAATTACGTGCAGGCCAAGGGCAAGGCCCGGTTTTCAAGCTCCTCGGCGAGGCTGCGGCTTGTACCCAGAAAGAACTACTCAACAGTCAAACCCGGATCGGGAAAGACAATCAGCCGAGAATTCGCGGTCGAAAAGGAGCCCACCCGCAGCTTCTAAAAGCCGAGCGGCAGGAAGTGATCCGCGCCTTGAATGCGTATGCCCAGACCACTCAGACCCCTGATGCCTACAAAGTCCTGAGCGCGAGAGGACGGGTTGCAGGGATTGGAAGTCTGGGCGTGCCACGCTACCTGGTGTTAACATGGGGTACAGGTTCACCCGATGGCTACTGGCTACTGGATCTCAAGCAGGCCATCCCCTCGTCGGTTCGACCGTTTCTGGGTGTTCAACCTGAGGAAACCTGGACCACGGAGGTGGAACGAATTCTGGAGGCTCAACGCAGGTTACTACCGCACCCACCGGCCGGCCTGGGGGCAGCGCAAATCCAAGGCCAAGACTTTCGAATTCGGGCCATGATCCCAGCCGAAAACCGAGCCAGACTGAGTGCTTTCCGCCATCAGATCCACAAACTGAGCCACGCTGTTCTCATGGCGGGCGACCTGACCGGCTGGTCCCAGACGCGTGGCGCTCGGTATCTGAATGAGAAACGGTACCACCAACTCACCAAGTGGGCGGTTGGGCCCGGACTTGAGTCCACCCTGGCCACTGCAATCCGACACGCCAACCAAACCCGAGACGCGTATTGTGAGTTTTTGGACGCGTTCAAGTTAGCCGACCCCCGCCTGAGTCAACCCTGAGCGGCCATATTCCTGACCCATCCACTTCCAACCACCATCGGTCCTCATCGGACTGGGAATACTCGAAAAAACGGCCCAGCAAGCGGATCTCTGTCCAAAATGCTCATGCGCCTGGATGACCTTGCCTGCGGCGAAGTGTGACATGCACGATACTGCCTGGCCATCCACACTCTATCAGACTGAGGAGCCTGGAAATGGGCCTGATCCGTTCCTGGATCTCATCGGGGCCGGTTATCACCGACGGAGCCTGGGGCACAGAGCTTCAGAAACGCGGCTGGCGCGGCCAACAGCCCGCCGACCTCTGGAACCTGACTCACCCTGAAGTCATTCGTGAAATCGCCAGTGAATATCTGGCTGCCGGCAGCCAGATCATCCTTACCAATACATTCCGTGCCAATCCGATTGCCCTTTTACCCTTTGGGCTCGCAGATCACTCCGTTGAGATCAATCGTCGCGGTGTCGAACTTGCTCGTTCGGTTATGACTGACACCGCGTCGCTCATTTTTGCCTCACTCGGCCCCACGGGCAAGAGGATCGATCTTGGCGAAATCGCTGAAGCTTCGGCCAAAGCCAGCTTCAAGGTCCAGGCTCAAGCTCTGGCAGATGCCGGAGTAGACGCTCTGATCTTTGAAACCTTCAGCAACCTCCCCGAGGCCAGACTCGCATTAGAAGCCGCACGACCTACAGGATTACCAATCATCGTATCGTTCACTTTCAACGATCATCTCGGGCGGCCCCGCACACAGGGGGGCGAGTCTGCGGAAATGGTCGCCAGGGCCATGCAAGAAGCTGGGGCAGACAGCGTAGGGGCGAACTGCGGAACCCATCCTGAAAGCTTTCTGGAAATCTGCCGTCAATTTCGATCGAGTTCGGACCTACCGCTCTGGATGAAACCCGGAGCCGGCCTTCCCGAGGTTGACCAAGGAGTGGCCTTTTATACACTATCTTCGAATGAATTCGCCAATTATGGACTCCGCCTGATCGCGGCCGGGGCCAACTTTGTGGGAGGGTGTTGCGGAACGTCCCCGCAATTCATTGCAGCCCTCAAGAGTGTTTGTGGCACAACCGCCCTCCCTAGAGCCTGATCACTGGCCTTATGCAAAAAAAACCGTACGATAGATTCTGGCTGACTCGGGAAGGGCGGTTAAACTTGTCTATCTTTTGCCTAAGGAGTGCCTTACATTTTTGACCAGAAATTGTCAGCGGCTGCTCTTCCGGCATTTCGTTTGCTCGCGTTCCGTTGATCTCTCACTGACATGTAAACCGTTTGCACTCATGCGATGAATATTTACACAGAAGAGCCTGAAGATTCGCTTGTTGTTGATGAGGAATCGCTCGATTTACTCTTGGCAGAAGTGGTCGACGAATTTACGAACCGGCTCCAGCGTGGTGAGTCGGCGGGCATCATTGCTGATGAGCTTTGCAGACAACATCCTGAACTGGCTCCAGCAATTCAGGACCTGGTTCCTACCCTCGCTGGCTTGGCCACAATCGGACGAGACGAGCGAGGTCGCCTCCAGAGCTCGAATGAACTCGACGAACCGCAAGCCGACCGAGAACTGGGGGGATACCGCCTCATTCGCCAGATCGGCCAGGGGGGGATGGGCGTTGTCTATGAAGCGGAAGACCTTTCACTGAACCGGATGGTCGCGCTCAAAGTTTTGCGTGGACAGGCTGCGCTAGATTCTCGTTGTTTGCAACGGTTCAAGGTTGAGGCCCAAGCCGCCTCGTGCCTGAGTCATCCGCACATTGTGGCAATTTACGCCATTGGGCGCTCAGACGATATCTCTTATTACACAATGCCATTGATTGATGGTTTGAGCTTGGATCGAGTGATCCAGATGCTTCAGGCTCGCTCTGGGACCGAGGCCGAACAGAGGGCAGCACCGGCCGATGTGGCGTTGCATTCCGGGCTCGTCCAAGATCTTCTCAATGGCGACTTCAAATCAACCAAGCAGCCAAGCGATCACATTCCCAATCCGAGCGGCTCAAAATCAGCTACCAGTTCGATCTCGACACCACCGGCGACCGTTCAGACGATTGGAAAAACGTCCTATATTCATTGCGTGGCGGCTCTGGGAATTCAGGTGGCCGATGCCCTTCATCATGCCCATGAAACAGGCATCCTCCATCGAGATATCAAGCCAGGAAACCTGCTCCTGGACCGTCGTGGAAATCTCTGGATTACGGACTTCGGCCTGGCGCGGTTGCCGGATTCTTCCTATGCGATGACCGACACGGGAGAACGTCCAGGCACGCTGCGCTACATGAGCCCCGAACAGGCGGCTGGCGACTCGGCCCGCGTGGATCGACGGACCGATCTCTACGCTTTGGGGGCATCCCTTTACGAACTGCTCACACTGGAACCCGCAGTCAGAGGTTCAGACCCTCAGGTGATTTTACGGGAGATCTTTGAAAGGGATCCCGTCCCCTGTCGTTTATTCAATCCCGCCATCCCTCATGACCTCTCGAACATTATTTCCAAGTGTCTCTCCAAAGATCCCGCCCACCGTTACGACACCGGCCGTGAACTGGCTCAGGATTTGCGCCGGTTTCTGGCTGGCGAACCGGTGGAGGCACGGCCGTTGCAGTGGCCGTCTCGACTCTTGGCCTGGAGCCGCCGCAAGCCCACCATCGCCGCTCTGGCTGCTCTGCTCCTGGGATCGGTCATTGCGGGCTTCGCTGGCGTGACCATGGCATGGCGTGCGGCAGTCAGTGAACGTGATGAGAAAGATATCGCCCAGCGAGCATCCTCTCACGCACTAGAGCACGCACGCATCTCTCATCTTAAGTCCGTGATGGCACTTAATGAGGTCGATGCGTTCTCTCAATTCCTGCGCAACCATTTTCTGATGACGCAGGCACCCTTCTCGCACGAATTCGACAACAAGCTCACCCTGAAACAAGCGTTGCTACAAGCGGCTGAAAGTATTGAACCCACCTTTCAGAATTCCCCGAAACAGATGACGCTGGTTGATAAAGACTTTGCACAGGCATTTCATGATCAGGGCCTGTATGAACGCTCTAGCTTTCATATCAATCGCGCCTTGAAAACGGTGGAAATGCAGGCGAATGCACCGCCCGACCCGAGCTATTTAATATTGCCCGGGGGCCTTTCCAGTTTACCAGGCGCGGTTGTGCCGCCCATGCTCTCCGATACCCGACTCTCCTTGGAAATCATGCGTGGACACAGCCTCTACCATCTCGGTTTGCTGACAGAGTCCGAGATTCAGCTCCGGCAAATACTCGAAGAACTCGATGTCCTGAAAGAGCCAGAGTCATTACGCCGAGTCATGTGCGAGAAATATCTCTCGGAAACCTTGATGGGCCTGGGCAATTGGGAAGAGGCCGAACGCATACAGCGGCCACTCCTGGATCGAATCCCGCGAGTTGAAGAACTGCCAACTCCGTCTCTGAACTCGATGGAGGCCGACGTCACGCTTCGGCTCGCGGATATCGAATTCGAACGAGGCGACCATGTTCAGGCCATCGAGCGGGTTCGAAAACTGGAGACTAAACTTCTTTCAGCAACACCAGTTCCCATCGAGATGCTCCTGAATTGTCGGAACAATCTGGGTTCCGATCTCCAACGTGACGGGCAACTTGAGAAAGCGGAGGAAATCTTCCGGGAACTGGTGAAAACCTCTCTCCAAATCCACGGCGAATCCGACTTCCGGACGCTGCTGGTTCAGGAAAATCTGGCCAAGGTCCTGCTGCATCAACATCAGAAACTGGATGAAGCCGAGTTCATCATTCGCGGCGTGCTCTCCAAACTAATGGTTGAGCCTGGACCCGACGATGCCTTGACCTTGAAAACCCAGTTCTTGCTGGCACAGTTAATTTTTGAGAATGGACGGATCCGCGAATCGGTTGAGCTGACCGAGAGAATTCTAGAACGGCAACGCGACAGCCTGGGTGCAATGCACCCGGACACCAAAGCGACAGCCGACGTACTTGAGAGGATTCGCAACATGCCTGATGACCAGATCAATAAGTGATCCAGGCCGAGCATACAAAACTCAGGCAGTCGACACGCCGCTCGCCTGCAACCTGAACACGCGAACACAATCTTCTCCAACTTGGGACGCGAGCCGGCGGAAATTCCGGCGTTGCCCTTGCCTCAGAATTTACCAACGCTGGCCAGGCTCAAATCGAATTCGGTTCGATTTCGAATCTGGCACCAGAGTTGGTGTGCAGATTTTCTCATCCCGACCATCAAGCTTTTCCACGTCTCAAACGTTCAAAGTATTCAGTGCTTATACCCAGATTCACACCCCAACCACAAGCACCAATCGCAACCCACATACCCCATAAATACGATTAGTCAAAATCGTTGTTTTTTTCCCAAGCCCCGCATCTTCCCGTATTGAGTTGCGGTATCTTAATCAGGGTGCGTAGACGTATCGCGCTTACGAACCAGGCATCCAGCAGCGACAACCTGAAAGATTTACTCCCGTTAACTCCGACCAGTCACGATCCAAGATCGTGGCCGTTTCTGGGACAGACGCAGTCTTTCTTGAGCTTGTTGTGTTGGAGAAATTGGGGTCTGTCATGAGTTCGGCGACTCGATCTTCGCACTCTGCCTGAATACTCACGTGATCGTGACCAGGTTGGATTCGTTGAATAAGCAACTGGAGATTTTTTCGATGATGAAGAAGACGATGGCAGCGTGGATGGCCGGTTTGTTGCTGGCCGCTGGTGGGCAGTCTGCCTCGGCCTGTTGGAAATGTGGTCACGGCGTTAAGGGTGGTCTTGTAGGCGGCTGCTCATATCATTCGGCCGGCGGTTTAGGCCTCGGTAACGGAAATAGTAACGCAGGTAGTTGGGGTACTGTTGGCGGAAATTCGGCTCCTGCCATCGCCAGCTACGGTGGCTCTTGCGGAGTGGCCTCGGTTGTGGCTCAGTCGGTTACCGAGTACCAGACCGTCGTCGATACGATTTTCGAACAGGTACCGGTCACCCAGTTGCAGACCCAGTACCGGACCGACTACCGCACCGAAACCTACCCGGTCACTCGCACCGTGGCGGAACAGGTGCCCGTCACCCAGATACAGACTCAGTACCGGACCGATTACCGTACTGAAACCGTCCCGGTCACCCGTACCGTAACCGAGCAGGTGCCTGTTACCACCACCCAGACCCAGTATCGGACCGACTACCGCACCGAGACCGTCCCGGTCACCCGCACCGTGGCCGAGCAGGTGCCCGTCACCCAGATGCAGACCCAGTACCGCACGGAACTCAAAACTGAGACCGTCCCGGTCACTCGCACCGTGGCTGAACAGGTGCCCGTCACCCAGATGCAGACCCAGTACCGCACTGAGGTTCGCACCGAGACCGTTCCGGTCACCCGCACTGTGACCGAGCAGGTGCCTGTTACCACCACCCAGACCCAGTACCGGACCGACTACCGCACCGAAACCGTTCCGGTCACCCGCACCGTGACCGAGCAGGTGCCTGTTACCACCACCCAGACCCAGTACCGGACCGATTACCGTACCGAAACCGTTCCGGTCACGCAGACCGTTTCGGAAACGGTGAACGTTGCTCGGACGACCACGGTGATGGTTCCCCGGTCCCAGGTTGTGAATCAGCCGGTCACCCGCACGGTTTACCGCAACGTCACCCAGATGCAGAACCAGCAGCAGGCCTACACGGTCATGCAGTCAGTGACGAAGACCACCTACCAGCAGCGTCTGGTTCAGGACGTGACCACCAGGCTCGAAACCAGCCTGCAGCCCCAGACCTACGTTGAGCAGGTCCCTGTCACCACCTGCCGCCAGGTCATCGACGGTTACCAGACAGTTGCCGTGGCTTCCAACGGCACCGCTGGTGCTGGTGCGGCCAATGGCGGTGGCATCGCTGCCGGAACTTGCGGTTCTTGCGGCAAGCACATCTCCTTCTGCGGCCATGGCCTGCTGAAGAAGTGCGGCCACGGAACCCATGCCTTCAATGGTAGCTGTGGCGGAGCCGCTGGCGCTGGTGTTGCCGGTGCCGCTAATGGTGCCAACTGCGGCGTGAGCTATGTTTCTCAGCCAATCGTCCGGAACGTCAGCGAAACCAGCTACGTGAACCAGACCCGCACCCAGATGGTGCCGGTTCAGCGTCAGGTTCAGGTTCCAATCACCCGCACCGAGACCGTTCCGGTCAACGTCACCGTGATGGAGCCCAAGCAGGAAATTCGCACCGTTCAGGTGCCTGTGACCTCCACCGTCGCCGAACAGGTCACCGAGAATGTGGCTGTCACTCAGACCGTGATGGTTGCCGAACAGCGGACCGACATGGTTCCTGAAGTTCGCACCCGTCAGGTGACCACCAACGTCTCCCGTCAGGTTCCAGTTCAGGTTCCCGTCCAGGTCCCTGTCACCACCTACCAGACCGTCGCCAAGCAGGTCACCGAAAACCAGACCCGCCAGGTTCCGGTTCAGGTTCCTGTTCAGGTGCCTGTTACCACCTACCAGACCGTCGCCAAGCAGGTCACCGAAAACCAGACCCGCCAGGTGCCTGTCACCACACCAGTTCAGGTCCCTGTCACGGTGCTGACCACCCAGTACAAGCAGGTCACCGAAAACCAGACCCGTCAGGTTCCGGTTCAGACCGCCGTGCAGGTTCCTGTTACCGTGATGACAACCCAGACCCGCCAGGTTACCGAAAACCAGACCCGTCAGGTTCCGGTTCAGGTTCCTGTTCAGGTCCCTGTCACCACCTACCAGACCGTCGCCAAGCAGGTCACCGAAAACCAGACCCGCCAGGTTCCGGTTCAGACCGCCGTGCAGGTTCCGGTCACCGTGCTAACCACCCAGACCCGCCAGGTCACCGAAAACCAGACCCGTCAGGTTCCGGTTCAGGTTCCCGTGCAGGTCCCTGTCACCACCTACCAGACCGTCGCCAAGCAGGTCACCCGTCAGGTTCCCGTCACCCGCACCGTGCTGGTTCCTACGGTCCAGCAGGTAATGGCACCTGCTGAAGGTGTTGTTTACGGCTCGGTTGAGGGAACTGTGATTGGTAACGGTTCGGTGGCTCCTTCCGCACAGACGCCAGCCGCTGCTCCAGCGGTTGCACCTGTTGCTGCTCCAGCTACAGCGGCTCAGGACAGTGTTCCTGCTGTTCCGGCTGCACCTGCTCCAGCTCCGGCTCCAGCCACTGCTGTTCCGGCTGCTCCAGCTCCAGTTGCTGACGTGGTGAACGAAGTGAAAGCGGCTGTCACGGGTGAGGCTGTTCCTGCCGCTCCCGCTCCAGGCGCTGATGCTCCAAAGAACTGATCGGAATCTCATTCCGATCGTGAGTTGAACCAGACCCCCGGGACCTAGTCCTGGGGGTTTTTTATTTCCCAATGGCAATCGAAGCAAGTTACTCGTTAAGCTAAACGCGGTACGGTTGTAATCCGTTCGCACCTTTGATCAAGTCACAGCTTCGCCTGCGATCGCGCAATCAAAAGGCTTGGGTGGCTTCACCACTCATTACTCCCGAGCCGGTTCTGGTCTGTTGACCCCTCAGTCTATCTAGGGATCTGGTCGCTGCCGTCCTCACGGCCTAAAACGCACAGATGTCCAGAATCTGACAGTTCACTTGCTCCACCAGATCAACCTGGCCGTCAATCCTGGCAAACGGTCTCACTGCAGGCTGTGCTCTTTCAGGGGTCAAAGCATGTCACGCGAGACTGAACTCGATCGCCTGATGACCCTGGCTTCCGAAGGGGACGCGCAGGCTCGCCAGCAACTGCTCAACCGCTACCGAGAACCGTTACGCCGCATGGTGGCGAATCGTCTCGATCCTCGGGTCTCCTCACGCGTCGATGCCTCTGACGTGGTTCAAGATACCTTGATCGAGGCCACTCGCCGGATGGAGGACTTTCTCGAACGCCGACCGATCGCGTTCCCCGCTTGGCTCCGGCAAATTGCCACCGAACGGATTATCGACGCCCATCGCCGGCATGTTGGCTCCCAGCGCAGAAGCGTGACTCGTGAGATCCGCGAACCCTCGGTGCGCGATCAGTCGGCCTCAAGATTAGTCCATCTCTTGCTGGACAATCAAACGAGCCCGAGCGGCCAGTTAATGCGTCGCGAACGGCTGGACCGGGTTCGTGCAGCCCTCTCAGCGCTCAAGCCCCATGATCGGGAAGTGCTCGAATTGCGTCACCTCGACCAGATGTCGATCCTTGAAATTGCCGAAACCCTCGGCCTGACAGAAGCGGCTGTCAAATCTCGCCTGCTTCGTGGCTTGATTCGTCTGCGTGCAGAGCTTGAAACCAGGACCTGATCTCCAAACTCGGAGTTCCTGAACCAGATCCAGGAATCTCCTGGCGGCCTGGTCGACGTCTTGCCTTGGGGCATTGCATGACACATGCCAAGCATGGGTAAAGCCAGAATCCGTGCCTAGCCAATCGAATACCAGCGCCGGCACCACGATCCATCTCCAGACTCCAACGAATGGTTCGGGCCTGGCGCAGGCGGCTTTTTACCAACGATCTCCTCTGGTCAGGCTGCCGGAATTTTCACGGCTAAGGTAGGATCAATCAAGATCTCTACCGATCTCCGCAACCCTCTACCATTGCCGAGTTTTCCTAATAAAGGTTCCCTATGCACGCCACGTCCATCCTTTCCATTCTGGAAAATCCTGGTGCGGCCATCCAGGACGTGGTTGAACGGCTCGGCAAGGAACCCGGGCCACAGCCCTTTGATCTGGCGGTTGTCTTTGTATCGCCCCATCACGCCGAGACGCTTGGCCCACTCGCCCAGGTCCTGAAAGAAACCGGCCTGGTCACACATATCCTGGGCGTAACGGGAGAAACGATCGTCGGCCAGGATCACGAAATCGAAAACGCTCCAGCCATCAGCCTATGGGCCATCCGATTTCCCCAGGGAGTAACCGTGACCCCGGTCCGTCTCGAAGCAACTCGACAGGGTCTTACAGGCTGGCCTCCTGAAACCCTGGCCCAGCATCCCACCAATCAGATCCTCATCCTGCTTGCCGATCCATTCTCATTCCCAACCGATGAATGGCTTGCGTCACTCAATACCGAGAAGCCAGCGCTCCAGGTTGTGGGGGGCAACGCCAGTGGTGGACATCAGCCTGGAAACAACCGGCTGGCGCTGGGATCAGAGATCTGGGAAACAGGAGCCGTTGGGGTTCTTATTGAAGGACCGGTTCGGATCAGGACGGTGGTTAGCCAGGGATGCCGACCAATCGGCCACCCCCTGATCGTGACCCGCACCGAGAAAAACCTGGTGCGGGAACTGGGCCGCCGGCCTGCGCTTGAGGTCTTCCAAGAAATCTTCGAAGACCTCGAACCGAGCGATCAGCGGCGGGTTCTGACGGGGCTTCACCTTGGCCGTGTGATCAATGAGTACCAGGAACGATTCAACCGTGGCGACTTCCTGGTCCGGAATGTTCTGGGGGCCACCGAGGAAGGCGCGATCGCTATCACAGACCAGTTGCGAGTGGGCCAGACAGTCCAATTCCACGTGCGTGATGCCGACTCTGCCGACGAAGATCTTCGTGAATTACTCCTTTCTGCCCAAAACTCCAAGCCGGCCGCAGCACTCCTTTTCTCCTGTAACGGCCGCGGCACTCGTCTGTTCAACAGCGCAGATCACGACGTCTCGTTGATTCACGAAATCCTGGGAAAGATCCCTGTGGCCGGCTTCTTCGCCATGGGTGAAATTGGCCCAATCGGTGGTCGAAACTTCCTCCACGGTTTTACGGCCAGTATCGTGCTTTTCGAGTCTGAATGAGTGACCGGCTCATGAAACCTCAACGCGGAACCACGTCACCAAACCAGGAACCAGGCCGTCCAACCACATCCACGCGGTTGGACGCCGATCAACCGGCCCCAATCTTGTTCGACGGCGAACACCAGCCGATTACCACCCGCAATTCCTGGGAAGTGCAACGGAAGTCGCTGATCTCGGCCTGGGAAGCGGCACTTGGCGCAGCTCCCAGCAAACCCGATAACCGGGAAATCGAGGTGCTTGAGCAAGAACTTTTGCCCGAGCACTCGGTCATTCGAGAGCGAATCCAGTACCAGGTCGAGCCAGGGTTTACCACCCAGGTCTATCGCCTTGCCCCCATCAAGCCCACCACGGGCCCACGACCAGGCTGCCTCGTATTTCACTCCACGGTAGATCACACCATTCGCCAACCGGCCGGTCTTGAAGGGCCGCCTGAACTCCACCTGGGACTTCAGCTGGCTCAACTCGGGATGATTGCCCTCTGTCCTATGAATTTTCTCTGGCGGTTCGGAACCGGTCCCGACAAGTTCCAGCAAGCCGTAGCCTGGCATCAAGAGCAGCACCCAGAATCAACCGGTATGGCTCTCATGCTCCACGAAGCTCGTATCGCGCTTGATGTTTTGCGGCGCGACTCCAGGGTGGAAGGGGCACGTATCGGCGCGATCGGCCACTCTCTGGGAGCCAAGGAAGTGCTTTACCTGGCCGCATTCGAACCACAGATCCACGCTGCTGTCTTCAGCGAAGGGGGACTCGCCCTCCCAGACTCAAACTGGGACGCCCCCTGGTACCTAGGCCCTCAGGTTCGCCGCCCTGGTTTTCCGCTCGACCATGGCCGACTGCTGGCACTCATTGCGCCTCGACCGTTCCTTGTGATTGGAGGCGATTCGGCAGACGGCGATCGAACCTGGCCGACCATTGAGGCGTGTCGGCCGGTCTGGGATCTTTACCCCAGAACCGATTCTGGTCCCGGCCAGGCCAGATCCGAGAGTTTGCTTGGCTTCCTGAACCACCACGGCGGCCACCAGCTTCCATCCCAGGCACACGATCATGCGCTGGCCTGGCTGCAGTCGCATCTGGGGTCGTGACCAATTTGGCGGATGGGAGCTAACCCGGTCCAAGGTGAAGAACGGCTGAAACAAGCAATAATGCGACGGAATCGGCCCCCCACCTGACCCGATGGATCGTGAATGGGACTTGTTGTTCGGGAGCCGACTGACTAAGATTCCTTGTCCGGTCGGGCTTGACGGTCATACTATGCGCGCTTCGAATGCTCGGCACGCGCTCCGCCCGACGACACTCACCAGCGACCGAACATGAAGAGCCGCAACGATATCCGCAACGTCGCCATCATCGCACACGTCGACCACGGCAAGACCACTCTGGTGGATGCCTTGCTCAGGCAATCGGGTCAGTACCGATCCAGCCAGCTTCAGGGAGATTGCATTCTTGATTCCAATCCCCAAGAGCGGGAACGCGGAATTACGATTCTTGCCAAAAATATTGCCATCACCTATGGCGAGATCAAGATCAACGTCATTGACACACCGGGCCACGCCGACTTCGGTGGCGAGGTCGAGCGCACATTGGCGATGGCCGATGGAGCGTTGCTGCTGGTCGATTCGTTTGAAGGCCCAATGCCTCAAACCAAATACGTGCTTCGCAAGGCGTTTGCCTCAAACTTGAGGCCGATTGTTGTCATCAACAAGATCGACCGCCCCGATGCCCGTGCCGACGAAGTCTTGAACGAAATCTTCGACACCTTCGTCGAACTCGGTGCCAATGAAGAACAGCTCGAGTTTCCTTACATCTTTGCCTCGGGCCGTGGTGGCTTCGCCTCGCATGACCCCAAGGCCACCGGTGGCGATATCAAGCCGCTCCTCGATCTGATCGTGGAGAAAGTGCCGCCGCCACAGGTTCGTCCTGATGATCCGTTGCAGATTCTCTGCACCACACTCGACTTCTCCGAATTTGTGGGCCGTATTGCGATCGGCCGCATCAGCGCTGGTGAGATTCGCCGCGGTCAGCGCCTGGCTCTGATGAAAGCCGACAATGTGGTTCTGAACGGAACCGCCGATCGCGTTCTGGTGTTCGACAAGCTCGGCCGTGTTGAAGTTGAGAAGGCCGAAGCTGGTGATATTGTGGCGGTGGTTGGGCTTGCCAGCGTGGACATTGGAGACACCATTGCCTCCGCAGAAAACCCCGTCGCCCTGCCGCGTATCGAGGTTGACGAACCGACCCTGAGCATGCTCTTCACGGTGAACAACTCGCCCCTCTGCGGCGAGGGACAGTTCCTGACCTCACGCCACATTCTGGACCGGCTCAACCGAGAGCTCCAATCCAACGTGGCCTTGCGGGTGGAGCCGTCGGAAGATCGAGATGCGTTCCAGGTTTCCGGGCGCGGTCTACTCCACCTGGGTGTGCTTATCGAAAGCATGCGTCGGGAAGGGTTCGAGCTCTCAGTCGGCAAGCCTCAGGTCATCATGAAGGACATCGACGGCGTCCTGCATGAACCGGTGGAATATCTGGTCATCGACGTTCCCCACGGCCAGATGGGCCCGGTGATGGAACTGGTGGGGGCCCGCAAGGGGGAAATCTCCAAGATGGAGAGCAAGGGAGCCTACTCCCACTGTGAATTCGTGATTCCCGCCCGTGGTCTCATCGGCCTCCGAAGCCGCCTGATGAGCGGCACCCAGGGCGAGGCAATCATGCACCACAACTTCCACGGCTACCAGCCGTTCAAGGGCCAGATTCCTCGCCGCTCCAACGGCGTGATGATCTCCATGCTTCGCGGTGAGGCCGTGGCCTTCGCGCTCGACAGCCTTCAGGAACGCGCCACCATGTTCGTTGCCCCCGGAGACGAAGTCTACGAGGGAATGGTTGTGGGTGAACACGTCCGCGAAAACGATTTGGTCGTCAATCCAATCAAAGAGAAGAAGCTCACGAACATGCGAGCTTCCGGCTCTGACAAGAACGTACTGCTCAAGCCGCCCCGCCAGATCAGCCTTGAGTATGCCCTGGAATACATCGAAGAGGATGAACTCGTCGAGATCACACCCACCAAGATCCGCTTGCGCAAGCGAATGCTAACCGAAGAAGAACGCAAGCGATCGGACCGTAAATCGGCCAGTCGCGCCGCAGCCATGTCTTGAGCCATGGGCTTCTAGAGATTGATCGGGTCATAAAACCAGTAAGCCGGCGAGGACCTCTCGCCGGCTTACTGGTTTTATGACGGTTCATGTTTGCGTTGTGCCCCGGTTGCCAAGACGAGCCCGAGTCGCAAGCGAGTGAAGCTCTGGTTTCCCCAGGAAGGACAGGTCAATTTGCCCCCCCAAAATCGATGGGGGCTAGGTCGTTCAGCAAGAAATCCTTGCGCTTCGAGCTTGAATATCCCCTCAACCACCTTCCCAGGTTGGGTGGAACGCAAATGAAAAACGCGGTAATCACTTGGCGAGCGTTCCAAGCTCACCGTCCGCTTGGGGTTACCTTCTGGTCACCCACCGCTTCCGGTAGAACGGGTAACCCCACAGGCGCTGGACCTGGGTCGGCCTGATCCTGAATCAGTCCCCTCAACGGCGTGCCCGTATTCTCGGTCTTGCCGCCAGTCTGTAAGAAGAACCAACCATCAACCTGGCCGGCGTTGATATTCTTGGCCGGGTTGGAATCGGCCGTAAACCGGGCGCGGAGCAGGGGACTCCAGGTCCCGCCGGCAGACTGGATCCAGCCATGTCCATACTTCGCCCGCCGTTCCTGGGTGGCAGACTCCTTGTTGCGCAAAAAGTCTTCAATGAATCCATAATAGCCGCCCAGTGCCTGGCCTTCACCAAGCGCAGAGAACGTGGCCAGATGCTTCCAGGCGTTCTCCTCGGGAATAAAGAAGTAGCCGGCAAACTCGGTCCGGTCCCCCACAACTTTGGCCCGCACCAAGAAGCGGTATGGCTGGCCGACCTTCCAGTCATAGTCTAAGAACGATTGACCGCCGGTCCCTTCGCCGCCGAACCGGCCTGACCGGACGGCGGGGTCTTTATAAAGCAACTTGGTTCGCCTGGACTCATCCACTTTGGTGGGGTCGTCCCCCTCGCTCGGTTCCCAGACCGAGAAGATGACCAGTTTCTTGCCGTTGGATAGCTCCTGAATCCCAAAGTACCCACGGTTGAACCCGCAAACACAGAAGTAAGTCCCGGGCGCGGATCGCTCGACTATGACCTCGCTGGTGAACGCCACTCCGGCCTGGCCGTCATACCCCAGATGAACCGACCGACATGCCAGGCCGGCAAGACTTTCATCGGCTCCAGCGACCGGCACACACGCCAGTGCGAGAACGACAAGCCATCCATATCGGCTCAAGGCGGTTTGCAGGTTTTTGAACAAGGTGACACCGCGTGGTGACGGGTTATTGCGCATGATGGTTGGCTCTCATCGAAATTCCTGGGATATCACGTCATTCATGACCCGAACAGACCCCGCAACGCCTGACCCACGGGTGCCGAACTCACTTAGCACCACTGGTCTCTTTCAGCCGTTTCCGAAAAGCCGAGGGGTCCTCAAACGAAGGCGTCCCCACTTTGCGGGCCGCCGAAAGCACGCCGGCTGCCTCGCTACGTAAGCCATTACTTCCGTACGCACTCACCGTCTCGTACGCCAGCCTGGCCTCGATGATCAATTCCGAGAAATTGCGCCCATCCAGAAAGAAATAGCCCAGAGTGCGGCCATACTTATCGAGTCGATCCGCTCTGAGCAACTCGATCGTCTTTGCCTGACCAAACGCCTTGCGTGCAAAAGCTACAGCGTCTGGACCCTCCTTCTGTCCCAGCGGCCGGCCGCGATTCTTGTGCGCAATCTCAGGTGCGTCGATCCCTAAGATCCGCACCTCTTCAGCCGTCCCGCCAGACCACGTGATTTTTACCGTGTCGCCATCATCAAAGTAGATCGACCTGAGACTGACTGCCACTCGCACGCCATGGTCACGAGACTGCAATGCGCCAGGCTCGCCATAAACTACGGGGGCCCGTTCTCGGGGTAGCCTGCTCGCCAGACTTCCGGAAAACGGCCGGAACCACCGCCTTGAATGCCTGCCACTGACGGCAAACAAAAGAAGCAGCCCCAGAAGGCTCAGTGCCAGAGCTTTCCGAAGCTTCCGTTTCATGGGAACCGTTCAGCGTGAAAGGAAAACGAATGAAGGGGAAGGAGTCCCACGACGGGTGTCCTCCTTTCCCCTTTTTTCAAAACTAAAATTCGAATTCTCGATCAGCGAGTGTTCTTATGGATGAACGCCAGGCCGTCTTTACAAAGCGACATCGGGTCATCGAACAGGTCTCGCCATACCTTGGTAGCCGCCGCCAGAGCTGGCAGAGCCCGACCAAAGGCCTCGATGGTCACAAATCCATCGTAGTTCACATCCTTGAGTCCCGACCAGAATGAGTGCCAGTTCACTCCACCGGTGCCCGGCGTACCACGATCATTCTCAGACACATGCACGTGGATGAACTGGTTCTTGCAGGAAGCGATCGCCCGGGCCTGATCTTTCTCTTCAATGTTGGCATGAAAGCTGTCATACATCATCCTCACATTGGGATGATTCACCGCATCCACAAACCGAGCGCACTGCGCGGCCGTGGTCAGGAAGTAGATCTCGAACCGGTTCAAATACTCAGTCGCAATCATCATCTTGCGTGCCTGAGCTTTCTCACCGGCCCGCTGCAACGTCTCGACCCCGTGCTTGAATTCGGTCTCGGTCGGGGGCTGGTTTGAGAACACGCCGATCGCCGAGTGGGTGGGCCCGCAAAGAATCTCGCAGCCGAACGCCTGGCCACATTCCATCACCCGGTCCAGGTGAGCAACCGCGGCATCGCGAATTGACTTCTCGGGCGAGATCGGATTGGCCTCTGGACCCATCACCGTCACACCGGTTGCCCGCAGGCCGAGCGACTTGAGTCGCTTGCCAAGCCGCTCGTAATCACGCATGGCGTCGGCATCGGTACGGAACATCGGCACTTCCACGGCGTCGAAACCAAGCCCCTTTAGCTGGTCCAGGACTGGGTCGAGAGCCTCGGTGACGTGGTCGGTCCAGAGCAGCAGATTCATTCCGGTCTTCATGGATATTCCTTGAGTGAGAAGAGAAATCAAAGATCAGCGCCGGAACAGGTCGATGCGGTAGAACATGGAGAGAAGATACAGCCCCGTACAGGCCCAGGCCAGCCCCAGGATCAATCCGAAACGCTCTTGCCAGCCAAGAACACGGCGACGCCGTTTTCGCCGTCTCAGACTACGGCCGGCCCAAAGCGCCAGCACCATGTAAAGGGCCATCAAGGGGGTGCCGTAAAAATAACAGACCGCCGTGACGTCTTTCCCGTTCCCCCCACTCAGCTTCTGGTAAACCACGGGCGGCCAAAGCAACCAAGCGGCGGTCCCGCTGGCGAACCAGAGGGTTTTGCCAGGGCCCCAGATCGAAGGTGGGCGACGGGCTCGGTCTCGAAGCAAGAGCGGTACGCCGGCAAGCGAGAGCCCACCCAGCCCTACCACCATCAATGTATAACCAAAGCTATCCAACCACCCGAGGAAGGGCTGAAACCCCATGGAGTCGGGTGGAGGGGGTACGCGCCAAGCCTGCAGCAACGGCTCGGTAAACGCCCAGAACGCCACCGCCAGGCCTGCAACAAACACCATGCCATCCACCAGGGAAAAGCGGCGGTTCCGCTCGGGTTTCAGTGGTAGGTCTGGCATGGTGCTCTCGAATTCCAGGTCAGGCAGAGTTGACTGCGATCACAAGACCACCGATTGCCACTGCTTGGTTTCGGCACTGTCGAGCACGGCGTCACACACAGCCTGCGTCTCAAGCGCCTCTCGGAAGGTGGGCGAGCAAGGCTTGCCGGCAGCCAGATTCTCCAGGAAGTCTGCAACCTGATGGATGAAGCTGTGCTCATAGCCAATCTGCAAGCCGGGCACCCACCAGTGCTTCATGTACGGCTGGTCGCCGTCGGTTACATGGATCGAACGCCAGCCCCGCAGCTTGCCTTCATCATCGTGTGTGAAGTACTGAAGGCGATGCAGGTCGTGCAGATCCCAGCGGATCGAAGCCTTCTCGCCGTTGATCTCCAGCGTATAAAGTGCCTTATGACCACGGGCGTAGCGGGTGGATTCAAACAACCCGAGCGAGCCGTTCTGGAACCGGCACAGGAACGCACAGGCATCGTCGATGCTGACCTTTTCGACCTTGCCGGTGAGGTTGTGCTTGCGCTCCTTCACAAAGGTTTCGGTCATCGCCGTCACCGTGTCGATCGAGCCGTTCAGCCACAGCGCCGTGTCAATGCAGTGGGCCAGCAGGTCACCGGTCACACCCGATCCGGCCGCGGCGGCGTCGAGCCGCCAAAGCCCGGCACCGCCTTGGGGCAGGTCGGCCGAAATCGTCCAGTCCTGCAGGAAGTTGGCCCGGTAGTGGAAGATCTTACCCAGCCGGCCTTCTTCAATCAGTTGCTTAGCCATGGTCACGGCTGGTACCCGGCGGTAGTTGTACCACACGGTATTAGGCACACCAGCCTTCTCAACCGCTTCCACCATCGGTAGCGATTCTTTGAGCGTACGGGCCAGTGGCTTCTCACACAGTACCATTTTGCCGGCCTTGGCCGCAGCAATGGCAATCTCAGCGTGGCTATCGTTGGGCGTACAGATATCCACAGCATCGATGTCTTTACGCTCAACGATTTTTCGCCAGTCGGTCTCAAAGCTTTCGTAGCCCCAGTTTTCAGCAAACTTCCGGGCGTTTTCTTCGCTCCGGCCACACACGGCCTTGAGTACCGGGCGGTACTCCAGGTCAAAGAACTGGCTCACCTGCTTGTACGCATTGGAATGCGTCCGGCCCATGAAGCCGTACCCCACGAGTCCAATATTCAGCGGTTTCTTCTGGGCCATGAACCAACTCCGAAATGAAGAAAAAAAACAGGTGCACCAGGTGCACTCGGAATCAAACTAAGACGCGGACAGTTCGCTCAGATACGGCGCCAGTCGAAGGCGCAACGACCGGGCCAACGGCCCAGCCTCTGCCAGGCTCGGCACAACCAAGCTCCACCAGGAGTCTGGAACCCAGGCATCCGCCAGGCTGGGAATCAGCCGATCCCAGTCAATTGGTGGCGGTTGGTCCGGTGCCATTGGGACGGTCTCTCCGGCATATCCGCTCAACCGGATCGAGCCAATCCAGCCCTTGTAGCGTTCAACCAGGCCAAGTGCCCCCTTGATCGGTCGCCCTTCCTCGATCTGCTCATGGCGTTCGGCCAGCGCCAGGCGATGCATGAACTCGGTGTCAAATACCAGACCAAAGTTCGGTTCATCGACCTTCCTGAGCACCGCCTCGATCACACCGGTGCTGGGCGCAGTTTCAGAATCGTGACGACCAAAGGCCCAAAGCACGCGCTGACCATGTTGGGCCGCTACCAGAGCGGCTTCCTTCCATCGCGTCGCCGACCAGGTCACTCGATCGCGTTCGGTATCGGCGGGTACAGAACCCTCACGTAAACAGATATTCACGGTCCCAAGGGCCTGGCCGAGTTCGCATAACGCTTTGACCTGCTCTGGCCCTTCAGAAACGGATGAAAATTCACCCTGCACCCACGCGACAGACAGGCCAGACACACCAGCCATGGCCAGCAGGTCAGCAACCTGACCACCAGAACCCTGACCGCTGAGATCGACGCCAATTCCCTCGTAGGAAAGACCTCTCAATTCCAGTAACCGTGCCGGCCACTCAGCCGCATTCAAGGGATTGAGGATTTGCGTGGAAACCGCGAGCTTGGGCTTGAGCATTCAGGAAATTCCAGGGCAGCAGATTCGAATCTCTGTCTTCTTGAAAAACGTCTTCAAGGGAGGTCGGCATTGGAAGAAGGGGGATCAGCCTCAATAATGAGACAAGATTGCCCCCCCCCCCGCGATTAAGCATGGCTCGGTGGGGCGCTCAGGCGGTCCAACCGTGGGCGTTGCGTACCGAGATCATGGCCCTCAGAATATCGTTCCAGGTCTTGGGGTCGTGCATCACGGCATTCGGGAACATACAACCATCCCAGCAGATGTGCTGGAACTTCTTGGTGACGTTCCCCAGGCTATCCCGCAGCCAGAAGCCGGCGTGGTGGGCAATATCGAGCTTGCCGTTGGGGTCAGTCGCCTGACAATGACGGCCCGTGTGGTCATGATCACCCGAGCCGAATACAGTGGCATCGTTCTGGGCCACGTGGAAGTCGATGGTCCAGGGGCGCAAGGCGTCGGTCAGAACCTGAAGTGCGTGGTCCAGTGTTGCCCGGTCCTTCCAGTCATAGCCCACAGGCAAGATCCGGTCTTCTGGCGCGTTCTCACCCAGGGTGTAAAGCAGGGTGTGGGCCATGTCGGCCTGAAAACCAACCGTCTCTGGCTCGCCAACTCGTTCTAGCAGGTCCACCATCTTGCGCCAGGAGTGCATGCCACCCCAGCAAATTTCCCCTTCAGCGGCCAGCTTCTCGCCGTGGTCACGCGCCACCTTGGCGGCCTGCTTGAAGGTCTCGGCGATTTCCTTCTGACCTTGCTCAGGATTCTTGGCCCACTCTTCGGGCGATGTAGCCGAGTCAATCCGGACCACCCCGTACGGCCGTACTCCCAGTTCTCGCAGTTTGCTGGCGATCCGGCAGGCCTTGCCAACCTGGGTAATGAACGCCTTACGGCCTTCACCTGGATCCATGGCACTACCGCCACCGGTGCCGCCCCAAACCGGGGCGACCACCGAACCAACCACAAACCCGCGTGATCGCACCTTGTCGGCAACCACCTTCAGGTCATCGTCGGAAATATCAATGCTGATGTGGGGATCGAACAGAAAGATATCAACCCCATCAAACCTGACACCATCAACCTCGGCGGCGGCCGTCAGGTCCAGCATGGCATCGAGTGACAGGAACGGCTCGCCATCGGCCGACCCTTTGCCGACCAACCCGGGCCACATGGCGTTATGAAGCTTGGGAGCGTTATGCGAGTGGGCGGCGCTCATGGCAAATTTCCTGGCCCGGTGCGGGCCGCGGCTGGAAAAGAAGGAATGTCTGACCCCAGTGTAGATTCAACATCATAGTCTAGCCTGGCGCGGGAATCACGAGGCTGGTGGCAGGCAAAATCTGGCCCCACGAGGATGGTCCCCCAGGAAGGACATTCATTGCGTCCTTGATCCAATGAGCCCATGAGTTTCACGGCCGGACGCGTTGTGTATCAGGCGTTTCTCTTGAGCGAAGGAGGGTTTGACCGCTAGAAATGGATCGAAAAGCGGGAAGAAGGAACCGGTCAGCCTTGTTTGTATTGCAAAACACAATACAATTTCCTTGATAAGTAGGAGGTCCGATCATGACCAGGCCCAGTGACACCGGAACTAGCCCGTTGATGGTCCGCCTGGATGCTGAGAGCAAACAGGCGCTCGTGAAGGCTGCTGAGCTAAGAAAGATCAGCCTGAGCGATTATGTGCGAACGGTCACCGTAGCCCAGGCGCGGCGCGAGGTGGCGAGCGCCCAGGAGCAGACAATCCAAATGACCCCGAGCGAGCAACTCGCCTTCTGGCAGGCTCTCCAGGCTCCTCCGGAGCTCACCCCGGCCCAAAAGCGGCTGGCTTTGCTCATGCGAGGAGAGTCGTGATCGGTGTCGTCTTCCCAGACGGTTACCGGCTCGCCAACCTCCAAAAATCCCATCCCAGGAAGAGGTTTGACTGCGGCCAGGAACAGGTGAACCACTGGCTTCGGACCCAAGCCCTTCAACACCAGGAGAAACGGCTTTCCGTCACCCGAGTGCTGCTCGATTCTCAGAACCGGATCGCCGGCTTTTATACACTGGCAACCGGTCAGGTCGATTTCAGCGATCTGCCAGCCGAGCTAGCCAAGCCGCTCCCCCGACGTGCTCTACCCGTGGCCGTACTGGTCTGGCTTGGTGTGGATCAGGCCTACCAGGGCCAGAAACTGGGCGAACGGTTGTTAGCACAGGCCCTGCGAGATTGTTACCTGGCCGGTCAGACGTTCGCCTTCATCGCCGTTATTCTCGATTGCGTGGACGACCGAGCCAAAGCCTTCTACGAGAAATGGAATTTCTCCACGCTCCCCGGCCATCCCTACAAACTATTTCTCAACAGCCAGACCCTCGCCACGATGATCGCTTCAGGCTGAATGCGCCAACTTCAAGAAAACGTAGGGAATGTCAGGCTTTACCCTGGGATCGGGCAGAGCTCGCATGGCCTGTCATTTCGTTTTCCTCGAACTGGTCTGGCTGATTTCATTTTTGTAACCATTCAGCCGAATGCAGTGCTTGATCCTGGAAGCGGCGGGAGTTGGCCGGTCTTGAGGTACTCGCGAACAGCATTCGTCACGGCGGATACTGGGTTATGGCCCCTCTGTTTCAGAGTCCGGAAGACGCTCA
>CAIYJE010000064.1 GCA_903926465.1 uncultured Planctomycetales bacterium
AGTTCGACCAGTTACCATTCAGCGTCAGGGTCGCGCTGTTGCTGGCAGATACTGTTCCCTGGTTCGTGAACGGCACGTTCACATTCAGGCTCTGGCCACCCGAAACCTGGATCAACCCCTGGTTGATCAGGCTGCCGTTGCTATAGTCTTGGATATAGCCACCAAAACCCGCGGTCGCGATCGTTACACCAGGACCTACCGTCAACACGCCGTTGGATACCCCTAGTGTCCCAGTCCAGTAACTCCCCGCAAACAACACCTGACCACTACCGGTGAGTGACTGAGTTCCCTGGAAGTTCAGGCGTGGCTCACCTGCGTTATTCCAGGTCGTGCTGTTGAGAGTCACCGTGCTGCCGTTGGTCAGCGCCAGGCCATGTGTGATACCTAGCTGACCGTACGGAACTGTAATTGGTACGCCGCTGAGTGACACATTATCAAGCGTTCCACCGTGGGCGGTCAGACCAGCGCTATTGCTTGAACTGATCAGAGTATTGACAATTGCCCCCCCCCTCAAGAGTCATCGAGCGGGTTGTATCAATCTCATAGACCTGTGCGGGACCCGAGATCGTGATTTCCGGATTATTACCGGTATTGCCAATCAGCACGGTGTCTGCATTGCCCGGAAGCACATTGCCAGCCCAGTTGGCGGGGTCCAGGAAGTTGGTTCCGTTGCCATCTGGACCGCCATTCCACACCATGGTTGAAAGCAGGGTTCGCTGTTCCAGCCCCTCCAGGCCTGCAAACAGGCGCGTGGACCGGTTGGCCCGTTTGGTTGCAGTTCGACGGGCGGAGAACAGATGCCGGAGTTTTTTGGTGATGGACATCGGTCGTTTCCTTGGCGCTGGGTGAAAGGCGGTGGATTTCCGGAGCGAAAACTTGAAACGCGTGGCTGGCGAAAGGGCTGTATCTGTTGGCCGCGCTTGTTGCGTCGTGAAGCTAAATCAGCTCAGGCACGGTACTGCCTGGTGCCGTTCAACCACCGGCCGGTGTGGCGGGTTGGTATCAACGGAACTGGCGACTTACCGAGAGGCAGATTCGATTCGAAGGTCTGGGCTAGATGCGGTGTCTGGTTGGTTTTGCGCTATGGGGTTGAGCGGCTTGTTGATCTGGCTCGTGAAGAAATCAATCACTCGCTCAGTTCTTTGCCTTCACCAGTAAGAGATGCATCTGGAACCGAAACTCCGACAAGAAAGCCGAAAAAATCTTTTCGCATTCCTCTTTTCGAATTGCGTAAAGTGATTTCCATTAATAATTTACGTATGCAAAAAAACTTTAGAAAAAAATCGGCAAATCATTCAGCCGAACGCAACCAAAGGGGTTCTGGTTTGGCTTGCACATACACAAACAACCCGAAGAGACAACCGGGGACGGCTGTCCTACATGTGCAAGCCAATCTTGAACCGCTAGAGGGTATTAAGGGTCCATCACTCCTGTCCATTCCGTCCCTCAAGTCCATTCCATTTCGAGACTGTAGCCAGGATACCGGAGCTTGTCGGGCGTCAGAGTTGGTCTAACGCCTGGATTCAGGCTTGCTCTTGGTGGGGCGAGCTTTTACTCCAGACGCGAGCCCGACCATGGTGAACCCGAGACATTCATCCTCGGCGTCAGTCCTGAAAGCCACTGCAGCCTGTTTGTCTGGCTTGCGTGGAAGCTCGCCCCACCAAGAGCAAACACGAGTGCATTCCGGGATAACCCTGTAATCCGGCTATAGTCTCTCCATTTCTATCCATGCGTGCTTCCAGAAAAGCCAAGAAGACTTGTGTTGTACAACGAGGGAGCAGCCCAGGGTTCGCAGAACACCGCACCGGTTTTCAACCCCTAGCCCGGCCACCTGGTCTGTACTTCACAGCCCTATCACCTTCCACCCTTCAGCCTTCTCAAGCGTCGGTTCCGCACCCGGTAGAACAAGATCGGAAGCAAGAGGTCAATCACTTCGTCTGCCACCAAAATGCCCCCCAGGACCGGTGCAACCATGGGGCGTATCACCTCGCTGCCCACGCCACCGGCCAGCAGCAAGGGGATCAGGCCAATCACCGTGGTCAACTCGGTCAGTAGCTTGGGCCGCAGTCTGTGGGCTGCACCGTCAAGCACGGCGGTTCGCAGGGTTTGTTCAGTCTGGGCCGCCAGCCCCCCTGCCCGTTCAATGGCGTCTCGCAGGTAAACCAGCATGATCACGCCGGTGGCGGTGGCCATTCCAAAGCACGCCACGTAGCCAACCCAGACCGTGACCGAGAGTGGATACCCCAGCAACCACTGAACCAGAATGCCTCCGCAAAGTACGCCGGGAATGCACAGCAAGATCAGCGCGGCATCGGCCAGATCTTTGAACGTGGCGTAAAGCAAGCCGGCAATCACCAGCAGCACCAGCGGTACGATCAGGGTGATCGATTGTCTGGCACGCATCTCCTGTTCAAACTGTCCGGTCCATTCAATCCGGCAACCGGGCGGAAGCTGGATCTCGCGGCCGATTCGCTCTCGGGCCTCGGCCAAGAAGCCGGCTAGGTCTCGCCCCTGCACATTCAGCCGCACATAGTTGCGTAACGTGCCGTTTTCCCCTTTTAGCGTCGCTGGGCCGTCGATCAGCGCTAGCTCCGCGACCTCGGCCAGCGGAATCAATTCCGTCGTCCCCACCTGGTGGGGAGGCCGGCTTTTGATCAGAACATGAGCGGCCGATTCTTCGTCTTGCCGGCTAGTTCGGGCATAACGCACACGTATGGGTATGTGGGTACCGTTGATCTCGGCCAGGCCGGCCACGGTACCGCCCATGGCCGTTTCCAGTGTGCGGTCAATATCACCCACACGCACGCCGAGCCGGGCGGCCTGATCGCGGTTGGCTCGCACTTCCAAGGCCCCCTTGCCGCGTACGGGGTCGGCCACCACACCAATGGCGCCTGGGATCGTTTTCATGACCTCGGCCACCGCCTCAGAGGTATTCACAATGGCGTCCAGGTTCTGGCCCAGGATGCGAATGCCAATGCTCGTGTTCACACCTGTGGAAAGCATATCCACACGGTTCTGGATTGGCATGGTCCAGACGTTGGTCCAGCCCGGCATGGCCAATACCTGGTCAAGGGCACCGCCAAATCCAATCAGCTCATCGCGTTTCAAGCGGTTCAGGCTGAGCCCGCGTGCAAACTGGGCCGCCAGTTCCTCCTGAAGAATCTCTAGCTCGGAGATTGGCGAGAGATCTGCCGGGGCCACGGCCGATCGAGACATTTCATGCGTGCTGTGTGGCAAGCCTGCGGTGTGGTGTGGGGCCAGGCTGGCGCGGGCTCGATAGCTGGTGAGCTTGTCTCGGTAGTTCACAACGTCGTCGCGAGTGCTATCCATTTGCAGCAGGGCTTCTTCGATCACCAGTCTGGTGAACAAAGCCGCGGCGCGCTGACGGAGTTCGGCGTTCAGGCTACGTACGTGCGCGTTCCAGCGGGTCTTGGCCTGCGGGCTCAGGCCGTAAAGCTTCCAGTTCACTTCTTCGAAGCCGGGAGAGCGGAACAGTTCCCGGTTGCGCTGGTAGCTGTATTCACGGAGCTGGGTGTGAAGGCGATCCAGGGCTGCGGTGGTAACGGTTTGAACGGGAGAGTTGGCGTTGTTGAGCACCAGGCCCGCCTGGGATAGCCTGTCCAGCACGTAAACGGCGTGCCGCTGCGCGGTAGATTCATCCATCAGCCGTTCGGGCCAGTATTGAGGTGGATGGAGTTCGACCATGCTTTCGATCATGTCCAGTGGTGCCGGATCGGTGGGGGTCTCTGCGCGGCCGAGTTTGCCAACCACCATGGCCACTTCCGGGAACCTGCAAAGCACCATGTCGCGTGCCTTGAGGTCGTCAATTCCCTGGACAATTGAGACGCGTGGAACGGAGATTGGCATGTCCATGACCATCCCCTCGTCTAGCGGGGTCAGGAAGGCATGTCCGATGGGCGAGATGCCGGACTCTGCCGCCAGGCCCACCAAGACCAGTGTCAAGAGAGAGCCGATCCGCCCGGTCCAGGTGTGGCATGCGGCCGTCATTCCCAGAAGTGTGGCGGTAAGAACACCCAGAAACAGGCGATGGTTTCCCAGGGCCGCCGCGGCCAGCAGTGTGGTAAGGGCTACCAAGAGCACCAGAGGCGCGGGTCGATCGAGCAGGTAATCAAGCACGGGGCGATAAACGCGGGTCACCCCTTGGAGCAGCGGGCTGGAATTCTCACCACGGGCCCGGCCACGCACCATGATGGCGCACAGGGCCGGCACCAGGGTGATGGCCAGCCCGGCGGAAGCCAGCATGGCAAGTGACTTGGTGGTGGCCAGCGGCCTGAACATTTTTCCTTCCATTCCGCCGAGCGCGAACACGGGCAAGAATGAAAGGAGCATGATGGCGATGGCGAAGACCATCGGCCGTCCAACCTGGGTGCAGGCACGCGCGATGATGCTTGAAACATCGCCTTGCACGGGGGCGTTCCCGAACTGTTCATGAAGCCGGTGCAAGACATTTTCGGTCATGACGATGGCGGAATCGACCAGGACCCCAATGGAGATTGCCAGTCCGGCCAGCGACATGATATTGATCGGAATTTCAGCCAGCCCCAGGCGTCTGAGCAAGTCCAGCACCAGAAAGCAGGTGAGCACAGAGAGCGGTAGCGTGACCGCCACCACAAGCGCGGCTCGCACGTGCCTGAGCATAAGCATCACGCACAGGCTGGCCACCGTGATTGCTTCCAGAATGGTGCGACTTACGGTTTCGACGCCCCCCCTGATCAGTGGCGTGCGGTCATACACGGGCACAAGTTTGACCCCGGCCGGCAAGGCGGGCAAGAGTTCGGCAACTCGCTGTTTCAGTCGGTCGGTGAGCTGGAGTGGATTCTCTCCATAGGCCATTAAAACCACGCCGCCGCACACCTCTTGGCCGTCTTTCTCCATGGCTCCCCTGCGCGGTGCGGGGGCCGGCATAACCTCGGCCACGTCGGCCAGTAGCACGGTTCCGCCATCGAGGGTGGGCACCACAATCCGTTCGAGGTCGGCCGTTACCTGGCTGGTTGTGCCGCCGTTGTCGCCTTGCCCCAGGCTGTTCACGGACCGAACCAGAAATTCGGCGTTGGCCTTCTGGATGACCCCAGCCCCGGCAGATCCACCGCTCTGGCGCACGGCTTCAACCAGGTCGAGCAGGTCAACTCGGTGCTGTTCAAGCCGTGAGGGAATTGCTTCGACCGCAATTTCGGCCACCATGCCCCCCACGCTGGCAACCTCGGCCACACCGGGCACGGCGGCGAGCGCAGGTTTGATGACTTGGTCTTGCAGACTTCGCAGTTCGGCCAGGCTCAAGCTTGGGCTCTCAAGCGTGTACCAGAAAATCTGACCAGTGGCCGGGCCGGCTGGAGCCAGTCTGGGCACTGCGCCCGTGGGCAGGTTCAAGGCGCTGGCGGTCTGGGTCAATCGTTCGTTCAGGCGTTCACGGGCCGTGCTCACCGCAAGCTGGTCTTCAAAAATAACCCAAAGCGAGGAGGTTCCGACATCGCTGGACGATCGAACGGTTTTGACACCGGGCACGCCCAGGAGTGCGCGGGTGAGTGGTGCGCTGATCTGGGCTTGGACCTCGATTGGTCCGTGACCCGGCCATTCGGTGTAGACAATGACCTGGTTTTCTGAGAGGTCGGGGATGGCGTCGATCGGCGCGTGGGTAAGGGCCATGGCGCCGGCGATGGTAAGCAGTATGGCTAGCCCAACCACCAGCCACTTGCGTTGGATGGACCAGAGAATGATCTGGTCAATCATGGCTTGGCCGCCGCGTTGGGACCGGAATTCGTCGGGCGTTTGAGCTGGCTCAGAAATTTTTCGGGCTGGGCTTTAAGGCGGTCGGTGCAACCGTCGCAACAAACGAATACGGGCCGGCCGTTGACCTCGATGCGGGGTGGCATTCCCATGGAGCCGAGCGGCTTACCCGTGACGGGGCAGGTTTTCTGCAGCTCGGCCAGTGCCCGGTCGGCGGGTTCTAGCCCGGCCAGTGCGGTGGCTTCTTGGGAACGGGTTTTGCTGGGGCTTCCGGCCGTGGCGGCGGCGGATTCTGGCCTGCTCCCGGCGCCGAAATAGGTGCCGGCCAATCCAGGGTTAAGCTGCGTCTCGGCGTCGAGCAGAAAGGCTCCTTGGGCAACCACCTTGTCGCCTGGCTCCAGCCCTGCGGCCACCGGCACCATTTCTCCGCAGCGAGGGCCCACGGTTACCAGCCGTCCCTCAAACTGACCCCCGCCTTGATCGACATAGACCACCGAGCGTTTTCCGTCGAAGATCACCGATGTGGCAGGGATCGCGAGCACCATGCCTGGCTTTCGGTAGCGAATCACGCGTGGAACCAGCTTCATTCCGCCGCAAGCCTGGCAGTTCGTGCCGGGCGCGGTTGCCACGACGTCTGGGTGCATGGGGCACCACCACTGAATGCGCTGCTGGTCGGTCAGTGGCCTGCTCATCAGTTCTTGCTGATCGCGGGGGCAGAGACCGGGTGCAAGGCGAACTACGTCTCGATGTTCCATGCACTCGAACCGCACTCTGGGCTCTCCTGGAACGAGTTCGGGGGGCTTGCTTGGCAACGATCGGAACGGCTCAAGGAGTTCGGCGGGGGTTTTCACCTGAACTCGCACCGTATTGCCGGGGGTGTTCCATTCTCCATCGAGCTGCAACTTTAGGGTGCGAAACGAGGAATGAGGCGCGGGTTCCACGGCCAGGATTGTTGCGTGTGTTGGAGTTTGATCGAGCGTGGGCTCGCTGGCTTGAACCTGCACTTCGCTGGCTGTGGTGATCCAGGGGAGGTCTTTGTGGAAGACTCGGGCAGTCACGGTGTGCGCGCTGGTCGGTTCCAGGGTGCCGGTGAGTTCGAGGGTGCGGAAGAGTGGGGTTTCTGTGGCGGTCACGGTTTGAACGCCGCCCAGCCAGAGGCGGTTTGGGCTGTACTGCATCCGAGAAATAGAGCCATCGGGGAGCGGGATCATCTCCCCTTTTTTGCGTTTGACGAGGGTCATGTTGCAGACCGGGCATTTTTCGGGCCAGTCAGAAAGTACGCCCGGATCCATGGGGCAAAAGAACTCGGTGTCTGAAGAGATGGCCGAGTCTGGCTGGGTGCCGGTGGTCAGCCGTTCCCAGGTGCTTTGAAGGCGGTCCCAATTGCCAATCACACCGAACAGGAGCCCGAACAGGATCAGGAACCTCAACCTGGTCAGAAGTGCGCGAACCAGGAACGCGAACCGGCCGTGGTTCGGGGTTGGATTCAGGGTTGAGACCTCTGGAATCAAATCACGGCTCACGGATGACTGCTCTCTGGGTTAGCGGAGGGTTGGTTCTGGGGGGCAGGGTTGGCTGGCTGGCCATCCATCGCATGTTCCCAGTGCAGAATTCGTTCGTAATCTGCATGGCCAAACACCCAGAGTGGGTCTTGGCCAATCACCACGTAGCGGGTTTCCACAGGCTCGGTCTGGGGCTCGAACACCAGGCGAACGGCAAACGGGCGGGCCGTGCCACGGGCGGCAAGTGGTCCCACAATCTGATAGTCGGCCAGGCGTTTTCCGATTCTCTGAACATCCACGGTGCCAATCGCCGGCTTGCTGCCAATAAGTTTCTGGGGTTGCACCGCGCCGGTCTTCCAGGCGTTCAGTGAGGCGTTGAGGGCAGCTTTTGCGGGCTCAATTGCCGGCGCAGTCATGGCAACCTGGGCCTGCTCGCTGTGACAACCCATGAAAAACAGGCAGATACCGGCCAGGAGTTGGTAAAATCGAGCATGAACCATCGGAGCTGGGGCTCCAAAATGCTGACAAGGTTTTGAACCATTACTATAAGGCTTGTTAGTCATTAGAGTCGATGATACATTTTATTGTAGGTTTTGCAGGTTTTCGTCTTGGCTGGGTTGGTTAGGTGAGCTAGAGCTATCGTTTGCCCTGGGTTCAGGGTCGTTCTTCCAGGTGGTCACGTCAGTGTCCTCAAGACGTAGGCTTTCAGAGCTTTCCGCACGGTATGCCTGTTGCTAGATTTTACCCCTCCCCAAACCACAGGTTTATCTTCCATGCGCAGGATCCAACGCGGATTCACACTGATTGAGTTGCTGGTGGTGATTTCGATCATCGGTGTGCTGGTTTCGCTGCTGCTGCCTGCGGTTCAGTCGGCCCGTGAAGCCGGCCGGCGGGCGCAGTGCATTAACAACTTGAAGCAAATTGGGATTGCCGTCCATAACTACGTCACGGCTATTGGTGCCCTGCCCTCTGGCAAGGGGGGTTCTTATGCCCACAATTTGCCGGGCACTCCGGTTTATGCTCGCTGGTCGGCGCAGAGCCAGTTGCTGATGCACCTGGAGCAAGGGGTTCTTTTCAACGCCATCAACTTCAGCTTGCCGCCCGAGACGCCTGGCATGGCTGGTGACGTCCCCTTCATGCCCGCCTACCAGAACCCTGGACGAGAGAACGCAACCGCCTGCCGGGTGCAGGTTGCCACCTTCCTTTGCCCCAGTGACAATGCTCCCGTGGGGTCAGAATGGATTAGCGCCACCAATTACCTGGGTAACCAGCAGAGCTGGGCGTGCGACGTTTCTGAGTCGTTTCCTAGCACCGTATCTCCCGGAGAAACGAACAGCGGCATTTTTTATTATATGAGTGCGGTGCGGATGCAAGATGTGACCGATGGCCTGACCAACACGGTTTTCTTCAGTGAGAAGATTCGTGGCAATGGCGTACGAGACAACGATGGCCGTTCTGACCAGATGATCATCCCGGCCACGACTACGCGAGACGCCACCTTCCAGGCTTGCCGCGCGGCCAGCCCCCTTACAGCCACCCGGTTGACCAGCCGATCTGGGATGAGCTGGGTGATGGGTGAGATGTGCTGCACAACCTATAACCATGTTGATACGCCCAACCACCACACCTGCGCAGGGCTAGGTTTTCCTGGCAACATGGCCAACATGCCGATGCAAATCCCGCCCTCAAGCCGCCACCCAGGCGGGGTATGCTGCCTGATGGGAGATGGCTCTGCAAGGTTTCTGAAAGACTCGATTGATCTGATCACCTGGCGCGGGCTGGGGACCAGAAACGGCCAAGAGGTGATCAGCGGCGATGCGTATTGATTCTTGCTTTCCAGTTTTGAGGGGCCGGTGCACAAGGGTGGCCGGCCCTGTTCTTTTCTGCGCACTCCTGATGCTGGCCGGTTGTGGCCAGACCAGTGTAGTGCCGGCCACCGGTACGGCTCGGCAGGCACTGGAGGCGGCGTTGAGTGCCTGGAAAGATGGCAAGCGGCCACAGGCACTGGCCGAGGGGGCTCCGGTCATCAACGCCGTGGATAATGACTGGACCAACGGTCGTGTACTCACGGCATTTGAGATTACCGGCGAGCAGCCGTCCGATGGAGACAAGCGATTCACGGCCAAGCTTACGTTGGACAAGCCAGCCGGCGAACTCGAGACGACGTATGTGGTGGTGGGCCTGAGCCCGATCACCGTATTTCGCGAAGATGATTTCAATCGCGGGATGTCGATGGACAATAACCCGGGCGGCGAGCCCGCCAAGAAGAAGCGGGTTCGGGGTCGTTAGTACGCCCCTTGGTGCTGGGAATCTGGGTTTTTCAGAATCGGAAACCGCATGGTATCGGTAGGGTGAACTGCAATAAATCTTGCGAGATCCTTCACGCACCTTTTGCAAAAATAGTATTCAACAATTAGATTATTGTCTGAGATGCGGTTTCACCGAAAGCCTGGTAATAACCCCAGGGTTTTTAGTCGCAAGCTTTTGAGCTGGTCAGGACCATAATATCGACCCGAGATTTAACCGTGACAACTCCAGTCGACGCGGATTGGGTGGATGAAATCAGGCAGGGAAATCGAGACAGGCTGGGGGCAATGCTCCAGCAATGCCGGCCCGACCTGAAACGGCGGATTGAAAAGAAACTGGCTCGTGCTGCGCTCGGGGGCCATATTTCAGCCTCGGATATCGTTCAGGATGCCTGTGAGAAGGTGGTTGAGAACCATGCCCATTTTCGTGGCCGTTCGGCGGGTGAGTGGCGGATGTGGGTTCGTAAAATCGCGACGAATTTCTTGCTGAGGGAATTGCGTAAGCAGATCCAGCCGAAACATAGTCTCTACGATCTGATTCCGCCTGGGCCGGAGCCTGTGTTTGATCAGTTGATTTACTCAAGCAGGTCCCCCTCGGAAAAACTGGGCGATAAAGAAAACCAGGCACTGCTTCGGGCGGCCGTGGAATCACTGGCCCCGCGTGACCAGAAACTGGTCTATTATCGGTGTGAACTCGGTTTGAAGTGGGAAGAGATCGGTCAAAAGCTTGGTTGCTCGGGCGATGTGGCCTGGCACCGGTTCAATCGCTCGGTATTGCCCGAACTCGAACTTCGCTTGGAGATTCTGAATGACTCCGAGTGAGCCCGAAGAGGGGGATCACCGCGAAGGAGTATGTGGAACAGGGCCGGTTGCTGGCCATTGCAAACTGGGCGGATCCGAGCAAGATCCAGATTATTGATCTGGCGACTAGCCAGATTGCACACACGCTTGAAGGGCATCAGCGCGCCGTGCGGGCCTTGGCGGTGAGCCCAGAATGTAAGGCCTTGGCTTCTGCTTCCAGAGACCACACCGTGCAGCTTTGGGATCTCATCAAACCGGGTGATCTGGGCCGAATCATCAAACAGATCAACGGGGATAATGCCCTTTGATCTGTTTTTTCTCCCGATGGCTCTGTGTTGGCCTCTGTTGACCAGAAAGGCATGGTGCGTTTGCTCAAAGCGTCTGAGCCTGTGTTTTCAAGAGTGAAGCCAGTGAATCCACCGTTGGCCGGTCTGAAACCGTAAGAGTTCACGATGCGGTCTGGCGTTGGTGGAGTGAGGGCCAGCACCAAAGCTTGGGCCCGGGAGCAATTTCGGGGTTTTGCGCTCAGGTCTGGTGCGGAGGGCGGCCGCCGCGCGACATGATGTTGGCGTGCGTGGTTGCCGTGGTATTCACGCTGTAGTTGGTGGCGTCGGACCCAGAAAGGCCGAGGCCGATGGCTGTAACCAGCTTGTTGGTGCCGATCACCGTGTCATTAAAGCTGGCGGTTCCACCCACGTAGAAAACGGTATCGCCGGCGATCAGACCATTCAGAGTTCGATCGAGAATGCTGGCCGTGGTGGTGCCATCATACTCTTTATTAGCGACCGTGACTGAGCCGATGATCGACTTGGGCGTGATCTGGCCAGCCCCGGTTGCCAGTGAGGGCAAGAGATAATTGCCGGCGAGCGTGCTTCCCACGGCCTCGAAGTTGGCGGGTGTCAGGCTGGCAACAACGCTCGCGGCCTGGAGCACGTTCTTGCTGTTGAACACGCCGGTGGTCTGCGTGACGGTGAAATGATCTGAGCCAACAAGGCCGATAAGGGCGAAGTTGGTTGGCAAGAGTGCGGCCGTAGGGGTGCCGTCATAGACCTTGGTGGGGTTGCCAATCATGGTCGCCACCAGCTGGCGAGGCGCTACGGTCTGGGCCAGGTTGTTGCTCACGCTGCTGCTGAAGTTTGCGGCATCACCGCTGTAGCTGGCGGTCACCGAATACCTGGCGGCATTGAGCGTGCTGGTGGTCAGGCTGGCCACACCATCCACAAGCGAAACCGGGCCACCAAGATTCTGTCCGTTGAGCTGGAACTGAACTGTGCCACCTGGAGGAGTTTGGCTGGCCGGGCTTGAGGTCACCTTGGCCGTGAAGGTGACGGTGTTTCCATAAGTGGAGCTGGCATGGGAACTGGTGAGCGTGGTGATGGTGGGTAAGAGGGTGCCCACGTTCTTGAGGCTGAAATCGGCCGGCCTAGTCCCAGCGGCCGTTGCATGAACGGCATAGCTGCCGGGCAGGTTGTTGGCCGTGGCGGTCACGCTGGCAAGGTTGCTGGCTCCGATGGTTGCCGGGCTGACGTTGATTACGGCTGCTCCACCGGAAGTTGGCGGAGTGAATGTGATCAGGCCGCCGGCTACAGGCTCGGTGGGGTAATTGGGGGCGACGAAGACCTGGAGCGGTTGGGGGAATGGCGCGCCCAGACTGGTGGATTGGCCGCTCCCCGAGATCGGGATGAGAAGGAATCCGCGCGACTCGAATGCGCCAATATCTGGGGTTGAACCGTATGGCCGGGAGATGCCACGCTGGTCGGTTCCCGCCGCAGAATTGGTACCGGCATCAATGGCCGGGCTGCCGGGCAGCAGGGCCATGGTCTGGGTTGGGCCGCCGTAATTGCCCAGGGGTGCGAGCAAGGGATTGATGGGGCTGGACGCGGTTCCCACCTGGTTGCCGTCGAATCCCTGATACAGGCCGGTCATGCCGGTGCCATTCCCAATCAGGTTCGCTGATCCGTTGTAGCCATTACCAACGGCATCCGACCCAGCATTTTGGGCAACGATCGAATTATAGAGCGAGATTGATGAGCTGAATGAATTCCCGTTCCCGGTTTGGAACAGGCCTCCACCAGCCGAGTAGGCTGAGTTGCCAACTACGGTCAGGCTGATCAGGGAGATCTGGACCAGATAGCCTGTCTTATCGTGGTAGATTGCACCACCCATTGCCTGGGCCTGGTTACCGACGAAGGTGGAGGTCTCAGCCAGGAGCCGGTCGGAGTTAAAAGCACCCGCGCTGCCGTTGTACAGGGCGCCGCCGTTGATCGCAGAGTTGTACCCAAATGTGCAGCCAGTGACGCTGGTATCGGCGTTGATCGCGAAGAGTGCGCCGCCATTGTCGGTGGCCACATTGGACCAGAAAGTCGAGTCCGAAACATAGAAGCTACCGTTCTTCACGGCAACGGCACCACCATCGCTCGCGGAGTTATTAGCGAAATCACAGTTGGACGCCTGGACTGAGTTATTTCCTAGCCCGCCATCGGAACCAATCGAGATTGCGCCTCCTGATGTGGCGGAATTCTGGGTGAACTGGCAATGGCTCAGGGAGATTCGTCCGAACAGGTCCTCGATGGCGCCGCCATTTTGCGAGCTGTGGAAGCCCGCAAATGTGATGTTTGAAATCGAGATCGAAGCTCTGCCGTTGTACGTTACGCCCAACGCTCGGTAGTTGGTAGAGGAGCCTCCGCCCCAGAGTTGGAGCGTTGAGGGGCTGGCGGGCCCCGAAATATTCATGGCAGTGGTGAGGTTCGGCAAAGCGCGATTGAGATAGATGCGTTGAAGCCCGCTGAATGCCACGGGATCGAACGAGATGTCGGCCGTTCCGCTCGCTGCGGAGTTGGCCTGATCAATGGCCTGGCGCAAGGTAAGCAGCCCAGGAACCGGCGTGTCGCTGGTGGTGTTCACCACGTACGCGGTCAGCAGCCCCCGGTCTTCGAGCGGATCGAGTACGGCCAACGGGCGACGACGTTGAGAAGGCTGTCTCTGTTTCGGCCCCTGAATCGAGATCCAGCCAGGCATGATCTTCTTGAGCAGCATGGAGTCTGACCTCGCTTTGAATTTTCAGCGACGTATCAATGGGGAAAATTGCGTAACTTTCCTTGAAACGCAGGCTTAAAGTTAACGCATTTTGCCTGGACACGCAATCGTCCGGATTCGCGTGAGATGGGATCGGCCGCTTGATCGAGCCTTCTGACAGGTTGGCTTGACCAGCCATCGTCGTTTGATGGGTCAAGCATGAACGAGTTCGCAATTTGGTAATACGAGTGGGCGGAAGCCTTGGAAACCTCTGGTCTCCGCCCACTCGCGTGCCTTGAGATTGCATCAAGGTCGGTTCAAGGGTTCGATCGGCTTTGTGCTGGGCCACTTCAAGTGGTGGTGCAGGAACTCAAACGTGCCCACGCCATGAATGGTGTGGGGCCCAACGAACCATTCAAGCTGAGAGTTGTCTGGGGCGAGCTTGAGCCTGGCCTCATAGAGGAAGCGGACCTTGGCGAACTCGTAGGCCACGGTCTCGTCTGGGGCCACGCCGTCGAAGTGGCCACGCTCAACCATGAACGGTCGAGGCGCAATCAGTGCGGCCATCTCTGCGTAGTTGAAGGTGCTGCCCAGGTCCCATTCGAAAATCTCATACTCGCCGGTCCAAACGTAGCTGTACGGACTGCGCGTGCTGGCGTTCTTCCAGACCCACTCGTTGAAGTCGGCCGAGCAAATGGAGAGGCAGTAGTTGGAGACCAGCGGCGGAATTCGCATGGCGGACTTGCCGCCGTAGCTCAGGCCGTAGAAGCCAATTCGCTGGCCATCGACGAACGGGAGCGTTTTGAGCCAATCGGTGATCTGCTGGTGCTGGGGCACGATGATCGAGAACAGGCTCTTGCCCAGCGGGTTCGCCAGCCGCTGCAAGACCCGGAACCGGTCCTCGCCAATGTACAGGTTCTGAGGCGCGAAGGTAATGAACCCGCGTTCGGCCAGGCGAAGTGCGTACTGGTTGTATGCGGGGTTATTCACCTTGGGGTCGGCCAGATCGCTGGGTCGGCCTTCAAGTCCGTGCTGGCAGACCACCACCGGACGCCGCTCGTTGTCGGCAATTCCCTTGGGCACCACCAGAATTCCGGAGGCGAACACCCCCTGCCAGAGGTCGAGCACAACCTCATAGCCGGTGAGCTGGTCGGTCTCATAGATCTTGCGAGAGCGTGGGTTAGCCGGCAGCACGGGGTCATCGAACTTGCCAATGGTCTGCTCATAGAAGTGAGTGCGGTACGGCTCGACGGTACGAGCGAACGCTTCTGGTGAGCTGGTATCGAGCTGCTCCATGAACTTGGCGCGCACGCTGGGGCTGGCGTCGAGCAGTTGCTGGGTGTGGCGGTCGAGAATGTGAAGCTGTCGTGCCTTGCGCTTGGAGATGATGGCCTGGATCTCGTCGTTCGAGAGCAGGCGTTGGATGACGGCTGGTTGCGGTTGCAGTGTGTCGTTGGGAGCGAGTTGTTTGAGAAATGCGGAGACGGCTGCGTCGGTGAGTGGTGGCCCTGTGCCGTCGTCGCCGCTGACCACCAGTTCGATGGGCTTCGCCTTCGTGACACCTTCCATGAGTTCCCGTGCGCGTTGAAGCTCGGCTTTGACATCTGTGAGGGTAGGCGTGACGAGTTGACCGGGTGCTCCACCGCTGCCTGGCGGTAGATTCACAACGGGAAAGGAGCTGGCCTCAATTACCAGTGATCGAGGTGCGATCATGGCGGCCAGCTCGGCACCACCGAACCGCTGGAGCAAGCCGAAGACGTTGCGATCGAGCGGCTGCTTCCAGGTTTCGAGCCGGCTCTCAAATGCGCCACTGACAAGCACGGCCTCAAGGCGAGGGTCAATGGCGGCGGCCTCAAGCGCGATGAGCCCGCCCTCGCCGTAGCCGATCACGCCGATCTTCGCTGGGCCGTTGGGTCTGAGGCTTGCCAGCGTGTGGGCACCGCTGAGCACGAGTTCGATCTCATAGCCTCGCAAGGTTCGGCCCATCTCGAACGCCGGTCGATGCAGGTACTCGCGTGTGCTCAGCTTCGCACGACCGTTGCGTGCTTCAATCGTTCGATCGGTGAGCGAGACAACCAGCACAGGGTGTCCAGACATCGCCAGCCGCAGCGCGAGCCCAGCGCCAGGCAAGCCGACATCGCCAAGACCGCAGAACCACTCGGGCGATTGGTCGGCATCGGGCACAATCACAATCACCTCATCAAAATCAGGATTCCGCCTGGGGACCACAAAAAGCCCTTCGCCATAGACGTCTGCAAAGGCATGCCAGCCCACGTGGCTCACGGTGAGGTCATCAGACACAGCCTCTGGCCCGTGACTGAGGATGGCCTCCAGGCCATTGTCTGGCGTACGGCTCAGGTCATCACGCACACCAAGCATCTTCGTGAGCACTGCGCGATGAGCGGCGAGTCTTTGTGCCTGAGTCTCATCGTTCGGGTTGTCTTGAGGCCACAACATCGCGCGACTCGCGATTGATTCACGCGTCTTCTTCAAAAGAAATTTTTTCACGTCGTCAACCATCTTCGCGGCGAGGTCTTCACGTGCTTCAAGCGGCCTCGTGCCGTCCAGCGCGACCACGTCTTCGGCCGCATGACCGGGCCGAGAAAGTGCGAGCACGGTGATCAAGAGAGCCATCATGTGAGGCATGGTGCGAATGTCCTGGGTGTTCGAAAACATCTTGTTTTCAGGGTTTTATCGGTTTCGTGTCGGCTTGCGATCAGCCCGCATACTGGAGGCTAACCCGTCCGGCGAGCTGCGGCAAGCGGTGACCAATTCTGTCGCTTGATCACAATTCGGTCACATGTTGCGGGAACGCATGATTGAGTCCGCACGTGCCGTGGAGTGGCCACTTCGCAGCCAAAAAAACCAAAAAACGCGCGATAAACATCTCATATCGTCTTGACGATGCGTCACTATGACTTTATTAACTTGATATGGGAGTTGCTGGTTGAATGGGGCCAGCAACGATCGCAAGTCTCTCTCACACATCGAGAGGTCATCAAGACATGGCAGCTACGAAGAAGAGCGCAACGGCAAAGAAGGCCGTCAAGGCAGTGAAGAAAGCCGCACCGAAGGCCGCCGCCAAGGTCGTGGCCAAGGCCGCACCAAAGGTCGCAGTCAAGAAGGCCGCACCGAAGGCCGCCGCCAAGGTCGTGGCCAAGGCTGCACCAAAGGCCGCAGTCAAGAAGGCTGTCGTCAAGAAGTCGGCCAGCGTGAAGCTGACCCCCAATCAGATCAAGGTCCTTCAGACCGTTCACGGCAAGGGCGACAACGGCCACACCCCAGAGAAGACCGAAGTCCGCACCCTGGACTCGCTCATCGAAAAGAAGCTCGTCAAGAAGGGCGCCAAGGACAAGGCCACTGGCCACGCTCCTTACCGCCTGACCAAGCTCGGTCAGAAGCACGCCAACACCCCAACGAGCTGAATCATTCCGCTCACGTGGTGAATCGCAACCGATCAATTTGCAACATGCCCCGGCGACCCAGGTTCTGGATCGTCGGGGCATTGTTGTTGAATGGCGATTGCGGTTCTTGGAAAGGCCCTCACTTGGCCCAAGGGGCGGCTCTCGTTACTCGCGGCCTGATCTTGCTCAGGCCTCGTCACGGTGCACGGAGTCTAGTGTGAAGGCCGGCAGGCACACCGAAATGTAGTCGGCACCGTCTGGGCCTGGCGTGCTATATCGCACCCACTCGCCACGTTTCACAAGGACCGCCTGGCCGGCCTGCACGGTCAACACGCCCTCTTGAGACTCCACTTGAAGCATCCCTTTGATGACCACGGTGTACTCATCAAAGGTCGGGGTCTGTCCAGGTTCAACCCAGCCGGAAGCACTCTGCATGTGAGCGATGCTCACTTCCGGAGTCTGGGTGTTGACAACCCCTACAAATTCATCGATCTGCTTCGGTTTGTTGCCGACCGATGCGGCTCGTGTGGGCTTCTTGATCAATTGTGGCATGAACTGCTCCTGTGCAAAGGGGAGGTTGGCTCAAGGTTGGCATGGGCCGCTTGAAAGCGAGTGACCCGTGCAAGCCTTGAATCGAGGATCTACGAAGAGAGACACAGAGTGCCGGAGTTGCATGAGCTGGGTGCTGCTTCATGGTTGCTCAGGCTTGTCGGCTTTCTCAATCGGAGTATCGTTCAGGTTCCCCCACTCGGACCAGCCCAGATAATAATTGCGTGTCTGGAAACCAAGCCGTTCGAGCGCGAAGGCGTTCACCGATGCTCGACCGCCACCCTGGCAGTGAGCGATCACAGCATCACCAGGCATGATGCCAAGCTCCTTCACGCGCTGGCGAAGCTGATCCGTGGGTAAGAATCGGCCATCGGCATCAACCAAGGTCAACCATTCCAGGTGACACGCTTGCGGGAGGTGGCCACCTCGTTTGCTGCGCAGTTCGGATCCGCTAAACTCTGCGTCGCTTCGCGCATCGACGATCTTCTGTTCTTGCTTCTCAAGGGCGGTGAGCACATCCTCGCGATCGGCCAGTCGATTGGCTTGCAGCTTGACCACATGCTGAGACGGACCTGGGGCCGGCAGATTGGTATCCACGGCACGATCTTCAGTCTGCCAGAGTGCAAAGCCACCGTTGAGCAGGGCCACGTGCTCTACGCCAAGGTAAGTCAAGAGCCACCAAACTCGCGCGGCTGCAAGCTGGCGGTTCGCGTCATAGACCAGCACATGGCTCTCGTTGGATATGCCAAGAGGCGCGAGCCATTCCGACCAGGCTTTCTGGTTGGTGAGGCCTTCGGGGCTCGCTGCCAGTTTTTCGGCCGCCGCCGTGTTCACCCAAACTGCGCCCGGGATGTGGCCGGCATCGTAGGCGGCCCTTGGCCGGGCATCGAGAATTCTGAGCGTTGGGTCTTGAAGCTGGGCGGTCAGTTCCTCAAAGCTCAGCAGCTCTGCACGTGGTTGTGGCTTTTCGGCTGCCGCAACCGGGAATCCTAAGAAAGGTCAGAGCTATGACCCCAAAATAGAATCGATCGCGTATCATGGTAAGCAGTACTCCTTGTGAATGATCGTCAGACCGACTTCCTGAGTTCACTCTTGCGAGTCTTGCACTGGTCAGCCTATCAGAAGGTCTGATGTCTGACAGTGGTCCGAACCGATTGAGAGAAATTGTATTGAGTGGGAGATCATTCAAGAGGCGATGTGCACCAATCCCGACCGACTCGTGGAGAGACCGATGATCGGTTCAAGACTGCGTACGAGCACTGGCGTACGCGGCGGTTTGAGGGGGTTGAGATCTTGGACTCTGGTCCTGTTCTCGCTCATCATGGCCGCAGCCAGCGTTGTGACCGCATCGGATGATACGCCGTTGCTGCGGGAATCGCCCGTTATCGAGTCTGTTCTGGTGATTCCGGTGCGAATCCACGTGCTTGAATCCAGCGAACTGCCGGAAGCGAACTGCGTGCTGAGTGATGAGGACCTGGGTCGAATTATTTCGAAGCTCAACATGGTCTGGCACCAGGCCACGATTCATTTTTGCGTGGAGTCTGTGGTTCGAGAGCAGGCCGAGGGGGTTGCCCGGTTCAAAATTCTGAGAGAGCTTTCCAGCGGAGAGCTACCGCTTGGAGTGTATGCCGAGTGGCTGCCACGCGGTTCGCGGACCAAGGGCATGCTGCACGTTTATTACGTGCATGAGCTGCCGGTGAACGGTGTTTACCTGGGAGATGGGGTTGCGTTGGTGAAGGAAACGGCGGCCTTGCATCCGGTGCCTGAGGGGCTCGATGAACCGCTGCCTCGGGTGACGGCTCATGAGCTGGGCCATGCGCTGGACCTGATCCACGTTGAGGATGTCACGCATTTGATGGCCTCTGGGACCACGGGGTATCGAATTGCGAAGGATGAGGTGAACCGTGCGCGACGAGCCTCACCCAAATGGGGTGTGCAGCGGCTTGATGATTTGAAACGGGCGGCCGAGCTCTCGGAGGTGGCCGGCAAGAAGGATCAGTCGAGGCGGTTGCGAGGCTGGATTGCCGAGGTCGAGGCGCTGGCTGCCGCTGCCGCACCCGAGCATCCAGTCCAGGATCCGGCTCCGCCAGCTCGCTGAGTGGGGAGCCGGCAGGCGTGTGATCGCTTGATGAGCAAATCTTGGGCGGGCTGGCCCATCGCTTGAGTGCACTTGGGGTGCCCAAGACCGCTGATCGCGTCAGGCTCGCGTTGACCGCGTGCCGTGTGATTCCGACAATACAACCCTTCTGCGAGGCGTCTGACTCGCGTTGTCCCTTTTCCGTTCAAGAGGCTTCGTACGACCGATGCACATGCAAGACCTGATCCGCCAGCTCCGTGAACCGGCCACCACCAAGATTGTCTTGCTTGTGGCGGACGGACTGGGCGGATTACCGATCACGCCGGGCGGCAAGACCGAACTCGAAACGGCGATCACACCGAACCTGGACAAGCTTGCGACCGAAGGGACCGTGGGCCTGAGCATTCCGGTGGCACCAGGGATCACTCCGGGATCTGGTCCTGGTCATCTGGGCTTGTTTGGCTACGACCCACTAGAGCACATCATCGGACGTGGTGTGCTGGAAGCGCTTGGGGTGGGCGTGGAGGTTGGTCCTCGCGACGTCGCCATTCGTGGCAACTTCTGCACGATTGACGCCACGGGCCATGTCACCGATCGTCGTGCAGGCCGCATTCCTACGAGCACCTGCGTGAAGCTGGTCGAAAAGCTTCGTGCTCATGTCAAGATCGAGGGGGTAGAGACCTTGATCGAGCCGGTGCAAGATTACCGGTTCGTGGTTCGGTTCCGTGGCGATGACCTGGGCGGCGCCATCGAAGACACCGATCCCGGCCGGACCGGTGTGCTGACGCTAGAGCCCAAGCCGGCCGCCGGCGACCCCGCTTCGGCCAAGACCGCCAAGATCGCCAGCGAATTCCTGCGTCAGGCCAAGGGAATTCTGCACGACGAGAGCCCGGCGAACTTTGCAACCCTGCGCGGTTTTGCCAAGCATCCGAACATTTCATCGTTTGCCGATGTGTACGGTCTGAACCCGGCCGCCATTGCCGTGTATCCGATGTACCGTGGGCTGGCCCGGCTGGTGGGTATGAACATCCTGGACCCAGGTCATACCCTGGAAGATCAGGTTGGCGTGCTCAAGGCCCAGTGGAACAGCTATGACTTCTTCTTCCTCCACTTCAAGTACACCGACAGCACGGGCGAAGATGGCAACTTCGCCAAGAAGGTGGAACGGATTGAAGAGCTGGATAAGGCGATTCCCGAGATCGTGGGCCTGAACCCCGACGTCTTGATTGTGACCGGTGACCATTCCACCCCCAGCCGGATGAAGTCTCATAGCTGGCACCCCGTACCGCTGTTGATGTGGGCACCCGCCACCGTGCGGCCTGACTATGTCACCCACTTTGGCGAGCGGGATTGCCTCCAGGGTGGGCTCGGCCAGATCCTGGCCAAGAGCATCATGCCACTGGCCATGGCACACGCGGGTCGGCTTGGCAAGTTCGGTGCCTGATGTTTGGTGTCGGTTCCGAAATACAAACGGCCCACCGAGAATAAGAGTGTTCCCGGTGGGCCGTTTTAATGCAAGATTGCAGTGATTCGTCTCTGGGTCTCTGGTATTTGGCTATGCCACGATTTCTTGAATAGTGCTTCTTGGTCTTGAGTCATCGACGGAATGGACACGATTCGGGGTCTTTCTTCGGGTGGGAAGACCACGGTTCAAGAAACCGTGGCACAACCCAGGAGGCCACGCCTCATGTCCATACCGTCCATATTCCGGAAAATTCATTTTGCCGCGGCCGCATTACCCCCCGACCTCAAATACGCAATCAGATCGCGCAGGTTCTCGGGCCCGAGTACACCCACCAAGCCGACCGGCATGATCGACGTGGCGCTCGGGCGAATCTCGTTGATGTCGGCACGAGCGAGAACCGTTGCCTGGGCGCCAGTGTCGATGACCTGGATCTGCTTGGCGTCCAGCGCGCGCACGGTGCCGGCCAGAATTCGGCCGTCGTTCACCGACACGGTAAAGGTCACGTATTCCGGGTGAATCTCTGCGCTCGGTTCCGCGATTGAGCGATACAGCCAGCTTAGCTCGCGCTTGCCGACATCCGATAGGTTCGGGCCCACCTGTTTGCCACGACCTTGGAACGCGTGACAATCTCCACACTTGGCGGCCTGGCCAAAGAACACGGCCTCACCTTTGGCCGGGTCTCCACCAGAAAGATCAGGAACCTCAATGGCCGCCGCGGAGTCGGCCGCCAGCCTCACGGGTGCCCACGGAAGCGTGAAGCCTGACCGGACCGACTCGACTGGCTCGCTCGCGGTGATCAGGTAGAGCAAGGGCCCGCGCGCGTCCAGGTTCTGCCCTTTCTTGATGAACGCGGCCACTTCTACCGGTAGCTCGCCGGCCGGTATCTGCAAGCGGGCCTTGCCGGCAGCCTTGTCAATTTTGGCCGGCTCGTTGTCAACGGTCACGTCTTCCAGCACGAGTGATCCCGTGCAGATGAGGTCGAACGCCTGATCCTTGGCGAACGGCCCGACACTGGTTCTGAGCGTGAGCCGGCCCCTGCCCAGACTCCCATCAATGTTCTTCACGAACTGAAGCTGGTCGGTCGTGAGCAACGTGCCGACAGACATGCGATACTGGCCGAGGTCGAGGCAGGGCCACCAGGTGGTGAGCGTCGGCTGAGCGTCGGCGGGGACGTCGGGTTCCCAGGTCGCTTCCACGCCACTGAGTGTGTAGCTGGTGAATCGTTCGGGCGCGTGCTCGCCCAGCAGCCCCTTCAGATCGAGTGTGAAGGTGGTGTTCCAGGGGTGCGGGTCGGTGGCGAGGGTCAACGTGCGGCCGTCCTTGTCGTCGGGTGTCGCGCCGGCGATGTGCAGCGTGCCGCGCGGAGAATCGGCATCGTCTTTCTTCGCGGATGGTGTAAGAAACGAGATCGGGCTGTCGATGATTTTGTTCTGCTCATCAGGTGTCAGCGCACGATTGAAGACCAGCTTGATCTCGATGGGGCTGGTGGCCCACACCGCTTGTGGATGCGGCAGGTCATTCTGGGAGACACCGACGAGCAGAAGCAGAATCCAGGCACACATAAATCAGAATCCAATGGAATAGAGAAGGAAACGCTACCTCAGAATCGAAGATTGTCGCACGACTCTCCGAGTCCTGATCTGGAATTCAAGGCATAAACAAAGAACACGACTTGGAGAGTCGTGCGACAATTGATGATACGAACTGAACGTCAACGGCCCCAGCGTCTGGGCGCAGCACCATCGAACTGGCCGGTGGGTGGGCTGAACTTCACGCCCATGGTCCACAGCAGATCCGGCTGATGCTTGGCGAGCAGGTACTTCATGACCACTTCGTCCGAGGGGGGCATTCCTGGATCCTGGAACACCACGCACAGGCGTGCTTCACCGCGTAAGGTCAGCGCGTTCCAAACTTCAATCAGGGCGTGAGGTCTGCGCGGAATTCGGTAGTAGCGGTCGCCGTGGCGGATGGTCACGCGGTCAAAGGTGCAGAATTCCGAGAACTCTTTCTTATCAACCACATCGCGTACCAGTTCGGCGGCCACGAGTTCTGGCACACCGGTTTGAAAGGCTGCCAGGTCGAGCTGCATCGGCTCGTCTTCACGCGTGGGCTGAGGTTGGCTGCTACCGTCAATGACGCGATAGACCTCGGCCTCCACCATTCGAGCGTAACCTGCGCGTAGGGCAGGTTCCGAAATCACGAGCTGGGGAAACTTGCCGGCCTGGCGAACCACCTCATGAGAGAAGGCTTGGGCTTCTCTTTGAAGTTTGGTGAGCCAGAATCTAGGCGTTTGTAGCCGGTCCGATTCTGAGTAGCGGAACCTGTGCGGGCCCACGTTGTCTACCCGCACATCAACTTCGGTGTTCCCCTGCTGAAGGGTTTGGACCACATCGGCGTAGCCCACTTCACCTTTGACAAACCGATCGCTGGCATGCTGGTTGGCCTGCCCCTTCACCCGAACCATACGGTGAGTGGGGCGTGCCAGAAACACGACTTCACGCGCGCGAGAATCGGCCTCGCAGCGTTCGTCCGTCGCTTCAATTTCCCAACGCAAGTAACCGGTGCGAATCATCGCGCAAACTGCCGCAAGAGACACAAGAACAGGATCAGACCATCGCCCGATCAATCTGGAGAGAGTTCATGGCTGGGCCGGCTCAACCGCCCTGGATGGCCGGTACGATCAAGATTTCTGGAGCCGAGCGGTCAAACTCGCGGATTGGCCGAGTTTGGCCCGGCCCGTCGAGCCGGAACGCTAGCCTGCCGGCCGTGTAATTCTCTGTAAATGCTTGTTCAGCAGGCGCAATCGTGTCTGGAACGGTGGGATCCCACTCGGCCAGGCAGAGGTCACCATGCCCCGTTTTCAGAAGTCTTAGCTTCGCCATCGTTCGCTCCATCTTCGGCGAATGGGCTGGGCCTAGTTTGGCGCCAGCCAGGGAGAATGAAACCGTTGCCAGAGATCATTTCGACCCGATCCGGCTGCCTTGGCTCATGTGATGCTTGGGCCAGATCGGTCGGCGTGCTTCAGATAACTTTATCGTACGCAAGGAGAGCAGAATCGGCCAGTCGAGCTGTGGTTGTGGACGGTGCGCCTGATCAAAAATCACAACGTATCCTGACTGGCCACGACCCCTTGGAGCGGTGAGTGAAAGTTACCGTTTCTTGTGGCATGGATGACCGCAGGCCAGGCGTGAACCGTTGGCCTGCGGAATTCAGACACCAAGTCTCACGAATCACTCGACCACACGAACGTGCTGCACCTGGTTCTGGCAAAGCCACTGAAGTAGATCTTCCTGCTCTTCAGAAATTTCCACCTCGGTCATGTTCGCGGTATCGAGCGGAGAGACCAGCATCAGTACGCCGTCGTCAAGCGTTTTGGCGGTCTCACCGGCTTCAAAAAAATACTCGGCCTCTCCCAGCTTAATGTGGTCAATTTCCGACGGAATACTGGCGAAGTAGGCCAGTTGGGCACGCAGCTTGGTGGAAATGGTGTGCGGAGCAATGCCCGGCTTGTCGAGCGGCAGCAGTTTGGGGTTTGCCATGAGATCCACTCCAGGTTTGGTGTTAGTGTAGGGTCGTGTTTGAGGTTGGATCGGTTAGCGGCTGGGGACCAGCACCTGCAGCGAAATTCCCTTGGCGGTCTCGGTCGAGCTTTCCCACGCGGCAATCACGGGCAGTTCCGCGCCCGGTGCAGAGGCAACCACCGGATCGTTGGCGGCCGGGCTTAGCGTAACGGTAGCCGCCTGACCAGGTAGGAGCGCGGTCAAAGGGCCAGGCCTCTTGGCCAGCCAGACTGCGGCCACCCCCTTGGGAGTGGCGGTCACCCAGGGCTGAACGCCGGCACCCACCGGTTCTTCAGCATTCACGCCGGGGCTAGCCAGATAGACCTCGCCGGCCCGCATCCAACCGGTGGTAATTCGGCCGTCAGGCTCCACGGCAATCGCCCCGCCATCCATCGGACACTGGCCGTAAATCCAGGTCCGTTTGCCCAGCTTCTGGGCTGGCTCAAACGTGGTGCCGGCATCCTTCGACCGGCGCAGGTACATGTCTCGGGCCCCTTTAAGATCGTCTCTCCACATCAGCAGCAAATCGCCATTTGGCGCGAAGCTCAGCGAAGGATGGCAGCAGGTGCAAATGGCTTTTTCGGGTGAGCGGTGCAGTTCATGGTCTGGCTCCCAGGTTTTTCCATCATCCACGGAACGGGCGCCGAATAGAGACATGGTGCCTAGCCTCAGGTCCAGCCAGGCGCAAAAGAAGGTACCGTCTGGCCGAGCGGTCAGGGCGTGAAGCCCCTCGCGGGCGGAATTTGGAACGGTATTCAGTGTGGTGGGGCCGGTCCAGGTCTTGCCCTGGTCGGTAGACTGCCAGGCAACGAGTGTGCCGGTGGCCGACTCGTACTTCTTGAGCGCTTTGGCCGCCGCCAGCTCCTGTTCATTCTCGGCCCTGATCACCGCAGTGATGACCACGGCATCCTTGGTGGCCGCAATTCTTGGTCCCCGGCGCATTCCCAGAGCCAGCTTGGGCACTCGCGCCACGGCCACAGGTGCTCCAAACGTAACGCCGCCATCCAGCGAGGTTGCGCAGCGGATCTCGGTTCCAGCCGCATATGCCACATAAACGCGATGCTTGGAGTCGATGGCCACCTGGGGTTGGCGGGCGTCTGGGTCTTGGTCAACCTGAACCACAGCGGCGGAATCGGCCGCAAAGCTCAAGATGGGCAGACAGAGAAGTATCTCCAAGAGCATACTGAGAGATCCTGATTTGCGGCTGGATTTGTGGGAAGCGACTCCAGAAGAGTTTACGGGGGTGTATTCGAGACCGTCAATCGGCGATCTCCAGGTGAACTCCGTGACTGAGATCCAATCGAATCGGTTAACGATGCTGGGGAGATGGGGTCATGCTCGCTTTGCAGGCGGTGGTTATGCTGGGTACAGCGCTGATTGGGTTCGGCGGGTTAGATGACCCGGCGCGGGCTGTGGGCGACCCGTTGAAGATCAAGATCCCTCTGAGTGATCAGGGCGAGATCTCGGTAAACGCTCTGGTGAAAAGCCTGTCTGGGGCCACCGGCTTGCCTGTCAACACGCCAGACGCCTCGTTGGACCTACCGGTGCGTGGGCTTTCTGCAGGGCTGATCATGGGAGCCCTGGAAGAAGCGCTTGGACCGGGGGTTGATCTGACGGCCGAGGGGAACACGATCATTGTGTCGATTGACCCCAGCCTGCTCACGCCGGCCGCCGCCCCTGCCTGGCAGCGCAGGGTTCAAACGCTGGCCAACCGGGTTCAGGAAGAGGCGGCCAGGGACAAGGAACGGTACGGCATGCGTCCGCTCCGTTCGTACCGGCCCAATGATCCCAGCCGTCCCACCGTGGTGCTGGTGCACGGCATGAACTCCAGTTCCGGCTGTTTCCAGCACATGGCGCCACAACTGGAGAAGGCCGGTTATGGGGTGATTGTTTATGACTTTCCCGACAATTTGGACCTGGACCGCTGTGCCCCGACCTTTGCGCGTGATTGGAAATCGTTCCGGAAGAAGTCGGGCGAGAAGCTTCCCTGGGCGGTGGTGTGCCACTCGATGGGTAGCCTGATCGCACGCTGGTACGTTGAGGGAGATTCGTTCAGCGAGGATGTGACGGACCTGATTTTGATCGGCCCGCCCAATCAGGGGGCCGCGCTGGCCCGCGCCCAGACCTTGCTTCAGTTTATTCGTGGGCTGGACCTGATGGGTGAAAAAGAAACCGGCAGCATGAGCACCCTGGGCGAAGGGGTGGGCGAGGCGGCGGAGGACATTTTGCCAGGCAGTGCCTTCTTGCGCAGGCTGAATGCAAAGCCCAGACGCGCGGGGGTGAACTACCGGATTTTGGCAGGGAACCGGGGGTTTATCACCGAAGAGATGCGCAAGGAGATTGAGACGCAGATTGAGAGCGCGGTCAAAGCGGCCGGTCTGTTTGGCCGGTTGTTGCGGCTGGCGAATCCCGAACTGGATGCGCAGCTTGCGTCATTGAGTGACGGCACTGGTGACGGCGTGGTGGATCTGAAGGCGACCCGGCTGGCGGGCGTGGACCCGCCGGTGGTTATTCCCGCCAACCATGTCGAGTTGATCCGCGGGCCCTCGCTTTATCCGTTCCCTGGACCCATCGTGAGCATGCCCAAGGTGCTGGAATGGCTGCCCAAGCCAGCCCTGGCGTCTCCTTGAAACCAGGATCATAGCGTCATCCGCGAAGTGCAGCCTTTGCCAAGTGCCTGCGGGACACCTCTTCCCCAATGGACGTGTGCCTGCGGGGACGTTTTTCCCCAATGGACGTGTGCGTGCGGGAGGGCGAGGTTCCACCCGAGCCGGACACACGATAGGCGATCGACGCCTGCGTGCGGGACACATCTTCCCCAATGGACGTGTGCGTGCGGGAGGGCGAGGTTCCACCCGAGCCGGACACACACATCTCAAGACTGCGGTGTTCCGTGCAACCAATCTCGACAGAGAAGAATTCACTTGAAGTTGCCGGTTTATCGCCTTGATAATCGGTCTGATCCAAATCCGTTGACGGTGCTTGCTCGCCAGAGACAACATCTAGACTTTCTCCCATGAAGAGCCGGAAGAAACTACCTCATGGAGTTCGATTCAGAGAGGAACAACCGGCCATCGTGTTCCTGGCGGTGAACACGTACAATCGCCGCAGGTGTCTGGCGGCCCCGAGCATTCATCAGAGCCTGATTTCGATCTGGTCGCAGGCAAACGCCTGGCGGATTGGTCGGTATGTGCTCATGCCGGATCATCTCCATCTTTTTGCTGCTCCAGGCCCGGATTTTGTCAACTTTGACAACTGGGTGCGGTACTGGAAATCAGAATTTGTGAAGGCGCACCTGGCTCAGAATCTGGCCTGGCAAACCGATCACTGGGATCGTCGAATGCGATCCCAAGATTCCTATGATTCAAAATTGAATTATGTGCGAAACAATCCTGTACGCGCGGGCCTTGTCGAGAATCCCGACGATTGGCCATTCCAGGGCGTCCTGAATCCATTGACCTGGCATTAAAGATGTTTTGCAGAATCAGAGGCACAAGCAAGTGCCAGCGTAACACAATTGTCCGGCTCGGGTGGAACCTCGCCCTCCCGCAGGCACACGTCGATTGTGGAAGAAGGGTCAGGCAGGCGTCGATTGCCTATCATGTGTCGGGCTCGGATGGAACCTCGCCCTCCCGCAGGCACACGTCGATTGTGGAAGAAGGGTCAGACAGGCGTCGATTGCCTATCATGTGTCGGGCTCGGGTGGAACCTCGCCCTCCCGCAGGCACACGTCGATTGTGGAAGAAGGGTCAGGCAGGCGTCGATTGCCTATCTTGTGTCGGGCTCGGATGGAACCTCGCCCTCCCGCAGGCACACGTCGATTGCACTGCATTCGGCTGAATGGATGCCGATTTTGATCGAAGCGAGACGTTTAATCGAAGCGAACAGGTATTGAGCAGCCTGGGTTAGCCTCGAAATCATCGGTCTGATTCGATGAGAGAAACCTTATTGCTGATCTGATCGATCACGGTGTCACCGGCCTGGGGTTCAAGCTCGAACAGGCCGGTTGGCAAATCCCCCACCTTGATCTCAGACACGGTAAGGATGTCCGTTCGTTGGCCCAGTTTGTGGCCCTGGAGATCCGTAAGCGTGCAAACCGAAACAATCTTGCGTGGAAGGTACATTCCTTCGGCAACTTTCTCGGTCTCTCCATAGCGGGTATCGATCAGTGAGAAGCCTGGGAACGGGTCGATCAACCGGACACGGATCAACGCATAGTTTTGAGTAGGATCGAGCCAGATTTTGCGATTTCCATCGCGGCTTGTGATGGTCTGGCAGGCAACGCCCGCCTCTTCCTCAAGTCGATCATTTATCAACCAATCTCCCTTCCGGAGCATGGCCAGAAGAAACGAGCTTCGGGCACCCTGTTCGCTAGCAATTTGCAACTCTTGGTCCGTGACCGGCCACATGAGCCCACTCGTGTATTCGTTCATCGAGCAATCAGGCGACTTTTGATTCTGGATCCGCAGAACCGTTCCCTGGCGAATCAGCGACCGGTCGCCGGTGAATACCGCGGTCATCCTGGTTTCCTGCTCGGTCTGGCCCTTCGTCGTGAGGGTGTGCGAGGTGCAATGCTGCCTTCGTCCCTCGAAGGCCACCATCCTCTCAGACCAGATGGGCGTGCGATCTTCCTTCAGGGCCGTCTGAAGCGTCTGGTCCGGCTGAAACTCAATGCGGAACTTGACGAGCAGCGGATCGGCCTTGACGCGTTGCTGTTCGATCAGGTCGGCGAGTCGTTTTGGTGTTAAGGGAGTGTCCTTCCCAGCCTGGATCGAAAGAATGAGGAGCAGAGAGAATACGAACGTGGCGATAGGCATGAAACTGCTCCTTTGAGCAGGGGTGCTGTTGACTCAAGTTGATATGAAAGGGGTGTAACTACCGGTTCCGGTCAAGGCGACATCGCCGCATGTGAATGAAAATGAACGAGTTGCGAATTCTGGCCTGTCTGGCCTGGGTATCGAAATGGCCCTCCCAATGCGGTACATTCCGGGATGTCTACGATGTCCAA
>CAIYJE010000065.1 GCA_903926465.1 uncultured Planctomycetales bacterium
GCGAGCAGACTTTGTTTTGGCCATGGCACGGATTCCTTGCGGTCGCGATAGTTTCTACCCTTGCTGTCCTCCAGGAAGCGGCAGAAATCACACCGGCACAATCATGCCAGATTACCTAGAATCGCGCAATCGCCCTGGGGGCCAGCGAGGCCACATAGAGAAACAGCGGTTTGGATGTATCGTGTTTTTGGATGAGATTGACGGCTTCGTTGCCGATCAGGTCTGTGTAATACCCATCTTCTTTCAAGAAGTTTCCGTTGCGCTGCCAGTCAATCACGCCGCCCCGCTCTTTGGTGAAGTAGTCAACCTCACCCACAAGGTTTCCGTAGAACGAGTCGAACCCGCGGTTCTGGGGCCAGAATTTGCGGTCGGCATGACCAAGGTGCCACTTGCCAACCATGGCCGTCTGGTATCCCACTTCCTTGAGGGCCTGCGGCAAGGTCTTCTCATCGGTGGGCAGCCCATACTTGTGGTCAGGGAAGATCACCAGGGTTTGTAGGCCGTAGCGCATCGGGTAGCGACCGGTCATCAGGGCCGCGCGAGCGGGTGTACACACTGGCAAGCCGTAATACGATTCTAGTCTCACGCCACCCCTGGCCAGGGCGTCAATGTTGGGCGTCCTGATATCACTGCCCCGGTAGCCGAGATCGGCATTACCAAGGTCGTCTGCCACGATGATCACAATATTCGGCTTTTCAGCCGCTTCAACCGAGGCAACACGTCCGTTAAAGACGAGTAGGCCAAGGGTGGCCAAGGCCGCCATCTTGAAAGGCATGGTCGCAATCTCTGGTAGGTTCTGGTTCAGCAAAATTCGTGGTTATGTGTAACCTATGTCTTAACAGATATCGTGCATGATAGGATTGGCCAGAGATTGACGCAACTCTTTGCATGGTTAAGTGCTGCCGAGCTCGGTCGTTGTTGAGCGTCTGATGGATCATTCGTGAAACGGATCTCAGGGTTGTAGCCGCCGCCAGGGTTCAAGCTTAACTCGAGCGACAAATCCCGATTCGTTGATGATCCGTAGGCTGATGTCCCTGGAAACTCAAGCTTTCGTAACCGTCATGAATCCTCACATATTCTTAAAGTTTCTGGTGTTCACGCTTCTCGCGTCTGTCGCGCATGGGCAGGAGTGGAAGGTCACGTACCCGAAACCATTACCTGAAGTTGGCTGGCTGAAGACGCACCAGCGTGCTTGTTTTGCGGTCGACGAGAGAAATCTTGAGCAGGCAATGGCCGATGGCGTGAACGTGGCCATTGGCGGTACGAACGCGGGTGGACCCAACGGATTCGCGGGCGGACACTGGGTGTTGAACCAGGCTGGGGACGGGTTCGTGGCCATTTTGACCGGTGAACCGATGGAACCGGCCAACATGGAGCGAATGAAGCAGAATGTGAGGGCCGTTCACGCACGCGGCGGGAAGGTGCTCAGCGAAGCCATTCGGATGAATATGGTCCCCTGGGTCCAGGTTGAGCATCCTGAGTGGCAAGATATGAACCAGCCGGGCGGCACCCCGGTGAAGCCTGAAGAGTTGCCGGCAACGCGGGTCCTTGGTTGCTGGAATTCGCCTTACGGAGACTTTTTTATCCGGTCGCAAGTTGCGCTGCTCAAGACGTTCGACTTCGATGGGTACAATCTTGATGGATTCGGCTGCTGGTCTCAGTGTTATTGCCCGAGCTGTAAGCAGAGTTACAAGGAAGACACGGGTCGTGAGATCCCGGTAGGTTCCGATGTGAACAACTCGGAGTGGCGACATTATCTCAAGTGGCGGCTCTGGCGATACACTGCGTTTATCCAGCGCTGGACTGCGGCCCTGAAGGAGGTAAAACCAGACTTTGTTGCGGCCCCCTGGACCACCGGTCCAGGTCGCTGGTGGCACTGGATGGGGGCACCGGCCGTGGAGGGAAGCGATGCCATGCACCGTGTGCTCGACGCCCCGTTCCTGGAACTGCTATGGGACTTCCCGCCCGACCAAGGGAGCAATCTGCTGCCATCGTTCACGGTCCGTTACTACCGGGGCCTGACGGGCGACCGACCCGCCTGGGTGTTGCCCTACCTATGCGAACAGGGGCAGTTTGGCATGCAGGCACCCCCTGCTGAGTGCGACCTCCGGAATATGACGGTGATCACCAATGGTTGTCTGGCTGCGCAAGGGATCTGGCAGCAGAGCGAGGAGGCCAACCTCAAGCGGTTCAACCAGCAAATCGAGGAACGCGAGCCATACACGGCGGGTGCGAAGTCGCTGAAGTGGGCCGCCATGTTTGTGGGTGAAAGTAGCCGGTTACTCTACGGCATCAACGGTGTTCGTAGTGAAGTGCCGCTGGGGAACTGGATAGGCAGTGGCGTGGATTCAGGCCGGCTTGGGGCCTCATTGCCTGGTGAACGCAGGATGCCCGCGCACATGGAGAGCGCCGTGGGGGTGTTCCGAGCGATGATGGAAGACCATCTTCCGCTGGATCTGATCATTGAGCCCGACCTTGAGAATTATGACACACTCAAGCAATACCAGGTTCTGATCTTACCGAACTCTGCCTGCCTGAGTGAGCAGATGAATGCGAATGTGACCCGGTTCGTGAAAGACGGGGGTGGCCTGGTGGCCATGCATGAGGCATCAATGGCCAACGAGTTTGGCGATCAGCGGCCCGACTTTGGATTGGCCGATATTTTTGGGGTGCATTTCAAGGGAACCAGTGACCACTCGGCCCGCTGGCCGAACTATCCCAACTGGGTTCAGGTGGCGTTCAACGTGTTGAAGCCAGAGCATCCAATCGCCGACCATCCCCAGATGCGCCATAATATCAGGGGCGGAGACCGCGTGGAGTATATTGGCTGGATGACGAATGTGGAGCTGGTGACCGGTACCCAGAAGGTGGGGCGACGATTGACGACCTCGATTGAGTGGCCGTTCATTGCCATCAATGAGGCGAACCCCGGGCGGTCGGTCTACTTTGCCTGCGATATCGGTCAGGCTTATTTCATTGCCCCTTACCACTACCAGGGGCGATTGATCAGCAACGCCGTTCGCTGGGCCGCCAAGGATGCGCCGCCTCCGTTTGAGATCAAAGCCCCTATGGCCGTGCAGGCTGCGTTCTACACCCAGAACGACGGGAAACGGACGGTGGTGCATCTGCTGAACGAACTTAACAGTACGGCTAACCGCGCACTCCCTGAGAATAATCCGTCGATGCGAATGGAGGTGATTCCGATCCATGACATCCAGATCAATGCCAGGGGCGTGAAGCCGGCCCGAGCCCTGCTGGTGCCAGGCAACCAGGAACTCCCGATCACTCAGACAGCCGAGGGAGTGACCGTCACCGTTCCCAAGCTCATGACCCATGCCATGGTGGTGTTTGATTGAGGCGGGTCATCAGCCTACGGCCAGATCATTCTTTGTCGGGATCGCCTCCCTGAACGAACCCATAACCGAACCGCCCTTTGATGCACAGGTTTCCGTGGGTAACCTCAACGTCCAGGGGAGAGGTTACCTTCACAATCTGGTTATCTTGAACGTGCAGAGAGAGGGTGCATCCCACGCCGCAGTACGGGCAGATGGTATCGGTTTTGGTCTGGCGGGCTTCATCCCACTCACCACGTTGGCGCAAATCGTATTCGCTTTTGAACATCAATGCGCCGGTAGGGCACACGCCAATGCAGTTGCCGCAGTAAACGCAGGCGGAATCTGGGAGCGGGATGTTGTCCTCGGTTGAGATTCGAGCATCGAACCCGCGCCCAGCCACGGCAATGGCGAACGTGTTTTGGGCATCAGTTCCGCACGCTTCCACGCATTTGTAACACAGAATGCATTTGCTGTAGTCACGCACGTAGAGGTTATTGTCAATCTTGACCGGCTGGGCCACGGTCTCGGCATGCAGGCTGCCAGGTGGGTGGTGGTGGCCTGGTTCGCGGGCGTCTCGCTCTCCAGCAAGGGCGGCTTCTTTTGCCGGTCCGTAGCGACCGGCGTTAGCGCCATAGCGGCTGGAGTACTCCAGGGCGGTGGGGGCGGTGGAGAGATCGACCGACGACCCCAGGAATTCCAGGACCATCTTGCGTGAGAGTTGAACACGCGGTGAGTTGGTCTGAATCTCCATTCCGGGCTCAACCCGTCGAGAGCAGGCAGGGACCAGGGTGCGAGACCCTTTGACCTCAACCACGCAAACCCGGCAAACGTTCACGGGGGTGAGCGTTTCCAGGTAACAGAGGGTGGGGGTATCAATCCCGATCGACCGGCAAGCATCAAGGATGGTCGCCGTGTCGGGCACGGCCACCGCCTGTCCATCAATCGAGATCTCAACGCGGGGCGTCTCAACGGGGGTTGGAGCGATGGGTGGATGACTGGGGCGTGGAGGCGGGCGGAACCAGAGAGAATCGTCGCTCATCGAATCTGTGCTACCTTTGGCATTGGGTTCAACGTGGCAAAGGCAGATTCCACTGCATTTGAGGCGGCTTGCCCCAGGCCACAAATTGAAGCATCTCGCATCACTTGCCCAATTTCCTTGAGCAATTCCAGTTCGTCGGCGTAACTACGCATTGGCTTGCCCGATCGCAGTCGGTGCAGCAACTCTTCCTGCCGCACGGTCCCAACCCGGCAAGGAACACACTGGCCACACGACTCATCGCGGAAGAAGGCGGCGATGCGGAGCAAGATATCCGCAAGATCGACCGACTCGTCAAACACTAGCACAACGCCTGAACCCAGAGACGCGCCGGCCGCCCGGGTTCCCTCGAAACTCAGAGGGATATTCAGCTGATCGGGGCCGACGAACGAGCCAGCGGCTCCGCCAAGCAGTACCGCACGAATCGCTTTGCCACCCGCCACGCCGCCCGCTTGCTGAATTAACTGACCCAGGGTGATCCCAAAATCAACCTCATACACCCCCGGCCGAGTGACATGGCCAGACACGCAGAACAGCTTGGGGCCGGCCGATCCGGCCGTTCCAATCCGCGAATATGCCTCGCCACCGAGCGCAAGAATTTGCGGGATATTGACCAGCGTTTCCACGTTGTTGATCACGGTTGGCTTGCCAAACAGCCCGACATGCACAGGGAATGGTGGCTTGTTTCTGGGCTCACCACGCTTCCCCTCAATGGAGTTGAAAAGGGCGGTTTCCTCACCGCAAATATACGCCCCGGCCCCGCTGCGAAGTTCGATGTCAAAGCTGAAACTTGAGCCCAAGATCTTGGGGCCTAGCAGATGTGCGGCCCTGGCGGCTTCCAGGGCGTGCTTCAAGCGTTCGGTGGCCTGCGGATACTCACCACGAATATAGAGATACCCCTGCTCGCTGCCCGTGGCCAGGCCGGCGATGGTCATCCCCTCGATCACGGCAAACGGATCTCCCTCCATGAGCACACGATCTTTGAAGGTACCGGGTTCCGATTCATCGGCGTTGCAAACCACATAGTGGGGTCGGGCAGGGGCCTTGGCCACCGCCTCCCACTTCCGCCCGGTCGGGAACGCTGCGCCACCGCGACCCATCAGTTTGGAAGCCATGACCTCGGCAATGACAGCCTCTGGGCCCTGGAGAATCCCCTTGGTGAGCGCCGAATAACCGCCTGAGGCCTGATAAGCCTCCAGGCTGCAAGGATTAACCCTGCCCACCCGGCTCAGGAGTCGCAAGTTATCAGAGCCAAACTGAGGGACCGACGCACGGATGGATTCTCGCGTATCAGCCGAAGCGGGAAGGTCTGCGGCACGAGCCGCCAGCAAAGACTGGGAATTTGCCGGGGCCACGGAAGTTGCCGAAGGGGTCTCTCCAGCCCTGACCACAAGCGCGGCGGGGGCCCGTTCGCACTGGCCCAGGCACGGACTCCGTTTCCAGCCCTCGGCACCGAGGGCGTGCTGGAGTTCCGTACATAACCCTTCAGACCCCTTGATCCGACAGGCCACGTCATCACACACGTGAACCACGGTTGGCGGCGTGGATTTGAGCGTGAACATGTGGTAGAAGCTAGCCACGCCGTGGGCCTCGGCCGGCGGAACCGAGAGCCGCCTGCAGATATAGTCCATCGCGCCTGGCGGAATCCAGCCGAAGCGATTCTGAACCGCATGGAATGCCGGCAGCAGTTTGCTCCGCTGCACCAGTGAGTGGTGGCCCTCATCCCTTGTGATCCTCAGTCCGCCAGGCCCTTCCGAAGGGGGCAAACCCAGAACCGAATCCACAACAGATCGTTCGGTCAGCGTTGCATCTGGGCCGTGGAAGTGAAGGTCCATGGAATCAATTCGCTCCAATGCGGTCAACACGAATGGCGGCCGCTTTGAATTCGGCAGTGCCCGCCTTGGGGTCGGTAGCGTCTATGGTCAGGATATTGGTCGCGACCTCATCCTGGAAGTGGGGTGTCATGAACGCTAGGCCAGGTCGAAGCCTCTCGTCGATCCACACTGGCACCTCAACATGCCCCCGACGTGAGGAAACTCGAACCATCTCTCCACTGCAAACTCCGAGCCGAGTGGCATCATCTGGAGAAATATCGATCGTTTCACCTCGCCTCAGCGGTGACGAGAAGCCCGAGGTCTGAACGCCTGTATTATAGTCGTCTAGCCGGCGGCCGGTGGTTAGCCGGAGCGGAAATTCCGGGGTCAACCGTTCCACGGGCGGGTCGTCTTGCACCGGCTGAAATGCAACCTGGGGTCCGTTCAGCGGTTGTTCCCAGAGCCGGCTGTGCAGGAATAATTCGCCGGGGTCATTTTCGTCATAGCAGGGCCACTGAAGGCCGTGCGAGGCTTCCAGGCGGGCGTAGCTCATGCCGGTGTGGGGCGGGCTGAGTGCTCTCAGTTCGTCCCAGATCTGTTCGGAATTGGGTTGGCCCCAATCGTGGCCCAGCCGCTTGGCCAGGTCGAACAGAATTGCCACGTCATCACGGGCGCCTGGCGGTGGATTCACGGCCTTACGAACGCGCTGAACCCGCCGTTCGCTGTTGGTCACGGTTCCGTCAGACTCACACCAGCCGGCTCCAGCCGGCAAGACCACGTTGGCCATCTGGCCCGTGGCGGTCAGGAACATGTCTTGAACAATCATGAAATCCAGGTTTTCCAGGCGGCGGCGTGCCAGAGCCTGATCGGCTTCAGACTGGAGCGGGTTCTCACCCAGCACATACAGGGCTTTGAGTTCGCCATGCTCCATGGCCTCAAACATCTGGGTCAGGTTCCAGCCCCGTTTCGGCGGAACTTTCACGCCCCAGCGTTGGTCGAATTTGGCGCGAAATTCCTCGACCTCCACGTGCTGGAAGCCCGGGAGCCGGTCTGGCAAGGCGCCCATGTCTCCGCCCCCCTGCACATTGTTTTGACCCCGCAATGGATTCAGGCCGGAGCCGTAGCGTCCAACATGGCCGGTGAGCAAGGCCAGGTTGATCAGGGCGAGCACGTTATCCACGCCGTTGTGATGCTCGGTAATTCCCAGGGTCCAGCAAATCATGGCCCGTTCCGCTTGGGCGTAGGCGTGCGCCATCTCGCGGATCGCCTGGCGGGGAACACCGGTCACCTGTTCGGCACGCTCAAGCGTGTACGGCTCGACGGCCGCCTTGTAGGCCTCAATTCCGGTTGTGGCGTGGCCAATGAATTCGCGATTTTCCAGACCGGCGGCAAGGATCTCTCGCCCCACCGCGTTGGCCAGCATGATGTCGGTACCCACGTCCAGGCTCAGCCAGACGTCCGCCCAGCGCGCGGAGCTGGTCTGGCGGGGGTCCACCGTGAACAGGCGGGCGCCGTGATTGATTCCTCGCAGCAGGTGGTGGAAGAAAATGGGATGGGTTTCGCGCGCGTTGGATCCCCACAGCAGGATGACGTTCGTTTCTTCAACTTCGCGGTAGGAGTTTGTTCCCCCACCAGCTCCGAACACGGTCGCCAGACCGGCGACACTCGGAGCGTGTCAGGTTCTATTACAGCTATCGATGTTGTTACTGCCGATCACGGCGCGAGCAAACTTTTGCGCGGTGAAATTCAACTCGTTGGTGGTCTTGGAACAACTGAACAGACCGAACCCGGTGGGCCCGTACTGAGCCTTGGTGGCAAGCAGCCCGGCTGCCGCGTGATCGAGAGCCTCATCCCAGGAAACCGGTTGCAGTTCGCCATTCTTGCGGACGAGCGGCTCCCGTAGCCGGACGTAGCGACCGGATCTGGTCTTGGATCTCATCTGTCGTACCCGTTATGCCGGAGGAAGGAGTTCCGCTAGAATGCGGATAAGCAGTATTGTACGCGAACCGCAACCGGACTCAAGGTCCGGTCTCGGCCAGCCCGGCCAAACCGGGTCCACACCCCAAAATACCCATGAATTCACCGCAAGATTTAGAAACGGTCTCGTACCCAGTTGAGTTTTTAGCCGGCAGAGAGGCAGGCCGGAAGCAGGATGATCTTGCCGTGGAGGCCCCCCTGGAGGTCCGGTTCCATGGTCGGCCCATCACCGTACTTATGCGCACTCCTGGCCACGATGAAGACCTGATTCGCGGATTTTTGTTCAGCGAAGGGATTATTCGCCAGGCTGAAGAACTCGCGAGCCTGGTCCGACCCGAAGGGCTGGCGGGCGACGATTTCGGCAACGTGATCGACGTTCATTTTCAGGCGGGACACCGACACCCGGGCCTGGGCCGGTTCTTCTACCGCAGTGCCAGTTGTGGAGCCTGCGGCAAGAACTCAATTGCTTCCCTTGAGCTGAAAGCCGCCCCCCTGGCTTCCAACCTTGAGGTCCAGAGTGCGGTCCTTGGCAGGTTGCCAGACCTGCTCAGGTCGGCCCAGCCTACATTTGCGAGGTCAGGCGGCGTGCATGCGTCGGGGCTATTCACGCCAGACGGTCAGCTGGTGGCCGTGCGAGAAGACGTGGGCCGACATAATGCGCTCGATAAATTGATTGGATGGGCACTGGCCGAAAACCTGGTGCCGCTTCAACAGTACCTGCTGCTGGTCTCCGGGCGCGTGAGCTATGAGCTGGTTCAAAAAGCCGTGGTTGCGTCCATTCCCATTCTGGCGGCGGTGGGGGCGCCATCCTCCTTGGCGGTTGAGCTGGCAAGCCAGTTTCAACTCACGCTGGTGGGGTTTCTGCGCCCATCGACCATGAATCTTTATGCTCACTCCTGGCGAGTCCGTGCCTGATTCGCCCTGGAATCTGATCGTTTTTGATTTCTCTTTCAGGATCCTGTCTCATGCTTCGTGCCTGGCCCCGTTTGCTCTTGGTGGTTTTCTTGACGTTGCTTTTGACAGCTTCGTGCCAGGCTCAGGAGGCCAGCCTCAAGGTGCAGGCCGATCAGGTGTTGCACAGAATCTCGCAGTACCTGACGGGTGCATGCATTGAGGATGTGAATCATGAAATCTATGGCGGCATTTATAGCCAGATGATCTTTGGCGAGAGTTTTCAGGAGCCACCGCCATCGCCACCGATACCTGGATTCAAGGCTTACGGCGGCCAGTGGCGGGTTGAGGGGGGCGAGGTCCGTGTGCAGGCGACCGATGGGCCCAAGCTTGTCAGCCAGCACCCCAGCTTTGGTGACGGAGAGGTGGGGGTTGAGCTGAAGTTTGATGAAAAGACGGGAATCAATGCGGGGCTGGTGGTTCGGCTCGAAAATCCGGGCATGGGCGCCGACCGCTTTCATGGCTATGAGGTTTCGCTGGAACCGGTCAGCCAGAAAGTGATGATTGGCCGGCATCGGGGCAACTGGGAACCGATCAAGGATGCGCCTTGCGAGGTGGCAATTGGGCGCTGGATTCCGTTGAAGGTGAAGTTGCAGGGAGCCACGCTTGAGGTTTTCGTGGATGGAAAATCGGTTTTGCGCCATGAGGATGACGATCGAGCCTTGCTCAAAGGGGGAGTTTCGTTGCGGGCCTGGCACAGCCGGCCAGCGTATCGAAACCTTTGGATCAAGACCGGTGACGCCGTTGAGCCGTTACCGTTTGAGCAGCCGGCATTGGTGAGCGAGATCAGTGGCATGTGGCGAGCGGTTCAGGCTGGCACGGCAACGGGCCAATTTGGATTGAGCCGAGACAAATCCTTTGTGGGCGGGCAGTCTCAGGTGTTGGCTTTCAAGGGTGGTTCCGGGCGCTGGGGGGTTGAGAATCAGGGGTTGAACCGCTGGGGACTGAACTTGGTGGCGGGCAAGCCTTACCAGGGGTACGTCTGGGTTCGGTCCGAGAGGCCAGCAAAGCTGTTTGCAAGTCTTGAAAGCAAAGATGGATTACACAGCTATGCGGAAGTGACCCTGGCCGTAGCCGCGGGAGACTGGCAACGCCTGGATTTTACGATGATCCCAACGGCCAGTGACACAGGCGGGCGCTTTGCCCTGACCCTAGGCGAACCTGCCACCGTTGAGCTGGGCCACGCGTTCCTTCAGCCTGGAGAATGGGGTCGATTCCAGGGGTTGCCGGTACGCAAAGACGTGGCCGAGGGGCTGATCAATCAGGGAATCACCGTGTTGCGATACGGCGGTTCGATGATCAACAAGCCGGGCTATCTCTGGAAGAAAATGATTGGTCCTCGGGACCGCCGTCCCCCCTATGATGGCACCTGGTATGCATATTCGACGAATGGCTGGGGGATCATTGACTTCATGAATTTTTGTGAGGCGGCCGGCTTTGAGTACATTCCGGCGTTCCACATGAACGAGACGCCTCAGGATATGAGCGACTTCATGGAATACGCCATGGGTCCTGCGGATAGCCCTTGGGGTCAGAAGCGGGTGGCCGACGGCCATCCCGAGCCGTACAAACTCCGTTATCTCGAACTGGGGAACGAAGAGCGGGTCGATGAAGCCTATGCCGCCAAGTTCGAGGCGCTAGCGAAAGCGATCTGGGCACGTGACTCCAAGGTTACCTTGGTGGTGGGCGATTTCGTATATAGCGACCCGATCACCGATCCGTTGAAGTTCACAGGGGCGGCCAGTGGAATTACCAGCCTGGCCGGTCAGCACAAAATTCTTCAGCTTGCCAAAACGCACGGGCGTGAGGTTTGGTTTGACCTTCACATTGCGACCGACGGGCCCGGCACCAGCCGAGACCTGGCTGCGTTGCCCACGTTCATTGATGCCCTGGCCAAACTGGCCGACGGTGCGAAGCATAAGGTGGTTGTGTTTGAGTACAACTCGGGCAATCACTCGCAGCGCCGGGCGTTGGGGAACGCCCTGGCAACCAACGTGATTATGCGTGATGGGCGGCTGCCAATTGTGACCTCGGCAAACTGTCTGCAGCCGGACGGCCAGAATGATAATGACTGGGATCAGGGGTTGTTGTTCCTGAACCCTTCGCAGGTCTGGCTCCAACCTCCCGGCTATGTAACCCAGATGCAGTCCAGGAATTACCTTCCCGATCTTTTGAAGTGCGAGGTCTCTGGTGGTCAGGGCCAGCTCGACGTGGTGTCGACCCGAAGTGAAGATGGGAAAACGCTGGTACTGCAAGTTGTGAATCTGAGTGCCGACCCCATCACCACCGAGATCCAGATTGCTGGATTTGTACCTGGGAAGTCCGTGGCACGGGTTGAGACCCTGAGCGGCCCCCTGACCGCCAAGAATACGGCCGAGCAGCTTGGTGCCATTCTTCCGTTCTCTACGGAATGGCCGCATGGCATCCGTGATGGGAAGACCCGGTACACCTTCCTGCCGCACTCGTTCACCGTGCTGCGTCTGGAGTGAACCATCTGAGGAACCAGGCCCTGGGATCCGAACGAATCGATCGTACGTTCACCGGGGCCCTTTTTCACGTTTGGTGGCAGCTTGGGGGGAGCCAGTGATGCGCGAAATTGCGACCGAGCTCTGGCTGTTTTCCGGATTTCCACCCAATGCCGTCAATGTGTATCTAGCTGCGGATGTGCTGATTGATGCGGCAACTCGGTGGGGAAAACGGCGGCTCTTGAAACAGCTTGGCAATCGTTCGCTCTCGCTGGTTGCACTCACGCACGTTCATCCCGACCATCAAGGCTGCGCAGCGATGCTTTGCCGTCGGTACCAGGTGGGGTTGGCGTGCCATGAGGCCGACGTGGCTACCATGCAAGGGGAGCGGCCCATGCAGCCCCCCAACGCGATCGTTCGAACGGCGTCCAGATTCTGGGCCGGCCCACCTTACCCGGTTTCGCCAGTCCTCCATGAAGGGGACTCGGTGGCCGGCTTTCGGGTGATACACGCCCCAGGCCACACGCCAGGCCACATTGTCTTGTTTCGGGACCAAGATCGAGTGGCGATTGTGGGAGATGTTCTCAATGGAATGAATATCTTCACGGGCCTACCGGGTTTGCACTTGCCTCCCTCGGTATTTTGTACGGATGAGGAAGAGAATCGCCGCTCGGTACGTCGCCTTGCCGAGCTCGAACCCCGTATCTTGTGTTTTGGGCATGGCCCGCCGCTTCGTGATAGGAAGGCTTTCGACCGATTCTTGAAGCGGATTGCACTCTGACTTGGCTACTCTGTTAGGAAAATTGCCATAACAGGGCAAAAAACGAATTGGGCGACGCTCGGGTCGAGCTCTGCTTTGGGAGGGCGGTTTGCAGGTGCTGGCCGAGAGTTTTGAAACGGACCGGGAATCTTGGACTGGCAGCTGAAAACCTGTGGAAACCTGCCGCCTATCTCGTCATTCTAAATGACGTTCCCTGCTCTTGGCATCTCTCTTGTTATGTTTAGCGGGGTTTATGTTGTTGATTCAGTGTTTTGATTGGGCTGGGTGTCAAGTAACTAAGGAGATTTTCCCTCATGACGAGATCGACTCTGAGCCTTTTCACTTTCCTGGGTCTGGGCTTCGGCCTGGGTTCCATGGCTGATCTTGGCCAGCTATCCTGCCCGTTGGCAGCGCTGTCCAAGGCCATGCATTCTGGTTCCGCCTCCGAGGCGAGCGCTGCCGGCCCAGCGAAGACCTGTTGCACTGCGGGTGCGTCTGGTAACTCCATTCTGACGGCCATGACCACGGGTCTGGTGAGCACGCCTGCGGCTGTGGCGGATTCGGTCGAACCAACCGAGCCAGTCCAGAAAGGCAAGAAGCCGAACATTCTGGTGATCTGGGGCGATGATATCGGCACCTGGAACATCAGCCACAACAATCGTGGCATGATGGGCTACAAGACCCCAAATATTGACCGGATTGCCAAGGAAGGGATCTCGTTCACCGATTATTACGGACAGCAGAGCTGCACCGCCGGTCGGGCGGCGTTCCTGGCTGGCAACGTGCCCGTGCGAACCGGGATGACCAAGGTCGGGCTACCCGGTGCAGCCGAAGGTTGGCAGAAGACCGACGTGACCGTGGGCACGGTCATGAAGAGCCTGGGGTATTCCACCGGCCAGTTCGGCAAGAATCACCAGGGTGACCGCGACGAGCATCTGCCGACTGTGAATGGTTTTGATGAGTTCTTTGGCAACCTGTATCACCTCAATGCCGAGGAAGAGCCAGAGAACCGAGATTACCCACGTGACTTCAAGATGGCCAACGGCAAGACGTTCCTGGAGACCTACGGACCTCGCGGCGTGCTGAAGTGCAAGGCCGACGGCAAGGGGGGCCAGACGATCGAGAACACCGGCCCGCTGACCAAGAAGCGTATGGAAACGATTGACGACGAGACGGTTGCCGCCGCCAAGGACTTCATCAAGCGTCAGAACGCAGCCGGACAGCCGTTCTTCTGCTGGTGGAATGGTACCCGCATGCACTTCCGGACTCACGTCAAGCAAGAGCATCTGGGGATCAGCGGTCAGGATGAATACAGCGATGGCATGGTTGAGCACGACATGCACGTGGGCGAACTGCTGAAGCTGCTTGATGAGCTGAAGATTGCCGACGAAACCATTGTTTACTACTCAACCGACAACGGCCCGCACTACAACACCTGGCCAGACGCCGGCACCACTCCGTTCCGGAGTGAGAAGAACTCAAACTGGGAGGGTGCCTATCGGGTTCCAGCCTTTATCCGTTGGCCTGGTAAGTTCCCTGCCAATGTCACTCTGAATGGCATCATCAGCCATGAAGACTGGCTGCCTACGTTTGCCGCGGCTGGCGGCGAGCCCCAGATTGCCGAAAAGCTCAAGGCCGGCGTGGAACTCAACGGCCGCAAGTACAAAAACTACATTGATGGTTATAACCTACTGGACTACCTGGCCGGCAAGGCTGACCGTTCTCCACGCAATGAGTTTTTCTACGTGAACGACGATGGCCAGGTTGTGGCCATTCGTTATTCGGACTGGAAAGTTGTGTTCCTGGAAAACCGCGGTGAGGCGTTCGGAGTCTGGCGTGAGCCGTTCACCGAGTTGCGGGTGCCTCTGCTGTTCAACCTCAGGCGTGACCCGTTTGAGAAGGCTCAGCATAACTCGAATACGTATAACGACTGGTTTCTGGATCGGCCGTTCATCGTGGTGCCAATGCAGCAACTGGCCGCGAAATTCCTGATGACCATGAAGGAATTTCCGCCGAGTCAGACACCAGGTTCGTTCAACCTGGAGAAGATCAAGAAGCAGATCGAGGCTGCTCCCAGCAGCAACTAAGATCGCTTGACCGGTCTGGTTGATGCCGTGGCGGTTGGTGCAATGCCGACCGTCACGGCATTATTTGCAAATTGGTCTCTCGCACTTTGTGGGCCCGACTTTTGGCTGGTGAGTGGGTTGACAACTTTCAATTCAAGTGACCGGTCGAGGCCCTTTTCTTGTCCTGAACCACAAGGGAATGTGTGATGAATGGAAATTCGCGCCCCACTCGCCGTGATTGTCTGGTGGCCGGTGCCGCACTGACGATTGCTGGGCTTTCTCATCCGGCAAGAGCACTGGCAAACACGTGCGATGATGAAAAACCGCCCGTGAATGGCGAGGAAGCCTTTCGGCGATTGAAAGAGGGTAATCAGAGATTCGTGAGGGGAGAGGTGCGTCATGCCCATCAGGCGGCGGCCTGGCGAGAGCACCTGAACGACGGACAGCAGCCGTTTGCGACCATTCTGGCATGCAGTGATTCACGGGTACCGCCGGAGCTGGTTTTTGACCAGGGCTTTGGAGACCTGTTCGTCATTCGCGTGGCTGGTAATGTGTATGCATCGGACGTGGTTGGCAGTATGCAGTATGCCACGGCCCACCTGCACACACCTCTCTTCCTTGTGATGGGCCATGAAGGGTGCGGGGCCGTGACAGCCGCCATAGAGGCACTGGAAGGCCGTGGTACGGAGCCGAAGTATATCAAGTCGTTGCTGGATCGGATTCACCCGGGGCTTACCAAGCTTCCAGACTCGCTGGATGGAAAAGACCGGGTTCATGCGGCGGTTGAGGCGAATGTGCGATGGACGATGAAGCAGCTCAGGGAGATTCCGGAGGCGAAGCCCCTGCTGGAACGCAAGGCGATCATCCTGGTGGGTGCCGTTTATGAGCTGAATACCGGCGTGGTTCGGTTTCTCAACGATTAGAGCTTCGGCTCCAGTGCCCGAGTAGTCCGTTTTAAATGACTGAGGATTGAGGGTGTGTGCGGGCGATCAGGTATAGTCGGCTTCTGAGTTGGTGATGCGTGGCCCGGAGTTTCTCCGGGCCATTTTGCATTGGCTCATGACGTAGACGAAGGCCCCAAGCTCGCTCGAATCCGCTTGGCGGCAAACCCACCTCTAGCGGTTCACCTTTGCGTTGCACACAGATTGAGCGTTTTTCCTGGTGTGCCTTTTCCGAATGTACCTCTGTCTTGTACAAGCTAAATCCCCGATTTTTTTGCGGTGACGTTAACCCGTTCTCGCTTTCTTCTGACTTCGCATCGAGAGACGCGGAATGAGTGCGCAGAGCGAACCCCGGTCTGGCGGGAGCGGTGCCTGCTCCGATCCCGCCAGACCCAAGTCTTCTGAGTAGATTCTTCCGTGGGCGCGTTCGCCCTTTACCCCTCCCGCCTTCACCCGCGCCTCGCCCGCACAAGAACTGGGGCGAGGCGCGGGTGAAAGCGGGAGGGAGATCCCTCCTGTCGAGCCAGAGCTGAGCCTGTGTCCTTGCGTTACACACAACCCGTTGCCGGAGTTGCTTTCCCTCTTGGCACGATCCGAGACTGATCCAGTTCAGTAACGAAGTCTTCGACTCCGAACTCTCGAACCGTTCGCTTGTCCCCTTCAGTCAAGGGTTGCCGGATGGGTATTCCCTGACGGGTGTAGACTTCATCAAGCGAATGGATCTTCCGGCTTCCGCCGGTCTCCAGTTTCGCCTGGGCCTTGGTCCCCTTGGGAGTCCCTCCCTTACGCTTCTCGCCGGTGGCGCGAACACGCAGTTTCGCCAGCTTGCTCTCCGTTCGCTCCGGCAAGGCGTAGCGATAAGGTTCCTGGTTCTTGATCATGTACCAGGCAATCGTGACCAGCTTGCGAGCCGTCGCCACCACGGCAACATTGCGATTCCTCTTCTTTTCTAACTTTCGGAAGAACGCCCCCAGGGGTCCAGGGTTGCGGCCCACGCTCTGCGCTGCCTGGATCAACAGCCAGCGTGTCTGGCTCGATCCAGCCTTGGTGATAGGGCCGTGGTAACACTTGTCCGCCGATTGCTTGACGCTCGGTACCAACCCCAGGTAGCTCGCAGCCTTGTCTGGATTTGGAAATCGTGAGACGTCCGCAAGAGTCGCCTTCAGTGCATGTGCCGTGGTGTAATCCAGTCCGGGCAAGGTCATGAGTAAAAGAATAGCAGGATCATCATACGAATCTCTGATAATAAGCGCATCAATCACCTCACTTTGTCGGGCGAGCGCCTCTAGTAACATCAGAGCGGCATCGATCAGGCTGCGATCCAGAGGATCAAGCGGCACCTCTCGAACCCAGGCCAGCCCTGCGTCGGTGAACAATCCGCCTGTGGGGGCGGCAATTATCCGTCGCGTCAGTACGGCATGAATTCGGTTCCGGATGGCGGTCCGCTGACCAACCAGGGCTGTCCGTCGCGCGGCCAGGGCGTGGCTGTTTTCAATTGACGGCATGGGTGTCCAGACCGATGGTAGGTAATCGCACCGCAAGAGTTGAGCCAGAACCTTGGCATCAACCTTGTCGGTCTTGATGCTGGCCTCGGCAATCGCCTTGGTCTTCATCGGATTGGAAACCGTGACCTTGGCCGCGTGGCTTTCGACCAGTCGAACAAAACCCATGTGTTGCTGGAGACCTCAACCGCCAGTTTGTCGGCGGCTCGAAGTTTTTGGGTAGGGAACCTTTGAATCGCCTCAGGGGTGACATCAAAACGGCCCTGTTCGAGACTTTTCCCTTTGGCGTCAACGATGTGGAACGTGGCAATTTGCTTAGAGGCAATTTCAAAACCGGGACAGGCACCTCGCGGACTCGGAGCCAGTCCCGGTTTTGAAACGGCTTCTTATGCAAATCGACGCCTACGAATCGAGGCGGGGAAGGCGTGTCGGCCGGTGGGGCCGAGTCAGCCTGAGAACGGCCGCTATTTTTCCTTCCTGTTTTGACTCTACTCATTGCTATACTCAAGAGAGCGTTTCCCCGGGGGGTAGACTCCTTGTGCCGTGAGCACGCCCAGGAGCCCGGTGGGCCGAATCGGCAACTACCTCTTCGAGCTCGTAACTCAACCGGATTGGTCGTAAGGGCGCTCAGATAGGACAGCGGGCTCATGGCCCATACATTACGTCGAGCGGCCCTAAGTTGATCGGTCCCCGTGGGAACGCCGTGTTCGAGACGAAAAGACGTACGACACAACAAGATCGTCTAACCCAGGTCCGATATGATCTATGATCGACAAGGCCTGGGTTATTCGACAAGAGTCAGGCAGATAGAGGAGAAGACGCATGCCGCAGTTCACCTGCTCGCCTGGGCTCCATCTGCATGCAGAGTGAAGCCGTCGCATCATAACATCCGTGTATACGGCTGTCAGACCTCTGGAACCACGGTGAGCCTCAACTCGCGTCGTTCCGGATTAAAGAGCATACCGGGTACGACAGCCGCCCTCGGCTGTCTCTGACTTTCTGGGCCATCACTGAAGATGACAGCCGAGGGCGGCTGTCCTACAACGAACGAAGATCAAGACACTGAGGCCTGAGTCTCAGCATATCCCTGTCGTGTGCAACCCGATCGTGAACCGCGATAACGGCACTCTTAGCGTTATGATGAGAGTGGGGCTGGCGAGAATCTGTCTGCACGATTTCCTTTGGGAAAACCATGCGGGTTTGGTCTGTAGGGCTTGCTTCATTCACCGGCTGAGTTGTTCGAGCGGAGCGTGTGAGAATGTCAGACTTTGGTCACCAGACGCCTGGCCTTACCTGGGGATGCCTGTTTTTATGGTCCATGGCGTTCTTTCTGTCCCTGGGCTATCCAAGGCTTTCTCTGGGGTCTTGCGCTGAAGACCAGGTCCAAATTGAAGGGTTGGTGACCTATGATGGCTCGATCCCCAGTCCGATCCCAATTGCCGAAGCTGCAACGGAACGGAATCTGATCGAAGTCGATTCCTTGACCAAAGGGCTCAAAGACGCCGTGGTCTGGCTGGAAGGACTGGACAAGCCCTTATCCTCGGACGTGCAGACGCTCGATGAAGTGGTGGTGATGGATCAGCAGAACTTCTTCTTCCTTCCGCATGTTCTGGCGATCAATTCTGGCCAGAAAGTTGAGTTCAGGAACAGTGATGTGGCCAATCATGGAGTGAACGCAACCTCCATTGAGCCCAGGAACCAGTTCAACGTGGTCACTCCGCCTGGCGGGCAGTATGTGCATGCCTTTGTTCGGTCCACGCATCCCGTGGCCATTGGCTGCCCCGTTCATCCGGCGATGGCCGCCTGGGTCTTTGTGTTTGATCACCCGTACCATGCTGTGGCAGACGAGAAGGGCCACTTCAAATTGCCGGTCATTTCCGCCGGCCAGTACACGCTCAAAATCCAGCATCCAGACGGCCGTTTACGGAAAAGCGAGCCGCTTTCCCTGGCAGCCGGCAAGCCCGTGCGGTTACGTGTTGAGTTTCATGAAGCCGATCGGAAAACGGCCCCGGCCAAACCCGATTGAAGACTGGGTTAACACCGCGATTCAATTCGAGGGTGCAACAATTCCTGGTCGCCATCTGGTATAATGGTTCAGGTTTGCAGGGAATTTTGGAGTTGATTCAGGATTCCATGGCCTTGTTGAGCGTTGATCCCCTTGGCCTCATAAGGCATCTGCTTTGGTAGGCCGTACCGATGGGTATCGACCTGGATGACTGGCCTTTTCGAGGATGCGGGAGTCTTTGAGTGATGGCGCAGAACTGGATCAATTCGATCGTTCGCAAGTTGTTGCTGGGAGCCATGCTGGTACTAGGCGTGGGGTCCGCGACCTATTTCGGCTGGCAAGCTTACCAGAAGAAAATGGCGCTTGCCTTGCCGGCTGGAATTGCGTCCAGCAATGGCCGGATCGAGGCGATCCAGGTCGATATCTCGGCCAAGGAGCCGGGCCGGATTGCCAGCATCCTTGCCCGTGAAGGGGACCTGGTTGAACCTGGTCAGATCGTGGCTCGCATGGATCTCTCTACGCTTAACGCCGATCTTGCCAAAGGCAATGCCAACGTGGCCACTGCCGAAGAGCAAGCCACGGTGACCAAGTCGAGTATCCTGCGCCGAGAGAGCGAACTCAAACTGGCCGAGACCGAATACACCCGCGCCCGAACTTTGTTCTCTCGTAACGTGATTGCCAGAGAAGAATACGACCAGAAGGAAGCCTCGCTGAAGACGGCCCAGGCAACGCTCGAAGAAGAGAAGGCCAAACTCAACACCGCGCTTCAGCAAGTCGAGGTGCGGAAGGCGGAAGTTAACCAGACCCAGACCCGGATTGATGACTCGGTTCTGAAGTCGCCCGTGAAGGGGCGAGTTTTGTACCGGCTCGCCGAGGAGGGAGAAGTGCTCCCCTCTGGCGGTAAAGTGCTCACGCTCATCAATCTCATGGATATTTACATGGATCTGTATCTGCCGGCTCAGCAGGCCGGACGGATCAAGTATGGCGACGAGGCCCGCATCAAACTCGATCCGGTCCCCGATCGAGTGGCCCCTGCGCGGGTCACGTTTGTTTCGCCAGAGGCACAGTTCACACCGAAGCAGGTTGAGACCCGCAGCGAACGCGATAAACTGATGTTTCGGGTCAAGATCCAGATCCCGGCCGAACTGATCTTGCCCTTTATTGATCGTGTGAAAACCGGTATTCGCGGTGTGGGCTACGTGCGGTACGACAATGCCGTGGCATGGCCAGACTTCCTCAAAAGCTCGGTCCCGCTACCTCCACTCTCCGTTCCGCCGAGCGAGAGCGCCAAGCCAGAGCCACAGCTCAAATCCACGGATACTCAGACAATTCCGGGCTGAACGGCCGATTGATTGCTCAAGCCCCAGGTGTCTGCGATGTCTCTTGAATCTGAACCGGCGGTTGTGGTCAAGGATGTCAGCCATCGCTATGGCCGTACCCTTGCATTAAACAAGATCTCGCTTGAAATTCCGGCCGGCAAAATGGTGGGCCTGATTGGCCCAGACGGGGTTGGGAAGTCCACTCTGCTGGGGTTGATTGGTGGTGCCAAAAAGCTTCAGCAAGGGAGTGTTTCGGTTCTGGGGGGCGATATCGCCGACCCCAGACACCGCAGCCTGGTCTGTCCACGGATTGCCTACATGCCACAGGGGCTAGGCAAGAATTTGTATTTTGAGCTGAGTGTTTACGAGAATATTGATTTCTTCGCGCGACTGTTTGGTTTGCCGGCCGCAGAGCGGAAGCAGCGCATTGGCGAGTTGCTGGAAGCCACGGGTCTGGGCCCGTTCCCAGATCGTCCGGCCGGCAAGCTGTCGGGCGGCATGAAGCAGAAGGTCGGGCTTTGCGGAGCACTGATTCATGATCCAGACCTCTTGATCCTGGATGAACCGACCACCGGGGTTGACCCGCTGTCTCGCCAGCAGTTCTGGGCGTTGATCGACAAAATTCGCGCAGGTCGGCCAGAGATGAGCGTTTTGATCTCCACCGCCTACATGGATGAGGCGCAACGCTGGGACTGGATTGTGGCGATGAACGCTGGCCAGGTGCTGGCAACCGGTACACCCAAGGAACTGGTCGAGCGTACGGGAACTCGGAACCTGGAAGAGACGTTTGTGGCGCTTTTGCCCAGCGAATTGCGTGGCGATCGGCAAGAACTGGTCATCCCGCCCCGTGTCGATTCCGGCGGCGAGCCGGCGATTACCGCAACCCATCTCACCCGTAAGTTTGGCGACTTTGTGGCCGTGAACGATGTCACGCTCACGATCGAGCGGGGCGAGATCTTTGGGTTCCTGGGTTCCAATGGTTGCGGTAAGTCCACAACCATGAAGATGCTGACGGGGCTTCTGCCTGCCAGCGAGGGAGAGGCCCTGCTGTTCGGCAAGGCGATTGACGCCAAGAGCCTGGAAACCCGGATGCGCGTCGGTTACATGACTCAGGCCTTTTCGCTTTACGGCGAATTGACCGTGCGTCAAAACCTGACGCTCCACGCCCGGTTGTACCACCTGGAACCCAATGCGGCCCGCGAACGCATGGACTACCTGGTGAAGCGGTTCGGGCTTGTACCCCACCTCGACATGCTGGCCGAGCAACTACCGATGGGGCTGAAGCAGCGGCTTTCGCTGGCCGTCGCCGTGCTTCACAAGCCCGATATGCTGATTCTGGATGAGCCAACTTCGGGGGTGGATCCCATTGCACGTGATGAGTTCTGGGAACTCTTGATCGATCTTTCCAGACGTCAAGGCGTGACCATCTTCGTTTCGACCCACTTCATGAACGAGGCGTTGCGCTGCGATCGAATCTCGTTGATGCACGCCGGGAAAGTGCTGGCCTGCGACACTCCCGCTGCGCTCATGAAAGCGCGCGGGACCGAGGATTTGGAGCAGGCGTTTATTGCCTACATTGAGGATGCCGCCGGTGAGGCGGGGCAGGTGGCCAAGGCTAAAACGGCCGATGCCGAGCTTGGCCAGCAGATGGAAGTTGCCAAGCCTGTCAGCCGTTCCGCCCTAGCCCAGAAGTCTTCGTTCAGTCTCGGAAGGCTGCTGGCCTATGCCCACCGGGAAACGAAGGAGATTCTTCGAGACCCGGTCCGGCTCGCATTTGCGTTTGTAGGTTCCGCCATCATGATGTTCGTCTTCGGCTTCGGGATCACCACCGATGTCGAAGACATCAGGTTTGCCAGCCTGGACTTGGACCAAACGCCGGATAGCCGCGACTATCTCAAGGCCTTCTCTGGCTCCCGATATTTTCTGGAGCAATCGCCGATTTATACGCCCGACCAGGAAATGCTCCGCTTGCGGGCGAATGATATTTCGATGGCGATTGAGGTGCCGCCCATGTTCGGGCGAGATCTGCGCCGGAACGCTCGGCCGGAAATCTCGGTTCTGATCGATGGGGCGAACCCGCAACGGGCCGAGACGATCAAGCAATATGCTACCGGTGTGCATGGCGTTTTCTTGCGAGACCCGCAGCGAGGGCTGGGCGGTAGGCGTTCCACTGTGAACACGGCCGATATTGAGTCTCGATTTCTGTATAACCCCACGTTTGAAAGTATCTATGCCATCGTTCCCAGCGTACCGGCCATCTTACTTGTGCTCATTCCAGCCATTTTGATGGCCGTGAGCGTGGTCCGAGAGAAGGAACTAGGTTCGATCACCAACTTTTATGTCACGCCCACCACGCGGTTTGAGTTTTTGCTGGGCAAGCAGATGCCTTATATCGTGATTGGGATGATCAATTATGTGATGCTGACAATCATGTCGATTTTGGTGTTTGGCGTGCCGATCAAGGGTTCCGTGCTCATGCTCACGCTGTGCGCATTGCTGTATGTGACAGCCACAACCGGGATCGGGTTGCTGATCTCCACGTTCACCTCCAGCCAGGTTGCCGCCGTTTTCATTACCTCGATCATGACCATTCTTCCCACCACTCAGTTCTCTGGCTTGCTCCAGCCGGTATCAACCCTGCAAGGCAATGCCCGTGTGTTTGGCTCAATCTGGCCGACCACGTATTACATGCACGCCAGCGTTGGAGCGTTTACCAAGGGGCTTTCCGCCCAGTTGCTGCTGGGAGACGCCCTGGCCTTGGCCTGTTTCATTCCCATCCTTATCGCTCTGGCCGCCCTGGCCCTACAGCGTCAGGAGAAGTGACCATGCAATCTCTGGTCAATATCTTCTGGCTCGGTACCAAAGAGTTTCGCAGCCTTCAGCGCGACATGGTCATGGTCGTATTCGTGATCTACGCGTTCACGCTCGCCATTTACACGCAGGCCCGGGGAACTTCGTCTGAAGTCAACAACGCGTCGATTGCATTCGTAGATGAGGATCAGTCTCAGCTCTCCATGGAAATTGTGAACGCGTTTTACCCACCGCGGTTCAAGACTCCACAGAAGATTGCAGCCCGAGACGTTGATACGTTGATGGACAAAAGTGAGTACATGTTCGTTGTGGTGTTGCCACCTCGGTTTGAGGCTTACCTGAGAGCCGGCCGAAAGACGGAAATTCAGGTCAACATTGATGCCACGGCCATGCAGCAGGCGAGCATCGGTGCCTCTTATATCCAGAACATCATCAATGATCGGATCTCCAGTTTCCTCTCCCGAACCGATTCCAGGGCCACGCTTCCTGTCAGGCTTGTGGTTCGCAAGGCATTCAACCCCAACGGTGATACGTCCTGGTTCACGAGCATCGTGGCCATCATTAACCAGGTCACCATGCTCACCGTCATTCTCACCGGGGCGGCCCTGATTCGCGAACGGGAGCACGGCAACATCGAACACCTGCTTGTGATGCCATTGACCGCATTTGAAATTGCCATGGCCAAGGTCTGGGCCAATGGTCTGGTGATCTTGGTTGCCGTAACCGCGTCGCTGTTTCTGGTCATCAAAACCGTGCTCGGTGTGCCGATTGCCGGCTCGCCTGCACTCTGGCTCTTTGGGGTGGTTCTTTACCTCTTCTTTGCCACCGCACTGGGTGTATTCCTGGGCACGGTGGCACGCTCGATGGCTCAGTTTGCGCTCTTGATCATCTTGATCATCATCGTGCTTCAGCTTCTGTCGGGTGGTACGACCCCGGTGGAAAGCCAGCCTCTGTGGCTTCAGTGGATCACCTTTTTCTTGCCGTCACGCCATTTCGTGAGCTTTTCTCAGGCGATCATCTATCGAGGGGCAGGCCTGTCGGCCGTCTGGCCAAACTTTCTGGCTGTTGCCATCATCGGCCTGGCGTTCTTCGTTTTCAGCCTGCGTCGGTTTCGGGAATCGATCGCCGTCACGAAGTGAGGGGGGGGGAATCAGGTTTCACTCGTGGAATCTGGTGCCGAATTGCCAATCTGTGGAAATGGCAGGGTTACCGGGAGGGAATGAAAATATTCCCCTCTAAGCTTTGTTGCCCCTGGCGAACATTCAGCACCCGGCTGGAATGAATGACCTGGGTTGAACCGGCATGTGTCACCACACGCACCTGATATCGCCCGGTTCGCAGTCCGTCTTTGACGGCAAAGGCGTACTGCCCGTGGCCGTCTGTCCGTTTGGTTGCCGCCACGGTCTGAGTGGTCAGGTCAAACAACTGAACTGTTTGATGAGGAACACCAGGACCGCACGTGTCGTTTGATGCTTTGCAGTGAGACAGAGTCCTGACTGTGCCCGAGATGGCGGCCCGGAAGTAGAACGGGTTGGCCTGCAGGTTTGTAAGATTAGTATCCCTGCGCAGGATGTCGGTGAGGGTGGTGTTCTCGATCTCGCTGAGCATGGAGCCCTTGAATGCTCGCTGGTACCAGAACCGATCCCCGTCTCGAAGTCTGGTGAACTGGTTGGCGATAATGGCTCGAAAGGTTGGGCCAATACTGGACCCTGGCGCATGGGTTTCGGCCAGGCCGGCAACCCAGAGGTCCAGGTTATTCACAGAGCCATACACGTGCTTCAGTCTGGCCTGGAGGCCAGAATCGCTGGTGATCTGCGCGAACGAGGTTACTCTGGGCAGTCCGTAAGCGTGCCGTACGGTGTTGTAATCGGCCAGGCCGTGGTCTCGGCCGCGCTGGATGTTGAGGCTGACGAGATCGAGCCCACCTTGACCAGGCATGCCGAACAGCATATTCCGCAGGCTGTCTACCACCTTGGTATCGAGTGAGGACGCCGGATCGGAAGCGAGGTATTTCAGGAGCGGTTCGATTCCGTTCTGTTCGACGAGGCCTGGGTTGGAGAATGCCTGATTGAGTGACACCGAATCGCGGATGGATAAGCCGTTGTTGTTGAGAAACTCCACGTCGTTGCCAAGTAGGCTGTGCCCAAACCGGAACGCAGCCGTTGAGAATTCGTTGCTGATGCTCGGGTTCACCTTGGGCTGATACCCAGCGTAAGGGGCCATTGCGTGCGTGCCCAAAAGGGCAGGGAGCCACTGGTTGTAGGTGATGGATTGGATCTCAGCGATCACGACCGATCGGGCCTGCTGGTAAATCCATTCGTCACTCATGCCTGGATTCTTGCCGGCAATCTGCTGGGCCCAGAAATTATGCTCACGCAAGAACAGGGTTTGGAGGGCCGTCAGCTCGATATTCTCATTGGCTCGAACGTCGCCGGCCGCAAAGAGCTCGCTCTCGGGCACGCGCTGAGCGTCATTGGCCATCGAGAGCGTGCCGCCCGGAAAGGTCTGGATGTTATCCAGTGGCAACAAGTTCCCTGCGCTGGTTTTGAGCATGCCATTCTGAAAGGTCCGGAGCGCATTGGCACGGCCCAGGTCTGATCCGTAGATCATCGACCCATCTAGCCATGTGCTGATCGTGTTGACCTGCTCTCGTGGCGTGGTTGCGCCAGAGAGTGGATCGGCAGCCGAGCGATTGAGCGAGATCGTTTGGGTGCCGGTCCCTTTGGGGTCAAACCAGGGGTCTCCGGTTGGAACCACGATGTTGAATGGCTGGGAAGCGGTTGCGCTGGGGGTCAGGCTCAGGTCGTGGTCAATGAACTGGCCCCAGGCATAGAACATGGCGGAAAGGCCCCGGTTGTCTACCGGATAGGTTGTCCCCTGGTCAAAAATGGAATAGCTGATCTGCCTCGCGTTGGGCCGGCTGGGCCCAGACGGAGTTGAGAGTCCATCGGCATAGGCGGCCGGTGCAATCCTGATCAGATCGGTATTGGCGGCACCCCAGGTCGGGAACGCGAGGTTGTTATTTGTGCCATCAACGCTGTAGCCAGAGACAAGTGCGGATTGCGTGATGAGCGCAGGAGCCGAGGCAACGGTGAGCAGGCATCTGGATTCAAGTGGATTCAGTTCCATTACGACTCGACGACGTCTTTTCAAGATCGAATGTCCAGGTTTGGAAGTGATCAGCGTGTTTTTGATAGTGACCATAGGTTAGCAGGTAGAGACTCAACTGGGTGAACCTGAATCAGTGTGCCTTTGTTCCCTTCAGTGTCCAACGGTTTGAACTCATTTTAAAGTCTCGTGACAGAAATCAAGCCTTAGCGAGCGGCTTTCGGGCCCAGCATGCCGTTGACCATCGTTCGGGCAAGAAGTAGATTTAATGTTTAACATGAGTGATGTCCGGCGTGCCGGGTGCGCCTCTTTAGAGCTTGATGATCATTTTTGGGCATTGCCTGCCAGGCTGCCTTTGATTTTGGTGGATCTCGAACCGAAAGCGAATTGATGTTGCGAACAACTCGCCCGTCTCGCCGAGGGTTTCTGAAGATCGGTGCCCTGGGGCTTGGTAGCCTGGACCTATCCACGTTATTGCGTGCTGAGGCCAAAGCGGGAATCCGATCGTCAACCAAGTCTGTCATTCTCATTTACCTGGTGGGTGGTCCGCCCCATCAAGACATGTTCGATCTCAAGCCCAAGGCCCCCGCCGAAATTGCCGGTCCCTGGAGACCGATTGCAACCAATGTCTCTGGAATCGAGATCTGCGAGGCCTTTCCGCTGATGGCGCGTATGATGGATAAATTCACCATCATTCGGTCGCTGGTGGGAAACCAGGCCGATCATGACGCCGTTCAGGTTTTTAACGGACGTGATCCCCGTAAGCCCAAACCTGGCGGCGGTTGGCCACAGATCGGTTCCGTGGTTGCCCAGTTGCAAGGGGCCGTTGAGCCGGCCGTACCGGCGTTCGTGAGCCTGTGTTATCCCTGCACTCATCCGCCTTACAACGAGCCCGGACCAGGGTTCCTCGGAACGGCACTTTCCCCATTCCGACCGATCGACCCCGGCAAAAAAGAGCTGGGGGTGCGGGAAATTGGCGTGGATCGCCTCATGGACCGCAAAACGCTGCTGGGAAGCATGGATGCCGTCCGTCGCCATGCCGACCGGCGTGGCATGATCCGGGCCATGGATACCTTCAATGAGCAGGCCTTTGCCTTGCTAACTTCATCGAAGGTGGCCACGGCGCTGGACCTCTCTAAAGAGGATCCGAGAACCGTGGATCGCTACGGCACGGGCGATCCCAAGGTATTCATGGACGAAAATGGCGCTCCCAGGGTACCGCAAAGCTTGCTCATGGCACGTCGGCTCATTGAGGCCGGGGTGCGGGTAGTGACCCTGAACTACAGCAAGTGGGACTGGCACGGTGGAGCTGGAAATTCCATCTTCAAGCGTGAGAAGGAAGACTTTCCCGCGCTCGACCAGTGCCTGAGTGCGTTGGTGGAAGACCTGCATGTCAGGGGTCTGAGTGATGATTGCACGGTGGTGGTAATGGGAGAATTCGGGCGCACGCCGAAGATTAACAACCAGGTGGGGCGCGATCACTGGCCAAATGTTAACTGTGCTGTGTTGGCGGGGGGTGGGATGAAAACCGGGCAGATTATTGGGGCTACCGACCGGATGGCTGGTGAAGTGGTTTCCAGACCGGTCACGTTTGGAGAACTCTACGCCACCATTTACCGCAACCTGGGAATTGATGTTGAACAAACCCTGGTGCAAGATCTTGAAGGCCGGCCGCAAACCCTGGTCGAGCATAACTCTCGGCCAATCGCAGAACTGATCTGAGAGCTTTGCGACTTTGCTGGACCGCAGGCCGTGCCGGTTTCCTGGCTTTATTCAGGGTGGGGATGTTGCACGACGGCCAATTCCGTGGTTGGCTAAACTGTTTTACTGAGCCGTTGGACGGTAAACTAGACCAAGTAGCTGGCAAAGCGTCTTGTGCCTCCCGTTCGAGGAATGGGGCTGCAGGGACCCGGAAGAAGAAGTCAGGGTTTCATTTCTCTCTAAATGTCTTGGATCTGCAAAACGTGTCACACGGCGTCTCGTCAAAACGGGGCACCGTTTCATTTTCAAAATCATGGTTATACAGGCGTAGGGTAATCAAGGCGTTTCCTCCTGGGTTGATTCGTGGCCCAGGCAGATATCTATCAAGCGACCTACCCGGCGACCTGGTTTGTTGAGACGAATCCATGCATCAAGCACCGATCAAAGACAACTCGGCTCAACATCAGGTTCCATCCCCATTTGGGTCAAGAACGTCCGGGAGTCGATCTGGCCGTCTCTTTCGATCGGAATTTCTTCGGTGCCTGGAGAGTTTAGACCGCGAGGAGCTTCCGTTTTCTCCGCACGTGGTGGAAACCGCCCGGCAGGTGATTCAGGCTGCAGACAGGGCCTTGCTTGAAGTTGCCAATGAACGGTCTCAGACAAGCGCTGGTGAAGGGAGCAATTCTGAAACGAACGCTCCAAAAAGTGCTTCCCAGAGCAACCCTAGCGGGATCAGCGAAAAGTCGGTTGGAGACTTTGTCACGGCCTTGGATCTGAGCTTGGATCGGCATTTGACCCAAGCCTTATCGTTCATCAAAGAGATTGTGATTGTCTCTGAGGAAGGCTCGGTTTCGCATGACCTCGGTTCACTTCCCGAGGCCTGGCTTGTGGACCCACTGGATGCTACAACCGCCTATATCTGCGGCGAAATGAGTTTGTGCGGTCCGATGGTTGCCTACCTCCAGCACGGAGTTCCAATCTTTTCGGTCATGTTCACTCTGGATGGAGCAACCCTTGCCATTGCCGAACAGGGAAAAGGGGCTGGCCTGCTGAACGTCTCGGAGACCAACAGTCGGTGGTCGTTGGCCAGTGATTTCCATGAGATCCAGAGCTTGAAGGATGGCTGTTTGCTCTTCAATCCCCAGAGTGATCGGTCTCGATCTCACGCGGCCTTTGATGCACTTCAGTTCGAGATGAGAACCGGTGCGCACGCGCTGGCGGTTGAGAGCCGGATTCCGCATTCCATGGCGGCCCTTGCGCTTGGTAAGCACCGCCGCTTGGCCGTGGTTCATGACAACTGCGCGGAGTTTCCCAAGCAGATGGCCTGGGATGTCTTGCCTGTTAAGCTCTGGGTCGAAGAGCGGGGCGGTGTGTACTGGGGCATTGATGGGGAACCCTATGATATTCTTCGCCCCATGCCGATCATTGTCGCAACCCGTCCCGATATCGCGCGGCGGTTAATTGGACTGTCCAAGAAAGCGGATCAGCTTTCCTGAGAGAAGCAGGGATTGCACCCTGGATTTATGGCCAGACAGACGGCCTAGCCGTGCTTCGATTCAGGCACTGTTCGGTCCGATCCAGAAAGCCGGCCCGGAGAAAACGCGGTGAGGTCCATTCCAGGATCGTGACCGATGATCAGGTTTGCAATGACCTCTGCGCTGGCAGGTGCAAGTTGCAAGCCTGCCCGTTTATGGCCGGTTGCAACCCAGAGATTGTCATATTCGGAAATGAGCCCCAGATAAGGCCGCGTATCCAGGCTTCCGGGCCGTAGCCCGGCCCAGCTTTGCTCAACCTTGGCCTGGGCCAGAGCCGGGCAGATTGTGAGAGCCTGGCCGATCAGGCTCTGCTGACCCTCCTGGGTCGTTCTGGTATCAAAGCCTGCGTCTTCTTCCGTGGCCCCCATCAAGATTCGCCCATCCATGCGCGGCACAAGATACATCTTCCCTCGCTCGATGATTCTGCGCACAACCGCATGGTCATGCTGAAATAAGACCATCTGTCCCTTGAGCGGTGGGGTTGGCAACTCAATGCGTAGCTCTTTCAAGAGCCCGCCCGACCATGCCCCCGCAGCCACCACAACCTGGCCACAAGACAGCCGACCGTTCTCGGTCTCAATCGAGATAACACGGCGGCCCTGAACATTGAGCCGATGGACCAGCAGATCTGGGATAATTTCAACGCCAAGGCTTCGGTTGGCTGCCTCAAGAGCACGGAGATGCCAGGGGTTGCGAATCTGAGCCCGGTCTGGAACCAGGAACGCATGCAGGCAGGAGGGATTCAATGCAGGTTCCAGGTTCTGGAGATCCTGGGCAGCAAGCCGCTCATAACGAATACCTTCCACACGCCAGCGTCCAGCCGCCGTCTTGATCTCTTGGACCTCCGCGGGCTCAAGCGCAATCTCAATCGATCCACAGACCCGATAGCCGTTATCCTGCCCGGTCCGTTCCCGCAGTTCCGCCGACCATTCTCGATAAAGTACGGCCGACCACGATCGGAGTTCGACCATCGGACTGATCGGGTTGCGGCACAGGAACGGCGGCAGCATTCCGGCCCCGGCCCAAGACGCCCCCCGGCCCATCCCCTGGCGATCCAGAACGGTGGCCCGAATCCCGCGCTTGGCAAGAGAGTACGCGATTGATAGCCCAATCACTCCGCCGCCAATCACAACAAGATCAGTGGATTTCACAGTAGACCATGCGTTGAGCGATGCCAGCAATCCTTGAGATTCTTGCTACATCGGTGGGGCCAGGCAATTTCCTGGCTTGGAATATGTCCAGAGTACCTTCTGCTCCCCTTTCGAAGGAAGAGACGCCGGGTGGTAGAATGGAACATCTGCTCCATTTCAGGGCCTGGTCGGGAATTTGGCCAAGTTACGCCCTTCCCCTTGCAATAGGTTGCCCTCCAGATTCCTAAGGACGGTCACGATGCCCGAGCGAATTCAAGCTGAAGAGGATCGCCAGGCTGCCGGAGCAGGGGCGATAAACGAGCCGCTCCATGAATTGACTTTGGGTCGGTCTCTTGCAAAGCCAGCGCCGTTACCGCCACGGCCGCCCAGCGCTCTCCCCGCTGTTGATGAGGGGCTGGAACTTCTGGTGCGCCATTGCTATGAGAAAGCCGAGGCAGCCCGCTGGGCCGCCGAACGCCAGCGGAGGATTCTGGAGCGAGACAATGATCTAGACGAGTTTGTAACGGCCAGCTTGGCGCTGAAAGAATGGGCTGAAAAGCTGACCGACGCTTACTACTGGGCCTGCACGGGTGGTTCAGGCGGCTCTGCTGAGCTTTCCAAACTTGATGACGTTGGTGGGTGCTTTGAGACGCTTGCGGAATCGCTCAGGCTGCTGCTTAGCCCGAAGGCGCGGCGGGCTGGGTTGGAAAAAGCACTGGCGCTGGTGGCTGAATCGCAGTCGGCGCTCCGGCTATCGCTTCAAAGGCTCGGGATTCAGGGCGACCCAGATCAACTGTCCTGCTATGACCACGTGCGAGAGACCGCCGCCGCTCAGCGCATTTTTCTGAAGCGATTCATGCGTGCGGATGAACTCGCAGAGCCGGGCCACTGGCCGGGCCTGCTTGCGCGGATTGAAGGGCAACTTGGCGGCGGGACAATTTCCACGCAGCAGCAGGCTCAACTGGCGACCCTTGCTTCGCTCTGTGAGCAAAGCGAAGCGGAACTCACAGCCGAGTCCTGGTCTGAAATTGTTGGGATGGTTGAGCGCTTGGTTTCAGCGGGCCTGCCGCCCAGCAACCGCGAGCTTCGAGAGATCTTGATGCCTGTTCTGGACCAGCTCCCCGGTGAGCTGCTGATTCCGCCGGAACTCACACGCGTGGTCCAGGAAATAGACCGCTTTCTGGCAAGCCGTGCCACGGGGGCCGGTCTGGTTGAGGCTCACGAAGTCTCCGAGGAGGTTCGCCGAGCCGCCAGGCTGCTGGCAGGCCGAACCGCCGTACTGATTGGTGGGATTCGCCGACCCCAGGTTCAGGAAATACTCAGGGCTGGCCTGGGGCTAAGAGAGCTTGTCTGGATTGGTACCCGAGTGCACCAGTCTGTCCGTACCTTCGAGGCCGCCGTTTCTCGCCCTGAAGTGGCTGTAGTTCTACTGGCAATTCGCTGGTCAAGTCATTCGTTCGGTGATGTGAAGCAGTACTGTGAGCGTCATGGGAAGCCCCTGGTCAGGCTTCCCGGCGGGTATAACCTTTCGCAGGTTGCGGCCAAGATTTTGAGCCAGTGCAGTGAGCAATTGGATCACTGATGGGCAGAGGGCCAGGCACGCCTCGGGCCAGTTGAAACCCAACCCGCAGGCAGCCAGCCGGAATTACCTCTCGTCGGTCGGAACCTGATTCAATCCACCAGCAAGCTGGACCGCCCTCGCTGAAGCTGAATTGCACGCATCAACATCCCCAGCGCAAGGGTGGTACCCATCAGCACCGATCCCGGTTCGGGGACCGTTACAATCCCCGTCACGATATTGCTCATTCCCGTGTTAATCGATTCCCCACCCGTCGCCGTCCAGCGCAGGGTTTGAATCGCCACGTCTGAGGTAATCCCCAAGAATCCGACCACATTCCCCGGATGATCCAGCGTGTAGCTTCCAAGCCCTCCACTGGCCCCAGAGAGACCGATACTTACAGGGCCCAGGCCGTTCAGGTAGGTGTCAAATCCAACGGCGTGAACCGGAACGTCAAACGTGAGACTGAAATCTTCATTGCCACTGACTGCAAGCACGTATCCCGCTCGATCAACCGTCCAGGATGAGCCGTCATTGGAAACCGAAATTCCAAACGCTCCCGAATAGCTCGTATAAGTGATTCCATGACGCATGAACGGATTTGAAGCAAGTAAGCCCGTGGAAAAGCTGAAATCTTCCACGAGCTGGGTTTGTGTAACCGCTTGAAAATCCCTAAGGCTGGTGTAGAAAACAGGGCCAGCATCGGCCGACCGAGACGCCATCCAGATGGCCAGGAAGCTATAAGTTAATCTTTGGCAAAAAGCACAGAGTGAAGCATTCATGGGTGGATCTCTTGCCTGGAGTCTCTGCGAAACTGGTTCGTCTCCCGAACCGTGCCCAGTATAACGGCAAAGGATTGACTCCTTCCTAGGGTAACACTATATTCGCTATTCAGAATGCAAAGCCAACGGGAAACACCACCTGGATTGGAAGACTCGACCCGGATGCTGAAGGCATTCGCCGATCCTGTGCGGTTGCGTTTGCTGAATTTGCTCAATGGTGACCGTGACGAGGTCTGTGTTTGCCACCTGTTTGCTGCCCTGGAAATTCCTCAGCCAACGGTCTCGCGTCACCTGGCTTATTTGCGGAAGCATGGCCTGGTGTTGGGGCGCAAGGATGGGCTTTGGGTTTACTACCGGCTGGCCAAACCCAAGGCCGGTTTGCACAAAATCTTGCTTGGCTGTTTGGGTAACAGCCTGGGAGACCCTGATCTCTTCCGTAAAGACCAGCAGCGTCTGGCTCTAGGAATTTCTTGTTGTGGTGGAGAGAGTTAGCCTTGTCACTTTTTTTGTCCCATTGTATTCGCTTGGACGGATATTGTGGGAGGAGTGGATGATGACCGAGCCTCTTGCTGCCTGTCCTTCCAAGCGGCGGAGAGAGTTAGCCTTGTCACTTTTTTTGTCCCATTGTATTCGCTTGGACGGATATTGTGGGAGGAGTGGATGATGACCGAGCCTCTTGCTGCCTGTCCTTCAAAACAAACTGGTCGGCTTGCATTTCTGGACCGTTATCTGACGCTTTGGATATGTGCTGGGGGTGGCGCTGGGGAATGTTGCTCCAGGCCTGGTGGAGAGTCTTACCCGAATGTCTGTGGGGACGACATCGATTCCGAGTGCCTTCGGGCTGATCTTGCTGATGTATCCACCGCTGGCGAAGGTTCGGTATGAGGAGTTGCCTCGCGTCTTTCGCAACACGAAGGTGCTTGGGATCTCGCTTTTGTTGAACTGGGTGATTGGCCCGTTGTTGATGTTTGGGCTTGCCCTGATCTTTCTGTCAGACAGGCCCGAATACGCCATCGGGCTGATTCTGATCGGGCTGGCTCGCTGTATTGCCATGGTCATTGTGTGGAACGATCTGGCAAAAGGGGACACGGAATATGCGGCGGGCCTGGTGGCCTTCAACTCGCTGTTCCAGGTGTTCTTTTTCTCTGTGTATGCCTATGTCTTCATGAGAGTGTTTCCGTCGTGGATTGGTCATGACTTTGGCGAGGTCGACCTGTCTGCGATCACCATTTCTGCAATTTCGCAGAGTGTGTTCATCTACCTGGGGATTCCGTTCCTTGCAGGGATGCTCACGCGTTTAGTTTTGGTGCGGCTGCAAGGGCGAGATTGGTATGAGGGGACATTCATCCCGGCGATCAGCCCGATCACGCTGATGGCGCTCTTATTCACAATTGTGGTTATGTTCTCACTTCAGGGTCAGAACATCGTTCGCATTCCGTTGGATGTGGTACGCATTGCCATCCCGCTACTGATCTACTTCGTGGCCATGTTCCTGGTTTCGTTCTGGATCGGGCGGAAGCTCGGGGCCGATTACTCCAGAACTACCACGCTGGCGTTCACTGCGGCCAGCAATAATTTTGAACTCGCCATTGCCGTAGCCGTGGCGGTATTCGGGATCAACTCAGGGGCAGCCTTTGCGGCCGTGATTGGCCCTCTGGTTGAAGTTCCGGTGATGATCGCCCTGGTGAATGTGGCGTTTTACTTCCAGAAACAGTACTTCGGAACTGCCGGTCTTACTTCCAATCCCGAGGGAACCCGCTCATGAGAGTGCGAAAACCGATCTGTTGGATTGCCCCAGCTTTGCTGCTTGTGGCTCCACCCACCTACGGCTTAGTGGGTGATGACGTGGGGGGGCTGGTTCGGTCTCTCTGGCTGGTTCAGCGTTTCGGTACCGCCGAATCGGTGCTGCCACAAAACGATCAGAGAACCAAGGGCAGGCTCACCAAGGCGCTCGGCAAAGAAGGGGTTCTCAATGCTGCAGGCTCGCAAGCACTGATTGACCCTAAGATCTTCGCAAAACTGGCTGGCGACGATGCCCGGCTCGATTCCCTAGAAATCAAAACACTCATCGAGGCCAACATGCCCGAATCTCGCAAGCAGCTTAACCCAGGTATTGCCGCCCATGCCGATCTGCTGACAACCTCGTTCGACATGATTGATGAGGTTCACCGGGACGCCGGCGAAAAGCTGGTGAACTGGATTGTGGAAAACTACAAGCCGGGGGAACCGCTTAACGTTACCACCGTTTGCACCGGCAACAGCCGCCGTAGTATTCTGACCTCAACGATGGGCAACATTGCGAGCGTCTATTACGGGATGCCCGAGATCCGGTTTCATAGTGGCGGCACGGCCCCCACGGCCTTTAACCCTCGTACCATTGCTGCCTTGAAAGAAATAGGTGTAGAGATTGAGCCAACCGGCAAGGAAGCACCCCGAGGTGAGCCCAAGACGGCTAACCCAATCTATACGGTGCGGTGGGGTACGGGGTTGGAGGCTATCGAGTTTTCCAAGACCTACTTTGATGCCGCCAACCCTCAGCAAGGCTTTGCGGCACTGATGGTTTGCAGTGAGGCCGATGCCGGCTGCCCGTTCGTGAAGGGGGCCTCTGTGCGAATCTCGATGCCGTACCTGGATCCCAAGATCTATGATGATAGCAGGTATGAATCAATCAAGTACGCGGAACGGCGGGATGACATTGGCCGGTTGATGCTCAGTGTGATGATGCAGGCCAGGCATCGCCTCAACCTGCCCGGACGTTGATCCGTCACTCTCTGCACGCCCTTGGGTACGGTGAGGCTTTGGCTTGGATACGTAATGACGACAAGCCCATGCTCGCCACCCCTACGCCAGTCAAGTGAGCCGGCGATACCGATCTGACAGAAGGATCGGTATCGCCGGATGCTTTCTTTACGCCATGCCTCTGAAACGGCAATCCGTTGCCCCTGGGCATGACGTTATCAGCGATGCCGCCGAAGAATCTCGCAAGCTGGTCTTGGACCATCCGTTCCTGTCAAAATCGCTGGTCGACGATGACAGGCAACGATGGATGTTGGAGTGCCTGTGTTTAGAACTTTCGGGCATCGAATGTCAGGGCCAGGAACCGGCTACTGACGCCTCATAACCCCGACTTCGGGGAGCTTTCATCAAACCGTTTGCCTGCCAATGTGCTTGCAGGTTCACCGGTGGCCAGGGGCAGTTGGACCTTGAAGGTTGAGCCGGATGCTTCGGTGCTGGTAGCATCAATCGAACCACCATGCGACGCCGCAATCCACTGGCAAATACTGAGGCCGAGCCCCGTGCCGGTGGACGAGCGGGAGGGATCGGCCTGATAGAATCTGTCAAAAATGTGGGCGACATGCTCTGTCGGGATGCCAATCCCCGTGTCATCAACGGTCAATTCGCACGCCTGGCCTATCTGATGGATGCTCATTGAGACCGAGCCGCCCGCTGGTGTGAACTTGATCGCGTTATCGATCAGGTTGGTCACAAGCTGGCGGAGCCGCTGGGGGTCGCCCAGCACGGTCACCCCTGCGCCACACTGCCAGCGGAAGCGGATTTCACGCTCCTCGGCCAGCGGTTCATACATCTCAGCCGCTTCCTCAGCCAGCGCAGAGAGGTTGACTGGCTCATGCTGGACGTGAACTTGGTTGGCATCCACGCGTGCCAACAAAAGGAGCCCGTTGACGAGCGCTGTGAGCCGCTCACATTGCTCGCCCAGGGATACTAAAACCTCTCGATAGTCGTTGGCCGTCCTTGGCTGCTGAAGTGCAACCTCCACAGAGGCCCGCATGGCGGCGAGCGGGCTTCTTAACTCATGTGACGCATCGGCAGTAAAGCGAATGATTTGCGAGTGGTAGGCCGCCAGCCGATCGAGGAGTCCGTTGATGGTTGCGGCCAGCTCATCCAGTTCGTCGCCCGAGTCGGTTCTGGGCAAACGTTCTGAGAGGTCGCCTGGATCAAGCCGCCGGGCGGCGGCAATGCTCTCTGCCACCGGCCGTAGTGCTTGGGCTGAAAGTAATCGGCCGCCGGCCACGGCCAGTACGAGGAAGGCGAACGCCCCACCCGCCACCCAGCGGTCGAACTCCGCCAGCGTGGTCTCGGTCCCTGCGAGTGAGATGGCCAGAATGAGTGAAAGCCCCTGCGCGTTTGGTGGTGTTGCGAGCACCCGCAGCCGAGGTCGCTTGTCTGGTATCGGCAGGGTTACCGGCGTACCTGGTTGAAGTGCCAGGTTGGTAAGTTGTTGGGAAATCTCTCCGTCGGGGGTCGCCACAACATGTTTTGGCTCCACGACAAGAATCACCAGGCCCTCATCCTCGTAGGCCTCCACTTCACGCTCAATTTCCTCTTCAAGGGCCTCCCGCCCGCCAGGCTGCTGGGATACAAGCGATGCGAGCAGTTCGGCAGCCTTCTGGTGCAAGAATGCATCGTTTCTGCCCTCCAGCACCCTGCGCAGGCCGTGATGCACCCACCCGAATCCGACTCCGAGCGAGGTTGCCAGCACAAGGCTTGTCCAGAGGGTGAGCCTGGTACGTAGTCCCAGGGGTCTACTCTTCCCGAAGGACATAGCCAACTCCCCGGAGCGTGTGAATGAGCGGCCGGTCGAAATCTCGGTCCACCTTGTTCCTGAGCCGGTTGATATGCACGTCCACCACGTTCGTAAGTCCGTCGAAATCAAAATTCCAGACGTGCTCCTGAATCATTGTGCGGCTAATCACCTCGCAAGAATGGCGCATGAGGTAGTGGAGCAGGGCAAACTGCTTGGGTGTCAGGTCAATTCGCTGACCGGCCCGCTCAACCACCCGTGTGGCTGGGTCCAGAGAGAGATCGGCCACTCTTAGCGTTGAGGGTGCGGGATCATTACCCCGCCGTAATACGACCCGAATGCGGGCAAGCAGCTCGGCGAACGAGAACGGCTTGACGAGGTAGTCATCGGCCCCGGCGTCTAATCCCTCCACACGGTCTGCAATGGCACTTCTGGCTGTGAGAAAGATGGCGGGGGCCGTTACACCTACCGAACGCAAGCTACGTAAGAGCTCTAGCCCCTCGCAACCGGGCAGCATCCGATCAAGGATGAGCAGGTCGTAAACCCCATTTGTGCCATAGGTGTACGCATCTCGCCCGTTGACAACCAGGTCAACCGCGAATCCGTGCTCACGTAGGCCCTGCTCAAGCCGCGTACCCATGTCTGGATTGTCTTCGACTACAAGCACACGCATGAACAACCCAAAAAAGGGTCCTCGGTTCAACCGACAGCAAACCCATTCTAAAGGCGGACGGGGAGCGGCCGTCAAACATTACAGGGCTGTCATCTTGGGGTCACGTCGCTGCAATGTTCTCTGGGTACAGTATCCGGACGGTCAAACGACCGGAGGTGCTCAATGAATAGGATCGACCGCATGAGGAATCGTCACCGGGCGTTCACACTGATCGAGCTTCTGGTGGTGATCAGTATCATTGGCTTGCTGATCGCCCTGTTGCTTCCGGCCGTCCAGTCTGCCCGAGAGGCGGGGCGCCGGGCTCAATGCGTGAACAATCTCAAACAGCTCGGTGTGGCCCTTCACGCTTACGAGGGGACTCATCAGACCTTCCCGCCTGGCTACGTCTCGAATTTCAAGCCCGACGGTACAGACACTGGACCGGGCTGGGGTTGGGCGTCAATGCTGCTACCTCAAATGGAGCAAAAGCCCCTATTTGACACCATCAATTTCAATCTTCCCATCGAGGGTCCTGCCAACCTGACCTGCCGAGTGACCACCATCTCCTCGTTCCTCTGCCCGTCAGACACGGTCAAACCCACATGGTGGGCAATGGTTCGCGACATCAGCGGCATTCCCACCCAGCGCATTTGTGAGGTTGCTCCGTCCAACGTGGTGGGCGTGTTCGGAACCAGCGACCCAGGCATTAATGGTGACGGAATCTTCTTCCGGAACAGCCGTGTGGCGCTTGGCAGCATTACCGACGGCCTATCTAACACGCTTGCCGTGGGTGAAAGATCTCATCAGCTTGGCGAGGCGACCTGGACCGGCTCTGTTACCAATGCTGTACTCTTTCCGGCCGATAATGATGGGGTTGGCTACCCAAGGCCCGAGGATGGGCCCGGCATGATCTTGGGGCACGCGGGAGGCCGACTTGGCCCGGGCGACCCGAACGGAGAGGTTAACCAGTTTCACAGCCGTCACCCGGGTGGTGTCAATTTTCTGTTCGCCGACGGTCACGTCGGATTTCTCAAAACGTCCATGCCTTACAAGACGTTTCGGGCCCTGGCCACTCGTGCCGGGGGCGAAACCATCTCTGGAGAATTCTAGGATGAAGAAGCTTCTGAGCCCATTGGCATTGTTCGCACTGTTCTGTGGTTGTGAGAACGAGCCCAAGGCCGATCAGGTTGTGCCCCTGGACCAGGTGCCGCCAAACCTGCTGGAAATTGCCAAGAAAGAGCTTCCAGGCTACACCTTTGACACGGTTTACAAGATGAAAGTTGACGGCAAAGACGCCTATGAAATTCGGGGCAAGAACAAGGACGGCAAAAGCCGCGAGGTCGAGGTTTCGATCACGGGAGAAGTGCTTGAGGTTGAGTGAGTTCCAAGGTTGATCACCACAGGGTTCGCGTTTGGGCCAGGGAGGGGAGCCTGGCCAGTTCACTCGGAAACCTCGCCGTAAGCCGGGCCATGATCTCTCGTTTTGAGATCATGGTTCTTGATCACCGGTTTTCTCTCCTCCACATCATTCGGGCAATCATGGCCCAGATTCGGACTTCGCGGGCAGATTCTCACGGCAACAGATCGACGGGGCTAATGCAACGGAACCCTAAGCAGCGACCACGGGCATCCGGAACTCGTCCACGTCGGTACGTGGTGCGACACAACTCGATTGGCCCGACCCAACTGCCACCACGTTCGCTACGGACGCCCGTTTCAACGGTGTTCACGGGATTGGGCGCTCGTGATTCAGGACGTTGATAGAAGTCTTCAGCAAACCAGTCTTGGCACCATTGCCAGACGTTTCCTGCCATGTGATGCAAGCCGAACGATGATAGCCCGATTGGATGGTGAACGGGTGCCATCTGCATCGTGCTGGCCCCGTAAAGGGTGCCTCGCTCATGCTGGCCGAATACGAGTGTTGGATCGTCTGAGTCGAATGAAGCTGGTTCGCGGTTTGCCCCCTGAGCGGCATACTCATATTGAGCCTCCGAGGGAAGAAACCCAGCTTGAGTTTGATACTGCTTCCATTCTGATCCGTTGGCCCAAAGCGAATACGCATTGGCTCCGAACCAAGAAACCAACACCATCGGTAAGGTTTCGGCCCCAACGACCGGGCGCCATCCATTGTCTGACAAAACCACAGGCATCTGAGCAATTCGGTCGTCGGCTGGATTGAGTTGGAACCAATCGAGCAGTACTGATTCTGTTGCCTGAACCGAATTCAGGAACCGGCAATAGGCCGTGGTTGATACCGGCTCGGCATCAACCAAGAATGAATCGAGGTGAATCATGTGGACGGGTTGTTCATCCGGCTGAGCATCGGAACGATCGCTCCCAATTCGGGTCTCAGCGGCAGGAAGTTGCAAACAACGCATTCCGTCTGAGCGTCTGCGAAACTGGCGAATGCCGATTTCTGATCCCAGTGGCTCAAACAATGAATATGTTAGATGGGAGGAATCCATTTGCCAATAACCGCCGAGTTGACTGAATGGTATTGTTGCGTAATCAAAATCCGGCAGCTTCGTCTGTCGCCCACTTGTGCGTTCCGGCTTACCGCTCCCTTGCTGTAAATATACGATCTCTGCAAGGTCACCGAGGCGAAATGGCTGTCGGGTAAAGACAGACTTTCCCACCGGATTGTTGGGTTCGTTTGGAATCGTTACGAGGAACTCATCCTCCAATTCCATGAGAAGTTCCACCAGGTCAAGGCTGTCACATCGGAGGTCTTCGATCAACCGACTTGATGGCAAAACCTTATCGCGTGGAATACCGAGTTGCGCGGAGACAACATTGCAGACACGCTGCTCAATAACGCTTAATTCCAGTCGAGTATCGTTTGCCATGGCTGATATTCTTACTCGTAAGAAGTCACCCTGTCAAAGAGACGATTTGCCCACTCGTACCAAGGACTGTGGCGATCAACGGTGTTATCAGTCCCTGCTCACGAAGTTCGATTGGCCTATGGCGTTTCTGCTTCGTTGAATCGGGAAATCCCTCATTTTTCCGTAAGCTAGGAGTTTTGGACGATTCACCTCTCACTCAATTGTAGATTAACCATGAACAGATCCAACAAAAAAAGGGTTCATCCGGCTAAAGCTCGCGCCGGTTTGCAAGTAGTGGACATGCGGATTCTAATTGGAGTTGCAAAAAGAGGCTCCAGGTTAGGAGGTCCGCATGTCCACCAGTTTGTTGTATCACGCTTTCGGCATTCGCGGCTATCAGTACGTCAAAACAGATTA
>CAIYJE010000066.1 GCA_903926465.1 uncultured Planctomycetales bacterium
CCCAGCCGGCCGTTTTCCCGGTGACCATACGTGCGGGGTCCCACCTGTTCCCATTCCGAACACAGTCGTTAAGCCCGCCCGGCCCATGATAGTGCTTCGGCGCGAAAGTCGGTTATCGCCGGGATCCTTCAAGAACCGCTCTTCCAGCTTCAAAACCTGGTTGAGCGGTTTTTTTACGCGCTGGTTTTTTCTGCAAATTTATCGAAACGTAAATGTGAATCTGCTTCTCTACAGCTAATTTTCAACCAAAGTCGGTCGTTGCTGGGCCCTCGTCCAGAGTAACTCGTGGTGCTGAAGCTTGAATCGCTCCTGGAGTTCCTGAGTGAATGCTGTTAGGTCCTCAGGCGTTCGATTCGTAAATCCGTACAAGGTGGGTCCCCAGGAACTTTGGCCCACTCCCTGCAGACCCACTCGACTCATTGCCTGAGCGACTTCTGCTAGCTTTGGGTGGGCAAAGGTGCCGCCTTGGGCACTTGCAAAGGTTGATCCCACCTCTTGTTGGAACTCCTGGAGAGCGGCGCCGAAGGTTCCCAGGTCGGTCTCAACGACGGCCGGTAGGATTCCTGTGATCAGCAGGCGGCATAGACGCTCGTGGGTAGCCCGTGGGACGGCCGGCATGGTGGCGAACGCCGACCGTTCCTCGGATCCGTGGCGTCCACGTTCCAGCTCTGGCGTTACCACCAAGATGTTCCAGTCCGCAGGAAAGCTCAGGGCCGTGATCAGGGGTGGCGGTCCCTGGTTTTGACCATGGCCACCATCGACGATCAGTCCACCGCGGTCGAAGCCGTGCAGGCCAATTCCCGATCGGAGCCCTCTTCCGGTCAACTGCGCTAATTCCGTGGCGGACAGGGTAGCCATTCCAGTTTGATGCGTGATGAGCCTGGCCACTGCCAGCGAGAGTTGGGTTCCGACCCCAAGTCCGGTGTGCTCCCCAGGTATCTGCTCAATCTCGAACGCTAGCGGAGCCACCACGGTTCCACACGCCTGGAGTTTCTCGCTGACATCAAGCGCAATTTGCAGACAGCGGTGGGCTAGTGGCCCCCTCGCCTGCCAGTCACTGGCATTCTGGGCGATGATCACAAGACCCGGCTTCTCAATCATCAGCCCCACACCGCCGAACTGCCGGGAGAGCTCGGGTCCCCAACCTAGCAGCCCGAAGTGCAGTCGACTCCCCGACTCGATCCGCGTGGCGTTCATCGGGGGGCCTCAGAGTTGCGGATTTCAGACGGTTCGGATCCGGATGCTCGGGTGACATGGTCATACAAGAGTTCAAATCCGGCCTGCTCATCGGGGCCACCGGTTTTCTCAACCCAAACCCGGAGTCTCTGGAATTCAGCCAGGATCTCGGCTCGAGGTAAAATGGCCGTGCGGCTGGCCAGGATGGCGGCTTCAAGAACCGCGTGCTTGGCCCGGTTGAAGCCGAAGAAATCACGGAGTTGCCCTTGGGTTACGGTTTCCACGGTAATCGTGGTTCGTTCTTCCTGATCCTGGAGTGAGCAGACCCGGAACTCAGCGTACCGGCAGGCACCCGTCAGGACGGAGCCTCGAACATTCAACGCCGGCCGCGTTGGTGGGTCGATTTTCAGCCGTAGCACGGTCTGGGCGATCATGAGGGTGTCATCCGTCACATGAAAGACCCCTTCTCCATGGGCCTTCAGGTTGCGGTAGGTGGTGGACGAACGATAAGGACGCAGGACGAACCGGTTCAAGTCCGGTCCCTCAACGCGTGGTCCCATCGGGGCCACATTCAACAATCCTTCTGGTCCCAGGGTTGTTACCAGTCCTTCCAGTATCACGAGCCCGTCTCCACCATCAATGCCGCGACGATCGTATGCCAGATTCACTCAATGTACCATGAGCGGCTGGCGTTGATCGGAACATGACACCTGAACCAGAACCCGAACTCCTGGCTCAGGGCCGCTCTCAGTGAACAGCCGATTTTGAAAAGAAGTTGAGTACCACCACGCCGGCCGCAATCAAGGCAATTCCAAAGAGAGCCGCCAGGTCCAGTTTCTGCCCGTAAACCACCAGGCCCACCAGGGAAACCAGAATGATGCCCACGCCTGACCAGACTGCATAGGCCACGCCCACCGGTATGGTGGCCAGGGTCAGGGAGAGTGCATAGAACGACAACGAGTACCCGGCCAGGACCACAAGTGATGGATAGAGCCGGGTAAAGCTCTCCGAACTCTTGAGGGCTGAGGTTCCAATGACCTCGGAAACAATGGCGATGCCCAGGTAGACCCAGTTCACGAAAACCTCCTGGAACAAGCATTCCGGGCACGGCAAGCCCTTGGCCAGCTCTCCCTGATCTGCGGGGCCATGATGATACACCACCGGAGCCTGCTTCGTCAGTTCCCGGACGGTCAATCTGGCCTGGTCAGGGTATCGGGTTCCTTATCTGGAGCCTGCAACGCCCGATCATGAGCCATTCGTAGGGCTTTCGTCAGGCGAGTTGTGGAGCCGCCGCGATAGTACGTCCTTTGCTCCCAGCTTGGGCCTGCTGCAAAGGCACCCGCTCCGCTGGAAACCGAGTACATTGAAACGTGAAAGGGCCGACCGTCTTTTAAGGTGATCTGGAGTTCGCCAAGGCTGACCCATTTCATGGGTGCTGGGTCATACTTTGCTGGTTGGAAAGCTGCAAACAGCGGAACCCAGTCGGCTTCTGGTACATCGAACTCGATCTGTTTCCTTGAGTCCCTCTCATAATCGTCATAGCTGGCGTGGATGCTCTGGATCGTTTCAAGGGCTGGCCAAGGGTCGGAATTTCTCATCGGTGAGCAACCTGAAAGGCTGAGCCCCAAGACAATGAACAGCGAGATCCTTGATCGAGAGTCACAAGATCTCATGCGTTCTCGCTTCTGTAACTCGGTTTGATCCACCATTGAAATGGTTGGCAAACGGCTTACCATTGGGTCTTGCCTCGTTGAGAGTAATCTACCGTTACGTAGTCCACAACACGCCATCCGGCTAACGTGGGTAGATCTCGGTGAAGTAATTCTTTGGCTGAAATCTGGAGGATAGCTATGCGAAATCTGGCAATATTTGGTTTGACGGCGTTTCTTCTGGTCGGCCGTGTGCCTCAACTCTGCGCTCAGGTCGCCGTGAATGATCGCGTTCAGGGGGACGTTTCGCCGAAGCAAAAATTCGAGGTTGCAGGTCGGCCGGCGTTTGTGATTATGCCGGAGTTGGTGGATTTGAAGAAACCCGTGCCTTGGGTCTGGTACGCGCCAACGTTGCCAGGTCTGCCTGAAGCACGTGAGCACTGGATGTTCAAGCAGTTTCTGGCGGCAGGAATTGCCATTGCGGGTGTGGACGTGGAGGAGTCTTACGGCAGTCCGGAGGGTCGAAAAATCTATTCCGCACTCTACAAAGAGCTGGTGGATAGCTGGGGATTTGCTCCCAAAGCTGCCCTCTTGGCGCGGAGCCGAGGCGGCCTGATGCTTTACAGTTGGGCCTGTGAGAATCCCGAGAACGTGGCCTGCATTGCGGGAATCTACCCGGTATGCGATCTGCGAAGTTATCCAGGGCTTGAGAAAGCATCTCCGGCTTATGGGCTCACACCAGCCGAACTCGAACAAAAACTGGATCTGTATAACCCTGTAGCGCGGCTGGCACCGTTGGCGAAAGCGAAAGTGCCGATCTTTCACATTCACGGAGATGTGGATGCGACTGTCCCTCTGGAGGCGAACTCTGGAGCCGTTGCCAGGGAGTACGAGAAGCTGGGCGGTTCCATGGTCCTGGATGTCCCCAAGGGGCAGGGGCATAACCTCTGGGAGGGATTCTTTCAGAGTCAAGCACTGGTTGATTTTGTGATCGCCAGTAAAAATGAAGCTCGCAAGGTTCCCTGACGACCGAGCTTATCTCAGGGGCCCATCACCGGTTTGGATTTTGCATCCGGCCCAGGAACAGGATGGCGCCGGTTTTGCGTTCGCGGATCAGGAACAGGAACGGGTGGTCGGCACGGAAGGTGGGCGGGGCTTGAGGTCGAATGGCTGCCCGTGCAACCATTACCACCCCGGTGGCTGCTGCTGCCTCGGTCCCTTCCTCGTTCACATCCACATATGCCTTGTGAATCACGGCCGAGATCGAGAACTTCTCTCCGCTGGAGATGCCAGAAAAGTCGGCTCCAGCAGGGTCGAACGCCAGTGGCATGCCGAGCTTTGCCAGCACGTCTTTTAAGGAGAACTCGGAGGTTGCCTTGAACCGGGGTAAGAAAACTTGAACCTTGGTTGGGCGGAGGTTCTTGATCCATTGGTCCAGCTTAGCGGCTGAGAGCTGGGCTTCCAGTTCGGGCAGGCCATCAACGGTTTCGGGCAAGATCACAACCATGCTCAGGTCGCACTTGGCGTAGTTGAGTTCCAGGAGTTTCAGGCCGTCGCCAGCCCAGTAGCCGAATTCGGTGGTCTGGGCCATCTGGGGAGCGCGGGTGGTCTTGTCGCTGGTGACGTGAAAGTTTGCTTCCTGGGTGGCGGGCTTAGAAAACGGTTTGGCCCAGTCTCCCTTGAAATAGACGGCGTTGGTCAGGACCAACCGGGTCAGGGGTGTGAGCGAGCCGGCCGGGATCAGGTTGGTGATCTTTTGCTGGGTTTTGTCGGCTACCCAGGTGTTGATGAGCTGGCGAGTCCCCTCGGAATCTTGCACAAAATCCACGGCGGCGAGTTCGGCGTCAAACTGGTCGCGCACGGTGGCAAGGAAGGCTGGAACAAAGTCTTGCCCCCGCTGGCCCCACAGCCGGTTGGCAATGCTGAGCTGGTAGCCTCCGGCTGCGGCACCGGCGTTGAGCGTTTTGTTTAACTCGGCAAAGGCCGCCGGTAGGTTCTCTTGCGGTCCGGAGAAGTGCAAAGTTTTGGCCATTTGCTGCGCTGTTTCCCCGCGCGCCCCAACATACGCCATGCCGAGCGCCGTGGAAATGCTGCCCGGCGAATAGAACTGGTTGCCCGGCTCTTTGCTGAGTTGCTTGGAGAGTTCAAGGGCGAACTGGGTGTTGCCTGCCACAAGATCGTTCACGGTCTGAGCCTCCACAAAACCAGGGACCAACCCAGCCATCAACGCCAGCATGAGCCATCTTCGCACAAACCACCTCCTTGCCATCGAGAATGATCGGATGGCTGATCAGCCAGCCCCAAGGAACGTTTTGGCACCCGCCGAGGACATGCGCAACTTCTCTGCCAGTGGCTTTGGCCGGGCCTGAATTGGGTTTGGGCTTCAGGTGCCGTCTGCAGGTTCTCGTTTCGAGCCTGGGTTACGGTGGCTGATCTCGGGTTCGGTCAGGAAACCCCAGTCGAGCGCCTGGTCCTGGCGGTAGGCTTTGTTCAGGGTCAGGGCGGTCTTGGCCTTCATCATTTCATAGCCCAGATAGAAGGCGTGTGACGGTTCCTCCACGCCCATCTGCTTGAATAGTTCAAAAGGGTCGGAACTGGTCAGGAACTTCTCATGATTGAAGGCGATGATCTGGCCGTCCTCGGCGTAGATCCGCCAGTTCGGATCTTTGACCCGGCGGGCGAGTTCGGCCAGGGTTTGAAGGCCGAAGCGGGGGACCCGAGGGTCGCGTAACAAGACGAGACGCGGCTCGACATGCTTGGGTAGGGAACGTTCGGTCACGGCGTGGTGCATTAGCCGCCTGGCCAGGTCGATCTCGCGAACCGAAGAGCGGGCCCAGTTGATCACCGCGGTGGTGAGTACGCTGCGGATACCCAGTTCCTGGCAAAAGCCGATCAGCAAAGTATTGAGGCCGGCGGAGTCGGCGTCGGTGAGTTCGGTCAGGTTGCCAATCCCCATCATGATCTCTGCCTGGGGATAACGGCGTCGTGTTTCCAGGTACCGGCCCAGCGAAGCGGCGAAGCCGAAGCCGATCGGTTCCACAATCGGGTCGATCCGGAACGGGACTTGGCGCGTCTCCAGGTAGTCGATGGTGGCTTCCAGGCCGTCGAGCGTGCCAACCTTGTCGGGGATGGCCACAACCTCAACGCCCCAGTCTGCTGCCTGCTGACGGTTGGTGCCGTTCACACTGAGCACCAGTTCCGCCCCGGCCTGAACGCCCGCGTTGACCTCAACCGGGTCAAAGCTGTCGATTGAGACACGCAAGCCCTGGTCCCGCAACGCTTTCACGGCGTCAGCCACGCCGGTCCAGGGGCCGCCAGGGTCGCAACCCAGGTCAATGAAATCGGCCCCCTCGGCCCGAAACGCCAGCGACTGTTTGACCAGTTCATCCAGGGTCAACTGGGGCGCATGGTTGATCTCGGCCAGAATGGCGATGTCGAAGCGGGTCAGGTCGGCGGCTTGCCGAGCACCACGGCCAAAATGACGGGGTAGGTCACGCAGGTCGTCCGGCCCGCGTTCCACGGGCACTCCGCCCGTTTTAGCTTCCAGCGGAGCAAGATCGCCCTTGCAGAGCCCAGGGATGATCACGCGGTCGATGCCTGGCGGAAGATCCAGGTGGCGCGCAATCCATTTGGGAGGCATAAGTGCGGCCACCGAGATTGGCAGTACAGCTATCTCAGCCTGAAAACCGGCGGTTGCAGCAAGTTCATCGAGTACGCTCCGGAGCGCGAATTCGGCCAGGCGACCGGTGACGAACAGGTAGCGAGGCGGGGCCGTTGCCTCGCTGGGCGTGCTCATCGCACCACTCCACCGTTGACCCTGAGAATCTGCCCGGTCAGAAACGTGGCGTCTGGCCCAACCAGAAAGCGGCAAGCCCTGGCCACATCGGTGGGTAGCCCCCAGCGAGCCAGAGGAGTTTCGCGCAGAACCCGTTGCTGCCAGACCTCGCTGGCTTGTTCGCCCCAGGCGGTTTGGATCCAGCCAGGCGCGATGTTGTTCACCCGCACCGTAGGGGCCAGGCTCAGGGCCAGGCTGCGTGTAAAGGCCATAACGGCCCCCTTGGCGGCGGCAAACAACTCGCCGGAATCCCCTTCCATGCCGGTCTCGGCCTGATCCCAGCCCATGGTCACAATTGAGCCCGAGCCCTGGGCTTGCATCTTGCGGCCCACCGCGCGGCAAAGCCGCATGGTGGAGACCACGTCGACCTCCCAGAGCAGGTCCAGCTTGGCTTCAAACCCGGCACGAGCCTGTGGACCGGTCAGCGTATCGGCACCGGCCAGGTGGAGCCAGGCGTCAATCCCGCCCCAGAGTTCCCAGGCTTTTTCCACCAGCAGATCGCCGGCAGCCCGGTCGGCCAGGTCGGCCATCAGCACGGCCGAGCGTCCACCGCTCTTTTTCGCACACAAGTCGGCCACCGTGCGGGCGGCCTCCACCGATCGGCGAGCGTGGACAATTACGTCCGCCCCGGCCTCGGCCAGAGCCAGAGCCGCCTCACGGCCAATTCCGGAGCTTGAACCCAGTACCACGGCACGCAAGCCTGCCAGGTCACGCCTTGAAGATATTTCTCGTTCGCTCATGAAGGTTATTCTAGCCGGCTCGACCCATTCCCGGCGAGACCGGCCCGCTGGTGGCTTGGAGCCTGACCCGTGTCGGGCTATTCTCAAGCCAAGATTCGAACCGGCTCGGTTACCCGGGGAAGCTCATGGGCAGTCGGCAGACGATGAGAGAAGAAGCAGATGCGAAACCGCCGATTGAGCGGCAGTTGACCGAAGTCACGTGCGCCGGTTGTGGCTGCCTCTGCGATGATCTTACGCTCAGAGTTCAAACGGGCAAGATCGACGCGTCTGGCGTGCCCTGCACGCTGGCCCAATCGATGTACGTCGCGGCCCAGGACCAGGTTCACCGGGTGCGGCAAGCGCCCGAAGCTCAGATTGCGGGCCAACCGGCCCCGTTGGCAGAGGTCCTAGGCCTGGTTGCCGAGCGGCTGACCCGTGCCCGGGCACCTCTGATCCTCGGTCCGACCGAGAGTTCGATGGAAGCTCAGCGTGCAGCCGTGGCGCTGGCCGATGTTCTGAGCGCCGGCATAGACACTGGGCTCGCGGCGTCGGGCTCAGCCCGCTGGCTGGCCCGTCAGCGGGCCGGCTGGGTGGGAGCCACCTGGGGCGAAATCAAGCAGCGGGCCGACCTGGTCCTGTGCTGGGACGTTGATCTTGGTCCAGGCGGGCCACACCCCAGGTTCGCTAAACGATTTTTGGAGCCGCCAGGCCGGTTTATTCCCGAGGGGCTTGCAGGACGGACCGTTCTCCACCTGGCCTGCTGGTCGGACAGGGTGGCCGGTGTGAAGGGCGAGACGGCGATAGTGATCCAGCCTTCCCACGCTCTGGCCACTCTGGCCGCACTTCGCACTTTGGTCCGAGGTGGGTTGGTTGACCTTGGCTCGCTTGCAACAACCACCGGCCAGCCTGCACACCTATGGGCAAAGCTTGCCCAGCAATTGAAGGCGGCCCGTTTCGGGGTGATTGTGGTTGGTCCAATCTTTGACCGTCATGCCTCGCTGGCCGAATGCGAGGGGCTTGAACGCTTGATTGCCGAGTTGAATGTGTTTGGGCAAGGCCGGTTTGTCGGTTGTACGATCGGGCAGGGGGGGAACCGGCCCGGACTGGAAGCCGTACTGGGCTGGCAAGCCGGAGCGCCTCGGGCGGTCGATTTCAGCCACAAGCATCCCCGCTACCTGCCCCTTGAGGCTGAAGCCAGCCACCGTATCGCGGAGGGCCAGGCCGATGTGGTGCTGGCGATCGGGCCTCAGCAGGCTGCAACTCTGGCGCAGGCTCACGCGACCCGCCCGTTCTGGATCCAGATCGGTCACAATGCCACCCTTGCGGGATCCGCTGGCCTGGTCCCAGATCTGGCAATGGCCACGGCGCACCCGTGGCTTGAGGCTGGCGGCACCGTGATGCGCAGTGATGGCGTGCCTCTGCCGCTTACCCCTTTACTTCGTCCCTTGTGTCCTACCGATGCCCAGATGCTTGAGCGACTCCGCCGCCAGATCGTGGAGCAAGGAGCCAGGGTTCCATGAGTGCAAACCTCTCATACATGATGATTCGAGGCGGCCATGTAGTTGATCCAACCCATGGGATCGACGGCGTGCTGGACCTCTGGATCGATCGAGAGACGGGGCGGGTGGTGCCCGCCCCCGCCGACCCGGACACCAAGGCCGAACGTGTGATTGATGCACGCGGCTATGTGGTGATGCCCGGCGGCATTGATATTCACTGTCACATTGCCGGCAGCAAGGTCAACGCTGCGCGGTTGTTACGGCCTGAAGAAGCGCGCGATCATGGGCCCCTGTCGCCCGGCTCCCAACTTCGTTCCGGGACGCGAGGCAGTATTCCCACCACGTTCAGTACGGGGTACCAGTACGCGGGGCTGGGCTACACGTTTGCCATGGATGCCGCCATTGCCCCCCTGGGGGCACGTCATGCCCACCATGAGCTGGAAGATACGCCGGCTATTGACAAGGCGATGCTGATTCTGGCGGGCAATAACCACTTTGTGATGGATTGCCTGGGAGCGGGGAACCACGCCGCCGCCCGTGATTACATTGCCTGGCTGCTGGGGGTGACGCGGGCCTATGGGATCAAGGCGGTGAACCCGGGCGGCGTTGAGCGCTGGAAGCAAGGGGGCCGACTGGCCTGGGCCACGGTCGATGAGCCTGTGCCCGGCTTTGGGGTGACTCCTCGGCAGATTCTGGTGGGCCTGGCCCGGGCGGCTGATGAGCTCAAGCTTCCGCATCCGCTGCACCTCCATGGCCTGAATCTAGGTTTGCCCGGCAACGCCGCCAGTACCTTGGAACTGATGCAGACACTGAACGGTCATCGTGCCCACCTGGCCCATGTCCAGTTCATGAGCTATGGAGGCGACCCGGTCCAGCCGGCCAGCATTGTTCCAGCCGTGGCCGAGCTCGCCGACTTCGTCAACGCCCATCCTGCGCTCACGGTTGACGTGGGTCAGGTGATGTTTGGAGAGACCACCAGCATGACGGCCGACGGAGCGGTGGGACTGTTCCTGCACAAGGTGACCGGTCGCAAGTGGCACAGCCAGGATGTGGAACAAGAGACCGGCTGCGGCGTGGTGCCGATCCGGTACGAAGATCATAACCTGGTACACGCCCTGCAGTGGGCAATTGGCCTGGAGTGGTTCTTGAGGGTGTCTGACCCCTGGCGTGTGGCGCTCAGTACCGATCATCCTAATGGGGCGGCGTTCACGGCCTATCCGCAGTTGATGGCCCTTCTGATGAGCAAGAACCTGCGTGACGAGGTCTTTGCCCGGTTGCCAGCCGCTGCACGCGAGCGTTCGGGCCTGGCCGCCATGGGCCGTGAGTATTCGCTGACAGAAATTGCCATTGTGACCAGGGCTGGCCCGGCCCGGATGCTGGGCCTGACCGATCGCGGTCATTTGGGGCCAGGTGCGCACGGAGACGTTACCATATACGCACCCGATGATGACCGAACCCGGATGTTCGCTTTGCCCCGTTATGTGATCAAGGATGGCCAGGTGATTGTGGACGACGGTGAGATCCGGGCCACTCCTCAGGGGCACACGCTGGAGGTGGCCCCGGAGTTTGATGAGCAGATTGTGCCGGCGGTACGCGATTGGTTTGAGCGTGACGCCTCGATTGCCTTCAGCCACTTCGGGGCCGGCCCCAGGACCGGGGAGGAGTCTCGATGAGCGAGCCAGCCACCAGCCCGTTGATTCTGGGCGCCGTGACGATTATCGACACGTTTGCCGAGGCGTTTCCGATGACGGCCGCACGGCTGATCATTACGGCCGAGACCCCAGCCTGGGCTGAGACGGCGGCACGCGTGATGAGCGGTTACGCCACCAGCGTGATTGCCTGCGATGCCGAGGCCGGCGTTGAGCGGATTCTGGAGCCGCACGAAACCCCAGACGGCCGACCAGGGGTGAGCCTGCTCGCCTTTGCGTTCAGTCGCGATGCGTTGGAGAAAGCACTGATCAAGCGGGTAGGACAGTGCGTGATGACCTGCCCCACCACTGCCTGCTACAACGGTTTACTGCTGGACGAGAAGACGATCACCATTGGCGGCCGCTTGCGCTACTTTGGAGACGGCTGGCAGATTAGCAAACGGCTAGAAGGGCGCCGGTACTGGCGGATACCGGTTATGGACGGCGAGTTCACCTGTGAAGATTTGTTCGGAACGACCAAAGGGGTGGCCGGCGGCAACCTGATCTTGCTGGGCACCGAACGGATGCTGGTCTTGCACGCAGCCGAGACGGCAGTGGCGGCGATCCGCCGCTTGCCCGATGTGCTACTGCCGTTCCCTGGGGGAATCGCCCGATCTGGTTCCAAGGTGGGCAGCAAGTACAAGGCCCTGCGTGCCAGTACGAATACCGCGTTTGCCCCCTCGTTGCGCGGCCTGGTTCCCAGTGAACTGCCGCCAGGATGCGACTGTGCGTACGAGATTGTGATCGATGGCCTGACGCTGGAAGCGGTTGAGCGAGCCACGGCGGTGGGCATTCGTGCGGGCTGCCAGCCGGGGGTGGTCCAGATCACGGCCGGCAACTACGGCGGCAAGTTGGGGCCCCATCATATTCGCCAGCACGACGTGCTGAAGCGGTACCCGGCAGGAGAGCCAGAAGAGAAATCCGCCACGGAATAACATGGAACGAACACAGAAAAGGGAAACCGAGAGGCGGTCCATCTCGTCTATTCCGTCCATGGATCACCCTTTAGTTTGATAAGTACAAACGCCCCGCTTGTCATTTTTTATCTTGGGTGTGGGGCCCATTTCGTCGGAATAAACACGGGTTCCCCTGCGCAGTTGACGGCAAACTCTCCATGTTCGTTCAGGTCTTGTTTTTTCACCTTGGAGATAGCGTCACGAATTTGTTGTTCCGCCTGAGGTGAGCAGGAATCTCGAGGTTCCGACCAGGCGATGTTAGATTCGTTGAGTTCGGCGAGGATCACAATATCACCGAGGCTTTGTGATACATCAAGGTCAGCAAACTGGGGGTTGCCCGGGTAAACCAAGATCAGGTGGCACAAGTAGTCATGAACCAATGAATAGTAAATCGGTGCTTTTGTTTTCTCGGCCAGGTTGCCTGGGCTATTCCAGGGTTGCTTGATGTCGTACTTGAAGTCCTTATCGACCTGGAAATCAATCTGAGAAATCAGGATTGCACGCCAAGACGAATGTGGTTTCCCATCGGGATCGGTCGTGAACCGTGGAGGCCACTGGTGGTTGAAGTACTTGTACCACTCTAGTCCCACGAGAACTTGCGTGATCATGCGATCTCGCTGCGACTGGGTGCTTTCATGCTTCGGATGAAATGAAGTTGAAAGCCGAAGCATCAGGGCCGCGCAACAGACGACCAGGAAAATAAACCCTCCCAGGCACACGAGTAATTTGCGTTGTGACATGAACGTGTCTTTCATTCATTCGTCCAAAAACTCAATCCAGCTCCGAGAAGACGAAGAGCATCCCTTTTTGCACAAGTGGGATGATCTTCCTTTCGAGAAGATCATTTTGGCGTATTTGTTCAGGCGTCAGTCGGCTCAAATAGGAGCGAATCTCGACGTTCTTTCTGCGGACCTCATCAAGGTTAAGGTCGATCGAAGTCTCGTGTTGGGGCCAAGCTTCGCTCGGAATTCCCAGAGAGAAACAATATGAGACCATCATGTGCCACCGTCTTACTGATACGCCATCACTATCGTAATCCGATCCGGTGAGTTCGACGTGCTGCTTGTTGTCGTGACCCAAGTAGGGCGGTTCGTGATCGAACTCGACGGCATGGTGGAGGTCTCCAGACAACGGTGATTCTCCTGGCAAAGAGACGCGAATGAAGGGTACGGCTCCGTGCCGGCATACGACTGCCCTACCGCTGCCTCACTGGCAGAGGTATCACCTCAATTGGGTTTGTGCCTGTTGCACACCACGCTTCAAGGTGTTATTGAGTCTCTCCGTTTGCGAATCCTACACATTGAATTCTGGTGACGAATCAGGCATTTTACCCAATTCGATAAGGGATTTACATCGGCATTCTGGATAACCAGGCCTGAAGGGCCTTTCACCGTGCCTGATCTGCATTGCGGTCTCCCTGAGAAGTGATTTGATATACCACGGACGAAACGCTATGCATCAGGCTATGGCGTATGCGTTATGGACGCAAGCAGAATATGCAACCATGCGGCCGAAATGATCCTGAGCCTTGAAAGAATTGCCTTGGTGAAAGGCAGTCGGGTAAGCGAGACAGTCTGGGGCAGCTCTATGACATTCAGATTCCTTCTCGCTCTTGGCGTCTTTGCGGTCAGAACGCTTTTGAATCCCTTCCTCTTACTACTATTTGTGCGTCTGTGGTGATAAATCTTCTTCTATCACCGGCTTGGGCAGCATCAGCCCGAAGTTCTCGGGCCAGCCGAAGATCCAGCAGATCCGCTGGGGATTCAGCCCGTGGTCCTTCGCCCAGGTGATGAGCAGGTCACCGCTGCCTGGCTGGGGTAAGTAGAACTTGTCCCAGCCCTTCGGTTGGCCGCCAGAGTAGCCATTGATCGTTGGGACGTGGCATTCTAGTTCGGCCCACATGGCATCCAGGTGCGTCTCCCAGGCGTTGTCACGCGAACCCAGGACCCCGGCGAAGTAGGCAGCGGCGGTGGCCGGCACCCGGACGGCCACCGCATGGGCGTTCTGACGTTGAATCCATTTGTCGTATGAAGACGTTGTCAGTCCTTGTTCCAGTACACAGATCAGAGCGAGCAGGCCAATCGCCAACCATTGACCACGCCGCCACAGAAAGTCGAACGTCAATGCCAAGCCCACGGAGGCCGGGATCAGCAGCACCAGTGAGGCGCGGCCAACTGCTCGGATGGCATTGGCACCAAAGAGATGCCGAAAGAAGTATTTCCAGACCATGATCTGATCGCCAAACAAGAAGAACACAGCGGCCACGGTAAGCCCAAGCACAGCCAGCCAGTACGCGGATAGCTTCAGACTGCCCCGCTGAAGCATCATTGAGGCCGCCACCACACCGAGCGTCCCAGGTCCCCAGATTGTGAAGGTGTCTGAGTAGGTGACAAAGCAGAAAAAGGCGATGAATGTGGCAAGCACGTAGGGCCAGAGCCGTGCGCCATACCCTTTTCGTTCCAGATACAGGGTGGCGACTAGGGCCACGACCAGCACGGGGCCCACAAGCACGAAAACCGAGCCGGGTACAAGAACGGCCGTCAGGATTACACTTGAAACGGTCAGAAGAGCCGCGTTGCGGTCATTCATCCGATTCAAAATCAACCAGGTGACGTTCAAAGCTAGCGTCAGAATGGACAGGTTGAGCACGATTTCTGACCCGAACCGGGTCACACAGAGCCAGAGCCCCAGCATCCCGAGCGTGGCCACTCGAACCACCGGGCCGCGGCCGAGATAAAGCCCGAAGGCTACCGCCAGGGGCGTGATCAGGCCGATCCCCAGGCGATGTTCCCCTTCAAGTGAGATAGGACGAGTTTGCCAGCCGTAGAGCCAGGTTTCTGGTCCCTGGTAGAGCCAGGAGAACCAGTCTGGAAGGCTGATCAGGGCCTCATGGAATGTGCGGTAGCCAAGTTCCGTAGCTGCGGCCTTTGCGTGGTGGAAGAGCGGCCAGACCGCCAGTCCGCCGATGATGCCAGAGGCGACAATTGGTACTGGATCTTGCCGCAGGATGCTGAAAAGTGGCCGGCGCAGGGAGCGGAATGCCAATACGCCTGGGAATGCGAGCGCCAGGCCCAGCACCAGGAACCAGGCCAGGTAGAACGAGGCGTAGGTTTGTGCCGCCAGGCCGAGTGAGGCAAGACACCACCAGAGGGCCCGTTTCCAGGTGGGGTCGGCCCGGCGTGTGAGGGCCAGGACGAGGGCGTGAAGCGTGAGAACTGAGAAGTACTGAGTATAAAGTTGGGGGTGGGCAATTTGGTTCACACGTGGAGCGGCAAAGGCGAACAGAAATGCACCGGCCAGTGCGCCACAGGTGCTCAGGGTGAGGCCACGCCTGAGGAAGAGGGCCATGGTCAGAAAGTTCAGGGTCGAGGCGGTAAGGACCCAGAGTTGGTACGCCGTATCAGGCGCCAGCCCCACCGCACGCCAGGACCAGTAGAACGGGGCGGCCGTGAGAAAGGTGTCGGAATAGGCCAGCACGTTTGGCGTCGGGTAATAAATGGGCGGATCCCAGAGTTTTTCGTGCAGGGGAGCCCCGGTCAGCCAGCCGTAGGTATGTTCCAGGATGTAGTTGATGAGTCGGGGGTCAACCGGGTCGGCCTGAATTCGGTCGAACCCCGAAACGATCATCGGATGATGCGCCAGCATCAGGCCTCCAGCCAGCAAAGCCAGAAATGCCAGGGCGTTCAGGATGATACTTGCGGAACGGTTCACGCGAGGGGCTCTGCAAATCCACGTGGAAAGGATACGGACAAGAGGCCCCAGAGTACTGAAAACCATGATCAGAGTGCCACCATCGGCAACGCTAAGGCTGGTAGTAACTTGACAGTCGGGCCGTGGTCCGTAATTGTGGCCAGGATGCCGCTTCAACTTGTCTGGCTGAACACAACCCGATTGCCAGTGGAACTCGACAGCCTGCTACCGGCTGATCTGGCGGGCCTGTCGGTCACTCAACTCGCGCGCCAACAAGTGCTCCTGGGCAACCGCCCTTGTGAACTGGGTGAACTATTTGGCATTCGTGGCGATGCCTCTGACGGCGTGATCCAGTTCGAGGGGGATCTGCGGAGTGTGAGTCGGATTGGCCAGGGGCTGAGCGGCGGCCTGATCGAAATTGAAGGGAACACGGGCCCCCATCTTGGGGCCGGCATGACCGGCGGGACGATCCATCTGCGTGGGTCGACGGGGGGCTGGGCCGGGGCCGGTATGCGCGGGGGCCGGCTGAGCATTCAGGGAAACGCTGGCCATTTCCTGGGCGGGGCGTACCCGGGTGCTCGCCATGGAATGAAAGACGGTGTGATCCTGGTCGAGGGGAACGCCGGAGATTCGGTTGGCCTGGGGATGAGGCGTGGGCTCATTGCCGTTTCGGGTCAGGTGGGTCAAACGCCGGGGCATGGTTTGGTGGCTGGCACCCTTGTGGTGGGAGGTTCCACCGGCCAGGGGGTGGGAACTGGCATGAAGCGGGGGTCTATTGTCCTGTTCGCAGGCCCTGCTCCGCAGGCCTTGCTGCCAAGCTTCTCTCCCAGCGGTGTGGATCGGCCGCCGTTCCTGGGGATTTATCTGAGGCAATTGCGGGAATGGGGCTTTCCGGTGGGCGAAGATCACCTCTCCGGCCGCTTCCTGCGTTACAATGGCGATCTCGCGGCGGGTGGGCAGGGTGAGATCTGGGCGCGAGCACATTCCGCCTGATACGCATCAACTGGCGTAAGGACCGTTCATGAGTGGTGATTCATCAGTGGCCGGTGCCGCGGCTGGCTGGCCCGGTCTGAATGAGCGTGCGGCGATCGTTTTTGATGACCTGGTGTTGCGCTCGGCTGAACTGCGAGTGAAGCCTGAACTGGTGGCGGGTGCCTGCGTGGTCGACGCTGGCTCCAAAGTCCGGGGTGGGCTGCATGCCGGTTTGAGCCTGGCCCGAATCTGCCTGTCTGGTCTGGCAACGGTGAACATTATCCCGGGTGAACTGGCGGGACGGCCCTGTCCGCAACTCCAGGTGGCAACCGACCACCCGCTGGCCGCCTGCCTGGCCAGCCAGTATGCCGGCTGGCAAATTAGCGAGGGGAAGTTCTTTGCCATGGGGTCGGGCCCCATGCGTGCAGTGTACGGTAAAGAAACCCTGTTCGAGACGATCGGATATCGCGAACGATCCAAGTGTGTGGTGGGTGTGCTGGAATGCCGCAAGCCGCCCACCGAAGAAGTGGTGGCCAAGGTGGCCCTGGCCTGTGGTGTTGACCACTCGGCCGTCTCACTGGCGTATGCCCCAACCGCTAGCCTGGCGGGAACCATCCAGATTGTGGCGCGGTCGGTTGAGACTGCGCTTCACAAGCTGGCCGAACTGAAATTTGACCTCACCCGAATCGTCTCTGGTCACGGCGTGGCCCCGTTACCACCCGTGGCCAAGGATGACCTGGCGGCCATCGGTCGCACCAACGACGCCGTTCTCTATGGCGCACGCGTGGTACTCTTCGTCACGGGCGACGATGAGAGCCTGGCCGCCATCGGGCCGCTGGTCCCTTCGTGTTGCTCGCCCGACCATGGGGCCCCGTTTGCCGAGGTCTTCGCGCGCTACAATCATGACTTCTATGCCGTAGACCCCCACCTGTTCAGCCCGGCCCAGGTCGAGTTTCAGAATATCGAGACGGGCAGAACCCACGCCTTTGGCCGGGTCGAGCCGTCTCTGCTCGTCAGATCATTCTTCGAGTGAGCGGGGGCGGCCGTGGTGGATCGAAGGCGGCAGGTAATCGCCCTGGTCTCGGGCCTGGGCTGGCATGTTCAGGATCTGCAAAGAGCGGCACGCGACCTGGACCTGGAGTTTGTTGCCGTTCCGTTTCCTGCACTTGAGGCCAGGGTTGGAGCCGGGAACAGCACCCAGGCCGATCGTCGTTTGCTGGACTCAGCCGGTGCCATACTGGTGCGGATGATGCCCCCAGGCTCGCTTGAGCAGGTGGTCTATCGTATGGATGCGCTCCACCGGCTGGAACGCCTGGGAGTGCCGGTGCTCAACTCCCCACGCGCGGTTGAAACGGCTGTGGACAAGTATCTGACCCTGGTTCGTCTTCAAGCTGAGGGGTTGCAGGTACCAGAGACCTGGGTCGGTGAGACGGCCGAGGCGGCTCTGGCTGCGTTTGACGAGCTGGGCGGCGACGTGGTGATCAAGCCGCTGTTCGGCTCCGAGGGGCGAGGATTGGTTCGGGTGACCGATCGCGAGACCGCCTGGCGTGTGGCCCACGCCCTGCAGCGAGTGGGCTCGGTCCTTTACCTTCAGAAGTTCTTGCCGCATGGCGGGCAAGACACCCGACTGTTTGTGATTGGGGGGCAGGTGATCGGTGCGATTCGCCGTCAGGCCCCGGCGGGCGAGTGGCGTACCAATGTGGCGCAGGGAGCGCGGGCGGTGGCCATACCCGTCGATCTTGAGCTTGCAAGCCAGGCGGTTCGGGCGGCTGCGGCCGTGGGGGCGGAACTGGCGGGCGTGGATATCGTCCGGACGGTGGAGGGTGCCGATTACGTGATTGAGGTCAACGCCGTGCCCGGCTGGAAGGCGCTGGCACAGGCCACCGGAATTGACGTGGCAAAGGCGATTTTATCGCATGTGCGCGGGCGGTTCCGATGCTGATCGGGGCAGGTGACCGGGCTCAGCTTGCCTGTTTGCTCGAAGCAACGGCCCGCAAACCGGGCAACGTGCATCGGTGGGCAGACTTTCCAGAGACCTCCTACCTTGATTTTGTGGCCAGTAGTGTGGTGGTCGGCAAAGAACTCCAACTGGAAAAAGTGTGCCAATTTGGAGTGGGCCCAGCCATCGAACGGGCCGTGCGAGAAACCCGGTCCCAAGTAGGCTCGAACACCAACCTAGGGATGATCTTGCTGCTCGCCCCCTTGGTGGCAGTGCCGGCCGGCGGCGACCTTCGGGCCGGCCTGGAAGCCGTGCTGGCCGGTCTGAGCGTGGCCGATGCGCGGGCCGTGTATGCCGCGATCCGGCACGCAACCCCGGGCGGCCTGGGTGATGCCCCTGCGCAAGATGTGGCGGCCGAACCCACGGTGAATCTACGTGAGGCCATGACATTGGCAGCCGGTCGAGACACCGTGGCCCGCCAGTATGCCAACAATTTCGCCGACGTGTTTGACCTTGGCCTGCCGGCGCTCGAACTCGGCCTCCAACGCGGTTGGCCGCTGGAGCGGGCCATTGTGGCTTGCCACCTGACGCTGATGGCTGGCCTGCCCGATACGCTGATCGCTCGCAAATGCGGCATTGATAAGGCCGAAGAGTCGGCCAGACGTGCGGCCGAGGTTCTTAAGCGGGGCTGGCCAGCGTCTGTTGAAGGTTGCGCGGAAATTGTAAGCCTTGACCGCTGGCTTCGCGCCGATGGCAACCGGCGCAACCCAGGCACAACCGCTGACCTGGCGGCCGCAGTGGTTTACGTGGCTCTGACTCTGGGCCTGATACCCGTTCCCATCCACTGGAGCCGGTCGTTTGATCCTGCGGACTCGGCCCTGGTCGGGCTGTGTTTTTCCGGATCTGGAACCGAACAACTTATTAGAGCTAAGGCATTTTCATGAACAGTTATGGCGTTCGAGTGACCAAGGATTACCTGTTGTTTTCCGCAGGACATTTCATCACATATAACGGTGATGAGTGTGAACGGATTCACGGTCATAACTGGCATGTAGCCGTGGAGGTTGAAGGGGAACTTGACCAAAACCAGTACGTGTTTGACTTCATTGCGTTGCTGGAACTGAGCAAGTCGATTGTGGCGGAACTGGACCATCGGATGCTACTGCCCGACGGCACCGGTTTGATCAAGCTCCACGATGATGGGCCGAACTGGCGGGTGGTATATCAAGCCCGGTTCTGGAGTTTCCCCAAGGAGGAATGTGTGGTGTTGCCGATCCCGAACACCACCACCGAGTTGATTGCCACCTGGTTCAATGCCAGCCTGCGTGCGGCAATTACGGCACGTGGGCTTGTGCTGCCGCGTTTGCTGAAGGTGGAGATCTTGGAAAACCTGGGCCAGATGGCCTGGTCCACCTGGCGAGCACACTGAGCGAACACGGGGCAAGTGCACCAGGACCTCGGATTCCGAGTTTACTTGGTCGACGTCTCGGCGGCGGCAGGAACTGCAGAGGGTTCGGCGGGGGCTTCCGCAGGCGCAGGGCTTGAACCGGCCTCGGGAATTGAGAGCACGATGGTCATTAGCCCCGTGGCGTTGCCGGCCTCTTGGTTGTTCGCTTCCATGGTCAGGGTCAGGTCGATGTTCAAGCGACCAGCGATCCAGGCTTTGCGTGCGGGATCGTACATCTGCTGACCGTCGACGCGATATTTGCCGTTGTTGATTTCACCCAGCCCAAGCTTCCCTTCGGCCTTCAACTCACCAGAGACGTCCACCTTGAGCAGTCCCTCTGGAGTGGAGCCGTTCTTCTTATATTTGAGGACTCCCTGCGCAAACTGGCCGTTCCCCATCGAGATCTTGATTTTCGATTCCCACTCGTCCTGACCGGCCGGGAATTTGACGTGGAAGAGCTGGGTGTTGTCAATCACACCGTTTTCAACCAGGCTCGAATCCTTGTCGATCAGCAATTCGCGGCTGACCTCGCCTCCGTCGGGATCGCGGGTCACTTTGGCCAGTGGCTTGCCGAACTGCTCCAGCAACAGCTTGAGCGCGGGGGTTGCCTGATCGGTTGAGATCTTGGTCTCGTCTTTGGGACCCTGTTGGAAGGTGGCCCCTTCACGGTTCATCCGTGAGTTCATCAGCGAGCGGCCATCGGTTGAGATCTTGACCTCAAGACCGTTCACTGCCACCTCCTCGGTGGTGTCTTGGCGATCGACCTGGTACCGGAGCGCGGTTGTGGCTACCAGTGGTTGTGGCTTGGGTTGGCCAGGAGACTTGACTTCGAGTGAGGAATTGATGGCCAGGTCATACTGAATTGTGTCGGCGGAGGCCGTGCTCACAATCAAAGCGGCAACCAGAGAAGCGAAGCGGGTGGCCTGGTGTTGAAAATTGAACCCGCTCATTCCGCATTCCTTCTTCAAAAGTAACAAACCTGGGCGGCAACCGCATTCCGTTGGGCTGCCACGGGCTGGCTGGCTTCGTGTGGTGACTTGTTGCTGGGAGATAGGACCACCCTTTGTGCGAGGTTAGTCCCTTGGCCCTGTCCATGCAAGGTCAGCCCCGGGTGCCTTGTCGTTCACTGGAATGAGTGCGGACGGTCCAAGACCCACTTGCCCCAGCTTTCGAGATCGGCGAGATTCGATCGGGTTATTACGGTTCAGCTTGATTTTATGGCCCAACGGGAATTTTTACCGATGCCCGACGATCAACCCCAACGTCTGTCGGAGACCACAGTACGGCGGATGGCCCAAGACGTGGTCCGGTTGCCACTCACCGAGGCCATGGTTGAGCCCGTACGCTCAACGCTGGAAGGGTTATTTAACGAAATTGCGGCGATCAAGCCCGAAGATCGTGAGGGGTTTGAGCCCCTGAGCCAGGTCATACTCGAGGAGTGGTCCCGATGAGCGCTGCGCTGGAGTTACTGGAGAAGTCGGCGGGCGAAGTCTCGGCCCAGGTCCGGTCGCGGGCAATCTCGGCGGTTGAGGTCACGCAGGGAGCCTTGGATCGGATTGAAGCCTTGAATCCACAGCTACGGGCGTTCATCACGGTCATGACAAAGCAGGCCCAGGCAGAGGCCGCCGCCGTGGATCGGTTGATTGCGAGTGGCAGGGATTTGCCGCTAGCCGGCGTACCCATTGCGATCAAAGATAGCTTTGATGTGGCAGGCGTGCCCACCACGGCCGGGTCGAAGATCCTGGCCAATTCCAGGCCCCAGGCCGACGCCGAATCGGTCAAACGCCTGCGAGACGCCGGCTGCGTGGTGGTGGGTAAGAGTTCGCTTCATGAGTTTGCCTACGGCTTCACCAGCCGGAATCCGCATTACGGAGACTGCCGCAACCCCTGGGACCCAGCCCGAATTCCCGGCGGCTCCAGCGGTGGCAATGCCGTGGCGCTGGCTACCGGCATGGTGCTAGGGGCGATTGGCGGCGATACCGGCGGTTCCATCCGTCTACCCGCGGCCCTCTGCGGTGTGGTGGGCCTCAAGGTCACCTATGGCCTGGTGAGCCGTCATGGTGGTGTGCCCTTGAGCTGGTCGATTGACACGGTGGGTCCAATGGCCAGGACCGTGGCCGATGCGGCCCGTCTGCTTCAGGCCATGGCCGGGTACGATGCCAAAGATTCCGCCTGCTCACGCCTGCCAGTGCCAGACTACCTGGCCGACCTTGGTCGTGACCTCAAGGGGGTTCGGATTGGCATTCCCCATCAGGGTTTCTTCGAGCCACTCGACCCCGAAGTCGGTACGGCCATGCAAGACTCTCTGGAGGCACTCAAACTCGCTGGCGCTGAGCTTGTGGATGTCGACTGGCCGTCGCTGGAACCGGTAGTCGGGGCGCACCGGTCGGTTCTGTTTGCAGAGGCCTCGGCGGCCCATGAGAAGATGATCCGTTTCCAGGCTGCCGAATTGAGTGATGACGTCCGCCCCTTGCTGCAGGCGGGCCTGTTTTTGACGTCGGGGCAATATCTGGCCGCTCAGCAAGCCAGGCGCAAGGTCATCGAGCAGTATCGTGGGCTCTGGAGCCGGTTTGATTTGCTGGTTACCCCAACCAGCCCCATCCCCGCCCCTGAGATTGGTGCTACCACAACCCGCCTGGATGACCGCGAGGTGCCGCTGGTCCGGGCTTTCTTGGACTTGACCCTACCCTTCAACCTGACCGGCCAACCGGCCCTGGCGCTACCGTGCGGATTCACACGGGCCGGCTTGCCGATTGGCCTGCAACTGGTGGGTCGGCCGTTTGCCGAGCGCCTGCTGCTCCAGGCTGGGGCTGCGTTTGAGGCGGCCAGGGGGTTGCCTGCTCGGGTCCCGGCGGTCGTCCGGACTTGAAATGGATGGAAATCAACCCGAATGTACCCCGGTTGGCGGTGTGCAGGCCCACTCCGTCCATCGGGTCATTCAGATTCCCACTCAATCAGTGCCGCAGATCGTACTGACCGGTACGTTCGAGCATCTCCACCAGCCAGGGGTTCCCCCAAGGGTTACGCATGGCAAATCCCACAGAGACCACGGAGATTGCCAGCAGTGCCAGGCACACGTTGCGAGCCCAGCGTTTGTCCTGGCCACGTTCCACGCCGCTGGGCAACATCAGAAGCCAGAACGGGAACAGCCAGAACAGCCAGCGCAGGCCTTGGGTCGAGCCGCCGTAATTCCGGGCTTTGGGGTTCCAGGTATAGAACGCCAGCATGGCCACCGTGAGCAGCAACGTCATTGCCGCAAGGCTGGCCAACCGGCGGTTGCGATCGCGCAGGTTTCGGACTGCGCCCCACATGGAAAGCAGGACCAAGGGCGTGAGTGAGAAGATTCCATGGTGGCCGAAGGTCATGTGCAGGAGGTAGGTCGCCTTGGGTTCCGGGTCGATATTGAAGTAGTCGAACTCAAGCGGGGTGTTCCAGTAACTGCCTTCGTAGTTGTAAGACTTGGTCCCAAACTCTTCGTAGACCGGAATAAATTGGCCGAACGCCAGGAATTGCGTGACGAGGAACGCCAGGATGGGAACCGCCGCTGCTGGCAAGAAAAACAGCAGGCTCCGGCGGAAGTCGGTAGCGAAAAGCAGTAGCGAGACCACGATCAGGAAGAGGCCTGCAGGAATCTCATTACAGACGGTGAACGCGGTAAAGAAGCCGGCCAGGGCAAAATGGCCGGCATGCCTGGAGCCATCGGCCGTGATCCGCGCCAGGGCATAAATTGCGAACAAGGCGCTCGAGGCTGCGACCGTGTGGTTGTTCAGGGTCTGACTGAAGGCAAGCAGGTAGGTACCCCAAGCCGCGGCGAACAGGCTGAAGAACCAGGCCCAGTCATTCACCGCGTGACGGTCCAGGAACCGAGCGAACAGGACCAGGCTGATCCAGAAGGGCAGCACGTTGAGCAGGAACAGGATGGGCTTGAAGTAATAGACATACATCGGCCATTTCATGGGATCGACCGGTGTTTCCTTCACGCGCTGGAGCTCAAATTTTCCAGGCTCGACCTCGACATTTTTGTCCACGTAGCGCGGAAAGCGCGGCTCGGTTTTGATCTCGCCCAGTTCCACGCCCATGGCCTTGCGAAACGGGTAGAGCACACCAGCGATCAGGGTTGGGAGCAGGGGGGGCTTGCTGGAGTAGAGGTGTTCGGTGGCCTCGCCTTCGGTCCACGACTTGGGGGCAATCTGGTATTCGAGTCGTCTCAGCAGGGAGCTATCTGGGCCGGGTTGAGGCAGTCTGTCGGGGCGCTTGACCTTGTCTTGGGTGCGAGCCTGCCACGGGCAGTCGTCGATGATGTAGGTGCCCCGTTCCAGTAACGACCAGACGGTGCACCAGCGTGAGATGTCGTTCGCCTCGAACAGCGACTGGATCTTCAGCGTGGCCCCAAAGAGCAGGGCCGTGGCTGTGGTGATGACCAGAAGCCCCACGAGCCGCCGGGTTTCGGAACGCTCAGGGGGGCTCGCGGGCAAGTTTGTCGTGTTCAAGTCAACCATGCCGGGCCTCTGGATCGTCGGGTGGAGAGACGGGGGATTGGGCGGTGGGCGCAGCATGCCGAGACGACGGAATGTTGATCTCTTCCGCCACACTGTAAGGCGGGTGGCTGCGGATATGGTACGACGTGATCAGTTCGGCCAGAATCCCCAGGCAGATCAGTTGCACGCCGACCACGATGGCCGCGGCTGAATAGCCCAGCATGGGCCGGGTGCCAATGGGTCCCAGGCCCCGTACCCAGAGGAATGCCAGGTAGGTCAGGCCGCTAAGCCCCAAAGTGGTCAGGAATAGCCCAAGAAGCCCGAGCGGGTGCAGCGGTCGCTGGCCATAACCGGTGAGGAACCGGACCGTGAGCAGGTCCAGAAATCCCTTGAAGAGGCGACTCAGGCCATATTTGGAGTGGCCGTGGCGGCGGGGTCGGTGATGGACGGGCAGTTCTCCAACGCGGTAGCCCCGGGCGTGAGCCAGCACCGGGACAAACCGATGGAGTTCGCCATAGACGTCAATTTCTTCCAGCGCCTGGCGGCGGTAAGCCTTGAATCCGCAGTTATGGTCATGAAGCCGACAGCCGGTCAGAGTGCTGACGGCGGCATTGAATACCCGGCTGGGCCAGACCTTGTGCCAGGGGTCGTGGCGGACCTGTTTCCAGCCGCTCACAACATCAAATCCCTGATCAAGCTTTTCAAGAAACCGCGTGATCTCCGATGGATCGTCCTGGAGATCGGCATCCATCGTAAAAACCACGTCTCCATGGACCGCCCGAAATCCGGCTGAGAGGGCCGCCGCCTTGCCGAAGTTGCGCCGGAACCGGATTGCCCGAACTCGTGAGTCGCGTTTGGAGAGGGCCTGGATCACGGCCCAGGTTCGGTCGCGGCTTCCGTCATCCACGAACAGGAACTCCACAGGACCAAGCGCTGCGAAGGCGCGGTCGAGTTCCTGGTGGAGCGGCTCCAGGCTCTGCTCTTCGTTGAAAGTAGGGACGACAACGCTGATCATCGAATCTCGGGTCGGACAGGGGACGAAAGGTCGTGAACGGGGGTTGAACTGGTTGGCAAAGGCGGGAGTGGACTGATTTTTAGGGGGGTAAGGACGGCGGCGGCTGCCAGTTCGGTGCAAACCCAAACCAGACGGAGTGTCAGCGAAGCGACCACCGCCCATCCATGATCGAGCGTGGCACCCAAGCTCGTCCAGAGCACCCATTCCCGAACCCCGAGCCCACCTGGAGAGATTGGAACCACAAAGCCGGCCACCGTGGCCAGTGCCACGCTTCCGATCACTGCTGGAAATGCCTGAGGAGTCAGGCCGCGGTAGCCCACTCCATACAGCACAAAGATCTGGCTCAGCCCTAGCAAGAGCCAGCTCGGCACCGTCCAAAGTAGCCCTTCGCCTTGTAGGCGGGTTGACAGATGCGGCCATGCATCAGACCCGACACCCGGAAACGGAAGGCTAACCAAACGTGTGAGTTTCTGGAACACCGGCGGGTAGGTTAACACCAGGAATCCGCACCCAAAAACGAAGCCAATGAGGGCCAGGGGGGTCTGCCCCAACCACGGAACCATCACGTTGCTACCTGGCATCAAAAGAAACCCCAGGAAGGCAACCAGGCCACCCGCCGCCATCATCACCAGCGTTTCATACAGCGTGGCAAAAGCCGCCGTGGCCGGGCGGGCACCCGCGGGAGCCACCAACGCAACCCGCATGATGACCACCAACGCTTTTCCTGGAACGTACTTGCCCAGGTGGCTAATCAAATAGGCCCGGACCGCGGCCTTGCATGAAACCGGTGATGAACTCTGGCCGAGAATGCGCCAGTACCAGATGCCGTCCAGGGCTAGGCCCACAACGTAGGTGAACGCTGCCAGGATCAGCCATCCGGCCTCGAAATGGATGAAGATCCCCTGGTTGTGTAGGCCGGCCCAGGTGTTGCTGGCATGCTTACCTGCTGCCCAGATCACGATCAGGCCGACGCACAGCTTCAAGATTGTACGCAAGAACTTGAGCTGGGTTTTCAGAGGGTTAGAGGTCACGCCAACCTCGGCTCTGGGAAACATCCCTGCACCAGTACGCAGGCGATTGCAAGCGACTGCAGATCCACGGGCAAGCCATGGGATTGCAGGGCTCGGCCCACCGGAAGTAGGACCAGGAACCCACGCCGAGGACCAGCCGTGATGGGAATGCCTCTGGATTGCCCTGGCAAGAAATTCATGATTTACCTGTTTTCAACCAGAAATCGTAACCCAATGCCTGGGGTCGCGGTTGCCAGGACCCGGAGATCGGACTCTACCTTGGGTCCTTAGCTAGATTTTGAACCATCTCACCAGCGGGTACCAGCGCCTTGGGCGAAATCGAAACGACTTCGTGATCGAGATCAATCAGACTGGAAAGCACGATCAAGATGCTCCATGGTCGGCCCTGGCCATCTCAAGGCATGTGTCGTTTGACACTATTCGCTAAACGGCGGTTATGTTCACAACCGGCTGGCCGAGGTTCTCATTCCGATAAGAGTCGCGGGGCGATTGTTGTGTCACGAAAACGTGCGTTTCTGGGGTCTAAAAATGTGAAAGATGGCCATGATTCAGGAAAAGTGGTTGTTTGGTATATTAATCATTCGCTTTGTTTGACTTGTTGTGGGACGAGGTTACTCCTAGAATCTACTGTGATCACCCGAAGTCTTGCCCAAATTCGCGCAGTTCTTGATCAGATACTGCTGGGTGGTCTTGTTCGGCTACGGCATACAGATCGTTTGGAAAGTGGACGAAGCTGATCCGTGTGTTTTGGTCCGGTTCCGGTTGCTCAGGTTTAGTTTCACGGGTTGCTTGGTCTCAAAAGAAACTCCGCATTATCCCGGGGGGGATATCATGAACGCCGAACAGGAAAGTGTGCTCTCGGATCAGTCGACGCAGGAAGCATTTGCAGCGATCGCCTCTCGGGTGAAGCAACTTCGCTATGGCAAAGGCTGGGGGCCCGATGAACTTGCGGGCCGGGCAAAGATTTCGCGCACCGCGTTGTACCAGATTGAGAATGGACGAACCGAACAACCCAGGGCCGGAACCGTACGCCGGTTGGCTCGTGCACTGGGGGTCGATCCGGCTGAACTACTGCAGGCGCGGGCAACAGAACCTTCGGCTTTATTGAGAGACCCCGCCCAGGAGGAGCAAGAACTCCCACCAGGGCGGCCGAGTCAGGCGGCCCCGCCCATTTCAACGAGCGGCCCGGAGGCGAGCTCCCAGGTTGGGCGAGAAGATTTTGAGGCCAGGGGAGCGGAATCTGTGCCGCCGTGGTTGAAAACTCTCGAGTTGGAGCGGAAATTTCGCCGCCTGCTCAACTCACCGCTGCACGACGCCGTTTCACGGATCGTCGAGGAGTCTTATCGCTTGCTGCCACCCGAGCCGTTTGAACGGAACTCTTGACCATTTGGCCTGGAAATGGGCGGGGTTGCCCGAACCTGTGTGGCAATGTTGGCTTCAGAAATTGCCACGTTCGAGGTCTTGGGGTAACCCTTGTTCTTTCCGTGGATCGTGAATTCTCTGCTTTTTGCGACGAAGTGGTCGTTCAGAACGTATAATCATTGAGGTGTCCAACCTGAAGCTATTTCCGGATTTGCCAAAGCCCTGCAATGCCGATTTTGCCAGCCGAACCGGACTTTTATCCGCCTGATCTTTGGGAACTTCAGAACGATGTGGACGGCAACTGCCACTGGTGGTGTTTGCATGCAAAGCCCCGCCAGGAAAAGGCCGTTGCCCGTGAACTTCACATACAACGAGTGAATTTTTATCTCCCGCAGGCGATCCAGACGGGCCGCACGCCCAAGGGAAGGCCCACTCGATCGGTCGTGCCGTTGTTCCCTGGCTACGTGTTCCTGTACGGCAATGAGGACCATCGACTGCTCGCGCTCAAGGGCAACCGGCTGGTGCGGGTGATTGAAGTACCCGATCAAAACAGTCTCGACCATGACCTACGCCAGATTCAGAAAGTTCTGTCCTCAGGGCTTTCTGTGGAGCCAGAGCCGGCCAACCCGGTGGGTGCTAGAGTCAAGGTGATGACGGGCCCTCTGGCCGGAGTTGAAGGGGTGGTGCTGCGTCGTGGCAAACGCGACCGGTTCACGGCCATCGTTCATTTCTTGAAGCAAGGTGCCACGGTCGATCTTGAAGACTGGCAGGTTGAGGCTATCGATCCCGGTCCCTCTGGCATCCTGTCCGCTTGAATTCACTGGCTTTCTGGAAGGATTTTACTCGAATGCGAGAGCAGCAACTGGTTGTGGTTACGGGTGGCGCAGGCTTTATCGGCTCCCACCTGGTGGAAGCCCTTCTGAAGCGTGACTACCAGGTTCGAGTGGTCGATAATCTCGTGACCGGGCGGCGAGCAAATCTGGAGCATGTTGAAGGAAAATACGAATGGATTCAAGGTGATCTGGCAGACTTTGCGGTGGCCAAAGAAGCCATGCGGGGGGCGTTTGCAGTCTTGCACCAAGCCGCGATCCCAAGTGTGCCGCGTTCCATTCGGGAACCGTTGCTCTCTCATGCTAGCGGACCCACAACCACGTTGAACGTACTTGAGGCCGCGCGTCTTGTGGGTGCCAAGCGTGTGGTGTTTGCGGCCTCCAGTAGCGCCTATGGAAATATTGAGGAATTGCCCAAACACGAATCGATGTTGCCAGCCCCATTGAGTCCCTACGCTGCAGGAAAACTGGCCGGTGAACATTATATTCGGGTCTATGCGCAGACCATGGGTCTGGACGGTGTCAGTCTCAGGTATTTCAATATTTTTGGCCCTCGGCAAGATCCCGGAAGTCCTTACAGTGGTGTGATCTCCCTGTTTGCTCAAGCCCTTCTGAGCGAACGGACGCCGGTGATTTACGGGGACGGGCAGCAGACCCGAGATTTTACCTATGTTGAAAATGCAGTTCATGCGAACATGCTAGCTCTTGAGGCGGTTCAGCCGCTCGGTGGCCAGGTACTTAACGTCGGTACGGCTCAGCGTGTCAGTCTGACCGAACTTGTTACCACCATGAACGAGATCCTGGGAACCGCGATCGAACCTCAATACGAACCGGTACGGGTTGGCGACGTCCGTGACTCGCTCGCCAGCCTGACACGGATCCAGCAAGTTCTGGACTATGAACCTCGGGTTCTCTTCCGTGAAGGCCTGAAACGTACGCTGGAGTGGGCCAAGACCTCGCCGCTGTCTTGAATCACACATCCTCGGCGTCCTCAGCCTTGAATCTCTTCGGATGGCGCTAGTGCTTAGTCACCGCTAGGGTTTGGGGTTGTGTTTTTTTTGTCGCTGGTGCATGGTGCTCTGCACAAGGAGGTGCACCATGCAGAAGAAGTATATCGTGCGATTGTCGGATGAAGAACGCGCTGAGTTACAAACGG
>CAIYJE010000067.1 GCA_903926465.1 uncultured Planctomycetales bacterium
ACGACTTGTAACTCATCCCGCTCATGATCGGTCAATCGTACGACGTAAAGCTTCTTCATGGCACACCTCCTTGTGCCATGAAGAATCGTCGGTTTACCCGAGTTTGACAACCCGACATTTTAGCTGTGCCAAAGCACTAGTTTACGAGAGATGAGATATTCAACACCGAGTGATCGAAGTGAGCATTGGGGTTGTATTGAGAGTAGAAGACTTCGCTCACGCCTTGGTCTGTGAGGGTGGTCATCATTCTCTAAAAAGTGCAACTTCCGACACGGTCAATACGCGGGGGGATCGCTGGCTGGGAACGATTCTTCAGAGGCCTCTTGCACGATGTCAAACGGTTCCGGGGGCTTCTGTTTTTTGAAGGCGATGGTGATCAAAAGCAGGGAGTCTTGAACCCCTCGCACGGCATGCGGTTGGCCACTGGTGAGGTAGAGCCACTGCCCGGCGCTGAGTTCTTGAGTGGATGATCCCACGGTAAACGCAACTCGGCCGTCGATGCACTGAACGGTGATCTCTCCAGGCGCGGTGTGAGTGGGGATTTCCTTTCCGGCCTTGAGCTTGATGCGGATTACCTCAAGTAAGTTGGTTTTCACCAGTCTTGTGGTTTCGATGCTGGCCAAATCTACACTTGCTGGTGAGAGGCAGATAACTTCACCAGGAGCTGTCTCGGTGATCTGCATGGCCATTCTCCATTGCCTGGCAACCGTGTTCCTGAACCGTTCTTTGACGATCCAAGGATCTAAGTTATCCATGAAACACGCAAGTCTGGTGCCAGGATGGCAAGAATTGATGTAAGTCTTTAGATCGCTGATCGTGCGGGTTTGAAACCAAGCATGGACAACCGATTCGCTTCGCTTGAGCTTCGGCCATCTGGTCAGTTTTCAGGTGTCGCCCCGATCGGTTCCTGCACGCGTGGGAACCCCTGCTCGGGGTCCCAGGAGAGCGGGCGGATCTGGAGTGTGGGCACACCCTTGGCGTTGGCGTCATAAAAGTGGTGAAGGAACCAGGCTCGGCCGTCATCCTCCAGAATGGCATTGTGTCCAGGGCCACGAACCGATCCTGCGCCCGCCAGAACAGGTGTGCCACCTCCTTCAAGCAGCGGTTTGCCCTGCGCATCAAGGTACGGGCCGGTGATTCGTTCCGAACGCCCGACCACCACGTTGTACGTGCTCTCAGACCCCTTGCAGCAGAAGTCAAATGAAACGAACAGGTAGTAGAAGCCCTCATGCCGCACGATAAACGGGGCCTCAATGGCCGGGCTCTCCGGACGGGCAGCAATCCGAATCGGCGGCTCGACCGGTGTTGTGGGCTTGCCACTTTTGGCATCCAGACGCATGAGCTGCACACCACCGAAAAACGAGCCAAAGCTGAGCCAGGGCGCTCCGTCGGAATCCAGCACCACGTTGGGGTCAATCGCGTTAAACGGGTCTACCTTGGCGGAGGAGATAACCACACCCTGATCGGTCCAGTGATAATTCGCGCGGCTGGAATCGAGTGTTGGGCTGGTCGCCAGGCCGATACACGATCGGTTTGAGCCGAACGTAGAGACCGAGTAATACAGGTGATAACGGCCGTTGAAGAACAGGATGTCCGGGGCCCAGAGTGTGGTCGCGCCTGGGACCTTTTCCGTGGCCCAAGCAGGCAACTCCTCGAACACACGGCCAACCCGCTTCCAGTGGACCAGGTCGGTTGAGCTTCGGATGGGGATTCCACGGCCGGTCGAGAACAGCCAGAAAACTCCGTCGGCCTTGATCACGGCCGGATCATGCACACCGCGCACGTCCCCTTGCTGGGCCCTGGCCTGCTCCGCCAGAGTTATGAATGCCAAGGCAAGCAGGGCCAAGCCGATGGTTCGCCCAAGCATGAGGCCCTCCTTGTGTATTCTGGGGAATCGGAGTATCTGGGATGCGGTCTAGGTTGTGTGCGAAACTCTGCTCATAGCCAGCGCTCGGAGAGAGCCTGGAAGAGTGGCTGGAGGTCCAAATTGCCGCCAGATAGGATCACTCCCACGCGTTTGCCGTGGACATCAAGCTTGCCGGTAAGAATTGGGGCCACGGGTACTGCGCACGAGGGTTCAATCAGAATCTTCATCCGCTCGGTCACGAACCGCAGGGCGTCGATGATCTCGGCTTCGGTGGCGGTCACTATCTGGTCCACGTGGCGCTGGATCACGTGGAAGGATCGCTGGCCGAGGGAGGTACGCAGGCCATCGGCGATGGTTTTGGGATCGCCAGAGGGAAGGATGGTGCCGGCCTCAAGGGAACGGCGTGCGTCGTCGGCCCGTTCTGGTTCTGCGCCAATCACGCGGGTGTGCGGCGACTTCGTATGTGCGGCCAGCGCGGTGCCGGAAAGCAGGCCACCGCCACCGCAGGGGGTGATGATGATGTCGAGGTGTCCAGCCTGATCGAGCAGTTCCCAGGCGGCGGTTCCCTGGCCGCCGATCACTCGCCAGTCATCAAAGGGATGTATGAGCACGTAGCCATGTTTTGCACTTTCTAAGGCCACGGCAGCTTCTCGGGCGGCCAGAGTGGGCTCGCAACTGACGATCCGGGCCCCATAGCCGGCCGTGGCGGCCCGTTTGACCTCGGGGGCGTTGGAGGGCATGACCACGCAGACTGGAATTCCCAGAAGCTGGCCGGCCAGCGCCAGGGCTTGAGCATGGTTGCCGGATGAGTGGGTGATTACGCCTTGAGCTTTTTCGGCGTCGGTGAGTTGAAGCACGGCGTTCATGGCGCCGCGGAATTTGAAGGCGCCCACGCGCTGGAAGTTTTCGCACTTGAAGAAGATTTTCCCGCCGCACTTCGCATCGAGTGTATGTGAGGTGAGGACCGGGGTAAGGTGCGCGTAGTGAGCCAGACGCCGGGCAGCACCAGAGACAAGGTCGGCGGGGATTTCCGTGGGATCATTCCGTGGCGTTGTCATGATCTGTTCACTCGTTCTTAGGAGCTGGGAGTTGAACGGAAAACCGGGACAGGCCCCAGACGCACACAGAGCCTGTCCCGGGTTCAAACGGATCGTGGTACCAACGCGATTATTTCAGGCGGCTGAAGTCGGTGGGAACCAGGAAGATGGTCTCAACCTTGGCGGCCAGGGGGATACCGTCTGACTGGCTCTCTTTGTAAACCTTCTGCCATTCGGGGTCGCTGCCGAACGCTCCCCAGCTCTTACCGGCGGCGTCACGGTCTTTATGGGCGAGCAGGTAGATCAGGGTGTTGGCTTTGCCCTGATCGTCGTCGGATGGGGTCCAGTATCCCACGTTGATCATGCCGTGCTTTTCAAACAGCTTCATGGTGTGTTCGCGGAACCGCTTGTTGAGATTGTCAAGCTTGCCGGGGCTCGTGTAGTAGGTGCGTAGTTCGTAGGTCAGAGGGCCGGGCTTGGCACCTGGGGCGGAAGCGTCTGGGGTATAGTCGGTTTCGTCCAGGAAGGTGGCTTCGACCTTGGCTGCCAGTGCCACGCCATCCTTTTCGCTTTCGGCTCTAGCTTTCTGCCATTCGGGATCGTTGCGGAAGGCGTCCCAGGAGGCTTTGGCTTTTTCGCGTGACTCGTGAGCCAGCAGATAGATCAGGGTGTCGGCCTTCCCCTTATCATCATCGGCGGGCACCCAGTAACCGATGTTGGTCATGCCGTGCTTTTCGAACAGGCCGATGGTGTGTTCGCGGAACCGCTTGAGCAGATCGTCGAGTTTGCCGGGGTTGCAGTGGTAGACCCGGAGTTCATACACCTTGGTGGCAGGGGCGGCGGGCTGGGGTGTCTCACCCTTCACAGAAGCAACCATCGCAAAAAGTCCCAGAGAGAGGGCAGGCAGTAAACAACGCCAGTTCATGGCACGATCCTTCGGAGTGAGTGGAGGGGAGTGAATCTTCACCCGGTTATACCCGTGCCAGAGCCGCGTCTCAATTGGTCGGGTCGGCCTTTCGGCGCAATGTGTCCTGGCTCAAACTGCCGCCCAAGGCTGTCAATCGGTTGCCCCCAGGGTCACTTTCACAACCCTTTTACGGCCATTCTGCACGCAGGTCACGCTCACACTGTCGCCAGGCTGATGGGATTCAATCTCGGTCAGCAGTTCATCGACGGTGCGGACCTGTTTGCCATTGATGGCCAGAATCCGATCAGCGGTTTCGGGGTCTGGGCGTTTGCGGAGGTAGCGGCCCAGTCGCTCGACCACAACCTGCATCGGTTGCAGGCCGGCCTTGGCGGCCGGTCCATTCTCATCAAGTTCGATGAGGTAAATGCCCCCCTCGGTGGTGAACACGCGTCGAATTCCCAGATCGGCGCGAACCACCCGACCGGTTTGGATGAGTGAGGGCAAGATCCGCTTGATACTGTTGATTGGCACGGCAAAGCCGATGCCCGCCGACTGTCCAACCGAACTCAGGATGGCCGTGTTCATGCCAATAACCTGACCTCGCGTGTTCAGCAGCGGGCCACCAGAATTGCCGGGATTAATGGCGGCGTCGGTCTGGATAATTCCCTTGATGGTGCGGTTGTTCTTGGACTTGATCGACCGTTCCAGGCTACTGATGATGCCCGTGGTCAGGGTCCGTTCGAGTCCGAACGGGTTCCCCAGGGCCAGCACCTTCTGACCAACCCGGAGCCCAGAAGAATCGCCCAGGAGCAGGGGAACAATCTTGTCGGCGGGGGCATCGACCTGGATCACGGCGATATCGTTATTGATATCTGAGCCAATCAGGCGGGCGCGATAGTTCGTGCCGTCGAACATTGTGACTTGAATCGCCTCCGCATCGGCCACCACGTGATAATTGGTGAGAATCCGGCCGGCGTCATCAATGACGAACCCGGAACCGGATCCGGTGTTCACCTCATCGCCATAGATTCCGCCTCCTCCCGAGGCGGTGGTGATATTCACCACGCTCCGATTATCGTTCTGGTAAACCCAGATATTCACCTGCTCGTCGGCGTCAACCTTTTCAAGGACCGCGTCTTCAGGCGGCGGCACCGGTACTGGAGCGGCAGCCGGTTCCGCTGGCTGCCTGGTCTCCTGGAATGGAAGCCGCGGTTCACGATGGGCAGGCGCAAGCTCCAGGCTGTGAATCCAGTACGCCACAATGCACAGGGTCACAAGTACGGTCAGGGCATGGCTCGCCAGCGATTTCATGAGCAAGGCTCTCCCCTGGGCCTTTTTGCCGGCGTTGCCCAGGTCAGGGTCATCTCGGCAGCAATTTACCGCGTGATCCGCGTTCCTCCGAGGAGGCTGTTGTCAGGATTATAACGGTCCGCACGGCGGTCGGCACGGTTACAGGCTTTCTGGGTTCTGGTGAGTTCCAAGACCTGGGCCACTGGCGCCCGGTGGACGCAACCCAATCTGGGCGGCACAATAAATGGCCCGGTGGTCTGGGTAGAACAGCGCCGTGCATGGTGCTGAAGACTTGCTCAGTCCCGGTAGTCTTAACTTTTCAGGACGGCCGATGGTTGCCGAAACAGACATCCGCAGCAACCGTTCCCTGGCTCGGGTGGTGGTGGCCATTCCCTGCCTGAACGAAGCGGCTGCTATTCAGGAGCTGGTGCGGCACTGGCGCCGGGTGCTGCCTGAAGCCGAGATCGTGGTGTTTGACAACGCCTCGACCGATGGCACGGCCGCCGAAGCCCGCCTGGCCGGGGCGGTGGTGGAATTGGTTCCCACTCCCGGTAAAGGGCATGTAATTCAGGCGATTTTTGAACGGTACCGAGACCGAGCGGCCGTGTTGATTACCGATGGTGACGGAACTTACCCGCCAGAGCGTGGTCTCGATCTGCTTGAGCCTGTGCTGGATGGCCGTTGTGAGATGTCGGTGGGCCGGCGGTGTCCGGTGGCTGTGGAGGGGAGCCCTGGCATGGCCCCTGTGCGCTGGGTGGGGAACCGGTTGTTGCGGTTTGCGTTCCGGTGCCTGATTGGCCGGGGCCCTGGCGATTTTCTTTCGGGATACCGGGTGTTTTCTCCACGCATGCTCAGGGAAATTCAGCCCCGGTCGGCTGGGTTCGAGATTGAAACCGAGCTGGCAGGCGAGGCCGTGACACGTGGTTATCGCGTGCTTGAGATCGACGTTCCGTATTATCCACGAGTTGCCGGTACCCAAAGCAAACTGCGGGCCGGCCGAGACGGCCTGCGCATTATTTGCTGCATGTTTGATTTGGCGGCAAGGCAACGCCTGTACCGAGTCTTACTTCTGGTTATGCTGGGCTTGATTGCAATAGTAGGGCTAGTTCGCCTGTTTTTCAGGGTTTTGGGCTAGATCGCTGGCGGTCCCTGGTCTTGGGTTGAGGTGAATGACCCAGAGCCGTTCAAGAATTCGCAGATGGCGAATTGTTGAACAACGCCATTCGCTGGCGATACAATCGCAGCCCACTTTAGCTAATGCTCTCGCCAGGCCTAGCCTTCCTCACGAACTGGAACCGAACATGCCATCCGGGTTCACCCGCCTTCTTGGCCTTGCCGTCTCTTTGACGTTTGCAACGTCATGGATTTACGCAGACGCTCCCAAAGTGCCCGATGGTTTTTCGGCGAGGCTGGTGGCCAGCGTGCCGGCGGTCGAGTACCCCTGTCAGGTGGCAACCGCCCCTGGCGACGTATTGTTCGTGGCTGAAGATCCGATGGACCAACGGGGTCCCTATGAAGCGTTTGACGGTCGAATTTTGAAGTTCAAAAACGAACAGGACCCGGTTGAATACGCCAAGGGTTTTCGCGCCATCCAGGGAATGGCCTGGTTCAACAACAGCCTGTATGTCTGCCACATGCCGTTCCTGTCGGTTTTGCGAGATACGGACGGCGATGGTAAGGCCGATCAGAAAGACGATCTGTTCACCGACCTGGGGCCTACCAATAACCAGGGCTTGAATGACCACATTGTCTCCGGTCTTCAGTTCGGCATCGATGGCTGGCTATACATCTCCACGGGCGACAAGGGTGTGCCCGGAGTGACCCGCCGTGAAGACGGGCAGAAGGTTCAGATCAAGGGGGGTGGTGTGCTGCGTTGTCGCCCCGACGGAACCGAGATGGAAGTCTTTTCCTCAGGGACCCGCAACCACCTGGAGGCCAATCTCGACGAGCTGGACCGCATTTTTACCTACGACAATACCGACGATGGCGACGGCTGGTGGACCCGCGTGACCCACCACATCCAGGGTGGCTACTACGGCTATCCTTATGATTACCATGATCGCCAGGACCGGTTCCTGAACCGGATGGCGGAATATGGCGGCGGCTCTCCCTGCGGCGCAGTTTTTTACAAAGAAGATGCCTGGCCCGATGCTTACAAGGGCATTGGCCTGTGGGCCGAGTGGGGTAAGGGAAAGGTTCACGGGTTCAAATTCGCCCCCAAGGGGTCGACCTACGAGGTGGCTCGGGATATTGATTTCGCTGCGCCTGCCAACCTCAAGGATTTTCGCCCGTTCGACCTGGCGATTTCCGAAGATGGCCGCACCCTGTACATTGCCGACTGGAATATGGGCGGCTGGGGAAACAAGACTGAGAAAGTGGGTCGGGTTTGGGCGGTCAGTCCAACCGAGGCCATTGCCACCAAGCCCCGTGGTTCTGATTCCGATCCTGTCGAGGCCCAGATCGCGGCCCTGGAGCACCCTTCGTACAACGAGCGAGTTCGGGCCCAGCATGCTCTGATCCACCAGGGAAAAGACGTGCTGCCGGTCGTCGTCAAGGCTCTGGAAGATAACCAAACCCCCATTCGCACCAAGATTCACCTGGTCTGGGTTCTGGACGGAATTGCTGGGGCGACCCCGGATGCCTCGTTGCCCCTGATCGAGGTGCTGAAGTCGGCCGATCCGCTGGTTCAGGGCGAGGCCGCCCGCGCTCTGGGTGATCGTCGTGTACCCATTGCCGTCGAGCAGTTAACCACCTTGCTGGACAAGAACATCGCTCCCACGCTGGCTCTGCAGGTGCTAAGCGCCTTGGGACGGATCGGCAGCCCCGAGGCTGTTCCTGCTGTTCTCAAGCGGCTGACGGACGGCGATTCGTATGTGGCGTTTGCGGCCCGAGTTGCGTTGCGGCGAATTGGTGACTGGGACGCCGTGGCGAGCCAGCTTGCCAAAGATCACCCTTCGGATCGGGTTGCCGCAGTGATTGGAGCCCTGGACGGAGTCTATCAGCCGAGGGCGGTTGACCTGCTCCTCAGTTTGGGTGCGTCCGCCAAGGGGCAAGAGCCAGGCTGGGATGTGGGGGCCGATCAGCGGGCACTGGCCATTCGGGCACTCTCCAGCCTGGCCCGCAAGGCCCTACCTTGGGATGGAAAATGGTGGGGAACCCGGCCGTCTCAGGGCCAGCCGCCCAAGCAGACCGAGGCCTGGGAGCGAACCGAACGGGTTGAGCAGATGCTGGCAAGCTTGATCGAGTCTGACGAGGCTCCCATCCGCCGCGCGGCCATTGAAGCCGCGCAAGCTAACGCGTCTCCTGCTCAGGCGGCAGCCCTGCGGGCCCTGATCGGGAAATCCCGAGAGCTTGACGAGATCCGGCTGGCGATCAAGGCCCTCAAGAATGCCGGCGACCGCGAAGCGGTTCTGCCGTTGACCGCGCTGGTGAAGAGCAAAGATAACCCGCTTGAGCTTCGGGTCGAGGCGATTCGTGGGCTCGATACGCTTGCCGGTGACGATGCCGTGCCTGTGTTCGTGGACCTTTTGGAAAACGGTGGCCTGGGTGTGGATGCGGACGTGCCACTGATTCAGGCGCTCGGGCGTCGCAAGGCGGAAGTGGCCTCGGCCACGCTCAAGGCTCGAGTCAAGGCCACCGAACCCCAGGTGCGAACCGCTGCCATTCAGGCACTGGCGGGGCTTGGAAAGCCTGAGGGGCTCAGTGAACTGCTGATGGAGCGGCTGGCTGATGAAGACAACGCGGTTCGGGCGGCCGCCATTGGCGGCTTGGGATCGCTGAAGGTCACCGAGGCTGTACCCGCCCTGATGAAGCTGGCCAATGAAGAACCGACCCGGTTCGAGGCCACTCGGGCCCTGGCAGCCATGCCAGACCCTCGGGCTTTACGCGTTTACCTGCGTGGTCTGGCGGATAAAAATCCTGAACTTCGGCGCGATGTTGCCGCAGCCGTTTCCTCGATTCGTGATCAGGCAGTGCCCGTCTTCCAGCAACTGGCCGACCGGAAAGAGCTGTCTCCTTCGGTGGTAACCGAACTGCGGAAGATCTACTCGGGAACGCAGCCCATCACAACCTGGAACGTTGTGGGGCCACTGGCCCGTGATAACCATGCCCAGATTGATGCCGAGAAAGAAATTGACCTGGCCGGTGAGATTGAAGGTCTCGACGGCAAGACGCTCAAGTGGGTCAAGACCGACGCAATTGATCCTCGCGGCCAGATCGATCTGACCCGGCTCATGGCTGGTGACCAGCGCAAAGCGTTTGGATACGCCGAGCTGAACTCGCCAGATGCACGCAAGGCTGAGATGCTGATGGGTTCAGACGATAGCCTGATCGTTTGGCTGAATGGCAAGAAAGTGTTTGAATCCCAGGGGGATCGCGGGTTTACGCCCGGCCAAGACCGCGTTGAGGTGGATCTGCTGGCTGGCACCAACCGGGTGCTGGTGGAATGTGGGAACTCTGGCGGCGGCTGGCAGTACGCGGTGGAACTTTCGGCCCAGCCGGATCATGGGTTTCTGCAAGCTCCGGCTGCTGGCGCGTTTGATCCTGATGCATTCGCCAAGCATGCGGTTGACAACAAGGGCGACATTGCCAAAGGGCAGGCCCTGTTCAACGACCTCAAGGGGCTTGCGTGTATCAAATGCCACAAGGTTGGCAAAGAGGGGGGCGACGTTGGTCCAGACCTTTCCGGTATTGGTCTGAAGTACCCACGTCCTCAGCTTATCGAGTCGATCCTGTACCCATCGGCCCAGATTTTCTCTGGGTATGAGCCGGTGGTGATTGCGACCACGGATGGCCAGCTTCTGACCGGCATTTTGAAGCAAGATGACGGTGAGTCGGTCACGATCCAGGATGGCGAGGCTCGTACGGTGACCGTGCGCAAGCCTGATATTGAGGAGCGCAGGATCAGCGAGGTCTCTTTGATGCCAAACGGACTCGCCGAGGGACTCTCGCGTGAGGACTTTGCGGACCTGATCGGTTACCTTGAAACTCTCAAGGAAGCAACATCTGCCCCGGCGGCTCCCTGAGCTGCCGGTGGACCGCTTGCCGGACTCTATGCCCATGCCCCAGTCTGAGGCCGATCCTTCCATTCCGTCTCGTCGTCGAGAGCGTAGTGCCCGTTACCCGGGCGCTACGCTGTTTGATGCCATTGAACTGGTCCGCGAAATGGGCCAGCGTGGGGTCGATGGTCTACCATCGGCCTCGGTGGCAGCGGCCATGGGCTACAAGAACATCAAAACCCAGACCTTTTCCGCACGGCTCAGCGCGGCCCGGCAGTACGGGCTGATCACGTTGCGAGACGGCTGTTACTCGCTTACCGAGCTGGCTCGCTCGATTTTGCATCCGCTGGACCCTGGCCGGGTTCCCGCCTTGCACCGGCTGGCCTTTTTGCAGCCCGCCCTCAATGCGGAACTCTGTGAGAAGCTGGAAGGGCGCAGGGTTCCAGACATGCCGGCGCTGGCTAACTGGCTATACCATCACCACCAGATCACGGCCTCGGCAAAAGACGCCGCGGCCGAGATTTTTCTGACCTCCGCACGGGAGCTGGGGGTTCTGGGCGAAGACGGAATCTTGCGAACCGGTGGGGTTTCACTGCCCGATTCCACGGCGGATGCCGGCATGGGGCAGGATTCTTCAGAGGCTTCTACTGCCAGGCAAGTGACTCGCCTCCCTGCCAGCAAACCTGTACAGGTTCCACCAGCCAAGCCAGTCGTGGCTGTAATCAGTCAGGCCCCGGTTGAGCCCCGTGTGACCGTGGCTCCCCCCGTTGAACGCCCTGTTCCTGAAAATTCCGTGAGCTATGACCTGCCCCTCTGGGGTCAAGATGAAGGCAAGCAGATCCGGGTCATTGCTCCCCAGTCTATTTCACGGTCAAGTTTGGAGAGATTTCTTCAGTCTTTCCAGTTGATGGTGCGTGTGGAAGACGACTGAATCGATTCGTTCAGGCGGGCTTGGTTGCCCATCGAATGGCGATGCCATTTGTGACGTTGTCCGAACCGCGCAAATACGGTCTGATCTGCGAGTTTAATCGAACTGATCGTCTTGGTTCGGGACAGGCCGTTTGCCCCGTTGGAGCCAGTCCTTGCTGATTGGTTTTTACGGGCTGGCCAGGGTTGGTCTTCCTGGAGATTGGTGCTCATGAACGACGCCTCTGCGTTTGACACGGGAACCGATGCTCCAGCCGGCCCGCTCACGGTCGGCCGCTGGGCGGGAACGGTCTTCGTCGTTCTGTTCCTGATGAGCCTGCTGGATTGGATTGACCGCTGGACGCTGGCTGGGGTTCTGACCGCACTCCAGGCTGACCTGAAGATTGAGGATGCTGCGGCCGGTTCGCTGAATTCATTCTTTCTGGTGACTTACTGCATTGTGAGCCCGTTCATGGGCTATCTGGGCGACCGCTCGCAACGGACCCGGCTGCTAGCTCTTGGGGTGGGGGTCTGGAGCCTGGCCACCATAGGTACGGGGCTGGCGCACAACCTGACCGAGTTGCGGATTGCCCGCAGTTTGCTAGGTATTGGTGAAGCCACCTATGGCGTGATCGCCCCCTCGCTTCTGATGGATCTTTTCACCAGGCGTGGCCGAGCCCGCGTACTTTCGGCCTACTATCTGGCCATGCCATTAGGGTACGCCATTGGGATCAAGCTGGGCGGCTATGTGGTTGATACAACCGGAAACTGGCGACTGGCCTTCTTTCTGGTTGGGGCCCCCGGCCTGTTCGCCGCGATTGCTGCGCTATTTTTGCCAGAGCCGGTCCGGGGGCTTTCCGAGGGGTACGATCCGGAACGCCTGAAACGGGACCAACGCGTGGGCGCAACGGCCGCCGATTACCGTGACCTGCTCGTCAACTCTTCGTACACCTACACGCTCATGGGGCTGGCGGCGTATACCTTTGCCTTTGGTGGCTTTGCCTACTGGTTGCCATCGTACCTGGAACGGGTGCGTGGCATCCCCAGACAAGACGTGGGCAACGTGGTGGCTTTGACCGGGTTTGCGGCTGCCCTGATTGGGATGCTGGCCGGCGGCTGGATTGCCGACCATCTGGCACGCAAGACCCCGAACGCCCTGTTCTTTGTGTCTGGCGCATCCATGTTGCTGGCGGTTCCCTGCATCCTGGCCGCCCTGTTTGCCAGCTCGACCTGGGCCATTGTGATCTGGTTATTCCTGGCGCAGGCTCTGATGTTTGCCAATACCGGACCGAGTAATGCCGTGATCGCCAACGTGGTGCTGCCCAAGATGCGGGCCACGGCCTACGCCATCGGGACGTTGACGGTGCACATGCTGGGGGATGTTTGGTCCCCTTGGCTCATGGGATTGGTTTCCGACATGTTCGGCAAAGGGGCGTGGATGGGTACTCCGCCCGGCGAGTTCCTGGCCATGCTCGGATTTGTTCCTGTTGAGTTTCAAGGTGGGCGAACGAATCTGGGTGCCGGTATGCTAGTAGTTGTGCCAGCCGTGGCTCTTGGGGGTGTGGTCTTGCTCCTGGGGATGCGGCACCTGCCGCGTGAGATGGCTTTGATGCAGTCTCGATTGAAGGCCGAACTTGCACGGCAAGCTTCGGTTGAATCACGTTCCGGGGATTCCGCGTCCGGATCCGGTGCGGCCCCGCAGTCGTGATTCGAGGCTCGAAACCTGAATTTCAAGGATTTTCGATCGATGAGTTCTTCCCGACCGATCCGCATTGCAGTAACAGGTGCCGGTGGCAACATTGGCTACGCGTTCATCTTTCGCGCGGCCTCGGGGGCCATTTTTGGGCCCCACCAAAAGGTAGAGCTGAGCCTGCTGGAAATTACCCCGGCCCTTCCAGCCCTCCAGGGAACCTTGATGGAGCTTGAGGACTGCGCATTTCCGCTGCTGGCGGGCATGAAAGCTTCTGACAAGGCGGAAGAGGCATTTGAAGGGGCAGACTGGGTGGTTTTGATTGGTGGCCTGCCGCGTAAGGACGGCATGACCCGCGCCGACCTGATCCGGGCCAACGGCCCAATCTTCACCGCGCAGGGCCGGGCGATCAACGATGCCGCTCGCCCCGATGTGCGGGTGCTGACCGTGGCCAACCCCTGCAATACCAACTGTCTGATTGCCAAGAGCCATGCCCCCCGCGTTCCGAACCAGAACTGGTTCGCAATGACCCGACTCGATCAGAATCGTGCGGTTTCACTGCTCGCCAGGCGGGCTGGGGTGGGCGTGGATGCGGTGAGCCGGGTGGCGATCTGGGGTAACCATTCAGACACCCAGGTGCCAGACTACAAGAACGCCCTGATTGGCGGCCGACCAGCGACCGATGTGATCTCGGACCACACCTGGCTGGCCGATGAGTTTGTGCCCACGGTTGCCAAGCGAGGCGCAGCGGTGATCAAGGCCCGTGGGGCAAGCTCTGCAGCCTCGGCCGCCAACGCGGCCGTGGACAGTGTGCGGTCGGCCAGTGTCCCAACTCCGCACGGAGAGATTTTCTCGGCCGGCGTCTGGTCAGACGGCAGCTACGGCGTGCCCAAGGGGCTGATCTACAGCTTCCCTCTGACGAGCGATGGTCACACCTGGTCGATCCGCGAGGACTTCAAGGTTGATCATGATCTCCAGGCCAAGATCCTGGCCTCTGCCACCGAACTGCAGCAAGAGCGCGAAGCCGTGAAAGACCTGCTCGGCACGGCGCTCTGAGACGTGCCCTGAACCTGGGACCGATGGCTCGTCAGGCCAGGTACATGACCCAGGTTCTTCAAACGCGATCAACGCTACGCCAGTTTCAGAACCGCCAGGGCGACTGATGTCGTTCTGGCGGTTTTCGTTGGTGAACCACTTGCCTGGCTTTGGCCCGGTGACCCACAAGTTTGGCGGGGTAACCGAGGAAGTGGCTGCGGCTGGAGATCCGGTTCCCCAGTCCTGCCGCTGTTTGCCGGTTTGGTGATGAACAGAAAGTCATAACCCTGGCAGGCGTAAGGAACTGTGGTGCTTGTTGGTAAATATTGCGGAATGTAACGATTTGTTTAATTGCGCCAGTTCTCGCGAATTCCCTCATCTTGACGCCTCAAACTAGCCGAGCTATGTTTGCATCATACCAGGATGGAATCTCAGCGTACGACCGGGTAACTCGTAAGGGTTTCCCTGATCTGCCGATCTGCGGACCTCTCAAGGAGGAGAGTATCCCATGCCGTCCCGTGACTACCGTACAGACCGCCGTGCTTCAAATCGTGGCCCCGTCATCCTGCCGTTTGACCGCCTGGAAAGGCGTCAACTGTTGACCGCTGCTGATGTCAGCTCGATCCAGCAGACCATTACCGGTCTTCTGGGAGCAGACTCAACAGGCACAGCGTCACCTAGCACGGCTGCGGCCTCGACTGGCGATACCGCCATCGCCACGTCCACGACCTCTACGCCAACTGCCAACACTACGGTCACGGTTGCTGCCGTGCCCATGGCTGCAACCACCACAGCGGCCGATCCCACGGCCACGGTGACGACCACAACCCAGGTCAGCGCCACGCCGGCTCAGACCGTAGCCACCACAACCGCGACCCCAACCACTGGAACCTCGGGGTCTTACACGGTTTTGCCCGGTAACGACGTCACGGCCGTCGGCCGTCTCACTCCGGTCTCGCTTTCGGCTCCTTCAAGCCTGGCTTGGGGACAGACCTTTGTCCTCACGGGCTCGATCCGGAATAACAGCTCGGTGGCCACCACCACACCGGCTGAGGCCAATATCTATCTCTCGCCAACCGCCAACACCGGTACGAATTCCGAGTCCATTGCCACCTTCACCGTGCCGGCCGGTCTGCCCCCTGGGGCACTTTTCAACTTCAAATACCCGCTGACGATCCCCAAGAGCCCCAACCAAGCTCTGTTAGCCGGGTCGTCTTACTATATTACAACGACTGTCGGGTTTGCCTCGGCGACAAACACTGGCTCTGGAGCTCAGGGCGTTGACGCTTCCAAGGTCAATGTTGCTCAGGCGCTTCCCGCACATCTGATTGCCGCTGGAATCTCGGTGGCGCCGGGAACCAGTGACTGGGGTCAGGATCTGAACATCACCGCAAAGGTCACGAATTCGGGACCCGGTGATGCGCCGGCGACCAATGCTCGGATCATCCTGGTGCCTTACGGTCAGGATCCCTTCGGCCCAACCGGCTACACCATTGGCTCCGTGCCAATCCCACAGATTGCAGCTGGTCAAACGGTGTCTGGGGCTCAGGCTATCCGGCTACCTTATTCCCCACCCGCGGTGCTTGCCAACGTGAGCAAGTTCACGCTGGTCATGGTCAGCGATGCCACGGGGCTAGCGAACCCGGTGGTGACCCCTTCCACGTATCAGGGGCTTGGGCTGGATTGGACCACCGTTAATCTCACCGCCAGGCCGACAGATGTTCCGGTGACCCAGTTGCCCCAGGTGACAGCCACCGCGCTGACCACCCCAACCGTGATCTCCTGGGGCCAGAATATCGACCTCAAGGTCCATGTTCAAAACGTTGGTTCGGGAGATGCTGGACCGTTCGATGTTCGGTTCAGCCTGATCCAGAATAACGTGGCGGGTGCCCCTGTGCTGCTGCTGGGCGATGCCCATGTGTCTAGCCTCAAAGCTGGCCAGTCTCAGGATGTGGTTCAGACAATCAAGTTGCCCAGCCAGGCACCGGCTGGTATGGTTGCCAGCGGGACCGCAGGCCGGATCATTGCCACAATTGATCCAAACCATACCTTGAACGAGGTTCGTAGCTCAGCCAGCGACACGATTCAGTCGCCCCCCATCACCCTCAAGCTGGTGGCCCAAGACGGAACCACCACCCCGGTGGTCACCTCAACCACGCATTCCACCGCACCAACCCCTGTGACCACCAAGACCACCACCACCGCCCCTCCCGGCGCTGGCAGCGCAACCGTGGCCATCCCGATCACGACCCAGCCAACCAAGACCAAGATTGTGCACAAGGTCGTTCGTCACAAGCCTCAGCCTGTTGTGCACCGCACCGTCACTCACCTGAAAGTTTATCCAGCAAAACATCAGGCGATTACCGTCAACACCCAACACAAGCAAATCCGGCTTGTGGCGGCAAAACTTGCCCAATCGGCATCTTCTCGGCCTAATCTTCCCGCATGACCCGTGAAGTCTGACCATCTTGCCCAAGCCGTCGGCCAATCGCCCTAAATACTTGAGGAAAAAGAGCTAATAGCCTGGGTAATTCGTTGAAGCGTGGGGGTCTGCTGGCTATGCTTAGACGGAGTCGTTGGGGCTGGAGAAGCAAGCCAAGTAGTTTGGGTGCTTCTCCTCCCTGAGTCCAGGAACCTCTGGTTACCGTGACCAGTGTCAGTGCTTCCAGGAGTTCGAGCATGAGTAGCGACCGTCGGACCATATCCGTGTCGGAGATCGCGAGCGGGTCCGCGGCGCTGGCCGAGGCTAGGTTCATACCACAGCGTTACGAGCCCAATTACGCGTATCCGCTGCTGGTACTCTTCCATGGACGGGGGGGTAATGAACAACACCTTGTGTCAGCAATGCCCGCGTTGAGTTGGCGGAACTACATCGGCCTGAGCCTTCGTGGACCCGAACCGATCGTTCGCCGTGGCGAGCGGATTGGTTACACGTGGGGACCTGCCTTTGCTCGTCCTGACCGGATGAATGAGTTTCATTCGATTCCCGAACCGCCTGGGCAAGCCTTCCAGCGCATTATGTCTGGATCTGGGCTTCATACGCATGAGCGGGTTGAAGATGCCTCGTTCAACGCCATCCAAAACCTGCGCCGGACGCTTCACGTTCATTCGGAACGGATCTTCCTGGTAGGCGTGGGTGAAGGTGCTGCCGTTGCCTTTAAACTTGCGTTCCGATATCCCGAGCGATTTGCCGGAGTTGTGGCCATCAATGGATGGTTGCCTCCTCGCTCGCTGTCACGGGTTCGCGATTGCCGTTCGCTCAAGACGCTGGTGGTGCATGGTGAATGGAATGGTCGGGCCCCCGTTGATCATGCCCGCCGCAATGTTGGCATCTTGAAGGCTGGTGGCTTGAACGTCGCTTTCCAGTCTTACCCCTGCGGCCATCGCCTGGCCTCACCCATGCTTGCCGACGTCGATAGCTGGCTGATGCGGCAGTGCTCGTCAAGCATTGGCTGAAATTGCTTGAGTCCTCATCGTGAATCACGGATCGATTTCCCGCCGGCTTGATCCGGAAACTTGTTCCAGGTGATTCACAAACCAAGTCAAATATGGCTAGCCTTCATCGTTAACACCGACGCTCAGGAGCCAACCACTCCTGAGTGTTTTTTTTTGCTGTGCTTTCGGTTTTGGGGGTCTTGAAGGCTGTTCCTGCTGGCTCACGATGGAGTGACGTGGCACCGTGTCGCTTTCAACACGATTCCACGTCACCGACCATGGTGTGGTCCCGATCAGCAGCCGATGGTGGCTGTGCTCCTCAGGCCCGACCAGGTGCAATTCCCTGCGGCGTGCCGCCTCACAAGGTGAGGGTGAAGATGGAGAAGTCGTCTTCCCACTTGTGCTCAACCGAGAGATCGAGTGTGTGCTTCATCAGGAGCTCCATGGCTGGAGCGCCCTGGCGGCCGGTTTTGTCCATATAGCTCAAGAACTCTTTGAACGGCCAGGTTTTTCGGCCTTCGATTTCGATTTCAAATACTCCGTCGCTATATACAAAGAGCACGCCATACGGGCCTACCTGGACCGTATCGGTGGGATAGTCCATCTCTTCGAAGGTGCCCACCACTGGACCCGTGGAGTTCAGGTCAATCATGGTGGCCGTCTCGGCATTCTCACCGGTGAGCAGCAGGGCAGGGGGATGTCCGCCCCCTGCGTACCGAACCACACGTTCCTCGCTGTCATACACTCCATACCAGGCCGTGAAGCATTTTTCTCCCTGCTGAGACATCTGGAACCGGTTGTTCAGGCCGGTCATCACCTCGCCTGGGTCCAGGAAGTTGACCCCTGGCAGCGCCCCTGAACGTAGACTGTTGAGCGCGGAGACCGAGAGCAGGGCGGCGGCAACACCGTGACCCACTACGTCGAGCAAGTAGAAGGCGAAGTATCGGTCGTCGATCCAGTGGTATCCGAAGGTGTCACCAGAGAGGCCCGTGGATGGTACGAACCTCCAATCGGTTTTGACCTTCCCTTCTGTGAACTTGGCCGGCAGCAGCGATTGCACATACTCGGCGGCGCTTGCCACCTCACTCGCAATCAACTTCTGGCTCTTCTCCAGTTGCTGGTAAGCTTCGTTTCGCTCAAGCTGGGCAATGTAGCCTTTGGAGTGGTAGCGGATACGGGCCAGCAGTTCGAGTCGATCGGGCAGCTTGACAATGTAATCATTGGCTCCCAGGGCGAAAGCCTGCGCTTTGGTTGAGGCCTCCTCCTTGGTCGAGAGCACGATCATGGGAATTTCGCGAGTCGACTCGTTCGCCCTGAAGAGCTTGACCACCTCCAGGCCTTCAATCTCTGGCATCACCAAGTCTTGAAGAATGACCGTGGGTTTGATCGTTTCCGCGGTTTCCAGAGCCTTGGTCGGATCTTTGAGGTAGTGGTACGCGATATCCGCTTCGCCCGCCAGCATCCGGCGGACGGCTTCGCCGATCATGGGTTGGTCGTCTATCAGAAGAACGGTTGCCTTGGTTACCGGCTTTGCAACAACTTCAGACATCAGGGTACTCTCGGCTTGATCGGGATATGGGCCTCAGCAGCCCGGGAAAGTCATGGGTAGAAGACGTGCGGTTTGAGAGGGGTGGTCCATGGCCGCGGGCCAGTCGATCGTCATCACCTGGCCCTGGAAACAAACTCGGCTCGCTCCAGGCCCGGTCTGTCTCCCAATCACCGTTCAGCACACTGAAACGATTTGCCTGAGTTGCAGCGGAGTCGATTGGCTCAGAATGAATATGCTGAGCGATCCTTGCTGCGCTTGCAAGATCTCCGCTGAGTTTGCTGAACGGTCTTTCCCCCGCTCGCGGTAAGATTGGCTCAAGATTCCTTCCGATCCGGGGCTCCGGCAAGCTATCGCAAGGCTGGCCTGGGAGCGGAACCCTGGCCTTGGCCGACCTCGGTTGCCTGCTCGCTTGTCAGGAGTTATAGGCAAGCAAGGCTTCCTGATCCAGGATCGCCAGGCTCTTGATCCATCCTTCGAAAAACGCCCTGCGTGCCTGCATGTTGTGATTCGCCATCCTGGCAAGCGGATGTTTCAGGGCCAGTACCGGCGCTCCAGCCTCGCTCGCGTTTGCCTGCATCATGCGTTTATCTGGGGCAGGCACCCGTTGCAGGAGGCGGAAGTTCGTCGCTATTGTAAAATCGCTTTGCAATCCTCCTGGAAGCGTTCATTGAACGCGTGACCAGGTTGCGGCTGTGTACTTTCTATCCGATGCCTTCCACCCTGAAGCAGGTTTGAGGAGCGGGCCTCGTCCTCCTTCGCAGGAATATTGGCTGGATGACTCTCGGAGTCTTTGGTGATGCACCATGCGGGGTTCGGGAAGCGATTTGTGGCGTTCTGGATCGATTATCTTCCAATCGCCCTGACAACGCTGGCGATTGCCTATTTCTTTCTGGGATTCGACACAACCGTTTCACGGTTCCTGGCCCGCGCGCCGGGTGATTTTCAGACCCGGATCGAGTTTCTCCAGGAGCGGAATCGGATCCGGAACGCATCTTTATGTCTGTATGTTCTGTATTGTATGGTTCTAGAAGCCTCGGCCCTTCAGGGAACGCTTGGTAAATGGCTGCTGGGGATCCAGGTTGTTGATACGTCGGGCCGGCGTCCCAGCTACACTACGGCACTTTCGCGTAACCTTGAAAAGTTTCTGTCGTTCGCAATTCTCGGTCTGGGTTGTCTCTGGGTTATCTGGTCGCCCGAGAAACAGGCCTGGCATGATTCCCTTGCGGGGACATTCGTGGTAACTCGTGATGACTGAGCCCACATGCCACGCCAGATCGTTCAAGGGTGCCGCGCGATTGAAGTAGCACCAATTACCCAGACTCTCGGCATGAGTGAATCGCACTTCGTGCAGATCCGATGCTCTGGCAAGAAGTCTTGAAACCTGGCTGGGGCCGACACTTGGTTGCCTGGATGAGTTCAGGGGTTATAAACTTGCAAGACCACGGGTTGGTTCCGTGCCTTCCTGAGCGGCGGGCGGGAACCGGCTTGCCAGGCTCAATCCCCAAGACGCGAAGTTTTGCTGCATGAGAATCCTTGTTGTTTCGGATATCCATGCCAACTGGAACGCACTTCGTTCGATTCAAGAGCCGTTCGATGTCTGTCTTTGCCTGGGAGACCTGGTGGACTACGGACCAGACCCAGGACCGTGCGTGGATTGGGTCATGAAGCACGCCACCCACGCGATTCGGGGCAATCATGACCATGGAGTGGCGCAAGGCGTATCGGTGGATGGAGAGTCGGGCTTCCGATACCTGACCCGAATGACTCGGCCCCTGCAGTGGCCCGGGCTTGATGCTAATCAGCGCCGGTACCTGTTGCAAATGCCGTTGACGAAGCGGGTGGTTTTGGACGGGCAGCGGTTTTTTTTGGTGCATGGCACCCCGCGAGATCCACTTGATGAGTACGTGATGAACGACCCGGCCACCTGGCAGCGGCGGCTGGAGGGGATCGAGGCAGACTTTGTCTGCGTCGGTCACACGCATTCTCAGTTTACACTGAAGGTAGGGTCGACAACCTTGCTCAACCCAGGCAGTGTGGGGCTGCCTCGCGATGGAGACTCACGGGCGGCTTACGCGATTATTGAAAACGGCCATATTGAGCTGAAACGACTGGCCTACCCCATTGATGAAACCGTGGCCAGGCTAGCTCAGTGTTCGCTTCCCGAACGGGCCAGACAGATGCTCACGGTTGCGCTTTATTCCGGAAGACTGGATTCCAGTTCCGCCACCCCGCCGGTTGCCAACCAGGCGCACGCCAATGGGTCAGAGCAACCTGCCCGGGAGCCGTGATCGGTCAGTCCTCTTGCATCGGTTTCTGGAAGTAGAGTCTCAGGTAGCTTTCGTACCGACCGAGGTGAATCTGGTCGTCCTGAACGGCATTCTTGACGGAACAGCTACCTTCATGCGTGTGCGAGCAATCTGGAAATCGGCAATGGGGAATGTAGGGACGAAATTCGGGGAAAACCCCGTCGATATCGGCAGGGTCCATGCCCCAGAGTTCAAACTGGCGTAGACCTGGGGTGTCTACCACGTATCCGCCATTTTCGATCTTGATGAGTTCGGCGGTGGTGGTTGTGTGACGCCCCTTGGAGGTCCAGTCCGAGACTCGACCGATTCTGAGCTTGAGTCCCGGCTGAATTGCGTTCAGCAGAGAGCTTTTGCCTACGCCGCTCTGCCCGGAAATGGCTGTCGATCCCTGGGCCAGAATTTCGCGAAGTCGTTTCAATCCGCGTCCGTCGTGGATTGAGGTAACCAGGACCTCGTAGCCAAGCTGGCTATACAGGCCGATAACCCATTGGAAGTCCGCAAGATCCACCAGGTCCGACTTGTTGAGCACAATGATCGGCCGAACTCCGCCTGTTTCCGCGGAGATCAGGTACCGATCAATCAACGGGGTTTTCAAGCCTGGTTCCAGAAGCGCGGATACGATCAGAATTTGATCGATGTTCGCGGCAATCACGTGCCGCTGACGGCGATAACCGCGCACCACGGTCCCTTGCCGCTTATCCACATTTTCGATTAGCCCCTGGTTCTCTGCACTCGTGCGGAACCAGACCCGGTCTCCCACGGCAATCACGTTTCGCTCTTCAATTGCCAGCGATTTCAAAAGCCGGCGCACGCCGCAGCGGTAGCTCCGCCCATCGTCGGTCTCAACCACGGTTTCCAGGCCATGCACCTTAATAATTCGACCGTGCAGGCAGCCTTCGGTATTGACGGACATTCCCGACAGCATGGAGTCTTTGCCGTCTTGGTCGCCGCCGTCGTCCACCATGATCGTTCGTCGACGCGATAGATCGCCCTTGGCCCGCACGCGCTCCTGGCCAGGAGAATCTGGATTGCTTGCGCCAACCCCATGCGAACTCGTGAGGTTATTGGCGCGAGTTCGGTTTTGGCGATTTTTGCGTAGCGCAACGCGGATCTTTTTCTTCTTGCTCAAGAGGAGCCGGCCTCGTGTCGGAAAATGTGCGGTCTGTTTAGACTATTCTATCGAACTCAGGGGATTGGGACGACCTTGAAGACGGTTTCCGCCAGCGGAACTTGGCGGATCGCTCTGGCCAAGGACTCTGCATCACCGACCTTCGAGCCCTTGGCGCAGGCAAAGGGTCGCTCTACGATGCCTTGAGCAATTGGCGAAAGAAAATGCGTTCCAGAGAACGTCCTGGACGAATGCTGGTCTTGAAAGCTGAGCCGGTTTCACGACGGAAGGATCAACGCTGTGGATGCTCCCAAGTCTCTTCGGTTCTCCCTGTACTCTTCCATGGTTTTGCTGGCAATCAGCCCCCTCCAATCGCGCTCGATCGCTCAAACGGGAATTGCACCGCCAGCCGCGCCTGCAGTTAACGGACCGTCTTCGGGCTTGCCTGGAAACGTGGCACCACCAGCCAGCAAACCGGCCGATCCAGACGCACTGGTGCGCTACGTTCCGGCCGAGAAGCTGACCTTGTTGCTGGAATTTCAGGGATTCGACCAGCACTCCGCCGCCTGGAATGAGTCGGCCACGGCCAAGATTCTTTCCGAGACCAATACCGGGGCCATGCTGGAAGAGATCGTGACGCAGGTTTTTGATCAGGCCACCAAAGGCTTGCCCGATAGGCGAACCACGAGCCAGGAAGAGCTGGCTCTGCTCAAGCTGATGTTTCGATCCGGATTCGTTTTTAGTATGAGCCAGGATCCCAAAGATCCCAATGCCGTGGGAGTCGTTCTGGTCTACCGCAACGCGTTTCAGGATGAAAACAAAACGCTGTTTGCCAAGCTCATCTCGCGATTATCGGTGCCAGGCGCACCGCCCACAATCATGGATAAGCCTGGAGGGCGTCGGGTGGTGGTGGCTCCAGGGGCGAACGGAATGCCCATGGGGTGGTGGGTCGAAGACCGTCGAGACCTGGTGATCTGTGTGCCCAACACATTCGCGGATTCCGTGATTCAGTCTCTGGACGGTAAAAGTGCCAACGCCAGCACCAACCCAGTTCGAGCCAGGCTTGCCAAGGCCAGTCCAGGACTTGAGCCGCTAGGCTGGGCCATGGTTGATCTGGCCACGGTTCAACCCTTGCCCGCGGTTGTTGAACCGTACGGAATCAAGGACGTGCGATCGCTTCAATTGCGCTGGTCCATTGAAGGGAAGGCGATCCGCACAGACCTTGACGTTGAGACTCCCGCGCCTCGCACTGGAGTTTTAGGCCTGATGGAACAACCCGGTTTCAAGGTCGCTGAGATTCCGAAACTGCCAGAGAGCTTTGATTCCTTCGCCATGGCATCGTTCATTCCCGCCAGGTTCCTCAACGAGGCCAAGGCCCTGGCCGAGCGCTTGGGTCAGAAAGACTCCAGCAATCAGTTCGATCAGATGGCGGCCGCGTTTGAAAAGTCGACCAAGCTCGACCTTCGCAAGGATCTACTAGAAATTCTGGGTCCGCACTTCACCTACTACACCCAGCCACAGAAAAAGACCGGAATCACCGCGGCCCTGAACGCGTTCAACCCGCTGGCCGGTCTCCAGATTCCCCGGTTCACGCTGCTGGTCGACGTGAAGGACGAGAAGGCTGCCAACAAAGCGTTGACCAAGCTTTTGGCGTACGCCAACAAGCAGCTTGCCACCATGACGGTGCCTGGGTTGCCACCGGGTGCCGCAGGTCCCGATGGCCTTGCAGAGCCGCCTGGAAGTCCACCCAGGCCGGGTGGCCGCTCTGCTCCCGCAGGGGCTGGGGCTCAGGCATCATCCAAGGGAGCCACGGGCAAAAAGGCGCAAGCGGTCAGCATTCGCATGACTTCGCCCAAGCCGTTGACCTTCCAGCTTTCCCTGCCGGAACCGCTTGCCACGATGATGGGAATCAAACCAACGCTGATTCTTGGGCCCAAACACCTGATCCTGGCGAGCGGGCTAGACCTAGCCACGGAAGCCCTGCGTCTGGAAGAAAAGAAATCGGAATCCTGGGTACCCAGCGGTGAGTTTGGAGAGGCCGTGGCTAACTTGCCAGGTTCACTGGTTTACGTTTCAGCCACCGACCCCAGAGACTCGGTTCCCAAAGCGCTGGCGGAACTTCCAACGACACTGAACACGGTGTTCAGTCAGCTCGACCTGGGAATTGACCCAGCCAGACTGAGCGGCATGACATCGGGAACCGCGGGTGCTGGTAGTCCGGTGCCGCCGGGTGGTTCGCCGCTGACGGCCGGCACAGGCCAGCCTGCGGTTTCCATCCAGGGGGCAGGGGCGGGCACCAGGGCCCTGGTGAGTCCTTCGGAAGAACAACCTCCCCAGGCTGCCAATCGAAGTGCAAACTCTCCGCCTGGTAACTCGGTGCCTGCCGGCTATCCGGGGTCTGGCGGTGGCGGTCCTCGTCAGGGTGGATCCGGACCAGCCCCAGGCGCACCCGGCGCCGGTGCTCAGCCAAACGTGCCTGGGCAGTTGAAGCTTGTAATTGATCCCAGCAAGATTCCGACGCCTGAATCGATCCGTCCGTTCCTCTTTCCAGGAGCGACCGCACTCTCTTTCGATGATTCCGGGATCCATTGGGTGTCCCGACAGGCGTTTTTCGACGTAGGATCTGTAAGTGTGCTGGCGGGAACCGTTGGCGCTGGCTGGATGAAAGGTAGTGCCCTGCCGGGTCTGCCGCCTGGAATGGGTGCTGGCCCTCCAGGTTCTGGACCAAACCCACCGTTTAGCCCACCCGGAGGCCCGGGAGCAGGACCAGGCTCGTTGAATGCTCCCCAGGGAGCTGGAGCGTCTAATCCGGAGCCACCGGCTGCACCACGAGGCGGACCCGCTGGCCGGGCCGGCTCACGAGTTCCCATTCCATGACCCCCCCAGATGGTGTCCCGAAGGATCGATTTCAGGATTTGAGGTCTGGAGGGCATCACCAACGAGCCGTGGATCGGATGTTTCGAACGCACCGTCATCACTGACTTGGAAAGGGAAAAAGCGTTGCTGCGTCGGTAGCTCCCTCAACCGGAGCCTGGCTGCTTTTTCTGTTCGTTTCTTGGTCGAGCGGAGAGTTCTCAACATTTATCGGCACTCCGCTCTCTTCCTATTTGAACAGGGGTGATCTGATGGAGTTTGTCCACGAATTGACGGCGCATCTGGAGAACAAGCCCGGACGTCTCGCCAAAATTTGTGAGGCTCTGGCTCATGAGAAAGTGAATATCCGGGCCCTCACGGTGATGGACTCTGGCGATCGGAGCGTGCTCAGGTTTGTGGTCGATCAGGTTGAGCCGGCGCTAAAGATTTTGACCTCGCTGGGAACCGAGTCGACCTCTTGCGACGTGCTTGCCGTTGAGATTGAGAATCGGCCTGGATCGCTTACGCGCGTCCTTGAGAAACTGGCGAGCGAACACATCAATATCGAGTACGCCTACGTCTCTGCCGCTTCCGCCAACGGTCGGTCGCTCGGGATTTTCCATACGTCCAACCCCAAGCGGGCACTTCAGGTCTTGCATGAATCCGCGCAGAAGGCAAGCGAGAATACCACTCGCCGCCCTTTGCATTCGCGCTGAGCTTATTCGGGGATTGTTGTGGATATTGAGGTAGAAAGAAGAGTCCTGGATCAACCGGTTCAAGCCGCTGGGTTCAACCCCCGACTTCATGTTGTGCTGGTTGAGCCTGAAATCGCGGCGAATGTCGGTGCGATCGGGAGAACGTGTGTTGCCTTGGGGGCCCACCTCTGGCTGGTGCGCCCCCTTGGCTTTCATCTGGACGATCGTCGTCGCCGTCGGGCCGGGCTGGATTACTGGGACGACCTTTGCCTGCATGTGGTGGATGACCTGGCCCAGGCGCTCAGTGAATCTGGAGCGCCACACGCCTGGTACTTCAGCACGCACGCCACCCGGCTCTTCTATGAGGTGAGCTTTGGGCCCGGCGATGCGCTGGTATTTGGGCCTGAGTCTCGCGGTTTACCCTCGTTCCTACTGGCGGCCAATCCGGAACAAGCGGTACGACTTCCCATGATGCCCCTGGTTCGAAGCTTGAACCTGGGAAGCTCGGTGGCGGTGGGCCTGTTTGAGGCTGCCCGACAGATCGGCTTTGGGGACGCCGTCTGAAGTAGGAAGTAAGTGAGAAGAGACGCCGGTTCCTGGGTGCAACTACCTGCCAGGCGTTCTCCGAACACGCGGGGCCGATCACCAGAATTTCGAGATTTTGGGGCGTGTTCAACCGAAGGGATTGACCTGGTAGGGATTCTGTGGGTTGTTTTTAAGTGGTTGTGTTTCATAAGGTTGGGTTGGTTTGCAGGCGTGTGATGGCTTGCGCCTGAGTGAGCTTTGGGCAGGAAGGGGAAAGCCTGTCATTCCTGACAGGTATACTCTCACTGCGTGAATCGTCGGAAATCGGATCCCGGGCGTGAATAAAGGGAAACGGTCAGACGTTTAATAGCGTATGGAGGACAGGACCGACCCCGGTAGCAGCCGTGGTGTGAATGGTCAGCCGACCTGGTCCTGGCTTCGATCCCGAATTTTCCCATGCTGCCATCAGGGGATTTGGCTCCTGAGCAGCGGATTTTGATCAATTGGTTCCTGGCAACTTTTGCGGTTTTGCTCAATCGGGGGTTTAGCACAATGCGTTTCCTCTCATACCGTCGGCTGTTCCCGGCCCTGATGGCAAGTGGCCTGGTGATATCGGGTGGAGTTTGGGCCGACGATGCCGCATCCACGACCATTGCGAAAGAAGTGAAGACCGAGATTCCCACCCTGGACCTGCTTGAGGGCCTGCGTGATGGCTCGCTAGACGTCCGCGCTGAGGGTATGGGGGATGGCCGCATGATGGTTTCGGTGACCAACCGGACTGATCGGCGGCTTCGCGTCGTTCTACCGCCCGGCCTGGTGGCCTCCGGGGTCACCGGACAGTTTGGTGGTGGCGGATTTGGCGGTGGCGGTGGTATGGGTGGTGGTGGTATGGGCGGCGGCGGTATGGGTGGCATGGGCGGCGGCGGTATGGGTGGTGGCGGTATGGGCGGCATGGGTGGTGGCGGTATGGGCGGCGGTGGTATGGGTGGCGGTGGTATGGGTGGTGGTGGTATGGGCGGTGGTATGGGTGGCGGCGGTGGTGGTGGTGTGATGCCCCCCATGATGGGAATGCGGCTTCTGGCTGGTCTCATCGTCCAGCTCACCGGAGAATTTGATTCCTGGGATACACGGGCTCAGGCCCTGTCGATGTCCACCGGTTTTGGTGGTGGCATGGGTGGCATGGGTGGCGGCGGCATGGGTGGCGGCGGTATGGGCGGCATGGGTGGCGGCGGCATGGGCGGTGGCATGGGTGGCATGGGCGGCGGTATGGGCGGCGGCATGCGATCGGTTCCCCCTTCGGAACTGCCAGCGGCCGAGCTTCGTCCCAACCAGACCCGGAATCTGGCAACCAAGGTTGTGAGCCTGGGTGGCCCCACGGAAGAAGCTCAGGTTCTTCTACCAGCCAAGGGGGAACCGCTTCAAATTGGTGATATCTCCCAGTTGACCGATAATGCAGCCGTGCAGAAGGCCCTTCGGCTGCTCTCTGCCGAAAAAGCCCCGGACACGGTGGCTCAACTGGTGCTCTGGCGCGTGGCTGGCGGCATGGACTGGTCGCTGATCGGTCGATTCTCCCGCACCTGGGCCAACGCCAACGAAGTGGCTCTTGCCCAGCAGTTTGTCTCGCGGCTCGACGGGCGTGATGCTCAGAATTCGGCCGAGACCGGTTCGTTGTTCGTGGAAGTCGACTCCGCAACGCCAGCAACCGACAAACTGGCGGCAGACCTCCGCCAGGGGCTCAAAGAAACGGTGATGCTTGGCCTTGTGGCCAAGGTTGGTGTTCCTCAGCGGCCTGAAGGGCCAGCGATCGCTTGCAAGGTTCGCCTGAGCGGGACCGCCTCAAATCCTGAGATCTCGGTTCAGGTCTCCACCAGTGATTCTTCCGGTCGGGCTTGGGTCAACTCTGGCAAGTTCTCGCTTCCTGTTGCCAAGGCGGAGAAGGAAGGGTTGCAAGCTGCTGTTGTAGCCGATGCTCTGGCTGGCGGCGTGCTGGATCGGCTGGTGAAGGTAACCCTGACCAAGGATCGTCCTCGCGAAGGGAAGACCGGCGACCTTTACAAGATTCGTATCGACAATGCGAGTCCTCTGGTCCTCAATGGTCTGACAATCGTGGGAGCCGACGAGGCCAAGAAGGGGGCTCCCGCCACCCTGCTGGGTATCGCGGTGTCTCCTCGCAAGAATATGACCGTTCCTACCTCAAAAGAGGCGGTCAATCGCCTTGGGTTGAACAGTGGCGTGCGGGTTTACGCAGCAGATCTCAGCGGCCTTTGATCCGGGGTCATTTGCCGATTCGCTTGTCTGTCTAAATTCAAAGCCCCGACTCGGCCGTTCAGGCAATCGAGTCGGGGCTTTGTTTGTTGGTATTGAGACTGGACGATTGAAGCTTTTCGATCCCAGTGCAGCGCAAATTCATCCGTTTACGTTCAATGGTTGGGCACCACTTCATCCCGGTAACCCATGTCGGTCTGGTCTCTTAGCATCACGGTGTCTGGCACGTTTCCCTTCGCATAAGCTTTTTTGAGCGAGGAGTCATCTTGCCTGCCCGCAAGATTTCCACGGCTGTCGTCGATAGTTCCACTGACCCGGGTCAAGCTGCTATCAACAATGGGGTCGGTTGAGTTTGTGCCAATGGTGCGGTAATGGGGGGCTGTGCTGCTGCAGCCGGTAGCCATGCAGACGCCAGCGGCAATCAAGAATCCGGTTATTGCGTTCCGTCGCATGGTCGCTCTCCTGCCTGCATGGTGTCGGTCGGGTGCGCTCGGTGCACAAAATCGAGTGGGAGACGTGGCCTTCATTTCCGGGCAGGCTATTCGGCCCTGAAAAAACGGTCAACCCCGGATCCGGGTGGTGGCCGCTGGTCCTTGCCTACCGGCTATTTTGGGGGAACCGGGGGTGAGTTGAAAAAAGGATGATGGCTCTATTCCCCAAATCCGGGGATTTGTTAGGATATGGAGCTTGATCCATGCCCGGCTTGTGCGCGCAGGCTGGTGGTTTCCTTGGTCGTATCTCCAACCGTTCCGATGAGTCGGTCAGCCTGCAAGCGTGGCAGGTTGGAACTGACGATCGAAGGGGGGCGTTGGCCTCCTCAGAGATCCCCTCAATGGTAGATCGTAATCTTCTTCGTGAGTTCGATATCGACGAGGCCGAGCTTCAGGCCATGCTTGCCACCGAAAGTGGCGATGCCATGGGTGACTTGCTGAGCCAGAGTCCCAACTACGATATTGGCTCCATTGTCCCCGGCAAGGTTGTCGAGATCGTTGGTGACCAGGTGGTCGTCGACGTCGGATTCAAGTCTGAGGGCCTGGTTCCACTGTATGAGTGGGATGAGACAGAGCCTCGACCTCAGCCCGGCGATCCGGTCGAAGTGCTACTCGAGGGGATGGAAGACGAGACGGGTGAGGTGGTCCTTTCCCGCAAGAAGGCCCACAGAATGCGGGCCTGGGAAAACGTCATCTCTCGCCACAAAGAGGGAGATCACGTCAAGGGCAAGGTCACCAAAAAGATCAAGGGTGGCCTGCTGGTCGATATTGGCGTGAACGTGTTCTTGCCTGCCAGCCAGGTTGATATTCGCAGGCCCCCAGATATTGGCGATTACATCGATCGCGACATCGAGTGCGTGATCCTCAAAATCGATGAGAGCCGCCGGAACATCGTGGTGAGCCGCCGTAAGCTCATCGAGACGGTTCGCGAGGAACAGAAGAAAAACCTTCTTTCCGAGATCGAACCAGGCCAGATTCGCATGGGTACCGTCAAGAACATCGCCGACTTCGGCGCGTTCGTGGACCTGGGTGGCATCGACGGTCTGCTGCACATCACCGACATGTGCTGGGGCCGCATCAATCACCCAAGCGATATGGTCAAGATCGACGATCAGGTCGAGGTCATGGTTCTGCATGTGGACAAAGACCGAGAGAAGATCGCTCTCGGCCTCAAGCAGAAGTCCGCCAGCCCATGGCAGGGGATCGAACTCAAATACCCTGTGGGTTCACGCGTCCACGGCGAAGTTGTGAACGTCATGAGCTATGGCGCCTTCGTCAAGCTCGAAGACGGGATCGAAGGTCTGGTTCACATCTCCGAAATGTCTTGGACCAAGCGAATCAATCACCCGAGCGAACTCGTTCAGGTGGGCGATCAGATCGAAGTGGTTGTCCTTGGAATCAACAAGGACAAGCAAGAGATCTCGCTGGGCATGAAGCAGATCCAGTCCAACCCTTGGGATCAGGTTGCCCAGAAGTATCCTTCGGGCACCACCATCGAGGGTACCGTTCGCAACCTGACCAACTACGGCGCATTCATCGAGATCGAAGAAGGCATCGACGGCCTTCTGCACATCTCGGACATGAGCTGGACCCGCAAGATCGGCCACCCCAACGAGTTGCTCGAAAAGGGTCAGAAGGTCGTCTGCCAGGTCCTCAGCGTCGATCAGGAACGCAAGCGAATCGCGCTTGGTCTCAAGCAACTCAAGCAAGACCCCTGGGAGACCGACATTCCAGACCGTTACCACCCCAACGATGTGGTTACCGGCAAGGTCACCAAGCTCACCAACTTTGGTGTGTTTGTTGAACTTGAGCCAGGTCTTGAAGGCTTGCTCCATATCTCTGAACTGGCCGACCACAAGGTCGAAAGCCCTGAAGAGATCGTCAAGGTTGGCGACGAGATCGAAGTGAAGATTCTGCGGGTCGATCGCGGCGAGCGAAAGATCGGGCTGTCTCGCAAGAAGTCGGCTGCTGAAGAAGAAGCTGAAGCCGAAGAAGAGGCCCAGAACGCTGCGGCCCCTCGACCTCCTGTGACCGGCGAGAGCCGTGAGCTCAAGGGTGGTCTGGGTGGCGGCGGTCCTCTGTTCTCCCTCGGTGGCGAAGCAGAGCCACAGCCTGAGTGATCTTCAAGGCAGGGCGGCTGAAGTTCGCTTCCGGTCGCCTTTGCTATCATTGATCAAGAGCCGGCTCACCGTTTATGGTGGCCGGCTCTTTTTTTGCGCCAGCCGATTTTGCTGGCATTGGGAGAAGGCTCATAGCCACGTTGCTTGAGCTGGCAGGTGAACGATAGGGCCACCAGCCAGAGTGGTTCGATTTGGGTTCCACACAACATGGCCTGGCGGTTGATCGGAAATCCAAGCTCGAAGTGTAAGAACCCGTTTCAAGACCGGGACTGGCTCCGAGGCCGCGAGGTGCCTGGCCCAGGTTGTGTCCCAGGTTTTGAAAACGCCTCCAAGTTTTGAAGTCGTGATCGTGCGTATTGCAAACGTGGACCGCGATTGGCGGGCGGTCTGAACGTGATAGGTCGATTTCTCTATCGACGAGAGCCTGGAACGTTCCAGGCTCAAACGGAACGGCACAGGGCAAGAGAACGGTTTCCCTGGGCTTTGCCAAGGTGCCAGCAGTTGATGTTCGGCCCGGGTTGTAGGCGAGTATGAGCCAGCCTGATTGGTATAGGCTTTTCAATTGGAATAAGTGAAGAAATCCCTCTTTTTGTTACAGGCCGAAAGATTCCCATTTTTTCAGGCCTTCCTAATTTTCCATCCCTTTGACTTCCGATAAACACACGTGTCACGCTAGCCGAGTCAGAATCTAGTCGTCGTGCGAACAGATCGTTTCGCTGCATTCGTGCGGTGAAAGTTTCATTCTGTTACCACGTACGGTCCATGGAGGGAGTGGCCTTGAGTGTGCTTTTTGCACACTCACCCCGGGTGGTCGGAGACCGAGGGGCGGGCCGATAACGGATTCTGACGCTGCTGCGTATTCCCGTGTTCAACGCGGAACCAAGTCGCGACCGACCGACACGACGAGGACCCGTATGGCTCGTATTCGACGGCATCGCCGAGACATTGTGCAGAGCCCGCTGGAAACGTATCTCCGCGAGATCAATGAGGTTGCGCTTCTCACAGCCGATGAAGAAAAGCAACTCGCCCACGCCTTGGGCGATGGTGACATGGCTGCCAGGGAGCGTATGATCCGGGCCAATCTGCGGCTTGTGGTCAACATTGCTCGTGGTTACGTTGGGAAAGGGCTCGCCCTTCAAGATTTGATCGAAGAAGGGAATCTCGGACTTCTCCGCGCCGTCGAAGGGTTCGACCCAAACGTCGGTACGCGGTTCAGCACGTACGCAAGTTACTGGATCAAGCAGTCAATCAAGCGTGCCCTTGTTAACACCGCCAAGCCGATTCGCATTCCAGCGTACATGATGGAATTGCTTTGCAAGTGGCGTAAAGCTAGTTCGGATCTTCAGGATCTGTTTGGGCGTCCGGCCACGGTCGAAGAGATTGGCCGCCATCTGGAACTTCCCAAAAAGAAGCTGGCGATCGTCAAGAAGGCGATCAAGGTTTACAACCTTGTGCCCCAAAGCGACCAACCGGAAAACGGTTGGAGCTTGGGCGAAATGCTGATGGACGAGCGCACCCGTACCCCCGATGTCGAGATGATCGAAGCCGATAATCTCCGGCTTGTGATGAACTTTCTCGATGATATGGATAAGCGAGAGGCAACCGTGCTTCGGATGCGGTTTGGGCTCAACGACGCTCCTCCAAAGACCTTGAAGGAAATTGGTGAAAGCTTGGGCCTGACGCGGGAACGCGTTCGTCAGATCGAGAATGAAGCGCTCGGCAAACTGTCCGCAGCGTTGCTCGCAGACTGAACTTGCCCGAAATCCAGAATTCAGCCGCCGGTGTGCTCTATCACAGAGCACACCGGCTTTTTTGTTGGGTTGCGACATTGGCGGCATCATGCCAATCTGATCTTGGCCGCTGCCGGGGCAACGCCTGGGGCTCTGGTCCCGTCGTGCTCGTCTGGTCGATCGTGGCGAGCCAGCACCACGGGACCGCCCGTACCGACCATCGGCTCAGAAACAACGTGATCCGCAGGCTTTGAGTCGACAATACCCACTCAAGTCCGTGGACTCTCCCTGAACAATTGCCGGACCAATCGTTCCCGATCGAGAACTGGAGGACCCAGATCATGGGGTCTGCCGACGTCGCAAAAATCCTTGAAGAGATGGGAACACTGCTGGAGATCCGGGGAGAGAACCCGTTTCGGTGCCGGGCATATCACACGGCGGCCCAGGCTGTGCGAGCGGTCAATGAAGATCTCGCGGAAATGATCTCCGCAGGTACGCTCTCGCAAGTGCCCGGCCTTGGCGCGAACATGGTTGAGAAAATCACGAGGCTGGTGACCACCGGCCAGTTGCCGGCTTACGAAGAACTCAAGAACGAAACGCCCCCGGGGCTCCAAAACCTGATGCGAATTCCCGGGCTTGGCCCCAAAAAGGTTTTTGCCCTCTATAAAACCCTGGGGATCTCGTCTCTGGATTCTCTGAAAAAAGCGGTGGAATCTGGCGCACTGGAGGGGATGAAAGGGTACGGACCCAAGACCATCCCCAAAATTATCGAGGGAATTGCGTTTGTGGAGTCGGTGGGAGAACGGATTCTTCAGAGTCACGCCTGGCGTCTGGCTTTACCGTTGCTAGAAGCGCTTCGAGGCATGGCGGGAGTGGAGCAATCGGCCATTGGGGGCAGTCTCAGGCGCAGGGAAGATACGGTCGGAGACCTGGATCTGGTCTTCGCCGGAGCTGATCCTGGGTCAATTCTGGAACAGTTTTCCCGCTTGTCGGTTGTCGATACCGTGCTTGTGCTCGGGCCAACCAAGCTTAGCTTCCGCCTGGCCGAAGGGGTTCAGTGTGACATTCGTGGAGTTGCCCCCTCGCAATTTGCCTGTGCCCTGAACTATTTCACAGGTTCCAAGGCTCACAATATCGCACTGAGGAGGCGGGCTCAGCAGCGTGGGCTCAAATTGACCGAGTATGCCCTTGAGGGGTCGGACGGGATAATCTCCTGTCCCGATGAGGCCTCCATTTACCAGGCGCTTGGGCTTCAGGAAATTCCACCGGAGCTACGTCAGGGGACCGATGAAATTGAGTTGGCAGAGCGTCAAGCGTTGCCCACCTTGATTGAGCGCAAGGATCTCAAGGGGACGTTTCATTGCCACAGTGATTGGAGCGATGGGGCGAACACCCTTGAGGAGATGGTTGAAGCGGCGATTGCGGCAAATTTCAGCTATCTGGGATTTGCTGACCACTCACGATCTGCCGGCTACGCTGGTGGTCTCAGTCTGGATCGGGTTCGCCAGCAGTGGGAAGCCATTGATGCCCTGAACCACAAATACGCGGGCAAAATCCAGATTTTCAAAGGAATTGAATCGGACATTCTGGCTGATGGCAGCCTGGATTATCCGGATGACGTGCTTGCTGGGTTTGACTACGTGGTGGGGAGCATTCACTCGGGTTTCCATATGAAGCGTGCGGAGATGACGGAGCGGATCTGTCGTGCGCTGGCACACCCGGCCATGACCATGCTGGGGCATGCCACTGGGCGGCTTTTGCTGGCGCGGGCGGGGTACGAGGTGGATTTGGACGCGGTGATTGAGGCTGCGGCCCGCCATGGCCGATTGATTGAGATTAATGCCAGTCCTCATCGACTGGATCTTGATGCCGAGCACTGTCGCAAGGCCAGGCTTCGAGGCGTGCCCCTGGTCATCAATCCAGACGCTCACTCTACGGGCGAACTTGCTCTGGTGGAGTATGGTGTGGCAGTGGGGCGCCGGGCTGGCCTTTGCGCCAAGGATGTTTTGAACACCCGGCCGGTTTCCGAGGTCGCCAAACTGCTGGGCAACCGCCGGGCGTTGGAGGCTACCTGATCAGGCACGCTTGCGACTTTGAGTAACGCTCCTATAATAAATTCAAGCCAATCGTACGCGTACGTATCTGCTCATAGCCTGGCAGCTTCTCTGCTAGCTTGCGGATTGTGGTGATCGGCCCCTGTGCCTTACCTCTGGCTTCCCGGAGCATGTCATGCCCCAATTGAATCCGACCTCGGCCGCTCATCAAAAACGGCTGTTCACGCTTGAAGAAGCCAATCGAGCATTACCGCTGGTCAGGATGATCGTGGGCGATATTGTTCAGAAGTGGGAAAACGTTACTCAGCTTGAGCAACGCCTGGAATTAGTGTTTCGCCGATCCCCCAAGCAACGGCAGGGGGATGTGTACGACGAGGAAGTGGCGCAAAGTCGTGCGGAGCTTGAACAAGAGCGGGCTGTCTTGCAGGGTTACCTGGAAGAATTGAACAAGCTTGGTGTCGAGTTGAAAGGATTGGACGGCCTGTGTGACTTCCCGAGCCTACGTGAGGGCCGAGAAGTTTACCTGTGCTGGCGGCTTGGTGAGTCTGCGGTTACCCACTGGCATGAACTGGATGCGGGTTTCTCGGGACGGCAGCCGATTGAAACCATCAAGGCTACCGACACGGCCCTCACTTCACGAAATTGATTGAGTGGTGCGAGTCGGCATGAATGATTCCATTGCAGCCAGTCATCATCACGGGGGTGCCAAAGCAGGGCCCCTGTCTGTTTCTGTGCGTTCCCAAGTGGTGACAATCGATGGCCCGGCCGGTGCGGGTAAGAGTACCGTTGCGGCATTGCTCGCGGAAAAACTTGGCTGGCGTTTGCTGGATACTGGCGCGATGTACCGCTGCGTGGCGTTGGCCGCGGTACGTGCCGTCGTGCCCACCGATGATGAGCAGGCACTTGGCGAACTGGCCTCCACCTTGCGGGTGGAACTCGCTCCAGGGTTGATTCTGCTGGAGGGCCAGGATGTTACCAGGGCCATTCGAGATCCGCAGATTTCGGGGCTAGCCAGTGTTGTGGCAGCATGTCCGTCGGTCAGAACCACTCTGGTGCAGTGGCAGCGGCAGTTCGCTCAACACCATGGTGTTGTGACGGAAGGGCGGGACCAGGGGACGGTTGTGTTTCCTGATGCCCTGCTCAAGGTTTTTCTGACTGCGAGTCCCGAGCAGCGAGCACGACGACGCTACGAAGAGTTGACACAGCGGGGAGAGCCCGCCGATCTTGCCGAGGTGCTGGCACAGCAGATTGAGCGAGACCGGCGAGACGCAAGCCGGAGCACCGGACCTATGAAGGTCGCGGAAGACGCTGTGATTTTTGATACGAGTGGGCTAGCGATTCCAGTTGTGGTGCGCATCCTGGACGGGATCATCCGATCTGGCCCTCCGTATCCTTGGATGCCTGGCTGGAGCCTTGGCGCTCAGCCGGTCCCCTCGGCGCTTTCTCAGATGGCCCAAGCCTGGGACCGGCCTGGCAAGCGGCTGGTGGCCTTGGGGTCCACGACAAATGACGCCGCTCGGGCTTCGGGGCTGAATGAGCCTTACCTTATACAGTCAGAGCTTGAGTCCCAGGCTTAGAGACTGTTTCCCACTCGGGACCAGTTTCAAGTCTGGGCAGGACGAATGGTGCCAAGCTGTTTGATAGAAAGATCGAGCCATGAGCCTCAGTCAGGATCCTGCCTTTTCGGTCAATCCTGCCGTCAGGAGACGAAAAACGATTGAGCTGAAGCCTGGCACTGACCGCTCGCGTCTCTCATTGGGATGGTACCGGTACGTTCAGTCTTTCTCGATGCAGTTGACGATGCTTTCTGGAATCCGAGCCACGGGCCGGGAGAATATTCCTAAAGAGGGGGGTGTGCTCCTGATCTCCAATCATCTGAGTCATTTTGACGTGTTCGTGCTTGCGTTGCTTGTACCTCGTCCTTTGAATTATGTGGCCCGCTCCAGCCTGTTCAATCCTGTGCTTGGTCCGTTCATTCGTTCAATCGGGGCCTTTCCCATCCAAAGAGACGGGGTAGGGGCCCAAGGGATGAAAGAATCGCTCAAGCGGCTCCGTTCTGGGTGCATTGTGACGTTCTTCCCAGAAGGGACTCGCAGTTCTGATGGTCGTCTGGCTGCGCTCAAGCCGGGAATTGCAGCCCTGGCCTCCAGGGCGGGCGTGCCCGTAGTTGCGGCCGGTATTGCGGGGACGTTTGAATCTTGGCCAAGAACCGCGCGGTTTCCCCGGCCGCATCCGGTCCATGTTCACTACGGGCAACCGGTTCCGTTCGCGGAACTTGAAAACCTTCCCTCGGACAAGGTGATAAGCTTACTCCACCTTCGACTGGAAGAATCGGTAGCCGTGGCTCGTGAACGGCTCGATCGAACGCTCTGTCGTTCAACCCAGTCGGATGCCTGAATCCACGCGATACCGCTTGCGACGGGTGGATCTCTATGGGTCCAGGAACGCGTCTTCGGAATTGGAGTTGTGCAATCTCCACTTTTCGTTAAAGTTCGCCACATTCATGGGTCAGGCAAAGGTAGGTCGGCTGCGCCGCTTTCCAGACCCGCTGTCATGGCGACGTCTCTCCCGTTTCCAGGGAATGGCCTCTAGGCCGATACCAGAAGTTGGACGGTTTCCATCTGGTAGGCTGTCGTCATCCAGGAGTTTGGTCGAAATGCGGCAAAATACCCTGCGATCCTTGCTCTTGACCGGCTTGATTCTAGGCGGTTCCAGCGGATGTGCCCGTCACTATCACTACTACAATGGTGAGCCGCCGGGCGTCTGTTCGCCACAGCCTTCAGGGGTTTACGCCCCGGGAACACCGGTTGTGGTTGGCAGCACCACAACTGCACCCAAGCAAACCGTTGTCAGCAGAACGAGTACTAGCCCTGTTATTATGAACGATGGCGCGGTTTGTACGGTCCCTTCCACGGGACGCAGCACATCTTATCTTTCCAGCTCCCAGCGTGCCGATCCCATTATTGTTGACCAGCCGTCGCCATCGCGTGTCGCGAGCAATGATCCCTCGAATCAGAACTATTCTTACAACGGTAGCTGGCGAAATCGGAAAGAGTATGTCTCTTCCGACTACGTGGGTGGTGGAACCACCCGGGTTAGCGGTGTCGTGAACGATGTTGAGATCACCCGATAACACGGTTTTGAACTCAGCTTGGGCTGGATGTCCCGCGCCAATTTGCGTTATTATCTTGATCGCCGGGCGATTAGCTCAGTTGGTAGAGCGTCCGCCTTACACGCGGATGGTCGGCGGTTCGAGTCCGTCATCGCCCACTCATCGAAAATATTTTGCCGACCGATAGGCACTCAGTCTGATATTTTCAGGCGGTTCATGCAGATCGAAATCTCTCTCAATCGGGTCAAAACCGGTTTGGAGTCGAGATCCTCTCGTTTTGTATGCCTCATAGGGCATAGGGCTGCAACTCAAACAGCAGGTGGCGTGCTGGGCCGGTAATTGGCCCGGTATCAGCTTGTAGGCGTGTAATGCCGTGTGTTTGACCTACGGCTGAACTTGCATGCATGGAGGGCAAAACCAGCTTTCCCCTCAGCCGGCAAGCGGGTAGGCCTGCCAGCCAAGGGGAAAATCTCGTTCATCAGCTCAGTCGGCGTTCGACTTCGGGCATGAGTTGAGCGAAATCAAGCTGGTTGGGGCAAGCCGCCTGAGCCGCGGCAAGATCGGCGCCCGACCAGTCACGCGCTTCGGGTGCCATCTGGGCGTACAGTTTTCTGGCTTCGGCACGGTTGCCGTGATGCTGATGGTAGGTTAGAAACCGTGCCAGGTTCCCTAGCTCGGCCTGAGTTCCGGCGGCTTCGGAACAGCGGCCATCGCAATCGGCGCACATCAGGCGGCGGTGGGCCAGCACGCCCTCTCGAAGTTGCTGAATCGCGGCTTCTTTGAGCGGCTGGAAGTTCCGGGCGGCCTCACTGTTCTCACGAAGCTGATCTGTGTTCCGCATCGAGACGCAGATGCTACTGATCCGCTCATCGGTCCAGATCGCATGGAGTAATCCCTGAAATGGCGTCAGATTCCGTTCTTTGAGATCAGGAACCCGCTTGACCACGTCTTCTAGAATGTTCCCCTTGGGCTTATCGCCAAAGAACTGTCCGGCAATCTGTTTCATGGAGATCAGGCCAATATTCTTGGCATGAGCGGCATCCAGGGCTTTGTTGAGAGCAGAATCTTTATCAAGCCAGGGGCTATATTGAAGCATGATCGCATCAACAATCCCTGCTTCGGCCGCGGCCTGAATGATCTGGGCCCGATCTTTGTGGTGGGTTGAAAAACCCACGAACTTGGCTTTCCCAGACTTGCGAATTGTCTCGGCCACCTGCTTGAACTCTGGCCCTTGCACAAAGTTCATCGCGCTATCAACGCTGTGGTCGTCACCCAATCCGTGGATGAAGAAGAGATCAATGTAGTCGGTACCCAGCGCCTCAAGTCGCTGGTCGAGCATGGCCAGCAGGTCGTTTGGTGCCTTGGGCATATCCTTGGTGACCAGGAAGATCTGCTTGCGAATTTCCGGATCTTGCTCAAACCATTTCTTGAAGTTTGGCTCTGTTCCGTAAACTTTTGCCGTGTCAAACGTGCGGATGCCCGAGGCAAACGCCTGGCGCAGAACGCGGTCTATGGTCGCGCCTCGTACCACCCCCTGGTTCAGCATGGTGATCTCAACACCGGTTTTGCCCAGCATTCGCTTGGGAAGTACCGCTTGCTTCGCGGCCTGCTCTTGCTCTTTGGCGGCCGGTTCCTGAGATCGAGCGCCAGCGCTTGATGCACCCACAGCCACGGCGGCAAGTGTTCCCGCCTGGAGGAACGTTCGGCGATCGGTACAGGGCGTCTCGTGTTCTTTCATGTCGTTGATCCTGCGGGCTGATTTTTTAGACAGGACATAAGCGTTAAATTATTCTTGATCCCTTGCCGTATGAGCGACAAGAGCAAACCCAATGCGTGACCCGGTTCTTCGTTCTCAAGCCGGTGCACTCTGATTGGAGTGGAGTTCACTTCCAGCTCATAACTGAAAATCTCAGGCCGTCAATTTTCGACGAAGTTACAGCTCTACTTTTGGTAAGGAAACCAGTAAGGCCGAGGTTCTGCCGCAGGAAGCACCCAGACGCTCGTCCAAACGATCCAAACGTGAAAGCACCGGCCGATTGCTTCGCAAACTCCAGTAAAAATCCCCATCATCCACCAGAACCGGTCCTTCTGCGGCTCCCCCCCGTGTCGCGCGTCTCCTGCTGGGTTTTTACCATTCATCTTGACCAGTCAACCGGATTAGCTAAAGTTCGGGGCGTTGATGTCCGGGTCGCCGGACTTCCATCGTTATGATTTGGCTGAGCTGGAAACCAATTTTCTTTTATGGCAAAGATTTGCCATTTAATGTAGATTGGTGAGAGTCGGCTGGATGATAGCTTGAATCTTATGCCCAGGTCGAGTCACGCAAGGAGGCGTGCCCGATGCCATTAGCCAATCGTCGACAGGCGCTTACCCTGGGAACATCGGTTGCCACGCTCTGCATATTGGGGGCGGCGCCCGATGGGAAAAAGTCTGGGGGTTCGTCAGGCAAGGGTCTGCTCGCCAGGAAAGAGCCACCACTGAAGTCTGATGAGACGGTTGGTGATCTTGCGTATGTCCGGACGGCCGGCGATGTGCGGGTGGAAGGGATCGGGCTTGTGGTTGGGCTCGGCGGGACCGGAAGTGATCCCAAGCCAGGGATCTACCGCAAGAAGTTGCTAGATGCCATGCATGCAGCCATGGTTCCGCAGGCTGAGAAGATTCTGGCAAGCAAGAATGTTTCGCTGGTGCTGATTCGCGGTTCGATTCCGCCTGGAATCACGAAGGACGATCGGTTTGATGTCACGGTGGAGCTTGAGCCCGATTCCGGGACACAGAGTCTTGCCGGTGGCGTGCTGCTTCGTACGGAGTTGAAGCAGATCGGTGCCGTGGACGGCAAACAACTGGAAGGTAAGCTTGCCGGCTATGCTGGTGGGCCGGTGGTTACCGGTAACACAAGCGAACCGGAAAATCTGCGGATAGGCCGGATTCTTGGTGGAGCGCGGTCACGGGCGGATGTTCCTTACTCGTTGATCATCAAGGATGAGCGTAAGAGCATTCGAACGGCGGCGCTGGTTCAATCGGTGATCAGCATGCGGTTCTTCGCGCTGGAGGGGATTGAACAGAAGGGGATGGCCGAGGCCAAAACGGATCAGTACCTGGTGCTCAAGGTACCCAAGGTCTATCACCAAAATCAGTCACGATATTTTCAGGTTTTGCAACTCCTTTCGCTCATAGACAATGCGGAGCTGCGAACGCAGCGGCTGGAGCGTTGGGAGAAGGAGTTGCTGGACATCAAAACTTCGGGTGTTGCCGCGCTCCGTCTGGAGGGGGTTGGCAAGAACGCGGTGCCGGTCTTGAAAAAAGGTCTTGAGTCTGGTGACTCGAACGTGAATTTCTTCGCGGCTGAAGCGTTGGCCTACCTGGGCGATGGATCGGGAGTCAAGGTTCTTTCCGAGACGGCCGTGAAGCGGCCGGAATATCGCGCGTTTGCATTGGCCGCCCTGGCCGCCAGTGATCAGGCTCCAGCCATTGCCCGGCTTCGGGAACTGCTTTCTTACCCGGAAGTGGATGTTCGGTACGGGGCGTTCACGGCCTTGCGGACCTTGGACCCGAACGATGTCTTTCTCGGGAAGCAGGCCGTGATTCGGGATGATCTGCCGGATCTCTCGGAAAATACGACCTCGGATCCCATGGCGCTTCAAATTGCTATCGCCAAGGCTCGCCAAAATCGACCTATTGATCCGTTCAGTCTGTATGTGGTGGATTGCGAAGGTCCGCCCCTGATCCACGTTTCCAATACTGGGCGCTGTGAGATCGTTATTTTTGGACGCGAGCAGAAACTTCTGACCCCGCTGGTGCTGGGAGACCCCAATTCGGTCCTGATCAATGCCAGTGGCGATGACCACGAGGTTCAGATCACCCGTATTGCCGCCGGGGCCGGAGATCGCCCTGATCAGCAGATCAGTTCTGCGCCACAAATTTGCAGCGTGATCCAGGAGGTTGCGAACCTGGGGGTGAGCTATCCTCAAATAGTGGATTTGCTGAAAGCGGCCGAAAAGCAAAAAAACCTTGAAGGTCCGCTGCATGTCGATGCGCAGCCGGCAGCCAGCACAGACTACGAACGGGCTCAGCTTGCCGGTGACATCACCCCGGCGAAGAAAGATGGCGAAGTCCTTCAGGCCGGTGGAGCGAAGGTGGCGCCCAAGAAGCGTCTGTTTGATCGCCTGCTCCCTGGTCCTCGGAAATCGAAGTGAAGTGAGTGGTCGGGCCGGTTTTGGGTTAAGCGGCAGGCGGGAGCCGCTTGGCGGTTTGAAAAAACGTGACAAATTCTAGATCACGGAAATGGCTATAAGCGTGGCTTGAAGTGGGGAGTCCGGTCGTGGCGACGTTGCCACTCATCCGGAGGATTCTAAAGTCTCACGCCCTACGGTACGAAAAATAGTCTTGACGGTCAGGTTCGTCACGCTGAGCAGGCCGGGATCAACTGATCCTGTCCAAAGGTTGTGCTCCTTCGTTTCAGGGGTAACAACTGGCACAGCCGAACCGCACCAGGCGCGAAAATCGCGCATGACCGCCGAAACGCATGGGGCTCGGTTCCAGGATCACTTCCTGGGGGCGAGTTCCTCGATGTCGGAACAGTCCTCACGTGGGTCGAACACGGCGGTGGAATCTGGCGAGGGTCTGCAAGGGCCTTGGCCGGTTTTCATTTACGGGTTCGAATTCAGGACGCCACGAGATTGAGGTTGTTCCAGCCGGAGGGGTCAGGATACCCCCGAGGTCTCGCGCGGAACGATTTGCGAGTGGAGTCCTCGACAATGAGAAAGGTGTTCACTACAGGCCAGGTCGCGAAGATTTGCAAGGTCGCGCCCAGGACTGTAAGCAAGTGGTTCGATTCGGGCCGCTTGCGCGGATATCGAATCCCCGGATCCCAAGATCGCCGCATCCCGCGGGAGCATCTGGTCCGGTTCCTTAAAGAACATGGTATGCCTCTCGGTGAACTCGAAGCCGAGGTGTACAATAAGGTTCTTGTCATCGGTGCCGACTCCCCCCTCCAGGCATCGCTCCGCGATCAACTTCGCGAGTCTGATGACTTCCGGATTGAAACTGCGGCTAGCGGCTTTGAAGCCGGTATCCGCGCTGAAAGTTTCCATCCTGATTGCGTGATCATTGATATGGCCTTGGGCCGTATCGAAGCCGGGCAGATCGCGCAAAACCTTAAGCGGAATTCTGACCACGCCACGACCATTCTGGTTGCTTTGACCAGTGAGGAACCGGGCGAGGAGCTATATGGTCTGGGCTTCAACGACGCATTCAAAAAGCCATTCGACGCCGCTCTGCTTGCAGAGCGGATCAAACGGCTGGTTGCCACGAAGAAGTCTGAGGAGCCCTGATCTCTCGTTCCCACGAGAGTGATGTTCGGCCTTCAATCAATCGACCAGCCCGATCCTCGCCCCGGTCCCCGGGGCCAGGCTCGGGCTGGTCGCTTGGCATTTCCAGGGGAGACAGAATTGCGATCCCTGCCTGAGGTGGAGATACTTCAGGCATGAACAAGGAACACCCTGCTCAACCGATTGTCTGGGATAGACACCCGCGTTTTCGCTGGTATTCCCTGCTAGCCAGTGTGCTGGCCTTCCTGCTGGTGTTGTTCACGCTGGATGATCCCGGGTTGACCGTGGATGAACCACTGGATGTGGCCCCCGGGCGTCAATATTTACAGCTTCTGTCGCAGTCGGGCATGCGTTTCTGGTCGCCCCAGGTCATCAACGCGACCTACGTGAACAACCGTGAACATCCGCCTCTTGGTCGCTGGCTTCTGGGGTTGAGTTCGGTTCTGTTTGAGCCAATGGAGGCCCAGATTCGGGGCCCAGACCCCTCAGGCCTCTATGTTCGATCGGGCCGAGTGGCCCCCGCATTTGCGTTCGGTTTGATCATGCTGCTGGTTGTGCGGTGGGCAGGCAAAGTTGGGGGCCCCCAGGCTGCCTTAGGGGCGGGCCTTTCGCTGCTGTTCATGCCCAGGCTGTTCGCCCATGCCCATCTGGCGGTGTTAGACACGTTCGTGGCCCTGACCTGGACATCCGCCTTTCTGGCGCAGGTGAACGCCTGCGAGGTTCGGTCCTGGAAATCCTGGGCCGGGGCAACAGGTCTCACCGCACTCGCCCTGCTGACCAAGCTTCATGGTTGGCTCCTCTTTCCGGCAATCCTGATCTGGCTTCTGGTTCGCCGACCGGGCTGGGCCACAACGCTTTACCTGGCGCTTGCCATGCTGGTGGCTGTGTTGCTCTTCTTTATAGGATGGCCTTGGCTCTGGATCGATCCGGTAGGTCGTCTGGGAGATTTCTTTCGTACCGGGGTTGCCCGCTTGCCAATCCGGGTACTTTATTTTGGCAAAGTCTATCAAGATATGGAGATACCCTGGCACTATCCCTGGTTTTATTCAGCAGTCACGGTGCCGATTGGGGTTTTGCTGCTGGGCCTGGTCGGGGGTGTCAGGAGCCTGCAAACGCGAGCCTTCGATCCGAGACCAATGGCCCTACTCTTGGCGATCGGGTTTTGGCTGATCCTGTTCAGTACCAAGGTGCCGGTGTACGACGGTGAGCGTTTGTACCTTCCGGTTTTTCCGCTGCTGGCGATTCTTGCCGGCCTGGGATTTGCGTCCCTTTGGGATCGACTTCGCGTTTCCTGGGCTCGGGCAATTCTGGCCGGGGTCCTGATCATTCAAGGCGTTGGATTGATCACGTATCACCCGTTCCAGCTCAGTTATTTCAATCTGCTGGTGGGTGGGTTGCCCGGCGCTGAACGTCTGGGGTTGGAGCTGACGTACTGGGGTGATGCCGTGGACGATAGGTTGCTCGATCGGTTAGCGGAGCTAGCTCCCCGGGGAGCCACGGTTGCCCGCGTGCCCACGCTTGCACCCAACCAGGGGATCTTTGCGACCACTCGCCCGTTGTTCAGAAAAGAAATCATTATTCAGGATCAGGAGCAGCGGAACCGTTCGGACTGGCTGGTGATCGACCGCCGCACCGCCTATTGGCCTGAGGAGCTTCCGAAATTCCTGAATGAGAATCCTCCCATCTACCTGAGAACCATCCACGGAGTCTGGCTGTCCGGAATCTGGAAGCGATCCGATGGAAAAACATCGGAGTGAAATTGATGATGGGCCCTGAAAGGTCTACAATCATTTCAGAACGAATTGAATCTTGGTGCCAAATGCCCGAATTGACCCATTTTGACGAGTCTGGTGCCAGTCGCATGGTCGATGTTTCGGCCAAGCCGGCCACCGTTCGTGTTGCGAAAGCTTCTGGGTTGGTTCGAATGCTGCCAGGAACGCTTGAGCAGATTCGGGCTGGTCAACTTGGTAAAGGGGACGTTTTTGGAGTGGCGAGGCTTGCGGGCATCATGGCTGCCAAGCGAACTGGCGAGCTGATCCCGCTCTGTCATCCTCTGGGAATTGACGCGATTTCCATCCAAATCGAGGCCTTCGGTCACGATCGGGTGCGAGTCGAGTCTGAGGTGCGGAACACGGGTCGCACAGGAATTGAGATGGAGGCGCTGACTGCGGTGAGCGTCTCCTGTCTAACAATTTACGACATGTGCAAGGCCATCGATCGTTCCATGGTCATTGAGCAGGTTCGCCTTGAAGAAAAGTCTGGTGGGCAAAGCGGTGATTACCGCCGTGGGGAGTCTACCGAGAATCAGTCCTGACCACCGGGGTTTCAATCAACCCAGGTAAGCAGGGGGGGAAATCATGGTGAGCAGCACATTGTTGCCGTCGGCGGAAGAGTCCAAGCTTCGGCTCAATGCCCTGTATGGGCCGATTGGTCGAGACCTTCAGATCTCTGAGAAGATTTTTGCTGAGGAACTCGGTAGTCGCTATGAGTTCGTACAGACTCTGGTTGACCACGCGGTTTCGCTTCGTGGCAAACAATTGCGTCCAGCTTTGCTGTTTTTGACAGCTCAGGCTTGTGGTGGGGTGTCACCTTCTCACCATATCCTTGCTGCCGTTGTGGAGATGATCCATACGGCCACTCTGGTTCATGATGATATTCTGGACGAGTCTCAGGTGCGCCGGCATTCGCAAACCGTGAACGCAGCCTGGGGAAATGAAACGGCCGTCTTGCTGGGCGATTATCTGTTTACGCATGCCTTCCATCTGGCGGCGTCACTGGAAACCACTTTGGCCTGTCGCTGGATTGGCCATGCCACCAATCTGGTTTGCGAGGGAGAGATGATGCAGGTGCATCATCGCGGAAATCTTGATCTGGATGAATCTTCATACTTCGAGATCATCGAAGGAAAGACTGCCGTACTGACGGCGGTCGCGTGTCGCCTGGGGGCACATTTTGCCGGCGCAAGTGAAGTAAAGGTCGCGGCCATGGAAGCCTATGGGCGTGATCTCGGTGTGGCTTTCCAGATTGCCGACGACGTGCTCGACTTGCTGGGTGATGAAAAGACGTCTGGCAAAACGCTCGGCACCGATCTGGAAAAGCAAAAACTCACGCTTCCGCTCATTCACTTGCTGGAAAACGGTTCACCCGACGAAGTGCGACGAATTCGTGCACTTGTTGCCGATGGAAGTGATGGAGTCAGACATACGCTTCGGTCACTGCTTGAAGCCTCCGGTTCCCTGGACTATGCCTGGCAAAAGGCGGAAGAATTTGCCGATTCTGCCCGGGCTCGGGCGGCCTCGCTGCCACCGTCACCGGCCCGAGAAATCTTGATGAATCTGGCACGCTATGTGGTTCGAAGATCGTTCTGAGGCTCGTCCTCCTGCAGTTCTCACTGGGCCGTCAGCACCAAAAAGATTGGTCGAGGCTCAAGTCCAACGCCGTGTTTCACGGGAATGAATCCACCGAACTGGCTTGTGGTTGCTGATTGATCCTTGTAATCTTTGGCCGATTGCTGGAATTCGTTGACGCTCATTCTTGACTCCAGCGCATACATACCCATTGGCTTATCTCAAGTTCACATCATGGAACTTGATCACTGCTCTAGTGATTTACGATTCGGTTGCATTTGCAGGTTAGACGGCCTCCACTATCTCTGGGGCTTGTTTCTAGGCATTGAGATACGCGGTCAGGCCACCGAGTCCCACGCGTCTCATGTATGTGGAATGAACAAAGCCCGCCCGGTATCAGGCGGGCTTTGTTCGTGCTGGTTTCAAGATGGTTGGGGTCAGAGATTGGTTCTCAGGTCATTGACTCGCTTGGTGACCTTGTCTCGGGCACGAACCAGGAACCAATTCTGGCCCGCGTTGCTCGGTGCCGAGTTGGTCAAACTGTTCACTGCCAGATCGTCGATGATTGTGGTGCCGTCAAATTTGTATCCACCTGTGACTCCGGATCCGGATGTGAGAGCGGTGGTCCGCTGCGTGAATGTATTCCCCGAGGACCATGCTGAAAGCAGAGCATCCAGTGCTACCAGATTGAGATCATAGATTGTCGAACCGCCGATCTGGATCGTTTGCCCAGTACCAGACGACCCGGCTGTGCTGCTGAGTGTATCGGTTCCCATTCCCCCAATTTCGATCACGCGGCCGTTGCCACGCGCGGTCATGGTGTCGTCGCCGGCGTTGCCCACCATGACGGCCGCACCTGAGCCCGTGACGGCCAGCGTATCGTTGCCAGGCCCAGCAATCAGCTTGGCCTGGCCCGCGCCCGTTGCAACCAGTGTTGAAACTCCGCTGAAGACCGACGCATCAATCACGCGAGAGTTCGCCTGGGGATTGTTCAGGGTAAGCGTATCCAGGGAAATCCCAGTCAGCGCCAAATTCGTTCCATCAGACATCGTCAAGGAAGCATTGGTGAGCGTGATGTCTGCATTTTTAGTTGCAATCACCGCATCCGACCCGCCACCACCAGTCAAACTGCCAGCCCCTGTCCAGGTAGAAATTGTGAAGCTGTTATTGCCTGGTCCACCCGCGAGATTTGCGGTGCCGATCTCTGCCAAGACCAGGTTCAGGCCGTCTGTGGAAGTGAGCGATGTATTTCCCAGGTTGAAGTTTGCATCCTTGATCGCGGTCAAGCTATCAACCCCACCGCCGCCGGTGATGGTACCGGCCCCTGACCAGCCTGAAAGATCAAAGTTATTGCTGTTCGTACCACCCGTCAGGTTTGCCCGACCAATGGCAGCGAGTTGCAGATTGCTGCCATCACTCGTTCTGAGTGATGTATTCGTCAGGACAAAGTTCACATTCTTGGTAACGGTAAGCGTATCTGCTCCGCCGCCTCCGCTGAGTATGCCACCCCCGGTCCACCCAGAAACGTTGAAGGTGTTATTGTTGGCTCCACCAGTCAGGTTTGCAGATGCAATTGCCGTCAAGCTGGCGCTCAAACCGTCGGTGGAACTGAGGGACGAATTCGTGAGTGTAAAACTTGAGTTCTTGGTGGCGGAGAGAGTGTCTATGCCACCCCCTCCGCTCAGGGTTGCTCGACCAGTAGCGTTAGAAAGGTTGAAAACGTCATTTCCTGGTCCGCCCTGCAGTGTAACCAAAGCGGATCCGGTGCCAGCTAGATTGGATGCGCCTGAAAACCCTGTGGCGTTGATGGTGCGGGCCGTGTTGGTTGTGGAGACCGTGAGCGTGTCGGAAGAAATGCCTGTGAGGGTCAGATTGAGCCCGTCTGAACCTGAAAGCACGGAGTTGGATAAAGTCAGATTCGCATTCTTCGTTGCAATTACCGAATCGTTACCTCCGCCTCCAGTCAGACTACCCTGGCCAGTCCAGTTGCTTACCGTAAAGCTGTCACTTTCAGTCCCACCGGTCAGGTTGGCTCTGCCAATATTCAAGAGGGCGAGAGTCATCCCATCGGTTGTGCTGAGCGTGGTGTTATCAAGGGTGAAACTGGTGTCTTTCGTTGCAACAAGGGTATCGGCTCCGCCGTTGCCGGACAGGCTACCGCGACCAGTCCACCCGGAGACGTCAAACGAATTATTGCCGGCTCCGCCGGTCAGGTTGGCAATCCCGATCCCAGACAGCGTGATCTTTTGCGTATTGATCGCGAGCAGAGTATCTCCGAGCTTGAAATTGGAATTGCTGGAATCAACCAGGGTATCACTACCGCCGCCGCCGATCAGCGCGGCGGCCCCAGTCCAACCGGTGAGAGTGAAGGTGTTGGCGCTAATGCCGCCAGACAAGTTGGCAATGCCGATGCCGGAGAGGGAAATGACCTGGGAGCCGACAGTCAAGGCGGTATCGGTCAGGTTGAAATTCGAGTCTCTGGAATCAACCAGGGTATCACTACCGCCGCCGCCGATCAGCGCGGCGGCCCCAGTCCAACCTGTGAGAGTGAAGGTATTGGCGCTGATGCCGCCGGTCAAGTTAGCAACGCCGATGCCGGAGAGGGAAATGACCTGGGAGCCGACAGTCAAGGCGGTATCGGTCAGGTTGAAATTGGAGTCTCTGGAATCAATGATCGTATCCACGCCGCCTCCACCGGTCAGGTTGGCGGAACCTGTCCAACCTGTGAGCGTGAGGCTATTGGCGCTGATGCCGCCGGTCAAGTTGGCAACGGCAATTCCTGAAAGTTTGATAGACTGATTGACTGTGATCAGTGCTTGATCCGTGAGTGTAAAATTGGAATCGCCGATATCAGAGAGCTTGGCGAATCCAGAGCCAATCACGGAACCTGCACTTGTATTCCAGCCCGTGAGTTCAAAGGTGGTTGCGCCCAGGCCGCCATCCAGAATTCCAGGCACCGCTCCCTGGATGGAGATGGTGTCATCGCCAGCAATTCCGTAAACATGTAGGGTATCGCTGGCTGGAAGCCCGAAGGGCGAACCCACCGCCGATATGCCGTTGACGGTGACCGTGGTTGCCGCCGGGTTCTTTGTATCAATCCGAATGATGTCACTGGCCGAGGTTCCCACGACCACAAGTTCAGAGCCGATGATGCCAGCATTTGCCACGGTCACAGTGAAGGTCGAGGTTGTCGTATTGCCGGCATTGTCGGCGGCCGAACAGGTTACCGTTGTGGTGCCAACAGCGAAGTGACTACCGGAAGGGGGGCTGAAGCTAATGGAGGCAATTCCACTCAAAGCGTCCGATGCGTTTGCTGCGAATGAGACAACTGCGCCCGTAAGGTCTGTCAGTGGTGAAGTGAGATTGCTGAGTGGCTGCAGGATAGGAGCCACGGTGTCAATTCCAATCTTCTTGCCAAACAGCAGGTCTGCAGCCGATTGCAGGGCTGGCAAAGTCAGTATCGCGGGAAGGTGCGTATTTGTACCCGCGATCGAACCGCCATTCAATTCCAGCGCGTTGATGTCGCGAATGTCGAGTTGTGAAAGGTCGAATCCAGAGGTGACGATCCAGGTGAAAGACAGAACGTTGGTTCCGCTTCCTCCGGAGTAATTGGCGACGGCACCATTACTGAGCTTCAATTGCGGGAGTCCCGTGACAGACTCGCTATTATTGAACATAACTTGAACGGTGATCGCTTTGCCCGTGTTGTAGAATCCGGTGGGGTTTGGCGTAGAAACCTGAGTCACAGTGGCATTAACGGCTGTTCCTACCACGTTGGAGCTGGCATCTCCCTTGGCGTTATACGCAACCACACGATAGTAGTACAACTGGCCAGGCAGACCTGTGGTATCCGTGTAGCTGGTTGAGTTCGCCAAAGTCGTTCCAATGACCGAATATGCTCCAATCCCTCCTGTGGATACCTGGTACGGTGCGCGCTCGATTCGGAATCCGATTTCGTTGGCCAGATTGCCCATGGTGGCGGGAGATTGTGCGGGCGTACCATCTTGCCAGGAAAGTTGCACAACGCCGGTTGACGTGGGTGGAAGTGGACTGGATAACGTGGGCGCGACTGGCAATACCTGTGGGACAAGAACATCAATCGGTCGCATCATCATCATTTCTTCATGGCTAAGAACATGGCAGTGCCACATATACTCCCAGCCAAAATTCACGATCTGGTTCGTGACGGTCACCGGCGTTCCGTTGGGTGTGATATTAGCAAATCCCATGCTGGCCCCAATCGGCTGAGTGGGATCCAGGGCATGAATACTATCAGGGAGACCAAAAGGTAGCTGCGGGGCCACCGCCTTGATCGCTACAATGCAATCTTCAAGTGGATTCATCCGCACGGTTTCTTTCCACCCAAGTTCGTTGGCATCAGGTGCCCGAACCTGTCCATCCCAGGCCACGCGGTTCACCACCTGGACATTGAACAGGTGGAAGTGGATGGTGTGAGTATCGACTCCATTATGCGTGATCTTCCATAACTGCGTGCCATCATTGGCAGTGACCCGGGTCATCGGCACCCCGTCAATGATCTCCGTGGCTGGGTCCTGAATCGTGTAGGAGATCGTCGTCTGATTCGTGCCATTCGTGTTGGGTATCTCTACACCCAAATTCGCCATCATTCGGCCGTAGCTTGACTCAAAGGTTTCCTGGATTGCCTTTGGCTGCATATTAATTGTGACGGGCGTGGTGGACAGGGAATTGGCTTGCGTCAGATCCACGGGGTAGAAGGTCATCTGAGTATCTGCAATTTTGCTGTAGACTCCCTTGGGACCTACCGGGAAAGACGTTCCATAGGCAGTATTGTATTGGGAGCTTGGTACGATTGGTGGCATCTGGTCGGCCTTGAACACGCCCGTACTGGTAGCCGTGGTTGTGAACGCGCTCATGAGCGCTGGCAGATTGTAGGGCTGAGACGTGCCGCCTCCGACATGAAAGACCATGAACGTACGCGTGTTCGGTCCATAGCCGGGCAGAGTTGATACGGTGCCACCCGTGGAGGTCTGGTTGGAATCGTTGCTGAAATAGTCAACCCGGGAGTCCGCCGCCGGAAAGCCAGCCGGGGCATCATTATAGAGAATCACGGTTTTACCGGCGTACTTCGAAAAATCAATCAATACGTCGGCGCGTTCTGCGGGACCAATTAACAGCCCGTGCTGTGACACATTGCCGATGACAATATTCTTGGGGTTCCGTTCGAATCCGATCGGTGTACTGTTAATGACCACCGGTATGGGCAAGAACCCACCTTCATTTCCAATCTGAATAAAGGCGGGACCAAGGGTGCGTGGGTCTGGAACGCCACCGAGCCGACTATCGAGGATGTCACCCACCTGGCCCAGGGTCTGAACGGTCCATGCCGCTGGGAATTGCATGAACCCTTGTACGGCGGGAACCATTCCGACCTCGGTTTGGCCCGAGTAAATTGTGGCTGTGGCAATGGCCGTATCGCCGGTGGGAGAGGCTGAGAATGTGATGATGGGTGGCAGCGTATAGCCACTTCCCACCGTGACAATGGAGATGTCAGTAACCGCACCAGTGCTGGTGTCAATGTTCGCCATGGCCGTGGCACCCAGGCCCGTGCTATCACCTGGAGCCGCGGTAATGGTGACCAGCGGGGGCGAAATATAACCGCTTCCAGGGTGGGTGATGGTCACGGTGTTCAGAATACTGCTGGATGTATACATCTGCAGATTCAACATTCGATCGTCGGATCCATTCAATAATTGATATCGGTAGGTTTTCGGATCGACGTTCACGTAAGGATACGCGGTTCCGTTTACCATCGCTGTATCTTGATAGGCCTCCATCGTTTGTGAGATGTTGGGAATGTTGGGGTAGTACCAGGTGCTCGATGTGGCCGTTGCACCGGTCCCGGAGTCACCCTTAGCTGGTGTGATCGTAATGGTTGGTGGTAACTGGTATCCCGTGCCTGGGTAGTCGAGCGTGATCTCGGTGACTTCCCCGGTGCTGGGATCAATGGTGGCGGTGGCGCGAGCGCCTACCCCTGAATCTCCAGGCGCGGCGGTGATCGTAATCGTGGGGGGCATGGTATAGCCGCGACCTGGATCGGTGATAGTTAGCCCGCCGGCACCTTGAATTTGGTTGTATGTCGTAACCCACGGTGGCCAGAACCAAGGACCATAATCCCAACGACCGTAATCATTGGCTCCATTCAGCGAATTGGGATTTTGGTTGGTCATCCACACATGCGGTGTCCAGAGGTCCGAATTCCCCATTTGCAGTGCAATCGGCCAGGTCGGGTCTGTGGTCAGAACGGTCTTTGGGTCAATAAATGTTTTGTCCTGCAGTACCAGAACCGTGCCATTGTCCGGGAGTATCCCTGCGTTGATCAGGTTTTGTTCCACGGCGTCGGTGAGCAGATAGCCGGACTCAAGGCCTGCATACACGTTCAATCGCGTGATGCCGAGTGAGTGATCGTGATAGAACATCAGCCGAGCGGATTGCTGATTGGTATAGTAAAACGTTTCTGAGCCTGGCCCTGGATCGACCATATCGGGAACGTTCACCGTACTTACGCCCGTGGGATAAGTGACGGTTTCATTCGCCGGCGTGATCCATTGGTTCGCTGTGCCGTCACTAATCCAAGGTGTGACTCCGCCATGCAGGTGGATACCAACCCGGTTCTGGGTGTAGGCTTCTCCTACCATCCCCAGCGTGAACGCCGGCGTATCTGGGTACTCATTAATGCTCACCTGAAAATGGGTTGAGTCGATCACCGATGTCACGCGGAAGTTGCCAACATAATCAACTGGCTCCATTCCGCTGAAATTGATCAAATCACCGACATTGAATCCGTTCGGAGATGCGGTGGCCACTTCGATCGCCGTCCCCGATGATCCGACTCGGTCGGCCGAAATCACCTGCACTGTGGACGGGGTGGTTGACGTGCCAGGCCCTGAGCCTGCCCCCTGAGTGGTGCTGTCCACCGGCAGGAACAAATCACCTGCAACTCCGGTAGGCAGATAATTATCAAACTTCACTCGCACAGGCCGGTTACTCTGGGCCACAATCTCAGCACCCAGGAACATCGGCGGATCGACTGCATACACCTGCTGTCCGCTGGTGTTCAGAATCGGAGATCCATCCGGATACATCAGCGCCACATGCCGGCTAGCGGCCACGTTGGATGGCGTTTCAATCTGCACATAGCCCCGCAACGTCGTTGGATTCAGGCTGCTACTCAGGCGCTCCGTAAACTGGACCGCTGCAATTTCATAATAGTCACAGCCCGGAAAGCTCGTGGTGTCTGGGATCGCAACCGAAATGTACTGGCCAATCTGATTGGCATGGCTACTTCCCACGCCTGGCAGGGCATCCACAAACTTTGCGATCCCCCCCTGAATCGTCGTCGCTCCGGTGATTGTATCGGTCGTGACAACCGGTTGTGGACTGTAGGCCCAGTTCGGAGTTCCCCCGAAGTAATCGGGAGTACCACCCGGTACAGCGCTCAAGAGAATCAGCTTTTCCAGTCGTTCCAAACTAGGACGTCGTCTTTTGCTCGGCTTTGGCTCAGGCATGGTCATCCTCAGGAAGTACGAAAAATGTGATCCTATTAACAAAATGGCTAAACCGGTCTGGAGTGCCCTGAACGGGATGTCGGGCACGTTTTTCAGAGCCAAAACCGTTGACTCCGTCAATCCCGAACCAACCTCCCCAGCATCATGGGCAGTGCGGCTTCCAACGGGTGGCCAATCTCGCACCCCGTTGGACCTGTATCAAACTGAAGACGCAACCTATCCGTTCAAATTTTTATAGGTCATATTCTGGAATGTGTTAAAAGCTATTTGCATGTTATTTGAATGATGCTTGAAACGATCGGTTGGTGTGCTTTGGTTACCTTTGGATGCGTGTCTCTGCAAGCCAGCGGTGTGATGGCGTGTGACGCTCAACGTGATTCCGTGCTCTTGCGCTGAAACGGCGAGGCTTGATTCGATGACGGGAGTTCACAGCGTTTCTTGGAATGTAAAAATGCTCGGTCGGGTATCGTGAGATCTTCCATGGCGCGTGTTTCGTTCCAAAGACCGACCATGCCGGCCTTGCCCATTGGCTCTCGACTTCGGAATCCGCGTTTGAGGAAATCGCGGATCGGTTTCGACCCTTCGCCGCCTTTGATCATGACAGCTGTTCGGGATTGATGGCCTATACGGCCTTCGGATCGTCGTTGGGCCGGGACCAAGTTTTCAGGTTTATGAATCTGGATAAAACGGGTAGATTGGGTTGAATGTGGTTGCTATCTTGAATTTGCCTTGTAGAATTACGAGTTGGCTGAGAAATCTGAGTCGGTCTCACCCTCAGTGGCGGCGTGGGTTCAAGCCGCTCAGTCTGTACAGGATGAGGTCCTTGGCCGACCGCCAGGAATGACTTTGTGCAGGCACCCTGAGTTTTAGATTTTTGAAAGGTTGAATCGCGTTCCTGATGCAACGGAGCTCGATCGGATTCAGGGACGCTGCCTGTGAGAACAGCCGGGGAATCGAACTTGAGGTCGAACACCCAGGGTTGAAACGCGTTTCCAGGGCAAGTCGTTGTCTTGGCCTGATTGGACCGGGTTTTCGTGGGTTTCGACGAATGGATTCGCTTGAGGTTGACCTGGATCTGGGTCGAACGCCGTGATCCTGACGATTTCTGAACGGATGAGTGTGAAACATGAGCAGTGGAACAGGCCTCGAAGACTTTTCCCTGATCGAGTTGTTCCGTGGCGAGGTTGAGACTCACTCGGAGACCCTGAGCAACGCGCTGCTGGGGCTGGAGCGAAACCCCAGCGATACCTCGCGGGTTGACGAGATGATGCGTGCCGCTCACTCGATCAAGGGTGCGGCCCGGATCGTTGGAGTGGATCCTGCCGTCAATGTTGCGCATGTCATGGAAGATTGTTTTGTAGCGGCTCAAAAGGGAACGATCACCCTGACACCCGGAGATGTGGATGTGCTCCTGCGGGGGGTGGATTTGTTGGGCCGGATTTCCGAGGCAACGCGAGATCCGGCGGCAGACCTTGTTGAGCTATTTGCCGTCCAGGTCGATGAGGCCGTCTCAGATCTGCAAGCCGTTTTGAGCGGAACACGGAAACCGGCGGCCGAACCGACTAGGCCAGTAACCAGCAGTGGCTTGGCTGCCACTCCCGACCCAGTTTCGGCAGGTAGAACCCCATCGCAGGCCGTGGCTTTGCCGGCTCAAGCGGATGCCAGGGTTGGAGATGTGGTCATTTCCGTTCCCTCAATTTTGGACTCGCTGGCGGCTGAGGTGGTTCGGCTCCAGATTTTGAGTGCCGTTGATCAGCAGGCTGTTTCGATCCGGCTCGATCTGAAAGAGACCCGCGACTTGGACGTACAAGGGCTTGCCCTGCTGGCTGCGGTCCCATCTCATCTTGCCCTGCGTAGTCGGGCCACGCTTGGGATTGAGGGACTTTCGTCCGAGATGGAGACGGTTTTTCGGGTGACTGGACTCGCGGAGCCTTATGGTCTGCGTTCCCGATGGCTTGCGAAAGGCTGAGTACCCATGGAATCTCGGGCCGACGAATTTGTGATGCAGGCTCGCGAGCAACTGTCCGGACTCGAACAAGTTCTGCTCTCGCTGGAAAAAAGCGATCATTCGGAGGCGGATCGAGACGGGATCGACCGCTGTTTCCGGATTGTTCATTCCATCAAGGGCGATGCAGGATTTCTGGGTTTTTCCACAATCCGAACACTCGCAAACTCCATGGAAAATGCCTTGGAGTCGATTCGTGATCGGGGACTTCCGGTCTCTGCGCAGGCCATTGAACGGCTTCTGGCGGCCAAGGACCGGCTCGCCTCCCTGATCGACGATCTGGAAAATAGCGAGCGTGTTGATCTTGGAGCGATTCTCAACGATTTGCAGAAGGTTGAGAGTGATGCGGTGCCGGTGGTTGTTCCCTGGGTGATGGATTTAAGAGAGGTGGATCGCCGGCGATCCAGTCGCCTGGTCCATTTTTTTGAGAGTTTGGAACGCTGCGGGGTCATCCATTCCTCATCAATTGACCTGGCTCCAGCCGACCTGGCTACGGAATTGCCTCAGGGATCGATCTCCTTGCGGGCCCATGTTGCTTCCGCCTTGTCTGAGCCAGAGATCTCTCAACTTCTCGATCTGCCGATCACAGCCCTTGGGCCTGCATTTCACCGGGGTTTCCCGCTCTCTATAGATGTGGCTCACTGGATTGCGTCCAGCGGCAAGAGCCTGGCCCGGTTGCTGGCCGCCATTGAGGGGCTGGGAACGCTTGAAAATCCGGTGATCAAGGTTGGCGACTGTGATCTCTCGTTTTGTCTGCCTGTAGGTCCGGTGTTTTTGCTTGGCCGGCTCATGACGGTACGAACTCCCGACGAGGTCGCGCCATTGCTTGGCTTGCCAGGGGCCAAAATCGAGCGTGAAACGCCCCGGCAACTCGCCCCTGTTCAGGTTCCGGTTGCATTGCCCTCGGTTCGCCAGTCTGAGCCAGCCATTGAGCGAACTCCGGCACTGAGCCAGCCTGCCAAGCCGCCGGCCGTTGTGGAAGGGGAGAAGACCTCATCACTGCGCATAGGCGTGGAATTACTGGATCGCCTGATGACGCTCACGGGCGAACTCACGCTCATCCGCAATCAGTCATTGCTGGCGTTTGATCAGGACGACGGCCCCTTGCGGCCGATCATGCAGCGATTGGATGCGGTGACCTCTGCGCTCCAGGAAACCGTTCTGCGCACCCGCATGCAGCCGATCGGGAACCTCTTTGGTAAGTTTCCCCGCGTGGTCAGAGACCTGGGCAGGCAACTTGGTAAGCAGGTTGAGATTGTCATCGTCGGTAAGGAAGTTGAACTCGACAAGACGATCCTCGAACAACTTTCGGATCCGCTCACGCACCTGGTGCGTAACAGTATTGATCACGGGATCGAGATGCCCGATGACCGGGTTGCCAAAGGAAAGTCTTCCACGGGGCAGATCACGCTTTCGGCCACCCATGAAGACGGTCAGGTTCGCATCGAGATTCGAGACGATGGTCGCGGGATCAACGCTCAGGCGGTTCGGACCAAGGCCCTGGGGATGCGGTTGAAGACCGAGGCCGAACTCGATCGAATGTCACCTCGGGAATTGCTGGGGCTGATTCTACTTCCAGGCTTTTCAACCGCGAGCCAGGTAACGGAGGTTTCTGGGCGTGGGGTCGGCATGGATGTGGTGAAGACCAACATCGAGTTGCTGGAAGGATCGCTGGTCATTGACTCGGTGCCGGGCATGGGCACGGCAATGATTCTGCGGATGCCGCTCACGCTGGCAATCATTCCGTGCCTCATTGTGGCCGTGAACGGCGAGCGATTCGCCATTCCTCAAAGAGAGCTTGAAGAAGCCGTATGCCTGCACCCCGGCATGAACGGGCGCATTGAATATGCCTATGACACCGAGGTGTATCGGTTACGCGATCGTCTGTTGCCCATCATCCGTCTGAGTGATGTGCTTGCGCAAAACGAGCCATTTGACCCGGAGACCAAAGCCAAAATCCTTGGCAGGCAAAAAGCCACGGGTGAGCCGGCCAGCATTCAGTACATCCTTGTACTTCGAGTGCTTGGACGCCGGTTTGGCTTAGTGGTGGATGAAGTTCGTGGTACCGAAGAGATTGTGGTGAAGCCGCTGCATCCTACGGTCAAGCGGGTCGGAATCTTCACGGGTGCGACCATCATGGGAGATGGTCGGGTTGCGCTGATCGCCGATGTTCAGGGAATTGTGGAACACGCGCGGCTTGGTTTTGAATCTGCCATTGAAACGTCGTCCAAGGCGATTGATGCCCGCAAGGCGGCACAGGCTCACCGGGTCCTGCTGTTTGAGAACGGTCCACAAGAGCAGTTCGCCCTGCCTTTGCTCCAGATTCGTCGCATCGAGATGATCCGCCGGGGTAGCATTGAGCGTGTTGGTGCGCAAGAGTTTGTGACGGTCGATGGTGTTTCGATCCGGGTGTTACGTCTGGACCGGCTGCTGAACGTTTCCGTGCCCGATGAAACGCGGTCCGAGCCGTCCGACCAGCTTTCTTTGATTTTACCCAAGTTTGGTAATCAGACGATTGCCATTCTGGTCTCGCACATCATTGATACGGAACTCTTGTCGGTGGAGTTGCAGGAGCATTCCGAGCAAGAACGGGGAATTCTTGGTTCGGCGGTGGTACGAGGGCGTTTAACGCTGTTCCTGGACTTGCACACGCTCACGGCCAAGCTGTCTGGGAAGCCCGTCCCGCTTCCGTTGGAATCTGGCCTGGTCACCCGGAAGTCACGACGACTTTTACTGGTGGATGACACTCCGTTCTTTCGAGAAGTTGTCAAACGTTATTTTGTTGAGCAGGGGCATGAGATTGAGACGGCCGTGGATGGCCAGGATGCCCTTGAGAAAATTGCAACCAGCCCGACGTTTGATCTGATTGTTTCGGATATTGAAATGCCCGTGATGGACGGTTGGGACTTTGCGCGAGAGGCGCGGCGGCGAGGCATCAAAACGCCCATGCTGGCGCTGACATCGCTCAGCGGTGTTTCGTATGAGAACAAGGCCAAAGAGTGTGGTTTCAACGCGTATGAGGTCAAGCTTGACCATGACCGGTTGGTACGCAAGGTGAACAGTCTGCTGGACCAAGAGGTTCACTGAGGCATTGATGGATAACGAGCGATTGTTCTGTACGTTTCGGGTGGATGGTCGCCTTTTTGGGGTCGATCTGCTCGATGTTAAAGAGGTGACGGCTGAGACCGCGTTCACCCGGATTGCGCATGCTCCGGCTGAAGTTCTGGGCCTTGTGAATATTCGTGGGCACATCTACCTGGCGCTCGATCTACGCACGTTACTGGCCATGCCCGACGCCAAAATGAGTTCGGAGAGCCGATTGGTGCTTTTCAAACCCACGGTTGGACCAGCCTTTGGCGTGGTGGTGGACCAGATCTCGGAAATCCACAGTGTTGTCGTCAACGAAGCGGAATTCTCTCGAAACAGCCCAGAGCTCACCGCAGCTCATATCGGACGACTGGATCTGATCGAATCTCTGGGAAAACTCGCCGACGAACTTCTGGTCATCCTCAATCCCCGGCGTTTTCTTGCCGTGGTTGAACAGCAACTTAGCGCCATCGCCTGATCTACTGGTTCCCAACGCCGCCTCATCGGAGTCTTGATACGTGAAAAATCTCAGTCTTGCACGGAAGATGCTGTTACTGACTCTGATCCTGATTACCACCACCTTGCTTGTGGCGTATGTGGCCTGGAATCGGCTCTCAATCGTCAATGGGCAGGTTCAGCATCTGGTGAATCGGACGATTGCGAAGCGGGACCTGCTCTCAACCTTTCATGTCAAGTTTCTGGCAACCATCCGGGCGCAAAAAAATTCGATCCTGAACACTGAAGATGAGGCGGCCAAGTCATTTGCTGCGCTCTCTCGAACCCTGATGGGGGAAGCCCGAAAATCTTTGGACCAACTGAAGGACCTCACCACGGAAGACCGAGTTGAGGGGCAGGGGACCACAATGGACGCACTCTCCAAGGCCTACGATAATTTTGCGAAGGTCAATACTGAGACGCTTGAATTATCGGTACAGAATTCCAATATCAAATCCAAGAAAATTCTGGAAAGTGATGTTGCGCGTCAGGTCAAGATTTTGTCCGAGTATTTCCAGAGATGGCTCGATGAAGTTTTGAGCATGAATGATGCTACGCCAGAAAGGTCTGAGCGTCTCAAATCTCTCTATGCCATTAACTCTGCTCTGCTCGATCTGTATCCGGAAACGATGAAACATATTGAATCTTCCAGCAAAGAGCAGATGGACGCTCAGGAGCAGAAAATTGCCGTGCTTCAGACGAGCATTCAGAATGGAATTCCGATTGCGTCTGGGGGCAATCTCACAAGTCTGATCGCCCCCAATGCCGCGCTCAGTGAAATTAAATCTGCCTATTCAAACATCATTCGGCTGTCCAGACTGGATACCACCAATCGCAGCATTGGACTCTCGTTGAACGAATCCAAGATTGCCGGTGATGAAACGGTTAACGAGATCCAGGCCTTGGATAAGCTTCTCATCACTGAAGGAACCGCTGGTCGTGATCTGAGTGAAGCGACCTACCATAACGCGTTGTGGTGGATTGGAGCTTCAACTCTTGGCGGTCTTGCTTTGGGAGGGTTGCTGGCCACGCTGGTTACCCGCTCGATTACAGGCCCGATCACCCAGGTTTGTCGCTTGTCGCAATCCATGGCAAACGGCGATCTGCGTGAACGGATCCACCTGGAGAGTGAAGATGAGGTTGGTCAGCTTTCGGAGGCCACCAATAGCCTTGCGGATTCGCTCACCAAGATTGTGTCTCAAATTCAGAAGGTGTCAGCGAGCCTGGGCGGATCGGCTGGCGATCTGACGGGTGTTTCCAATCAGTTGATCTCGCAAAGTTCGATCGCTTCCTCCAAGGCCACCAACGTGGCGTCCGCTTCCGAAGAGCTGTCAACCAATATCAGCACTATGGCCGCGGCGGCTGAAGAGATGAGCGTGAACGTGGCCTCGATCAGTTCCGCCAGCGAAGAGATGAGTATCAACGTTGGGACAATTTCGTCGGCGGCTGAACAAACCTCCACCAACGTCAGTGTGGTGTCCGGGGCCGTCGAAGAAATTTCGAGTTCTTTTGCAGACGTTCTCAAGGACGTGCGGGAAGGGTCGAATGTTGCTGGAGACGCCAGCCGGATGGCAGACTCGGCGACCGAGACAATTCAGTTGCTAAACCGATCTGGTGCCGAGATCAGCAAGGTGACTGAGACGATCAAGATGATTGCCCTTCAGACGAACCTGCTGGCCTTGAACGCCACCATTGAGGCGACATCCGCGGGCGAGGCGGGTAAAGGGTTTGCGGTGGTGGCTCATGAAATCAAGGAGCTGGCCAACCAGTCGGCCAAGGCGGCCGAAGATATCGCGCGGAAGATTGAGGGGGTTCAGAACAATACGCGACAAGCGGTTGATGTGATCCAGAATGTTTCTCAGATTATCAAAGACATCAACGCCTCTTCCGTACGAATTTCGACGTCGGTCGAAAAACAGACGCGTGCCGCGAGTATGATTTCTCAGAATGTGGGTGAAGCGAACAAGGGGGTTGGTGATATCGCTCGCTCAATTGCGGAGGTGGCCAAGGCGGCTGGAGACATGTCCAGGAACGTTGCCGAGGCTGCCCATGGGGCAACCAATGTTTCTCGAAACGTTGCGGAAGCGGCCAAGGCAGCCGGTGCGATCTCATCAGACATTCACGGTGTGAGCGATGCATCACGAGCCACCAATTCTTCGGCATCCATGGTGAATGAATCGGCAGAGCAACTGGACCAGATTGGCAAGGAGTTACGGCAACTGGTCAGTCGCTTCAAGCTGAGCACTGAAGTTGCTACGAACGCATGAGTGCTGAACCACCTCTGCGACTTCTGATTGTGGATGACTCTCGGATCTTCCGAGCGGCGATGCAAGACGCGCTCGAAGGTCGAACCGATATTCGTGTGGTGGGATCGGTCTGGAGTGGTGAGAAGGCGGTGGAGTTCATCCGGGAATCGCCGCCTGACCTGGTGACCTTGGATATCAACATGCCTGGCCAAGGGGGCTTGGAGACACTCAGTCAGATCCAGGAGATCAATCAGAGTCGGACCGGGATGCCACCTATTGGCGTGCTGCTTGTGAGTGCGCTGACATCGCGTGGAGCCGCCACCACTGTTGAAGGGCTTCAGCGGGGTGCGTTTGATTTCATTCTTAAGCCTGATGGGCCAGATGAAAAGGAAAATCAGACCCAGTTGCAACAACTGCTACTGGAGAAGATCAACCTGTTTTCGCAACGGTTGAAGGTCGGGCAGGCTACGTCCTCTTCGCGTACGGCTCCGCCGGTTGTCTGCGCTACACCGTCTCGTTCTGGTCGATACAGCGTGGTTGCCATTGGCTCTTCCACCGGTGGACCAGAGGCCCTTGCGCGGATTTTGCCAGAGATTACCCGGCAATCCAAGTGTCCCATCTTCGTCGTCCAGCATCTTCCACCTGGAATGACCGGTTACTTTGCCGAGAGTCTGGCCCGCAAGTGTGATTTTCGGGTTGTCGAGGCCCAAGACGGTCTCGTTGTGGAAAACAGTACCATCTATGTTGCGCCTGGAGGCCACCACATGGTGCTTCGCAAGCAAGATGGTCGGGTAGTGATTGGGCTGAATGATCTGCCGCCGGAGAACGGGTGTCGGCCGTCTGTGGATGTGTTCTTTCGATCTATTGCTTCAATCTATCCCCATGCGGTAGTTGCGGTTGTCTTGACGGGCATGGGCACAGACGGAGCGAAAGGTTTGATGCCTCTCAAACGCAATGGTGCGTATGTGATTGCTCAAGATGAGGCAACGAGCGTGGTATGGGGCATGCCTGGTGCCGCGGCGGCCACCAACCAGGTTGATGAGATTTTGCCCATCGGCCGGATTGGCACTACCGTTGCGAAGTTGCTTGCAACCAGGGCTAAACCATGCAGTTAAGCCACGACGCGTTCCTGGCCATCTGTCGCATTGTCCATGACTTATGTGGCATCGTGATTGCTGCGGATAAGCAGTATCTCATCAAGTCGAGACTTGAACCGGTACTGCACAAGAATCATCTGCCGTCTTATGAGGCGTTAGTTGAACGGCTCAAACTGCCAAATTCGTTAACGATTCAGGATCAAATTGTTGAGGCGATCACGACCAAGGAAACTTCTTTCAACCGAGACAGTCATCCGTTCGAGGAGTTGAAACGCTCGATTCTTCCGGAACTCGCGGCCCGACTCTTTGAGCGTAAGATGAGCACGGGGCTGGCCTACCCCCGGTGTCGCATCTGGTGTGCGGCCGTGGCCACCGGTCAGGAAGCGTATAGCCTGGCCATGACGATCTCGGATTTTGTGGCGGCTCGGCCTATGGGTGGCCTTTCGATTGATGATTTCCCGATTCTGGCCACCGACATCTCTCAGCAGGCGCTGGCGGTGGCGCGTGATGGGCAATACACCGCCGCCGAGCTTGGGCGGGGCATAGGCGCAGAGCAACGAGAGAAGTACCTGAAGCCCAAGGATGGAGCCTGGGTGATCCAGCCGGCCATTCGCCGGATGGTTGAATTCCGCCGGATCAATCTGGTTCACCCGCTGCCGGACCTTGGCACGTTTGATCTGATTCTTTGTCGAAATATTCTGATTTATTTCGACGAGACCTTACGCCGTCGGCTCTGCCAGAACTTTTATTCCGCGCTGAATCCCAAAGGATTGCTCATGATTGGGGCGGCGGAAAGCCTCTATGGCGTGAGCGATGCCTTCAAACTTGAGCATTTTGGCCGCACCGTTGTCTACCGCAAGCCGTGATTCCTGGGGCGTTGAAGTCGATTCCGCAGGAACCGCCAACCATGGCTGGACCCGATCCTGATACTCATTGGGATCCATTTCAAAACCTGGGGCTGGTACCGTACGGAATCGAAGCCGCTCCCGGTTTTGAAACCGATTCCTTCGGTTTGTAAGGGGTCAGAAAACCTTGCGCTGGCGGCTGGAAGGGATTTTAAGGGCCTTGCGGTACTTGCTAACGGTACGCCGGGCCACAGGAATTCCCAGCTTCTCAAGCTCATCTACGATCTCCTCATCGGACATCGGATTGCTCTTATCTTCCTTGGCCACAATTTCAAGCAGCTTCTGCTTGATCGTATCCCAGGCCATTTCTTCGCCATCGGCAGTCTTGGTGCCGCCACCGAAGAACCGCTTGAGCGGGAAGTTGCCGCGTGGGGTCTGCACCCATTTGTCGTCCACTGCGCGGCTGACGGTGGTCACGTGCACCCCAACCTGGTCGGCAATCTGCTGCATCTTCAGTGGTTCCAGGAACTCGGGCCCCTTGTCCAGGAACTGTGTCTGATAGTCGATGATCGACCGTGCCACCTTGAGCAGGGTGGAACGACGCTGTTCTACCGATTCAATCAGCCATCGAGCCGCCTGGAGCTTCTTTTGAATGTAGGCGCGGGCCTCGGGGTCGGCCGTATTGCTTTTGAGCAGTTTCTGGTAGCGGCGAGAGATGGAAAGCTGGGGTGTGTGCTCGTCGAGCAAGCGAACGTCATAGCCGCCTGAGTCGTTCGGCTCAACCAGCAGGTCTGGTACCACGTAGTGAGCGCGGTCAGAGTCTTCGTGGCCGCCTGGACGTGGATCGAGCCTGCGCAGAGATTCCAGGGCATCCTTGATCCGCTCAATCGATATGCCGGTCTTCTTCTCAATCTGAGGCAGCCGATTGTGTTGCAGGTCATCAATGTGCTGGGTGAGCAAAATCTTCAGGATGTCATGATGCGGGACATCGGGCGTGAGTTGCAGGACCAGGCATTCCTGCAGGTTTCGCGCTCCAACCCCTGGTGGGTCTAGTTTTTGCACCAGGTAGAGGGCCTGTTCGGCGTCGTCCACGGTGGCTGAGCCACCAAAATCTCGTGCAATTTCCGCCAGGTCCAGGGTCAGATAGCCGTGCTCATCCAGGTTGTAAATGATGTACTCGGCCAGCGCCCGCCGGGTTGGGTCGACGTCAAAGAAGCTCAACTGGTCAACAAGCAGGTCATGAAACGAGCGCGGCCGACTCGCCATGTTTTGCATGGCTTCCAGCTTGCGATCCGACTGTTCACTTAGCGCAGCCCGACTCGGCCTGTGTGCTTCCGCATAACTTTCAGCCCACTCGTCATAGCCATCGAACGGGACCGAATCGGCCTCGGTCTGGCCCCCATCGCTGGCCGATGCTCCCATCGAGCCGTCGCCATCTCCAGACTCCGGAGTGACCCGCGAGTCTCGAAGATCCACGAGCAGGGGATTCTCAATTAACTCCTGATCAATACGTTCCTGCAGTGCCATGGCTGGCAGTTGCAATATTTCCATCGACTGGATCATGCGTGGCGCCATTCGCAGGCGCATATCCGTCCGCATATGCTGAGACGTATCAAGCCGCATAATTCAGGAACCCACTAGGGACTTGCAACTCAACGAACTGGACATTTTGATCGACTTCGCAATGCTATGCAAATCTTATGCCGGGTTTTCCGGTTTGTCAAGTTGTTGGGACGAGATGCTGGGGGTTGGGCTCAGAATTTTGAGCGTCCAGCGAGCGCGTCGGAGAGCATTTCCTTGTTGGCAAATTCGAGCTGGCTGCCAGAGGCTAAACCTCTGGCCAGCTTGGTGATAGGTATCTCAAACGGGGCGAGCCGCTTGGCCACCAGAAGCGCGGTGCTATCGCCCTCAAGGTTGGGGTTGGTGGCCAGGATAATTTCGCGAATCTGGCCAGAGGCCACACGTTCCGCCAGGGGCTCTAGAGTCAACTGATCGGGTCCAATTCCCTGGAGTGGGGCGAGCCGACCGAGCAGCACGTGGTAAACGCCTGAGAAGGAATTGGTTCGTTCCAGGGCCAGCAGGTCACGGTGCTGTTCTACAACGCAGAGCAGTCCCTGATCTCGGCGCGAGTCTCGGCAAAGTGAGCAATGGGTTTCCCCCATTTCGGTCAGGTGAAAACAGACCAGGCAGTGGCGAACCCGTTCCTTGGCTTCCTGAATGGCCAGGGCCAAGGCGAGGGCCTCATCGTCTGGACACTTGAGGATGTGGTGAGCCAGGCGCTCTGCGGATTTGGCGCCAATGCCTGGTAAGCGGCCGAACGCACAGGTGAGTCGTTCGAGGACACCGGTCAATGTGCTGGAAAGGGGAGCCGTGGCCATGTCGAAATCACCGTGGCAAGTCGAAGGGAGAACAGAGGCATCAGGACTTGAACATTCGGCTCAGGTCGCCGCCAAACCCGAAGGGTGCGGTGGCACCTTGGACCGAACTTGCGGCCTGATCTCGGGCACGGATCAGGGCTTGGTTCACGGCCGAGGTCACAAGGTCTTCCAGCAGTTCCTGATCCGATTCAGTGAGTAGTTTTGGGTCGATCCGAACCGAAAGGATTTCAAGCCGACCGTTTGCCCGGGCGGTGACAACGCCGCCGCCGGCGGATCCTTCCACCTCAATTTTCCCGAGTTCCTCGGTGGCCTTCTCGACGGCTTCCTTGATTTTGCCCGCATTTTTCAAAAGGTTGCCGAGTTCGCCAAAGTTTGGAAGCACGTGAGGAATCTCCCAGCGGCTATCAGGTTCAAATCGAGTCCAGTTTCAAACGCATTCGCCGAACCAAATCATTATACGGCAACAGGCAAAGCTGGCGTGAATTAGCCGAGATCGGCTTCGTCTTCCACTTCGACGTGAATCGGCCTGGCTTCGAAAAGTTTGATCAGATCCTGGACCAGGTTATCCTCCTCAAGATCCTTGTGTTTCAAAGATTTGTTGGCAGACGGCGACTCACGGCGGACCACGGGCTGTGCCAGGCTTTGTCGCTCAAATTCCAAAATGAGGGGCCGTTCCAGCGCCGCTCTGAGGGCCGATTCGATCTTGCTCCGGTTTTCCGGTAATTCGCAGGCGTCGGCCGAAAAGTTGTACATCGGCGGGACCTGAACCTGGAGATGGTCCGGCCCGGCCAGATGGAATGCCGTGAACCGGAGCAAATGATTTTCAAGTTTGCCGCCAAACTCGGTCGCCATTTGCATCCAGACCTGCCGGATCTGCTCCAGGGGGTCTGTTGAGGAGCCGGTCGATCTTCGGGGTTCTTGCCCGTCGAGTTGGTTCGCCGGCGTATTTGATGCCGGCATCGCCATCACCGACTGGATCCCGGCCGGGGGACGAGGTTCTTCGTCAGGAGCGCTCAGAGGTTTTTTTTTTACGGACGGGGATGGTGCGCGTGAGTTTGCGCCGGCGGCGGCTTGTGGATTGTCAATTCGGGCAAGAAGCTCAGACAGTTCGGTAAAGTCTTCAAGCCGGGCAGCCCGACAGATGGCCAGTTCGAGCAAGAGCCTGGGTTGCGAGTTCCCCCGCATTCGCAAGCGGGCTTCCGAGAGGAGCTGGAGGGTGACCAAAACGGTGTCCAGTGGCCAGCGTCCTGCAACGGCTGCCAGCCGTGCACGCACCGCCGGAGGGGCACCCAGAAGGTCGGTTCCTGCTCCCGCGGCCAGCACCATGACGTCTCTGAGAAATTCGAGCAGCCCAGAGAGCAGGTCGGCGGCCTGAACACCGGAGGAAAAGGACTTCTCGATTATTTGAAGGGCCGCGGCTGGGTCGTGATCGGCCAGGGCATCAATCAGGTCCAGAACGCTCTCGTCAGGCGCCAGGCCAAGTGCATCGTGAACCACCTGTTCGGTCAGGTGGGCGTTTCCAGACGAAAGCAGTTGTTCCAGTAAAGACTGGGCATCTCGCATGGAGCCGGCAGAGCGTCTGGCCACGGTGAGCAAGGCTTCGGGATCGGCCTTGATCCCTTCTCGTTCACAGATCGAGCCCAGGGTCTCACTGATCTGGTCAGGTCGGATCCCCGCGAAATCAAATCGCTGGCAACGTGAGAGAACGGTGACCGGAATCTTGCCCGGCTCCGTGGTAGCAAAGAAGAATTTCACATGTTCAGGGGGCTCTTCCAGCGTTTTAAGCAACGCGTTAAAAGCGCCCGTCGACAGCATGTGAACTTCATCGATGTAGTAGATTTTGGTGCGGGCCCGGCTGGGTCTCAGGCTGGCATTTTGCCGAAGTTCTCGCACCTGTTCCACGCCGTTGTTGCTGGCACCGTCAATCTCGATCACGTCAACGTCTTGTCCCACGCTGATGGACTGACAGATATCGCAGGTGTTGCAGGGGGTCTCGGTTGGTCCCTGAACACAATTCAGACATTTGGCAAAGATGCGGGCGATCGATGTTTTTCCAACACCCCGGGTGCCACTGAAAAGATAGGCGTGTGTTACCCGCTTCATGCGGATGGCATTGCCAAGCGCCTGAACAACATGGTCCTGTCCCACCACCTCGGAGAACGATTGAGGTCGATACCTCCGGGCAACCACCTGGTAGCCTGAACCTGTTGCGGGGGCAGGGGAATTGACTTCAGGCGATTGTGGGCGAGCCAAAGCGTGCTCCCTTCTTTGGGCGGGAGTTGCAGAGGACAGAGATGGTCTTGGGTAAGGTTGGTTCGAGAAGCTGACGTGGGCCAACGCTTCAGCAATGTTCGAACCGTAGCTGCAACACGAGGCACCAGGCTTTGCCTGGATCATGATTGCCGGCAATCTACGTAAAAACAGGAGACCGGGGGAGCCGGGGAGGTTTTCCCGCACGCATGGTCACGATGTTTATGGCTGCTGCGTTCCCGCCCTGACCAGGTTCACAGGCGCCCATCGTCCGGGTCCCCCCCGGCTCGCCCAGACTCCCGTTGGCGGCCGGCTACAAACAAGTTGTGAATTCAATTCTTTCAGATCGTGTCCCCGCTCGCAATAGATGCGGTTGCAAATCGGGTTTCAGGCCGATGGTTCCTATCATCACAACCCCGACGATTTCGGTGAGATCCAAGGCGGGCGGCAGGCCGGTCTCGTCTTTCCGAGAACGAGAGATAGACTGTTAATTGTCTGGCTTGGTCATGCTCACCTGGTGCTTTTGCTCAATCTGCGTCCCGGTCCATGGGTTTCAATGACTCGCACTTCGATTGTGGTTCAGCAGCCAATCCACGATTCCGCCGATTTGCCAGTGATCGAGCACCAGTTCGATAACGGACTTCGCGTGCTGATTTGGGAGCGACCAGAATCTCCAATTGTTTATTCCGACCTGTTTTTTTCGGTCGGCTCCGTGAACGACCCGCCCCATCTGACGGGGATGGCTCATTTTCTTGAGCATATGCTCTTTAAAGGTACGAAACGGTTTCCCAAGGGAGCCATTGATCGCCTGACGTTTCTTGCCGGTGGGCAAGCCAACGCAGAGACCGACGAAGATGCCACCCATTACTGGTTCGCATTACCTTCTCAGTCTCTGGAACTGGCCCTGGCCCTTGAAAGTGATCGGCTTCAGCATCCACGATTTGAAGCGGAAGAAGTGGATTCGGAGCGACGGGTGATTGCCGAGGAGTCTCGGCGCGAACTGGATCAGCCCTGGGCCCGGCTCGAGCGAGCCCATCTTGCCGCCTCGTTTCCAGGACATGCCTATCGCAATCCGGTGCTCGGCTGGCCCGAGGATCTGGAACAGATTGGGCCGGCCGATTTGCGACGGTTTCACCGCAAGCATTACGTTCCCGGTGGTGCAACCCTGGTTGTGATTGGGGCGATCGAGCCCGCAAAATTATTGGATAGGGTCTGCGTGCATTTTGGGTCCATTCCTGGTGGGCGGCCCCCTGAGTTGCCTGGCTTGCCTGTTTCCGTTGGTCCGGTTCCGGCCGGGCGGGTTGAACTTTATGAGGCCGACTCGGTGAGTCGAGGACTGTTCGGCTGGCGGACTTGCCCCCGGGCGCACCCAGATTCGGCGGCCCTTGAGGTACTCTCGGAAATTCTGGGCTCAGGCCGAGATTCCCGGCTCTCACGCCGCCTGGTTCATCGGCAGCAGTGCGCCACTTCCGCAGATGCCAGCCATGAGCCTTCGTTGCAGGACGGAATTTTTTACGTGGGGATTGAGGGAGAGTCGCGGGCCGATCCTCAAAAAATCGAGGCGGCCATTTTCGCGGAACTTGCCGAGCTGGCGCACAGGGGACCGAGCCGGCTGGAAATGGAGCGGGTCCGGAGCCGGCTCACGGCCTCATGGTTCTGGGAACTGGATGATCTGGGGGCCGCGGCCTCGGGCCTGGGCCACGCATCGCTGACCGGTGGGTGGCGATTGTGGCCAGAAGAGTATCACGCTGCCATTCGGGTTGAGCCCAGCGATATTCGTCGGGTTGTGCGGAAGTATCTCAATCCCGAGGCGCTGGTAGCAGGCTGGTTGCTGCCCCGGTCGGCTCGGGGCCAAATTCTGGTGCCGGCCGAGAGTGGCTCCAACCTCGACTCTTCTGACAAGCCCGTGAGGGCCGTTGAGTCTTTACCGGGGAAATTTCCAGCGATTGCGGAGGGTTGGATTGGCGCTCCGACGAGCTCCCATGCCGGTTCCTTACCCGCCAGGCAGGTGATGCCGAATGGAATGAGGCTGATTGGTGAGCCCAGGCCAGGCTGTGGCGTGCTTGCGATCGAATTTTATTGCGATGCTGGGATTCTCAGAGAGGCACGGCCAGGGGTTGCATTCCTGACCGCAAGGATGCGTGAAGAGGGGACCCGGGGACGGAGTGCCTCGGCCATTGCAAGAGTGGTGGAGCAGTGCGGTGGTTCTCTGGAGGTGCTTCCGGCTGGAATTTCACTCCGGATTGGGGCTGCACATCTGGAAACGGCGCTCGGTTTACTGGCCGATCTGGTGCGGCGGCCCAGCTTTCCCGCCCAGGCCTTTGACTGGACGCGCCGGCGGCTGAAAGCCGAGCTGACCGCAGATTTTGAGGACCCGGCCTACCGGGCGGGGCTCGAATTCTTGCGCCAGATTTATGGGCAACATCCCTACGGACGTGACCCGCGGGGAACGCGATCTGGCCTGGAAAAGTTGACTCTGAAAGAGGTCCGCAGTCATCAGGCCCGCTGGTTTAGCCCAGAGCGATCATTCTTGGTGGTGACCGGTGATTTTTCCTGGCCAGAGTTGAACCTGGCCTGGAACGACCGTTTTGGTGACTGGCCGGCGTCTGGTCAACCATTGGAACCGCCTCGGCAACCACGATCGGGCCGACCCGCGAAAAATATCCAGCTCCCGTTCAATGGCACCCAGAGCCACGTGATCATGGGGCATCTGGGGGTAGAGCGAAGACACTTGGATTACCCTGCGCTCGCGGTGGTTGACCATATTTTGGGTTCCGGTCCAGGGCTCACAGACCGGCTCAATCGACTCTTGAGAGACGAAATGGGCCTGGTGTACAGCGTCCAGGGTGGCATGACCGAGTCGGCTGACGTGGTGCCCGGCATGTTCAGAATTGCCCTGGCTTCTCATCCAGCAGAGGTAGGGCGTGCGATTGCTGCCGTTGAGCAAGAATTGTTCGCCGTCCATGCCGGCGCTTTCAGTGACCGCGAATTCGAGGAGGCACGGCGGTACCTGGCGGCATCTTGGGTTTTTGATTTCCAAGGCGTTTCACAGCGGGCAGAACGCTGGCTTGAGCTGGAACGCTGGGGGCTGCCACTGAGCGATGCCTATGCATGGCCAGAGCAGCTTGCGAGTCTGACCCCAGAAATGGTTCGCCAGGCCGCTCGTACGCATCTCAGGCCCGCGCAGATGGTGCGTGTGGTGTGCGGGCCCAGCCCGGCGGTGGGCTGAGCCCTTTCAGGCGATGCTTGTTTCAAAACCTGAGACAGGCACCTCGCGGACTCGGAGCCGGTCCCGGTTTTGAAACGGCGTCTTAATACTCAGGTCGATCGAAGCGAGTGGACTCAACGGCATTGGGAACCACAACCGGTTGAATTGCAGGGCCAATCCACCGGGTGATGAAGTCACTGGCATGGCCGTGGAGCAGGCCACCGGTCAGGGATGGCCCGAACCATTCGTTGAGGGTTTTCTCAAGCCTGGCTGTATTTGAAAACGCAGGATCGGCCTTGGCTTTCGACAGAAACCCACTCGATAACGCCAAAAATGCTGGCAGATTCTGGGATTTCCGCATCTGCTCCACGCGCTCGATGCTGCTCCGGACCTGGTCTGGTGATGATCCCTTGAGAGAGATTCCAACAAGACCGCCTGCTCTGGCAAGCCGGCCAAGAGTTGGGTCGGGCAGGGCCTCAACCAGACTGGCTGGAACCGAGCGGAGCAGGGGCAAAGTTCGTGATTCCAGTTTGGGCCTCAACGCCCTTTGATCGAGGACCCCGTCAATTTCGGCGGCTGGAATTTCCGAGAGATCCAGCCCGAGCTTTGGTCCCTGATCAGAGACGCGACTCTCCAGGAATTCGAGTTGTTGAGGGATGTTTCCTTGGGGGTCGAGAGGGACGCAATGAATTCCACGTTTCCTTAGCCCATCAAAATCCTCGGCGGAAATCCTGGTCAGTGGCTGATCAAGGCATAAGGCCACCCAGGTCAGGCCCGTCGCAGGTTCAGCGAGCCAGCGGCCCAGGTCGGCCCCGTTGTCCAGAATCCGGCCACAAAACTCCGCTTCGGCCCGGGAGATCTGTTCGTGAATCGACAGGATCAGACCCGTTTGATCAGAAGAGTCACGGGCTGCAGAATGCAGAGTGAGGAAAGCCAATGAGGTCGTGTCCAGATATCCGAGGATCTCACTGAGGTTTAGAGCAGGGGAGGCGGGCTGGCCATCGGCGGCGTACTGGTCGAACCAGGAAATCCCCAGGTCAATCCAGCGGACTGGAGGGGTGCGGCCGATCTTGTTCTGATTCATGGCAGGGGATCCAGGGGCGGAATCGTATCGACAATCGCTCGAATTGTTGGCGGGAGCGGCCCCCATCGTACCTGATCAACCAGTTCCGCACCCTCTTGCCAGCCCATCCAGACCATAGATGGGGCCAGTTCGAGCGAATTACAGACCTCGGGGCTGAACGAATTCCTGATCAGGAGCCGGCCTGGCCAGACCTGAACCAGCCGTGTGGCTTTCTCTGGAACGATCACGGTTTCGGGTGCGGCTTCAGCGGCATTGGGGGCGATCTCAGCCTGCTGCGTCCCCCAGGTAACCCAGATTGTCCCGTGATCAACGGAAATCCTGATCGGTTTTCCAGAGGCGTTGCCGACAAGAATTCCCAGGTCTCCGATCTTGTCTCGATCTGCACCAGGTTCGTCTCTGTCCTGCGCAGGTTTACCTGAGCTCAGGACCCGCCTGAGCGTTTTGGCTAACTTCTGAGCGAGCAAGGGGGCGAACTCGGGTTCGGTGGTATGCAGCGCGAGCAGCGCTGAAACGGGTTTAGCCTGGTCCATGGCCATGGATCCGCCAAGTCCGTCGACTTTGGGCCAGATTTCCTGTTCCGGGAACAGTCCGAGCGCACCCGCGGCCAGGTTGACCCGGGTTCTCAGCGGGATTTGACCTGGCTTTCCACCCTGGGAAACGAGCACTCGATCTCCCAGCGAATACAAGGTTCGGACTGATCGACCGCTTGGGTCAAGCGCAGTCACGCCGGCCACCACGGTTCCGGGGCTCAGGCGTCCCATGAAATCTTTGTAAAACTCGGTCTGAGCTTTGGGTGCAGATTCGGAGGAATTGGCAAGCCTGGAGCGGCAGTCCAGTTGCAGGCCATCCGCGTTCAGTGACGACCGACCGGTGATGGATTGGATTCCCAGCGTCTGCAAAGATTGAATCACGGTATTGGAGTCGGTCTGCCTCAGTTTGCTGAGGGGCACAGATACCAGTTCGAAGCAGAAACCTTCGGCCGTTGTTTGCTCGACCGAGCGGTTTTCTGAGATCGCTTTTTGAAGCGATTCAGACTCGGAGCCCAGGATGACAAGCTGGTCTTGCTGTATCAGCAGTGGTGCACCAGCAGGCCCCAGCCGGTCTACCGCAAGGTTGATTGGCTCCGATGGCGGTAACTGGGTGCCTTCGCCCAGTGATAACGCCGAGGCGAACGTACGGACCAAGCCATCATCCTCTGGAATTCTGAGCCACCAGGTTGGGGATGCTCCGGGTGGGAACGAGATCTTGCCCACCGAACCGTCGAGCACCCGAATTTCGTGGATCATTTCTGGGTTCAGCATGGCAATAGCAGCTTGAACCCCTTTGTTGAGGATACCAGGGTTTCCGGAATGGGCGCGTAGGCTGGCCAGAACGCTGGCCGGTGACCTGTGTTGGCTGCCTTTGAACCAGCCGAGCATGGTCTGTAGCTGGTGATCTGGCTGGCGAAACGAGACCGTGAGTGTAGGGGGCAGTTCGGAGGCTGGCGGATCTTCCAGCTCAGGAGCGGAGGCGAGTCTCGCAAGCAGTAGCCAGGCCAGTGGGGGGATCGGCATTGGGTGGGTCCTGGTTGAACGGGCACGCGAGGGTTGAGAGAGAACGTAAAACCGATCGTGATTTGGCGTCAAGCTGGACCCGGCTCAGACCCGGTTTGCGGAGGCCCAAGCCGTGCCGACACCTTGCAAGGCTGGATCGAGTTTGCCATAGTTCATAGTTGTTGCTGAGGCTTGACGATCGCTCTGGGTTTCCGTATCTCTACCGAACTAACGGGTGAGGCGGGTCCCGCGCACCCGGTTCGAGATTCTTCGATGACGAGCCACTGGCAGGTATGGCTCTACGTGGCTGCCGTCTTCATTCCTTTGGTTGCGTTTGCAACCGGAGTTCTGTTCAGACGCTGGCTTCGGAGCTGGATCGCCTGGATTGCCACAGGCGCCATCTTCTGTAGCTTTCTACTGAGTCTGATTGGATTCTTGGGATTTATCCCCCATCTCAAGTCCTCCCACGGAGAGAGCTCCCAGAGCGACCATGCTCAGGTGGCCATTCCATTTGCCTGGACTGCGGATTTTGAATGGCTGGATATCGGTTCACGTCTTCTACCAGGTCTGGAGTCTGAGCCGGTCAAAGGCTCTCTGCCGGCCTTACGCATTCCGGTATCGATTCGCATCGATGCCCTGACAGTGGTTTTGTTTGTGATGGTGAGCCTGATCGCCACGCTCATCCATTTTTACTCGATTGCTTACATGGCGGAAGACCCCCGCTACTCCTGGTTTTTCACGTATCTTTCGTTATTTTGCTTTTCCATGTTGGCGTTGCTTGCATCCGACAGCCTTTTCCTGGTGTTCATGACCTGGGAACTTGTGGGGATCTGCTCTTATCTGCTTATTGGCTTCTGGTATGAGGAAAAGACCAACGTTCAGGCTGCGAACAAGGCATTTATCGTCAATCGCATTGGCGACTTTGGTTTCCTGATTGGCCTGGGTGTTCTTTGGACCAGTTTCGGAACGTTCTCGATCTCAGAGATTAACCGTGAACTGGCAGATCCTGGGTTAAGAGACGCACACCTTAGACTCACTCGTCCCACTGCGACTCATGGTGATCCGGGGGGCTTGGTACGGCTCTCAAGTCGAGATCAGGTCGTTGAAGGTGCTGGCCCTGGAACCACCATTCCGCTGTTTGTGTCTTACTCGGCATTGGTAGTTGCCGGCCTGGGGATTTTTGCAGGTTGCATGGGAAAGAGTGCGCAGTTTCCGCTTCATGTTTGGTTGCCAGATGCGATGGCCGGTCCTACTCCGGTCTCTGCGCTGATTCATGCGGCCACCATGGTGGCCGCCGGCGTGTACTTGGTGGGTCGGTTCTTTCCGCTCTTCACGCATGAAGTTTTGCTGTTCATAGCCTACATTGGTGCTATTTCCCTGGTCATTGGGGCCACGGTGGCGGTGGTTCAAACTGATTACAAACGCCTGCTGGCATTTTCTACGGTGAGCCAGCTTGGGTTCATGATGCTGGGGCTTGGAGTAGGCGGCTGGTCGGCCGGGTTGTTTCACCTGGTCACGCACGCGTTCTTCAAGAGCCTGTTGTTCCTGGGCGCTGGGAACGTGTTTCATGCCGTTCATACCTTTGAGATGGCATCCCTTGGGGGGTTGCGTACCCGGATGCCAGTGACCGCGCGGATGATGCTGGTTGCAACCTTGGCCAGTGCGGGGATTCCGTTTTTTAGCGGGTTCTACTCCAAAGATGCGGTGCTCGCCTCGGTTCTGCAGTTTGCTGAATTTCATCCGGGGCATACCATCCTGGTTGTGCTGCCGTTGCTCGGTTCTTTCTTGACGGCGTTTTACATCTTCAGGATGTGGTTCCTGATTTTCGATGGCGAACCACGTAGCGAACAGATTGCCGTGCACGCACACGAGGCGCCTCGTGTGATGACGCTCCCGATTACCATTCTGGCAATATTCGCGCTGGTGGTTGGCTACCCATGGACCATCTTGCCACTGGCCACACCTGTTGTGGAAGCATGGATCGAGGCAGCCGAGCCGCTGGCGGCCATGAGGGTGTCTGCAGGCGTTCGCTGGACCGCGATCGGATTTTCTGTGCTGATCTCGCTGGCGGGTACGGTAGCCGCTACGTTGTTTTACAGCCGGTTCAAGCTGTTTTCAACCCGATCCATTTTGAGCGATCTGAAGCCATTACGAACCTTCTTGTTCAACGGTTGGTTCCTGGACCGTCTGTATCGCCTGGTGTTTGTGCTGCCTGTGCTTGGTGTGGCCCGTGGTGTTGGCCGGTTTGATCATCATGGGCTTGATCGACTGGTGAATGAGACGGCAAGAACCACGCGCGGGATCAGCAAGCTGGGCGATGCATTTGACAGATATGTGGTGGATGGACTGGCCAGAGGGATTGGCTGGACTCTGTACGGATTGGGTTGGCTTGGGCGTTTGATCCAGACTGGCCAGATTCGGACCTATGTCACGCTACTTTCCGTGGCGATGCTGGGTTTGTTCGTGGCTGTTTATTTCTGGATTCGATGAGAAGAGACGCCATGAGCCGACCGGATGTTACGAAATTCGATCTGCGGACGAAGGCAGAACGCTGGCAGGTGCGACCAGAGCCTGAGTGCCTGGCGGAGAGCGATGATGAGCGATGATCTGCTGCTGAGCCTGTTGTGGATGGTACCGCTGGGTGGAGCCGTACTCTTACTGCTCCTTCCTCGGGCGTTTGTGGGCGCGGCCCGAATGGCCGCGCTTGGGGTAACGCTGTGCGTTTTGTGTCTGACGCTGATCGTTTTTGTACGTTATGTGTCTGGTGATCAGGCTCCCATTCATCGTTCACTGGCGGATCGAGCGGCCGACAACTTTCTGAATAGTACGAACCTGGATCAAACGGATGCGTTTGCTGGGTTTTTGACCACGGATGCGGTTCAGGTGATTGATGCGCCTGGTGACCTGGTGGTCAGGCGTCCCTGGATTCCTTACTTCAATATTCAGTATTACCTGGGCGTAGACGGCATCAATCTTGGATTGCTGACTCTGACCGCATTGATCAGTGTTCTGGCATGTCTGGCTTCCTGGAACATGGATCAGCATCAACGTGGGTATTACGCGTTGTTTCTCTTGTTGCAGGCCAGTGTGATGGGGGTCTTCCTTGCGCTTGACCTGTTTCTGTTCTTTGTATTTTTTGAAGTCATGCTCTTCCCGATGTACTTCTTGATTGCACTCTGGGGTGGGCCTCGTCGCGAATATGCGGCCATCAAGTTTTTGTTATTCACACTCTTTGGGTCGGCGCTGATTCTGATTGCGTTTTTGATTCTGTATTTCTGGAGTGGAGATGCGTCTGCAACGCTGGCCAAGGTTCCGTTTCGCGCTCATTCCTTTGATGCCCCGCTGATCGCCAAGGTTACGGCTACCACGTCTTACTACGGACCCAGCGTTCAGGGGGCCGTGTTTCTACTGTTGCTGATTGGTTTCTTGGTCAAGTTGCCGGCCTTCCCGTTTCACACGTGGCTCCCCGATGCCCACGTGGAAGCACCCACGCCCATCAGCATGATGCTGGCTGCGGTCCTCCTGAAGATTGGCGGCTATGGATTGGTGCGCATGGCCTGGCCGCTGGCGCCGGCCGGTGCCTATTCGTGGTCCATGCTGGCGGCCGCTCTGGGGGCCATCAGTATTGTCTATGGCGCGTTTGCAGCCTTGGCGCAGACCGATCTGAAAAAACTGGTGGCGTACAGTTCGGTCAGTCATATGGGGTTCATCACGCTCGGGCTTTCGGCGATGGGCCTGTTTTCCAGCACGGGAGATGCGCTTGACCCGCGTTACTATGCCTATGGTGTGGTGGGTGCGAATTACGTGATGCTGGCGCACGGAATAACCTCGGCCGGACTGTTCTTTTTGGTGGGAGTGATTTATGAACGCACGCATACGCGAGATCTGAACGCGCTGGGTGGGTTGATGGGGGTGATGCCGGTTTGTGGAGTGCTTGGCGTAGTAATCTTCTTTGGTTCGATGGGGCTTCCTGGACTCTGCGGTTTTATCGGTGAGGCCTTTGTGATCCTTTCCGAGTTTAACCACTCTCCCTGGATTGCGGCCGTGGCAGCATTCAGTGTGGTCCTGACCTCCGGTTATATTCTCTGGGCGATCCAGCGGATCTGGTTGGGTCGGAACTCGACCTGGGATGGGCTGCACGACCTCACTCCCAGAGAGATTCTGATTGTGCTGCCACTGGCGGCGTTCACTGTCCTGATGGGGGTTGCGCCTCAGGTTGTGTTGTGGTGGATGCAGCCTTCCGTGGACTCACTGGTCCGGGATCTTGCGGCGGCACCCACCGTACGAGCGGTGCATGAGACCCTGAATGGGTTGCCATCTTCCCAGCCGGTTGCCGCCGAGCGACCACATCATGCGATGCGGGGTGCAAAAGCACCTGTGGACTGATCTTGCCAGCTTTCTGGCGCTGGGGTATGGTTCCTGCTGTATCGGGATGACCAGACGATCCTCTTTGATTTTTACTCGCTTCCGTACTGCCTCCGTTTCATCGGAGTCTCGCACGGGTCAGACCGCAACAGGACAGCCGATCATGGACGATCGCGGTCTGTCTCGCCCGGGTTAGTCTCCATTACGCTCGGCTTCCTTGGGAACCGTCGTGAGGATGAAACACAGGAGGTGTTCCGTGAGGATGGGGACTGGGATTATCCTGGGGGCGGCAGTGGCCCTTTTCGGGTTATCAATGGTGAGTGCTGCTTCTGGTCAGGCTTTCCTCGATGATGAGGGAATCAAGAACAAGGTTACACTCCAGCTTCAGTTGAGTGGACTTGGGAAACAGGGCTGTGTAATCGAGATCAAGCCTGCTCATCCCGCCTGCTCATTCAAGCCCATGAAATTCAAGGTTGGCGGCATGGCTGCGGATCGCGCAGTCACGCTTGACCCAATTGTTTTCGACGCCAGCAGCACGGGTGCAGACCGGGACTGCTCATTTGCCATCACGCTTCGTGAACCCGGGCAAAATCCCCGTACGTTCCAACGCGGGCTGAGGCTTTCCGAGCCAATGCCTGAACAGGATACGCCTGAGAAAACGCTCAAGTGTTATCTGAGTGCCTCCAGCGTGGCCAACCGATCCGAGACTTCCGCTCAGCGCCGCTGAGATTGCTGGAGAGCATCGTCGATCAGAATCAAGCATCACACAGACCCACGCCCGAACGATCGGGGGTGGGTTTTGCTGTTTCCGTGCGGATCTCATTGGACGAAACTTCTGTGCCGTGACTTGCTGAGTGGTTATCGGGAGTATTGATCACGGATTGGACGGATAAAGTACTTCCTGGACCCCCGTGAGTTCCGCGCAACCTGTGGTTGAGAATCCGATGTTGGATAACCATTCAGCCGAATGCCGTGAAAGGAGGGGTTTCCGTGATCTCACTTCTCAAGCTGTCGCTCACGCTCCTTGAAGCTGCGCTTACTGGGGTTTTGCTGGGCAAAACGCCGGAAATATGAGCCCGACGTGTGAGCGAGGGATGCTTCTCCGAATACGAGCCCGAAACGCCAGCAGGTGGATTTCTTATCCGAATATGCGCCCTTGCCTCACGTTTGGTTCGCCCTCCGGGTTGGAGAACGCGTGCGTTGTTACACTCGTGGTCGGTGCTCATAATCCCGGCCCGGTCGCCCTCATCCGGCCTTCGGCCACCTTCTCTCGCAGTGCGGGAGAAGCGGTTATTCGCCCGCGCCTCAATTGTGGTCGGCTTCTAGGCCTTCGGTTCCAGGTACTGGGCCAGGATTGCATGTGTGGTGGCCTATTTCAGAGCCTGAAACACAACTTCAAAGCGCGCCAGCGATGGCTTCTTTTCCGAATACGAGCCCGAAGCGTGAGCGAGTGGATCTCTTGCGGCTTCTCTTTCTTTGGGCCGAAACCCCTGACAAACTCCCAAGGAAGCAGAATCACTTGCATACAAGTCGGGCTAACAGAAGTAACCCGTTCGTTGCTATTTTTACAGGCTCCGACTTGCTGTAATACCTGGTAAACAGTTGAGGACCAAGAATCCAATTGTGTTAGAGAAAGATGAGCTACCAACAAAAAGATCCGCCCCTGAGAAGTACTCAGGGACGGATCTTGGATAACGGCTGACAGTAAGAAGCCTAAGCTCAGTTATAGTCGCCGGCGGAGATAACTTCCTGGCCGGAGAGGGTGATCAGGTTCCGAAGAACCACAGGATTCAGTGATTCCTTGAGGAATTTCACAGAACCGTCACCGAAGAGGGTCACTGCACCACCAGAGTGGTACGAGAAGATCTCGTCGTTGGCACCGGCGTTGTTGCCGGCGGTTGGACCGGTCTGAGCCCATGCCGTGGACTCGTGCATTGGTCGGAACTTGTTGTTGATTGCGCCTGAAACACCGAACGCACTATCGGCCTCGGCCCATCTCCAGTAACGACGCTTGCCAGGTGCGTAGCCGGCAGGGTCGAAGCTTGGTCGGGTGGCATTGAAGCCATCATAACTTTCGAGGTAAGGGCTGATGAAAGAGGGGTCACGACCAGCGTCTTCGGCGAAAGCAATGGTGTTGGAAAGACCATCACTGGCTTCAGCAACTCGGGTGGCTCCACGCTTGAGCAAGCCATCTGCACGAGTGGCCTTGTTCCGGAACGGAACCGCAGGGTTTGAGCCGGTGCCAAACATCTGACGGCCCAGGGGGTCGATGTCGGTGTAGCAGGTGGGTGCATAGTCGGCAACGGCAAGGCCACCAAAACGACCAGCGTTTGGATCGCCAGGATCGCCAGCGCCTTCACGACCAGGTGAAGCCGCAGCGGCGCGAACCGTGCTGGGGCAGAGGAAGGTGTTGACGACCGAGCTGTATGCGGTCACGTTTACGCCAGAAAGACTGTTGTATTCCAGGCTGAAGTTGATGGAATTGAAAATCGTGCCGCCTTCAATGTGCTGAAGCAGGCGGGGAAGTGCGCCAACGCCGTCAACAAAGCAGGTCACGCCGTTCGGTGCAGCGCCCTGCGTGGTGGAGTTGAACGTGCCGTTGTAATTGGTGCCTTCACCGGCGGGAGGAAATGCACCATTGGAGTTTTCGTAATTGTGCATCGAGATACCGATTTGCTTCAGATTGTTCGTGCACTGAGCACGACGGGCCGCTTCTCGTGCGGACTGCACGGCGGGAAGAAGCAAAGATACCAGGACGCCGATGATCGAGATGACCACGAGCAATTCGATGAGCGTGAAACCACGAGAATTGGTACGTGAGGCGAGAGGCTTGGACATCGTCATGAAGCTCCTGAGGGACCGGACGGATGATGTTGTGAGCAAAGTCACAACGGATTGAGAGCCAACAGAAAGAGACTTGAGATGAGGGCTGGACGCAAAGCTCAATGAGTAGTGGAGTGTCCAGACTCAGGTTCGAAAAATCAGTCTTTCGGGGGAGCGGGTTTCTTACCGCTCTGGGCAGCAGTTTTGGTGGAAGGTGCTTTTTCCTGGAGGGTGATATTGAAGGTGTTGGGATCGGTTTTCACCGTGTAGGTGAGGCCCGATGTATCTTCATCTGAGTAGTGAGGACCAATCTTTCCCTTGACGGTCCCTTTTTTCTTGGGGGCCGAGACGGCTGCACCGGTGTCTGAGGTTTCGATACGAATTTTGTACTCTCCCTCCGCCGCACCATCGCCAGACAGTGGAGTTTTGAGTGAGTAGCTGCCATCCGGTTTAATTTCACCCGCGGCTTGGCGAGCGGTTGCACTGCCTGGAACCGGTACGAAGACCACAGAGCCAGAGCTGATTGGTGATTCTGAGGCGTCAACAACCTTTCCAATCACCGGATAGGTTTTGACCGACTCTCCTTGGTATTCACCACATCCCGCCATCATGGTCAGGCTTAGCAGCCATGCGGAGAATGGTAAGGTGCTTGGAACTCGACTCGTGAATCCAACAAAACGCATGTGGTGGTCTCACTACCTTGGTTCAGCCGGAAATCAAATTCAGGTCAAACAACCAGAATCCAAATTCAGGAGATCAGTTCTGAACTCAAGGTGTACTGATAAACGGTGATTCGTTGAGTCTCACATGAGTGGGATCCGTTGAAAGACATGTTGAATGCCTGCGACATTGGGGCGTGGGCAGGAAAAAACGTGTATTTCACCGGGTCTAGACCACTGTCGTTATGTGAGACCGTGCGGTAGATCGACTCAACCCCTTGTGTCGATCATTACTCAATCATCACAGATCTGTGACTGCTCGACATTGGTAATAATATCGTTGAGTCAGATCGGTTGCGTGAAGATTGTGTGAATGGTCCATGAAGAATTAAAACTACCCCTTTTGCTTTTCAGCGTTTGTGAATTATGGACCGGTCATCAATGTGCACGTGCTCCAGGTTGCCTGATAGAGCTAGCGTATATTCAATGTTGGAGCGGGTTTATCAAGCAGAGTCGAATCACGCATCGTAGCGGGTTTGTTCAGTAGGAAAGCTAACTGGTCAGGCTAACAGTGGGTTAAATGTGAAGAAGGTGTGAAGTCGTGTTTGGGGTTTCAGGTGGGGCGGCGGTTGGGAGATAACGGAGCAATCCTATTGTTAGCGGTTGAGCTCTGTTGGGTTTTAAGGGCATATTGCAAATACCAACTGGCGGGCGTGACTCTGTTATGCCAACATCAAGGTTCCGAAACCTGGCGGCTTGGCAGCCTCAAGTATAATTCTAATTTGCTGTTGTGTCGAAAATCCCGGAGATTGATCATGCTCGCTTACCGAGGGATCTCTGGTCTAAGTCCGTCTGAAGTGTTGGCCCCAAATGGGTTGAGCTTACTCAGTCACCCAACACGGTTTTTATTCTTTACCGGCAAAGGCGGTGTCGGAAAGACCTCGCTTTCGGCGGCCGTGTCACTGGCTCTTGCAGAAGCTGGTAGGCGCGTGCTTTTAGTGAGTACCGATGCTGCTTCCAATCTGGACGAAATGCTGGGCATTGAACTTCGTAATATGCCCACGGTTGTACCCGGGGCGTCTGGTCTGTTGGTGTTGAACATTGATCCCAACGAAGCGGCAGAGGCTTATCGCCAACGCGTACTGACGCAGATGAGTAATCACGCCAGTGAATCTGAACTGTCTACAGTGCGAGAGCAGTTATCTGGGGCTTGCACCACGGAAATCGCCTCCTTTGATGAGTTTGCGTCGCTCTTGTCTGGTGAAGATCAACAGTATGATCATATCGTGTTTGATACGGCTCCAACGGGTCATACGCTTAGACTGCTAAGTTTGCCCAAAGCGTGGACTGGTTTTCTGGCCGGCAATGATCGCGGTGCATCCTGCCTGGGGCCCCATTCGGGTCTCAAAATGCAGGAAGTACGCTTTCGTGATGCGCTTCTTGCCTTGAGTGATCCAGCCCTTACCACGGTTGTTCTGGTGACCCGACCGGACGAGAGTGCGATTGCCGAAGCCGCTCGCACTTCTAAGGAATTGCGTACCCTGAGCCTGGGCAACCAGCGACTGGTGGTCAACGGTGTCTTTCGTGCGAGTGATCGTAAGGATGCTGTGGCCTGCGCCATTGAGGCCGTTGGGCAGCGAGCGCTGGAGCAGATGCCCGAGTCATTACGCGTGCTACAGCAGGACACGGTTCCATTGCGTGCGTTTGATACGGTGGGATTACCAGCGTTACGCGCATTGCTTTACGGCCAGGTAGTTTCCCCAGATCAGGGCAAGACGGTTACCCGTGAGATCGTCGAACCGATTCAAGGCCTGGATCAACTGGCTGACGAATTGGCTGACCTGGAGCAGGCATTGATCATGGTCATGGGTAAAGGCGGCGTGGGCAAAACAACGATTGCGGCGGCACTGGCTATTGGCCTGGTGCAGCGTGGCAAGACCGTACACCTGAGTACAACCGATCCCGCGGCGCACCTCACGGAAACTCTGGATGGTGAGGTGGTGGGATTACGGGTGGATCGGATTGACCCCAAGGTCGAGACCCAACGTTACATCGATAAGATCATGGCCGCCAAGTCTCACGGTCTGGATGCTCAAGAACGCGCATTGCTTCTGGAAGACCTTCAGTCTCCTTGTACCGAAGAAGTGGCGGTATTTCATGCGTTCTCACGCATCGTCTTTGAGGCCCGTAGCGCTTTTGTAGTGCTAGACACCGCCCCAACAGGGCACTCCATGCTGCTGATGGATGCAACAGGAGCCTACCATCGTCAAGCCGTCATGGATGTTGAAAAGGTCAGTAAAGCTCATATCATCACTCCGTTGATGAGACTTCAGGATGCAAGCTATACCAAGATCATTCTGGTAACCTTGCCTGAGGTTACGCCAGTGGCACAGGCAGCCGAGTTACAGGATGATCTTCGACGTGCGGGCATTGAGCCCTGCGCATGGGTGATCAATAAAAGCATTGCAAGATCAGGTACATGTGATCCGCTTCTTGTCGCCCGACTTCCTGGTGAACACGTTCAACTTCAAAGGATTGCCGCTGGGCTGGCCAAACGCACGTACATCGTGCCTTGGCTATCTCAGCCGCCGGTCGGTCTCAATGCACTTTCTAAACTTGTGAGCGAGCCCGACGATAAACTTGTGAGTGGCATGTAAGCTCAGGAGTATTGGGTTCTCAATACCACTGGCTACAGGCCACCACTTTGGTTCTGGGAGGAGATCCTTTTAATCATCGCTTTCTTCGAGTGGTGGGATCTCGTCGTCGAGCTGGATCACCGGTTTGACGGGTGCTGGAGCTGCAATCACGGCCGTGGCCGTGCTTCCAGGCGTACGACCGCCAGGACCAAGCAGGCGGACATTTCCTGAGCCCACGGCGTTCTCAAATTCCTGGACCAAGCGTTCGTCATGGCGAATCTTCATGCCCGGCCCCGCGCGATAGATGGCTCGCTTGACTCGCCCAACATTGGTTAGCTCGAAGAACAGGTCCAGGTTCCCCTGCCGGTTCCGGGCCATCCGGTGTAAAGACTCAAGTTGCTCCAGTTGATGGACCCCCTTGTGAAGGGTCACCACCACGCCCCTCGCCAGTTCCGAGGCCGCTCGCTCGATGGGAATGATCCGGTTGACCACCAGTTCCGCGGGCTCCCGGGTTCGGTTCATGGAACCCTTGAGGAAGACCACCGAGTCATCTTTGACCAGTTCTTCAAACTTGGAGAATTCTTCCGGCCACATCATTGCGGGCGTGGTTCCGCTCAGATCCTCGAAGGAAAACTTGACCATGCGCGTTAGTCCAGAGCGGCTCTTGGATACGTTGCGGATGGTTGTGCCGGTGATCATGCCGCCCACGGTGACTTCGCTTTTTTCAGGCAAGGTTGAGAGTTCTGAAAGCTGATGCGAACTGAAGACCCGGAGTTCGGCTTCGTACCGGGTGAGTGGGTGGGCCGACATGTAGAAGCCGAGGGCTTTTTTCTCTTCGGCCAGCAGAACGGTATCGGGCAACTCGGGTACGTCTGGAAGCACCGAGCCCTGGTCTTCCACCTTTCCGTTGGTCTCACTTCCAGATCCAGAGTCAATTGAGTCAAACAGTGAGCGCTGGCCACGGCGTTTGTCTTCCTGTCGAGATTGCCCATGAAGCACAACCTTCGGCAGTACGGCCAGGAGCTGGCTTCGGCGTGCCCCGAAGTCATCAAACGCACCCGCTTTGATCAAGATTTCCACGCAGCCCTGGGTGACGATTTTCGAGGAGATCCGTTCGAAGAAGCTTTCGAGATTCCGAAAAGGACCACTCTCAGCACGCACCCGAATAATCTCTTCAAGGGCTTTGGTACCAGCCCCCTTGATCGCGTTGAGCCCGAAGTGGACCTTTCCTTCTCCAGCCGGGACAAATTCCACGCCGCCATGGTTGACGCTGGGCCGAATCACTTCGATTCCCATGCGACGGCAATCGTCGATATGGTCCACGAAGTATTTTTCTCGTTCTGCCCCTTCCATTTCACTGGAAAGCAGAGCCGCCATGAATTCGGTGGGGTGATGCGCCTTGAGGTAAGCGGTTTGGAACGCCACCAGAGCGTACGCGCAGGTGTGAGACTTGTTAAAACCGTAACCACCGAAGAATTCGATCAGGTCGAAAATCCGGGTCGCCTTTTCACGTTCAAGCGAGCGAGACACGGCTCCATCTACGAACTGCTTCCGACCCTGGGCGATGGTATCGGTTTTCTTTTTGGAGATTGCCTTGATACAGGCATAGGCTGAGGAGAGCTCGATACCGCCCAGGCGGTTCAAGATTCTCATGACCTGTTCCTGGTACACCATCACGCCATAGGTTTCTTCAAGAACATCCTGCATCACAGGGTGTTCGTACGTGGGCTGCTCGCGACCATGTTTGCGGTTCACGTACGCATCGACCATGCCACCGTTGAGCGGTCCTGGACGGTAAAGCGCAAGGATGGCGATGAGATCCGCGAACCGGTCGGGCTTCATCTTCACCAGCAGGTCACGGATACCCGCACCGTCAAGCTGGAACACCCCCTTGGCGTCGCCGCGCTGGAGCAGTTCGTAAGTGGCAACGTCATCCAGGGGAATGGCGTTCAGATCCAACGGGCCGCCGATCTTCTGCTCAATCAGGCGCACGGCCGAGGCCAAGCTGGTCAGGTTCCGGAGCCCCAGGAAGTCCATCTTGAGCAGGCCGGCTTTTTCAACGTCGCCCATCTCCCACTGCGTGGAGATGACTTCCTTGTCTTTGTCCTTATTCGGGATTTTCTGGAGCGGGACCAGAGATTCCAGCGGTTGGTCGGCAATCACCACGCCGGCCGCGTGTGTGCTGACGTTGCGTGCCGTTCCTTCAAGGCGGCGGGCGTACTCAAAGAGTTTGGCGATCTCCGTATCTTCCTCGATCATCCGGCGAAGCTGCGCCTCTTCCTTGAGGGCTTCGGTGAGCGTGATATTCAGACGCTGCGGGACCAGCTTGGTGACCTGGTCCACTCGCATGAGCGGGATGTTGAGGGCGCGGCCTACGTCTTTGAGCGCGGCTTTGGCACCCATGGTGCCGAACGTGCCGATCTGGGCGACGTTGGCGGCTCCGTACTTCTGGCGAACGTATTCGATGACCTCATAGCGCCGCTCTTTGCAGAGGTCGATGTCGATATCGGGCGCTTCAGATCGGTTTGGATCCAGGAACCGCTCAAAGAGCAGGTCATACTTCAGGGGGTCGACATGGCTGAGGTAAAGCAGGTAGCTGACCAGGGCACCACAGGCCGATCCACGAGCGGAGTTGGGAATTCCCTTTTCGCGGGCGAACCGTACAAAGTCCCACACAATCAAGAAGTAGGAGGAGAAACCCATCCGGCAGATCACGCCCAGTTCCAGCTCAAGCCGATCTTTGGCATCTTGAGGTGGGGAGTCTCCATAGCGTTCGGTCAGGCCCCGGTTGCAGAGATCTCTCAGGTACTGATCGGGAGTTAGTTCGCCGGGGGGCTGAAAGGAAGGGAACAGGCGTTTGCCAAGTTCCATGCTGGTGTAGTTTTCTTCCACCAGTTCGGCAATTCGTGACGAGGTTTTCAGGGCTTCATCATGCCCGGGAAACGCATCCCACATTTCCTTGGGTGTTCGCACATGGAACTGGTCGTTGTCAAACTTCATCCGGTTCGGGTCGTCCACCGTTTTGCCGGTATTGATGCACAGCAAGATGTCGTGCGCTGGTGCGTCATCTTGGGTCAGGTAATGCGCATCGCTGGTGGCAACGGTTGGCAGTCCCATCCGTTTGGCAATATCGAGTGCTCCAGCCATGCAGTCTCGCTGGATCTGGATCCCATTGTTCTGAAGCTCGACATAAAAATTCTCGGGCCCGAAAACCTGGGTGTACCAGGCGCACAGCTCTTCCGCTTCCTTGCGCTTGTCATGCAGGATGAGGTCGGAAAACTCGGCAGAGGCGCATCCCGACAGGCAGATTAGCCCTTTGCTATGGCGTTCCAGAATTTCCTTGTCGATGCGAGGCTTGTAGTAAAAGCCTTCAAGGAACGCCATGGATGAGAGCCTCATCAGGTTGCGGACCCCTTCGCCGGTCCGAGCAAGCAGAGTGAGGTGAAACGCGTATTCACGGCCAGAGCCGCCACCGCTGGAACTCCGTTCCGTGCGCTTGCCTGGCGCAACGTAGGCTTCTAGGCCCAGAATCGGCTTGATACCGCCGGCTTTGGCCTCGCGCAGGAACTGCAGGGCGCCGTAGAGATTGCCGTGATCGGTCACGGCCAGGGCCTGCATGCCACTGGCCTTCACCTGAGCGACCAGTTCCGGAATCTTGCTGGCTCCGTCGAGCAAACTGTAATGCGTATGGCAGTGCAGGTGAACGAAGGGGCGAGCCGACATGGGAGAGCCTCAATACCGGAGCGCGTGGTCTGTACCAGGGAACCACTGAATATACCACAGGATTCGCTGTGGGCGTGGGATTACAGCCCCCCGTTGGCGGAGCCTCACCAACCCATGGAAACAGGTCGGAAGTCGGACGTATCCACGGACCCCAATCTGCCCACTAAGGTCAGGATAATCCGGGGGCCAAGTCCATCCATAACGGTACCCAGTCTTCGTGCAGAAACACAAAGATTGGCGGAAAGCCGGGGTTCCTAACAGTCCCACCCACGGGTCTACACATTTCAACGGGCTGTGGGACATTTCAACGGATCAGTAAGCGGCAGAGGCAAGTGTGGCCGTGGTGTCGGTGGTGGTAGACACCGTGTTCTCAGACTCGGCGGAACTCGATTCGAGGCCCCGAACCAACGCTCCCAGTTGCAAACCCAAGAGGCGGTCAGCGGTGGACTGGCCGCGAAGCAAGGCCAGGAACGCGTCTGTGCCGATGAGCACAGCCTTCGGTCGACCATGAATTGTCAGAACGAAGCGAGCGGCTGGATCTTCGAGTTGATCGAGAACTTTCGGCAGATCGCGGTGTAACTCCCGGCTACCAATAAAGCGCACGGAATTTTGAGACATGACGATCCCCAGAAGCGGGACTAAGCGACTTGAAGAGGTAACCGCAGCCGAGTTCAGCCCAGTTACTCTGAGATGTGCAACAATATATTAACGGTCATGGACGGTCGCGTCAACAATTCGTGCGTCTTGAGTACGATCAAGATCATGTCAGGGGGAAGCCGGTCGATCGGCCGGGGGGCTATCTACTGGCCCTGAATCTGGTAAGCCGGATTTGGCGGCGTCCAGAATTTCTCGCAAGTAGGGGTAGTTGCCAAAGTCACGGATCAGGCTCCTTCGGCGCTCCGCACCGAATTCTTCCTGCCCGTTGGATTCGGCTGTGGTGGCTTCAATCAAACGATTCCTGGCCGCGATCGTCCGTTCTTTAACCTTGGTATCAAACGTGTTGGCAGTTTCCCCGGCCAGAAGTTTCCAGCCTTTGATCACAGCTTGATCTTCGGCCGTGGCATGTTTCTCGGCCTCTATATAGTTCATTTGAAGTCGGTTCCAGGTCTCGGCGGCCAGGTTTTCAAATCCCTGGTGGTCAGCATCCTCGGCTCTTTTCAGGGCTTCCAGGTACGCGGTCTCGGCGTCGTTCTGAGGTTTGCTGATCGAGGTCAGGAGCCGTGCCCGGGCGCGTGTCTTGCTTAGCAGAATGCGATCTCTGAGTTCCTGGATACGGGAGACTCGGGGATCGGTGGGGAACCGGCGCTCGAACTCTCCAAGATACCGGCGGTCCGCGTCTTGCCACTGGACCAGGTCGTCAGACTCCATCAGGGGTCTGGCTTGTTCGAATAATTGGTCTGCGCTTGGTGGTTGGAGGAGGTAAATGATCAAGCCCACCAGCCCGATGGCGCTTGCAGCAAGCAGTAGAGTGGTCAGGGAGGGCAATTGCCAGCCCTGGGTTGTCCCTTTTTTCTTTTTCTTTCGGTCGGTATTTGTCCGTGGGTTGGTACCGGCAAGGGTGCTAGCTTTCGTGGCCTGGGCTGCCGGATTTTGCTGAAGCTCGACCTGAGCCGATTCGGAACGGCCTGAAGGATCAGAGAGGTAGGGAGGTCCAAAAACCAGTTTGATCGGTTCTCCGCGGGTGAGCATTCCCTGAAGGGCCCGAAGTTCCTGGGCCACGGCGGCGGCATCCCAGGGGCGTTGCTGAGGTTCTTTGGCCATCATCCGCAGGATCAGGTCATCCAGCGCCCTTGGAATTTGGGGAGCCTTCTCGCTGGCTCGTGGTGCCGGCACATTCAGGTGCCCGTTCATCAAGGCGGCGGCGTTCGTACCTTTGAACGGGAGATCCCCGGTCAACATCTGGTAGAGCACGCATCCCAGGGCATAGAGGTCAATCTTGTGGCTGATCTGGGTGCTGCCACGAATTTGTTCGGGGGCCATATAGGCGGCTGTGCCCACGGTCTTGCCCGGAGAAGTGAGCGCCGTGGCATCTAGATCCTTGGCTACACCAAAGTCGGTCAGCTTCACAACGCCGTCGGCAGTGATCATGAGGTTCGATGGTTTCAGGTCGCGGTGAACCACGCCTCGTTCATGAGCGTACTCAAGCGCATCGCAAACCTGGGTTCCGACATCCACAACCTTGGGCCATTCAATTGCCTGGTGTTCGAGCAGGAGTTGTTCCAGAGTTTGCCCTTCCACAAACTCCATGGCAATGTACCGGGTTCCCTTGGAGCGTCCAACCGCCAGGAACCGCACGATGCCTGGGTGGCGAAATTGCTGAAGGATTTCAGCCTCTCGCTCAAAGCGATCGGCTGCGCCGGATCGACCAGCCTGGCTGGCCTCTGGAGCTGTGATCACCTTGACGGCGGCCGGAATTCCGGTCTTGGTGTGCGTGGCCCGATAGACCACTCCCATCGCGCCAGACCCAATCCTGTCGCCGAGCTGAAATGAGCCAAGTTGTTGCAGCGGAGCGGTCATGATGCGGCGGATTCACAGGTTCAGGAACTGGCAATTGGACCATGCAATGCGCTTGGTCAGTTTGATGGTTCTCGCCAAGATTGAATTCATGATACGGCCGATTGACGGATTGCACCATGGTTTCAGATCCGCTTGCCAGAGATCGAGGTCCGAGGGGTCGGGTTTGGGCTTTGTCGCAGGCAGCAGGTAGCCGAATCCAGGCGAGATGAAGACAATAGGCGTACAAAGATTGAGAGGTCGCACGTTTATCAGGCCCCGGGAATTCCCCTTCATGGACCGTTATTACGCCGCATGCTGTCAGACCGACCTACCGTGTCCACGAACGCGATCCGAACTTCGGGAACGGGTCACCAACTTACTGGAAATGGTGGACCAGGCGGTGATTGGGTACCGGCCATTCTTCGATGTGAAGCTGGTGGTTTTTCCGGAGTTCGCGCACGCCGCCCCGGTTTACGAAACGGTTGCCGAACTGCGTGACAAGCTAGCCGTCCCGCTGCCAAACGAAGAGACCGACCGTTACGTGGCCAAGGCTCGTGAGCATGGAATCTACATCCAGACCGGGACTTTTTTGGAGGTGGATTCTCAGTGGCCCGAGGTGGTTTTCAACACCACCTGTCTAATTGGTCCAGATGGCCTACTATCCAAGTATCGCAAGGTTAATCCCTGGTTGCCCTGGGAGGTTCATGCCAGTCCGCACGATCTTTTACCTCACGGTTACTCAGAGCCGCTGTTTCCTGTGGTGGAGACCGAGATTGGTCGGCTTGGAGCCGCCATTTGCTATGACTGGCTGTTTCCAGAGACGATCCGTGCCCTGGGTCTGGGTGGGGCAGAGGTTCTGATTCGGGTCTCGGCGTACATGGACCCCTGGGGTGCCACTCCACCCATGGATTGGTGGACTCTGTTCAACCGCACGCGTGCGATTGAGAATCAGGCGTTTGTGGTTGCCTGTAACCAGGGGGCAAGCCTTAGCCATTACCCGCCGTTCTCATGGCCGGGCGGTAGCATGGTGGTGGATTTTGATGGCCGAATTCTGAGCCAGGCTGATCCAGGACCGGGCGCAAAGATTGTGGTGGGGCCGATCGATCTTGCCAGCTTGCGTGCAGAACGAAGCCGCCGCAGTGGGCATAACCTGCTGGGCCATATCCGGACCGAAGCGTATCGCCCACTCTATGAACGCCCGATCTACCGGCCGGGAACTTGAATTCGTTGCTTCGGCAATTCCCTGTTGATCAGGCGGAGTCTGAATTGTTGCGCTGGTTCCCAGATGAGTTGAGGCCTGGGAATGCCAGAACGTCTTGGCCAGCTTTACCCTACCCGAAAGGAACGGTTATGCCTGAACCGCAAACTCCAAGTCGTAATGTGAGTCATCAGCGCAAATGGCTCTATCAGGCGGGACTGGCACTGCAACTGGTTGGCTTGGCCCTTTTCCTTTCTTTTTTTCTGACTTTCGCTTTGCTTTTTGGGCAGTTCGACGCCGATGTCCCATCTAAGCTCGGGGTCGGCTTTTTCAGGGCAGTGGTGGGCATGATCTGCATGCTTGCCGGGGGCGTTATCCGTCACATCGGGGCGAGTGGCGTTGCGGGCTCTGGCATGATCCTTGATCCTGAGCGTGCGAAGCAAGAGCTAGAGCCGTACGCCCGCATGTCTGGCGGCCTGACGGACGCGGCATTCTCTGAAATGAAGACCGTTCGCGACACCCTGAATAACCTTGGGGGGCGTGGTAGCGAAATTTCTATTGAGGTTGTTCGGGTACGCTGCCAGAACTGTCAGCAGCTCAATGAAGAGACCGCACGGTTTTGCAACCAGTGCGGTAAGCCGATCTGACGATAGCGATTCATGATTAGATTGCACCAGTGGGACAGCCGCTCTCGGCTGTCTCTGCTGTTGTTTTTGTGTGCAACCTCGTTGTGAACTGCTCAAGACTTTGCAAGTGTCCCTTAGCGGTCCGCCGTCTTGGGGCGGTACTCGATTGAGGCCGCCTTGATCTCGGCGTTCCCTTTCAGGTCCTCGGCGAACTGCTAACTCGTCGCGGCTGAGTTTGCCGTCGCCGTTGGCGTCCAGGGCCCCGAGGAGCGGCAACGGGGGGGAACTCGCCGCGCGGGCCTCCTGGTTATTATCCCCACGCCATGTGAGATCGGGTCAGCAGGGCTACGCCGATCGTCGGGCCGATTCCAAGCATCGATCGCTTCATGGGTGCCGCTCCGGGGGGTGAAACCAGGAATTCAATCAGATCTCCAGATGGCTAATACGGATTCCAGCCAGAAATAGCGCGTTAGCGGGCTTGCATGTAACCTTTGGTTCGACTGTCTGGAGCCAAGGGCGCGCTATTTCCGGCTGGAATCCGTATAAGTCGGGCTTCACCAGTGATTCCCAGTACTCTGGTTTGGTAATTGGCCCATTCCAGTTGCCGTGGCTATACTGATATTTATCATCTTTTGGCCTGCTGCGCTGTCCGGGTCTGGCCCATTCTTTCTCGCCCAACTCTGTTGATTCCGCCGGGAGCGGCTCCATGCCCATCTCTTTCCGGTCGTTGCTCTTCCTGACACTGGTGAGCGCGTTCATTCCCATTGGTTGTGGTTGGGGTTCCAAGCCTGAGCAACCGAAAGGCTCGGCCGGAAAGGCCGAAGCGGCGGCCTCACTCGAAGGGGTTCGCCTGGCCGAATTCCTCGATGCGCACAACCGTGGCCTCGGTTACATGGAGCGGTTTGAGTACACCGACGCTTCGAAGGCGTTCCGCAAGGCGCTTGAGCTTTCGCCCAGCTCGAATCCGATGAAAATCAATCTGGCGATCGCGCTTTTAAACGACACGGGAAACAAGGCCGAGGAATCGAAGAAGGGGGGAGGCGCGGGCGGGGATGAGCCGGCCCAGAGTAATTTTGACGAGGCGATTGAGTTGCTTGGTTCCGTGCTTGCTGCCGAGCCTGGCAATCTTTATGCCCATTACTGCCGCGGGCTGATTTTGCAGTATCAGGGAGAGATGGCGGCCGCGCACACCGACTTCAAAGCCGTGGTTGAGGCAGACCCCAATGACTCGAACGCCTGGGTGAGGTACGGAATGACCATGCCCAATCCTGATCGTCCAGAGGCACCTGCCAGCCTGGAATCGGCCGACAAGCTGGTCGAGATTTACGGGAAGGCGTTCGAACGGAACCCGAACTCGGTGCTGGCGGCGTTCAAGCTGCAAGGGGCGTATAGCTGGCTGGCCGGCAAAGATAAGGGAGCGGCAGCCAAACGGGATGAGGTGAAAACCCTCTGGCAAAAGTTGAACCGGACGATTTCCGCAAGCGGCCCCGGTGATTTTGATGTCGATTCCTCGTACGGTACCGTGGGTAAATACGCCACCGTGCTTGATCCGTTTGGGAGCCGCAGAGACCAGCGGGCCTCGGACCTGCGGATGCCTCGATTCGAAGAGCCGAAGCCGATTGAGGTGTCGCTGCCCGCCGGAGATCGCTGGACCGGGCCGAGCCTGTTTGCGAAAGAGACAGATCCTGCTTTACCGCTGGCAAGAATTGGGGCGATGCGAGCCCGTTTTGGCGCTGGTATCACGCATCTGGACGTGAATAACGACGGTCGCCTGGACCTGTTCCTGGGCTCGGGAGTTGAGTCTGGTACGGGCCTGCGTGATGTCTTGCTTGTGAGCCAGGGTGAAGGGGCCTTCCGAGATCTTTCGGCCGAGTTCGGCCTGAAACCGGATGGGCCGAGCGTGGCCGGGGTGGCGGCAGACTTTGATGCCGACCGGTTTATCGATCTTCTGCTGATCAGGCCGGTTGGCCTGACACTGCTCAGGAACATAGAGGGGAAACGGTTCGAGGATGTGACCTCGCTCCTTGGCGAGGTTCCAGACGGAGTTCAATACTCCGGCGCCCGGTGGATCGATCTCGATCAGGATGGTGACCTGGACCTGGTGGTGCTCGGTTTTGCGGGCCAAGCCACGCAGCCTGGTTCAACCGCTGGCGCGGCAAATCTGGTGTTTCGCAATGATGGTGTGCCGCCGCGAGCCGAGAGCGAAAAGTCTCAGAATGACGCACCAGTGGCGGTTGCCCCTGATGGATCCAAGGTAACGAGTGGACTGTCTCTGACGTTGACCCCCTGGAGTGGGCCCGAGGTTGAAGCGCTGGTTGATGGTGAGCGTAGGCACACAGGAATTGCGCTGGCGGATTTTGACAACGACCGCGATCTTGACCTGATGCTGACGGCCGATGATGGACCGCCGACTCTGGTGGTGAACGACCGACTTGGCCGTTTTCGGCGGTTCTCCATGCCGGATCTAAATCCCAAAGCACTGGTCAATGGTGCAGCGGTGCTGGACCTGGACAAGGATGGGCGACCCGACCTGGCGCTGATCTTGCCTGGTGGCCGGGTGGCGGCCTGGCGCTGTCAGGTGGCAGCCGCATTGGATCCCGCCAAGCCGCCGGTCTCGTTTGAGTTCTGGCCAACCGACGCCACCCTATGGCGAGCCGCGATTGCGGCGGATCTGGACCTGGATAGCTGGACCGACCTGATCGGTCTGCCGGTGCAGAAGCAAGATGTGCCGCCTGCGCCAATTTGGGCGCGCAATGACGGCGGTCGACTGGCGGTCCAGCCGCTCTCGTTACCGCCGCTAGGCACGGAACCGCTGGCAGCCATGGATCTGGCCGATCTTGCCGGTGACCCATTGCCAGAATTAGTTTTGGTTCGTGATGGTGAGGCGCCCCGGTGGCTGAAAAACGTTGGTAACGGAAATCATTGGCTGGCCCTGATCTTGACGGGTCGATGGAAGTTCGGCTTTGACTTCATGCGCACCAACCCGCATGGCGAGGGGGCCTGGCTCACGGTGCAGGGGGCCAACCTCTCGGTTCCGGTGACCATCACGGCCGCGGCCACTGGCCCAGGCCAGTCGGTAGGTCCCGTGGTGGTAGGCCTGGGTGGCAGCACCTCGGTGCCGCTGGTGCGGGTTCGCTGGCCAGACGGCGTGATGCAGGCCGAACTGAACGTGCCGGTGGACCAGTTCTTGCCGCTCACTGAGCAGAACCGTAAGACGGGGAGCTGCCCGGTACTGTTCACCTTTGACGGTCGCAAGTATCAGTGTATTGGCGATTTTCTGGGCGGCGGCGGACTTGGCTATCTGGTGGCCCCTGGAATTTATGGCTCGCCCGACCGAGATGAGGCGGTGGTTGTCCATGAAGATCAGCTTCGGGCGGTCGATGGTGAATACCGGGTCTCGGTCACGGAACCAATGGACGAGGTCGCTTACATCGATCGGCTGGATCTGGAGGTGGTTGATCGACCTCCGGGGATCGAAGCCACACCCGATGAACGGTTTGCCCCAGGCGGGAATCGGCCCACCGGGAAGTTGCTTGCCTGGCGCAACACGATCGAGCCGACCAAAGCCACCGACCTTGAGGGCCGAGATGTCAGCCAGGCGCTCAAGGCTTTTGATCGCCATACCGTGGATAACTTCCAGAAGCTCAAGGGCTGGATTGGTTACACCCGGGAGCACGGAATTGTGCTCGATTTTGGGGATCGGCTGACCGGTTTCAAGCCGACCGATCGACTGGCGCTCTGCGTGGCCGGATGGGTGGAGTATCCGTACTCCCAGACCAACTACGCAGCGGCCACCGCCGGCGTGGCATTGCAGCCCCCGGTGCTCGAACGCCTGAACGAGGACGGAACCTGGAGTCTGCTGGAGTCCGACCCAGGCTACCCGGCAGGCTTGCCACGCATGACCACGCTCGAACTCACGGGCAAGCTGGGTGGGCCCAACTGTGTGCTCAGGCTTCGTACCAACATGGAGTGTTACTATGACCAGGTCTTCGTGGCGGTGCTAGAAGCGGAACCCGGTCTGCGCGTCACTACGTTGCCGGTGACTCGTGCGGTGCTAGGATATCGGGGGTTCACCCGCGAAGTCTCGCCCGATGGCCGTCTGCCGTTGATGTACGACTATGACTATGTGGACCCTGCGCCCCTGGCCCAGCTCACAGGTAAGCTCACGCGGTACGGCGACGTACGCTCGCTTCTCCAGACCGATGACGATCAGTTTTGTCTGGTGGCGCCCGGTGATGAGATTCAGGTAGGATTTGATGCGAGTGCGTTACCAGCACTGCCCGATGGCTGGACCCGGAGTTACGTTGTGAGATCCATCGGCTACTGCAAAGATGCCGATCCGTTCACGGCCGGCAGTGACACCGTGGGCCCGCTGCCATGGAACGGAATGCCCGAAAGTTATCCGTTTGGTCCCGAAGGGGAACGGCCTCGCGATGCCGCCTACAGTGACTACTTGCGGACGTTCCAGACCCGAAACGTGCAGCCTGAATGAACGACAGCTGAACGCGTTGTTTTAGGATTGCTGTTCACGACCGCAAGGCATACGAAATATCTTTAGAAGCCGTTTCAAAACCGGGACTGGCTCCGAGTCCGGGAGGTGCCTGTCCCAGGTTTTGAAACGGCCTCTTAGCATTTAGCCGAATGCAGTAACCTTGGAAGCAGGCTTGGTTTTCGAGCTGAATGCCCGATTCCGTTATCCCAGGGCGAAGCCCTCGTTGTTTTACACATGTTTTTTCTACTTTTCTGGAAGCAGGCCAATGACCTGCGCACGTCAGGCCAGGAATGGACCTGATGGAGGGAATGGACAGGATTGATGGGCCCTGAACGCCGACAGTCCTCATCGGTTCTGGTCCATCCCGTCCATGCAGTCCATTCTTCTCTTGGGGTCGTATGGTTCGCTGTCTTATTCTTTGTGGTCCTCATGACTTGTGTAGAACAACGAGGGCGAAGCCTTCGGGAAAGGATCCCACCACAGACTCCCGCCCTGTACGGGCGGTTCATCAGTCTCCCGAGACGCCCTTACATGGCTACAGTATATTGGGCTGGGCTTTAGAATCGGGCTTTCAGCCCGAAAAACCAGATGGGTGCCGCGGCGCTTATTTGGCTGAATGGTTGCGAAATGTATTTGAGTGGTGAAGGTCCGTTGCCTGACCGGCCTGTGAGCTGGGTTGTCGTGGCCAGTTTCTGCAGGTTTCACGCCGAAATAGAGTGGTTCAAAAGCGTTTGAGTCGGGTTCGGGTTAGCCGGCAGCTTGTTCTTCCCTGGCTCGGCTCAGGGCTTTCTTCCAGGTTTCCAGGTCTTGAAGTAACTGCGCCTTGACCGGTTTTGGAAGTTTCTTGTCAACGTGCGGCGTGATGCCGTCTAGTTCCAGGGCGCGCTCGCCAGCGGCCAGGGCGGCTAGCCACTGGCCTTGGGCCGCAAGATCGCGGGCACGCTCGGCATGTAAAGTGGCACTGGTTGGGTTCGCCTGACAGGCCTTCTCAATCGCATCGACGCGATCTTTCAACATCCGCTGGCGTTCAACCTCAGGCCAGGTGGGGATAGCCAGCAGCTCGTCGGCAAGTCGAACACGAGTGATGTGAGCCTGCTGATTATTTGGATCACGTGGGGGCGTAGTGGCCTGTTTGAGCTGAGAGTCGAGCCGGTGCCAGATCAGGTCGCTGGTGTCGGTCACTGCGCCTCGGGCTCGCCAGCCTTCCAGGTCAAGCTGAGCCCAGAGCAACCACGGCAACCGTGAGGCCGGGTCAATCTGGGTAGCCGCACGATACCGATCGGCGGCCGCCTGGTAGTTGGGCTGGGCCTTTTCAAAGGCGCGACGGGCCCGCTCGACTGCGGGCACTGAGTTTGGAATCTCGTTGAGCGTCTGCTGGTACGCGCGACGCGCCCGTGCAGTGGCAATGCTCGCTTCGGCGATTCGATTTTGTGCCTGGAAATACGGAAGCATTGTGCCGGCGAACACTCCTGCCAGAACCGCCCAAGCCGCTCCCATGGCAAAAGCAGGTCCCCAGCCGTCCCATTGCCGGACCACGCCACAGCCTCGATCGGTGCACAAATTCAAGGTGAGCGCCAGTCCGACCCAAAGCATCAACGCGGTGGGGGCAAATGTAAGCCCGCCAGCCGCCAGCAAGTTGATCAGAATTCCCACAAATCCGGCCGCCAACCCAGCCCGCAACAGATTGGGAGCAGATGCCACCTTGCCGAACGTCAGAGCGCCCACCGCTCCGCCCAGAAGCAGAATTCCCCAGCGCATCCAGTCTCCCTCAAACGGATTGAGCGAGCCCGAAAACGGACTCAGGTCGGGGCGGATCAGCATCGCCAGCACCCAGCCCCCAAGCCCGCCACAAAGCACCAGCCAGCGAGCTGGAGCGACAGGCGGATCTGACTCGGAGGTTTCATCCGAAGGCTGAGAGGCACACCCGAACAGGTCTCGCAGGCCCAAGCCAATGGCCGTTACCAGCACCACCAAAGCCAGCAGCCCGGCCGTTGCCCAAACTTCCAGAAACAGGTTATGGGGATCGCGAATCCCCTCACTCGCTTCGGGCAACTTGTAACGCAGGTAAGGGCCGGCGAAGTTGCCAAGCCCTACGCCCCACCACCCAGCCAGGTCAACCCACCACCAGGCTGACTCTGCCTGGAGCATTCTGAGTGTGGCGATCCAGTACTCACTACGGAATTTGAGTGATTTGCCTGCCCCTGTCAGGACCCAGCGATCAAGCTGCCGGGTGGCAAGCCCCACAATGATCAGGCCGCCAACCAGGGCAAGGAAGCCCATTCCCAACCCGGCCCACGCCTTGCGTGGGATACGAGGACCCAAGCTGAATCCCAGCAGAATCAGCCCCGCAAGGAACCCGATATAGCCGCTTCGGCTTTTTGTGAGCAGGAAACAGGCGAGCAGCAATGCCAGCGCAATCACGAGCAGAGCGGATGCGCTCCACCTGCGTTGCGTGCTACCGCCTGCGCGGAACTGGCCAACCAATGCAGACACCGCGAGCAGCGTGGGAATGATCAGATAACCGGCCAGTGTGTTTGTGAGGGCAAATGTGGCGGTTGGCTCTCTGGAGCCAAGCAGTCGGTCTTCAAACTGCCTGCGAGAGGCGGGATCGTCTCCCACGCCGGCCATCTGGAGTGCGGCCGCAGGATTCTTGCGGTACTCACGAACCAGTTCGGGCCGAAGCACGGTCGTTTGGTACAGCCCGAATAGGGATAGGGCGGTGGCGGTAGAAACCAGTAACGTGGCCAGGGCCGCTTGTTCACTGGCGGTGCGTGTGAGCCAGCGAACCAGGAGGTAGGCAAGCCCGACGGCGATGAGCTGCCAGGCAATGTTGATGGCAATCCGTCGGTCGGCGGCATGACTGGCGCTGGCGGCCAGCAAGATGAAGAAGCCGGCCACGGCGGCATCGGTCCAGCCCAGCCGAAAGGTCCAACGACGCCCGAGCAGCGTTGAAAACACGGCCAGCGCACCGGCCAGGAGCATCAGGATGACAAACCCCATGCCCAGCCCGCTGGTGGTTTCGTCATCAACCTCACCCGGCCAGCACGCGCGGGCGACAATGAGTGCCGAGGTCAGTGCAAGTGCGGACTTGCGTAACCCTTCAGCCCAGCCCTCAGCATGAAAACCTCTGGAGGATTCATCTGGGCGGTCAGGCCGAGGTTGCTCGGTGGTCGGTCGTGTGCTCGGGAGAGGTGTCGACGTTTTTTTCGGGGGGCGCCGGGGCATGGCGTCTCTCGCTTCGATTGGAGTGGGCTTCCAGGACCGCCACAATGCCCAGCACGCAGGTGGTCTGAGCAAGAATGACAATGGCTTCCATCGGTTGCCGCACTCGGTGTAAGAGCAGTGCGCCCAGGCCGGCGGCCAGGGTGATAAGGTCGATAGTGAGTACGGCCATCGGCGATGTGAGTCCACGATCCACAAGGCGATGGGAAAGGTGGCAGCGGTCCGGCTGGAATGGGCTCCGGCCCTCGCGAATACGAATCATCACCACGGAGAATGTGTCGTAAAGCGGGACGGCCATCACCAGTAACGGGGCCAGAACCGCAATGGGCGAAAACCCTTCACGGGTGAAGGTTCCTTCCACCGTGAGCGTGCCCAGCATGAATCCCAGGAAATTACTGCCGGCATCCCCCATGAATAAACGGGCGGGCGGGCGGTTGAAGACCAGGAACCCAAGCAGCGACCCTGCCAGCACTAGCAGCACGGCCGGGACGAAGAGAGATCCCACGGCAACTTGTGCTCCGGCAAAGAGCAGGGCCGCAATCAGTCCCACGCTGGCCGCCAGGCCGTCCATGTTATCCAGGAAGTTGAAAGAGTTGGTCAGGCCCACGATCCAGAAGATCGTGACCAATGCACCCACCCAACGATTGGCCTGGAAAAACGTGACTTGTTCGCCGTTCAGAACAAACCAGGCCGCGAGTCCAAACTGAACCAGCAGGCGGATTTTCCAGCCGAGTGCAAATCGGTCATCCAGCAACCCCATTAGCATGATCAGGGTTGAGAGGCCAATCAGCAGAATCAATCGGCCAGACCGGAGCCAAGCTCCGCCGATATAGGGCACCAGATTTTCAGGCAGTGCGGATCGACCCAGCCAAGCCGCAGCGCCAACCGTGCAGAGCACCAGCACAACGGTCAGCCAGATTCCAACTCCGCCGCCGAGCGGGGTGGGTGCCTTGTGCGCTTTACGGCCGCCAGGCTTATCGACCAGCCCCAGTCGGGGTGCGACCCTGCGAACGATCGAGCAAAGCAGAGTGCTAAGCAAGAACGAGAACGTGATTAGAGCGAAAGCGATCAGGCCAAGGTTCCCCACACGCACGATCCTTCCAGGATCAGGAGTTCGGTGGATCAGAGCGATGGGAGCGTGGGCTGACCAGTCGGTTCAGGTCGTCACGACGCACAAAGGCCAAACCCATGCACATGAGGAACAGGGTCAGGACCAGGCTCACGATAGCGAAGAAGACGACCCATTCAGAGAACTGGTCGGGTGGCCACACCGGGGATTCGCCGCCCCGAATGGCCAGGTAGATGACAATCGGGCCACCGAATGTAGCAAGCGTCATCAGGCCGAACAGGAGCCAGGGCCAGCGAGGCGGTCGATTTTCAAGGTACGCTCGGTCCATGTTCCACTCTGCGTTTGGCTCGAAATGGGAATGGCCAGTTGGGCTGGGAATCAGGTGACGCAGGCCGAGTCGTTATAGCAACGCGCTGGGCTCGGCCTGCAAGAACCTTGTTTCTTGAGAGGCAATTTCAAAACCTGGGACAGACACCTCGCGGACTTGGAGCCAGTTCCGGATTTGAAGCGGCTTCTTAGTTCGTAGAGGAGTGCCCGGACTTACGGATGACCTGGCGAGTTTCGCACTTGGCCGCGTGAGCGGCGCGAGCTTCACGCATCATGCCGGCGATGGCATCGGCCCCACCCTGCAAGGGTACGGTCTTGGCTTCCTTCTCGTGACGCCATTTGACTTCCAGGGTACCTTCTTTCAGGCCCCGTTCGCTGATCACGACCCGGAGTGGTACCCCGATCAGGTCTGCGTCTTTGAACTTCACGCCAGGCCTGAGGTCACGATCGTCGAGCAGGACGTCGAAACCGGCGTCAGTGAGCCGTTCTTCCAGCAGAGCCGCGTCGGCCATGACCAGGGCGTTTGTCACCTGCAACGGCACCACCAGCACATCGTAAGGGGCAATAGCCAGCGGCCAGATGATTCCGTTGTCGTCGTGTCCGGTTTCAACGGCGGCCGCCAGGATCCGGTTCACGCCAATCCCGTAACAACCCATGATGGAATTGTGAGACTGGCCCTGATCGTCCAGGAAGTTGGCGCCCATCGCCTTGGAGTACTTGGTTCCGAGTTTGAACACGTGTCCAATCTCGATCCCTTGCGCCACGCTCAGGGTGCCTGCGCAACGAGGGCAGGGGTCGCCCTGTTCCGCGTTGCGAAGGTCGAGCACTCGGTCGAGAGCGAAGTCACGACCAGGGATCACGCCGGTGAAGTGAACATCTTCTTCATTGCCACCGACAACCACGGTGGCCATGGCGGCAACCGAGTGATCAACGGCGAATGGAATCTTGATGGCGATTGGCCCAAGGAACCCGATTGGGGCACCGGTTGCCTTGATAATCTGCTGGGCATCGGCTGGTTCCAGCGTCGATGCGCCGAACGCGCGACGAACCTTGGCCTCGTTGGCTTCATGGTCGCCCCGGATCAGAACGGCCACGGCCTTATCGTCGGCCATGAAGACGAGCAGTTTGGCGGTCGCGGAGGTTTTGACCTTGAGGAACTTTGAGAGTTCTTCAATGGTGCGCACGCCCGGGGTATGAACTTTCTGGTGGGCCGGGGCCGAGTGATCTTGGGGAACGGCCTGGCCAGGCTTGCCAATCTCGGCTCGCTCTCGGTTGGCTGCGTATCCGCAGGCACCGCACTGGATCAGCGAGTCTTCACCAACGGAGCAGGGGACCATGAATTCGTGAGAGCTGTCGCCGCCAATCGGGCCGCTTTCCGCTTCAACGGCTGCGTATGGCAGGCCACAGCGGTCAAAAATTCGGCAATAGGCCTCGTACATGGCGTCATAGGCGGTGTTGAGCTGGGCGAGATCGCTTCCGAAGCTGTAGGCGTCTTTCATCAAGAATTCGCGGGTGCGAAGGATGCCGAAGCGGGGGCGTGGCTCATCGCGGAACTTCGTCTGAATCTGGTAGAGCGTGATCGGCATCTGCTTGTAAGAGTTGATCAGATCGCGGGCGATATCGGTCACAACCTCTTCATGGGTTGGGCCCAGCACATAATGGCGATCTCCCGAGAGCTTCAGCTCCATCAGGATGCCGCCCATGTTGGCATGGCGGCCAGACTCTTTCCACAGTTCCACGGGGCTCAGCGCCGGCATGAGCAGTTCTTGCGCACCGGCTCGGTCCATCTCTTCTCGGATAATCTGCGAGGCTTTTCTCAGCACACGCAGACCGAGTGGCAGATAGGTGTAGGCCCCGGCCCCGAGCTGGCGAATAAGCCCGGCTCTGGTCAGCAGGATATGGCTGGCGGCAACGGCATCGGCCGGGGTTTCTTTCAACGTCGGGATCAGTGCTTGTGACCAGCGCACGGGAAACTCCTCAGAGGGCTTCGGGCCACGTCCGTCGGTTACCGACCAGACACACCCGGCCTGATTCACAGGGAGAGTTCACACACCGGTCTGCTGCCGGCTTTCCATGAACATCCCCTCTCCCTGCCTAACTTGCCCCGAGTGTAGCAAACTTTCAACGAAAGGGTGGAGTAGGGCGATCTTCTTGATCTCAGCGCTCTACTGACGGAGCTGGATTCTTGGTCCCGTCGCTGTCCCAAGGCCTCGGGATTGTGCTTAAAATTTCAAAATGTGGGAGCGGGCTCTCTTACGGTGATGAGCATCTGCCCAAAGGCGGCTGACGTGTCCGAGGTCGGTCTTGGAAACGCCCACCTTTTGCGTCAAACCGTCCCGATCGTTCCGATCCGGTTGACTGATCCGATCCGATTCCAGGAAATGTGCGTTATTCTGGGAATTGTTCACTTCAAACCGTGAAAAAAGGCCCGAATTTTGGTTCGAGGACTGACGATTTTTAGAAGCATAGGCTTCTGATTTCGTCGTCGCCCGCCCTTGAGCCATGATCCACACAGGCCCAATGGCGGTTTGCCCGGCCGCAGGGAGGTACCCCATGTTGAAGTTCACAACGCAGCGAGTCACTCGATCTCAACGACACCAGGTTCGAGCCTTGGAGGCGCTTGAGGCTCGCGAGGTGCTTACCTACACTGCGCTTGGGGCCGCGCTGCCAGACCTGGTGGTTACCGGCGGTGTGCCGTCTCTGGGAGCTTACGGCGGTTCGATCACGGTTGCGGCCGACGTTTCCAACCTTTCCCATAGCGCAGCCCTTGAACCCCTGGCCTTGGCCCCCGGATCGACCAGTTCCGCAGACGCCGGGCCATCCACCGTGGGGGTATACCTTTCGCCGGTGGCGCGTGGAAACTGGGCCAGAAGAAGCTACAAGCTGGGTGATATTCAGGTACCCACCGTTCTTCAGAATAGTACGCTGAACCTGTACCAGTCTTTTGACATGCCCTCGACGCGGCCTGCGGGTTTCCCCACGGAAGGTGGAAACCTTTATGTCTACTTCCGGGCGAATGACAGTGGGGCCGTGAAGGAAGTTGATATCACGAACAATGTGAGCCGAGGCCCGCAGGCTGTTCAGGTGTTCGCGAACTTGCCCCAGCTTGCCCTGGTGACGGCCACCTATCCTCCTGGCTTGGCCCCAGGGGCGAGCCTGGTGCCCCAATTCCAGCTTGGTAATTATGGAACGGCACCTGCAAGTTCGGTTCAGGTCGAGCTGGTGGCCTCAAGCGACCGTTACTTCCACAAGAACACCAGCCAGGTTCTGGCGACATACACCTTCTCAACCGTGCCCGCACTTGCCACGGCTCCTTCGTTCGGGCAGACCGTGATCCAGGACGTGAATCTGGATCAACCCAGCAACGTGGTGAACTCTAAGAATGCGGCAATTTTTAACGCCACGAATGCCGTTTCCACCAGCCAGATCGTGACCTTGCCCAAGCTCGGTCGCACTTATTACGTGGGCTACGTTGTTGATCCCAACCACCAGGTCAAGCAGATCAGTGACCTCAGCGTTCCCCGAAGCAACCTCCTTCAGGCGGTTCGGGCCGTGAACTGGCCGATCCACGGGATGCCCGTTCAGAACCAGATCCTGAGTTCAACCCCGCTGGCCAGGACCTTCCCGCAGGCAGCCTTCGGCCCAATCACTTCTCCTTTCATTCCGACCGTGAGTTCAGACTGGCCCGCCACCTCGACTTCCACCGCGAGCTCGTCTGCCACTTCTGGCAATGCCTCGACCATGGATTCAACCTCAGCCGCATACGTGGCGCCCACCGGTGGCACTGGTGTGGGGTCTGGTTCCTCAGGAACGACGTCGCCCGGTTCAACCACCACCGGTTCTTCAAGTAACACCCAGACAACCGGCGAGACTCGTCCGTCCACGCCTGCCCGGTACGGGGTTCGGGTTCCAACCATGCCCCGAATCGGTCGCGGTTAAGGAAAGGCAGGCATTGGTCTGTTTTTCCACCAACTGAATGCCCCGCCGTTGCCTGCATTGACCAGTGTCGGCCTAAGCCCCTAGAATTGGGGGCATGGAAAGACACTACGTTGATCAGTTAGCGGCGGGCGATTCTGTCGATTCGATTTTTCTCGTTGCCGAGAAACATGCTCGAGTGAATCGTCAGGGGGCACCTTTTTTAGTCCTGGCCCTCAGAGACCGTACCGGTACGGTGGAGGCCCGACTCTGGAACGTCTCCGAAGACCAGACTCGGGGCTATGAAGTTGGCCAGTACATTCACGCCCGTGGTAAGGTTCAGTTATTTCAGGGATCGCTCCAGGTGATCCTGTCCGGCATCGAAAAAGTCGATGGTTCGCGGCTCGACCCCAACGAATACCTGCCGCCCGCTGTTGCCGACGTTGACGGCCTCATGCGTACGGCCAGGGGCATTCTGATGGGGATGTCCAACCACTACCTTTGCGCACTCATCGAATGCTTCCTCATTGACGAAACCTTCGTCAGGAAGTTCACGTCGGCACCGGCCGGTGTTCGGAAGCATCACGCTTACCGAGGTGGGTTGCTGGAGCATGTCACCACCCTGCTGACCGCAGCTCAGCGGATTTCAGATCTGTACCCCAAAGTCGATAAGGACTTACTGCTCACGGGTATCTTCCTGCACGACCTGGGCAAGATTGACGAACTGAGCTACGAGCACGTGTTCCAGTACACCGACTCGGGACAGCTTGTTGGCCACGTGGTGATGGGTGTCTGCCTGCTTCGCGAGAAGGTCAAGAAGGTGGTGGAATTGCTTGATGAGCCATTCCCCGAAGAATTGAGAACCCGGCTCGAGCACATGATTGTGAGCCATCACGGCAGCTATGAGTACGGATCTCCCAAGTTGCCGATGACCTTGGAAGCCGTGGTACTCCACTATCTGGATAGCCTGGATGCCAAGCTGGCTGAGTTCACCCGCGAACTGGAAGATGGCGCCAAAAATGGTGCCTGGACCGCGTACGACCCGTCCCTGAACCGGCGGCTGTTCCGTGGTACTCCCCCCACGGAGGCGGCAATTCTGGAAGGCTGATCCATACCGGTACCCTGAAACCGGCTTCCAGAAGTTTCTGCTTCAATCAGAACCGTCTGGAAGCCGCTCAGTTCTTCGGTTTGATCAGGTGGGCGTACCGCAGCGGTTTTCCCTCGGTCCACGGATGATAGGTATTGCAGAAGTCGATCCGGTCGCCCAGGCTCGGATGCGTTGATCGGACCAGGCGCACAAACCAGCCGGGTCTCGGAAAGCCCAGGTTTTCCCGTTGTAACGCCACAAAAGCCTGAGCCGCCGCCCCGTTGTTCTGGTTCAGTTCCAGCGTGAACCGATCGGCCTCGTGTTCCATGTGGCGGCTGTATGCGTACCCAACCGGACTGAGGACCAGGCTCAACAGTAAGCCCACGCCCATCAGCACCGGAAGCGAGGCCAGATCGTCTGGCCGGTCGAATCCCCACCGCCCACACGAACGATGGACCAGCCACCGCGTCGCCCGATCGAGCAGCAGCAGGCCCAGGCAAACTAGAATGCTGGATAGCAAGATCCCCGACCGAACGTGATTCAGGACGTAATGTCCGATCTCATGTCCCATCACGGCCAGCACTTCGTCCTGGTCAAGCCGCTGAAGTAGCGTGTCCCAGAGCACAATCCGCTGGGTGCCAAACAAACCCGTCACGTAGGCATTGACCGTACGTGTTTTGGTGCTCATATCCACTTCATAAACCCGATCCGTCTGGATCCCCGCGCGATTGGCAAGCTCCAAAATTCGCGATTCGAGGACTTGGTCCTTCATCGGACCAAATTGATTGAAGGCTGGGTCGATCCAGATCGGTTTCAGAAATGCGAGGGCGAGCAGCCCAGGAACGCAGAGCGCAGCGGAAACCAGCCACCAGAATTTTGGCAGCCGTCGCATGAGTGCGTAAACGATCAGAACAACCGGCACGAACAGCAGCAGCTCAAAGCCAAGTGATTTCAACTGGTCTAGCAACCAGGCCGACCCCGTTTGGGTTGAGAGTCCATACGCGTGGGACCGCAGAAAGCCCGCATAATAGACCAGGGGTAATTCGAGCAGCCAGGATCCTAGAAAATAGCCGGCGGCGAGCAGTGGTTTGCGTGCCCTTCCGGTTCGAAGCGTGAACCGGCACCAGCCGGCCCAGGCCCCTGTGAAAAGCCAGGCGGCCGGTATGGCCAGAGTCACCACCCGACCAACGACCCAGAGGCGGTTTCCCGTGTGGTGGTATCGCACCGCCTCAGGCGTGGGTGGAGGAACTTCCACCGACTGGGTCGGGTCTAGCTTCTCCAGGGAACCGGTTGGAATTGGATTGGCTCTTGCAAGCGGGTCTTCCGCGAACGACGGGGATGAACCGCAGAGCAGCAACAGCAGGACCAGGGCAACGCCAACGCACTTGCCACCGAAGCCTGAGAGATGACCGGTCCAAGATCGCATGTTCGGTTCACTCATGGTTGGCGATGAACGATCGTTGCGGCCTGCGCTTCACCAACTGGGTCAGGCCAGGCCCCCGGTTCAGCAGCATTCTGCCAATCCGATCGACGATACCGCAGAGCCAGGATACCAAGTAGTGCGAACCCGAACGCAAGCCACCCAGAGATCGCGAGCCAGACCGGCAGTCCAGACCCTGGGTTGCCAACAGGAGCAGGGCCAGGTTCCCGCTCAGGCAGGGATTCAAGCAAACGCTTTTCTTGCTCCAGCCGGTCATAGCGGTTCTGAAGCGAAGTGAGTGCGGCGGTTTGTTGTGCCAGTTGAAGGCGAGCCTGTTTGGTGAGTTCGACCAGCCCTTCGTGTTCCAGGTCGATCTTGCTCAACTGGGTGCGCAGGGAATCGACTTGCTGGTAGGCGGCCTGGAGCTTGGCACCGACCGACTCGGCTGTTGAGCCGATTTTGACATCTTCAAGCAGGGCATTCACAACCCGTTCGCGGGCCGCCAGCATCTGGGAACTCTCGGTCGATCCGGAGGGATGTTCCCTGGCAATATTAGCAAGGGCCGTGGACTGGTCTCGAAGTTCTCTGCGGACCAGATAGAGACAACCGCCGGCAAGCATGGCCAGCACCAGGCCCAGGATCAGGCCGAGGGTCAGAAATATGGGGCCGGTGGGTGATCGGTTCTGGGCGGTTGGGGTTCCTGCTTTTGTTGAGAGCACGGCCATGAGTTCAGCCTCCAGCTCAGGTGGCAGAAAACCGCCAGCTTCGGGGTTGGGAAGATGTTCGAGTTGGTTCACGAATCTGGCGAGCGAGACTCGATGGGTGCGATCGTCGGTCAGGTGATATCCCTGCGCCTGGACCAGATGCTGCCCTTGCTGAAAGAAGACCCCGCGAGTTTGCCGGACCGGGTCCAGGACAAACGCAACCTGGAGCGGCTGGCCAAAGAAATGCTGATGCAGGAAGAGGTCGTGCCCTGAAAGGAACACGCCGAAATCTGGGTGGGTGTGGTACCAGCCCACGATGTCAAGTTCCGGGTGTTGCTGTTCCCGCTGACGGGTCAGCGCTTCCCAGGTGTTGTGGGTGTAGGTGAAGCTTGTCTGGCTGTTCTCATAGTGCAGAGCCCTGAGGGCTCTAGAGATCAGCACAAACGGTTCGCCTGTCTCAGGATCGCAGCATTCCTTGCCAAGCAGCAGGCCGCCTAGTTCCACCGAGGTATCCGTGGTTCCGTGGCGTTCCACTTCGGCGGCTGCCGTACGGTCAAAAAAGATCGGGAGATCGGTGGAGCGAGGCGTGCCGTAGGTTGCGCAACAGAGATGAGGGTCTCGGTCGGGCCGGGTTTGCCTGACGGGCTCCCGGAACTCGAGGTTGCTGAACACGATGTCGTGATCGACATGTTCGTGATCGGTCACGGTAAGGGGTCCGCTGGTGCAGGTTGGCCATCTTCAGCAAGCCGATAGAAGCCGGTGGAGTTCGCCCCATCGATCCGGATCACGTCTCCGGGCGGCACCCCCAGCCGACCCAAAGGATTCAAGGCGAGCTCAGAGCCTTCATCGACCTCGGAAATCTGCTCGGCTCGCCGTTCGTTTCCGCACTGGGGACAGATTGAACGGGAGTAGGCAACCCGTTGTCGAACCTCAAGCACGGGTGACCGGACCTGACAGGTCTGGCAGTCAAACGCCACCACCAGTTCCCGTTCGAGCCGGAGTTGAAGGGGGGGATCAAGCCTGGCGCTGGAGTGTTGGATTTGTTCGAAAATGGTCGAGAGTGGGGTGCGTACCCCCAAGGGTAACCAGGCGGGTTCCGGATACGTTTCATGGCTCAGGCAATCGCTCTTGAACGGAAGCTGAGTGGTGTAAAACTGGTTGCTCACTCCATTGAACACATGGGCAGATCCGGCGGCAACCGGCATTCCGTGCAGCAACTTGAGCGCTTCTTGAACCTGGAGGCCGGCCATCATCGAGGCAATTGTCGGGGTGGTTGGTACCCGCCCCTTGAGCAGGTCGTCTCTGGGTAGCAGTGGGCAGCGATACCGCAGGTTGAGTAACTGATAATCCCGCTCGGTCATCGCGCATTCATAGCAGGCCGAATCTGGGGGAACAAAGACTTTGACCACCCCCTGTATTTCCTGAATGCCGGCATCGATCCAGGGGGTACCGGTTTTCCAGCACTGCCGATTCACCCAGAGCCTGGCCTCTCGGTTGTCCAGGCAGCCGATCACAAGATCGGCATCCAGAAAGGGCCCGAGCCCAACATCGGTGATGATATCCCCGAAGATCGGGAATACCTGAACATCTGGGTTCAATTCACGCGTTCTGGTGGCCGCCACCTCGGCCTTGGGTTGTCCTTCGTCGGCCGCGCGAAACAGTACCGCCCTGGAGAGGTTCGAGGCTTCGATTCTGTCGAAGTCGATGATGTGAATGGTGCCAATGCCCAGCAGCGCCAGGTTCTTGAGCACCTCGTTTCCCAGCGCGCCCGCCCCCACAACCATCACACGAGCGGCCGAAAGTCGTTCCTGTTTCCACCAGGGAATCAGACGTAACCGGCTGTAACGATCGTCGTCGTCAATCCAGACCGATTCCGAGCTGTCTGGTACGTGGGCAGGGCTAGACACCGTGGGTCCTGTCTGTTTCGCTTGGGAAGAAGTGGATGAGTCTGGCCTGCCTGTCCAGGTTCTGGCCCAATCAACGCCTGAAGACTTTCACTCGGTCCCGCACAAATCGGGCGTCAAGGGCTTGAGGAATGTCAGTCACCAATGACCAGAATATCGTCTGGCCCTGGAACGGATTGAGACTTGAGCGTGGGTTGAATGGGGGCTGGGCCAGGCAGTGTGGCGCTTGATGGAGGCAGACTCCGTGACGAATCACCGTCCAGGCGTCCGGCTGCGGCCCTGAGATCTCGCAAAGGGCGGCCATCAATGGGGTAGGTGTAGCCCGTCTGCGTGGCGCACCAGAGGGCCGCCTCGCGGTTATAAGGGCTGCGAACGTCGTAATTATAGTATCGAGCCATGTCCCAGAGCATGCCGCACAGATCATCAAGGTGCAGGCTGGGTACCCAGTGGGTTCCGTATCCTCCCAGACAGACCGTACCGATTTCCGAAATATTCGGATGAAAAACCGGTGTGATCCAGCGGATTTCCGGCATGGATCGGGGATAGGACGCGCCCAGGCTGATCTCCACTCGCTGCGTTGTTCGGACTGAGATTCTTCCTTTTTCACGGCCCAGTGTTCTGCCGGAAAACTCAACGAGGTAGCGAGTGGGGATTGAGCCCGACGTTTTGAACTGAAGAATGGAACTCTCGGTGAGCAGTCGTTCCATGGCCGCATGGTCGTTCTTCAGCCGGCGAATCTGAGGAGACTCATGACGATTCCAGAGCGGCATGGCTTTTGAAAGACCAGAAGAGGATTGGTGTTCGCTGGCAGCCGTTCTTTTTTGTCAGGCAGACAGGCTACCTGCAACCACTTCAGGGTACACGATCAGGTGATCGCCATCTCGCACGCCGGCTTCGATGAGTGTTTGATGTTCGATCAGACGCTTGCCCCCTTCTTTATGGTCCAGGGAGTAGCTCATCGGCTGCCCATCCGGGCTTGTGGCCGGCAAGTTCATCTTGGTGATGATGTTCGGCAAGATCCGGCTGACCGGAACCGTGAAGGCAATGACCGCCTTCACCGATTTTGCGCCAGTCTGATCAAGAAAGGTAACGTGGGTTCCCGTGCGTTCGCTTGCATCGCCCTCGGACATGGTGCAGACCTCCAGAGCGAAGTTCGTACGTCAGGGGCCCAATATTGGATGACACGTTGAGAATTCCTGCTCGACTTCCATGCTCTTGAGGATATCGCCCCTGGGAACTGCTCGCAAAGGGGGCAACGGTACGGCTCTGGTATCTGGCTGGTGAAAGCAGCCGGTCACTGGGTCTGGTGATTGATCTTCAGGAAATGCCAGAGATCAGGATCGACCGGGGTAAGAAACCGCGATGGCTTCGGGAGTTTTTAAGATTCCCGTTTTCTGCGCATAAGGCGACCCACGCCCAGGGTGACCGTGGCCAGGGCGCACAGCAGCAGGCTGGACGGTTCAGGCGTTGGAGCAACGGCTGAGACGGCAACTGGGTCCAGAATGAATCCGCGTGTTTTCCCATTCAACAGCCCGTAGCCCACAATCTGGCCATGGTCATTGATACCAGTGGCAGATTCCAGACTCCATCCCGACAGATTACTGACGAGGGAGTTGAGGTTCACCATTCCCGAGGCGGCCGTCCAGAGAAACGCGGAGGAACCACCTCCCGACAGGCTTAGCTGGCCAACCACCCAGTCGGAATTGTTGATGCTGAGGGCCTGGCTGCTCCATCCCTTGAAGAGGGAGGTTTGCAGATCGACCATCTGCTGACCCAGGTAGGCAAACGCGTGCGATGTTCCACTGTCTGAGGCCGACCAGCCAGCCACATGGCCGTTGTCGTTCACGGCATTCCCCTGGCTCGCACCATCTTTGGTGAGTGCGCCCAGGTTCTTGAATTCCGACGCCGCTGCGGGGGTCTGGCCAGGAGAATAAAGAAAGGCCTGGGAGCCACCCTGGGGCAGAGCGGCCGACCCCGTGACCTGACCCGAGCCGTTGACGCCGAACCCCTGACTGGCTCCGCCAGGGCTGAATCCCCCAAGATTCTTGATGGTTCCCTGAAGGTCCCAGGTTACAGCGTGGTTCTGACCGTCCGCCCCTACTGCGGTGCCCGCAATTACTCCGCCGTTTCCAACCCCCTGGGCAATTGCTGAGCCGCCACCCGCCAGGCCCGGAAGTGTTTTGGGCCCTTGGTTCGGGTCACTGTAAACGAACGCACGGTTGACCAGTCCGCCAGGGCTGTAAGATTGGGTCTGCCCCACAATCACGTTGGAATCATTGATTCCAAGCCCACGACTGGACCAGCCGCCCGTATTAAACCCTAACCCAGCCGCGGCAAGTCCGCTGCTTTGAATGGCCTGGGCCACATTACTGTAAGCGGTTGTGGATTCGCCGGTGGCTACCCGGTTGTTATTGATTCCGAAAATCCGGGTGCTCGATCCGCCTGATGCAGGCTGGACCTCGCTGACTAGAAAATCAGCACGCACCAAACCCGCGGCCCCTGAGCAGAGGCTAGCCAGGACCACAATCGACCTGCCCAGGCGCAGGAAAGCGGCTGTACGCCTCACTCGTGTGTCCCCCAACCCATAACAGGGCCCTCCATTCAGGATCCACTGTGCATGCACGCAACAGACTTATCATAGAGTGCAGGTCCAGAGCAGGGCAACGCTCTGGGTGGCCTCAGAGGGGCAATGGCCTCACCTGAGCATGCGGGATGTTTCAGACTGTGAACACCATAGGTGGAATTCCTGGCGATCGCTCGTGAACCGCGGCCGCTCACGGACTGGCCGGTGCCGCCCCGGGTATGCAACCGATTGGCCGATCTGGTGGATTTGCATGGTCAGGTGGCGGTTCGTTGCCAGCTTAACGTCCAGTGGCGGTCGGATGTCCGAGCCACGCAAGATTCCGGCAGTCCCAGGGACAGGCAGAGGCTGCGGAGTTCGTCGAGAGTGAGTGCGGCGTGGAGCGAGTCTCGAAACATCGCCCGTGCCTGTTCGCTTTCCCCGCCTGCGTACGTTTCGACCAGGTGGAACAACGACTCCTGGTTTTTGGGACGCTCCAGATCTCTTATGAACAAAGTGCCACCAGGTGCAACCAGCCGAACCATTTCTGCCAGGGCGGTTTCTGGTTCCGGGATGTGGTGGATGATGGAGTTCGAGAAGACGGCTTCGAAACGGGCGTCGGACTCGGCAACTGCCTTGGCGTCTTGGTGGCAGGTCTGGATTCGCGCTTCCAGCCCGGACTGTGCAATATTCCGGTTGGCGACCAGCAGCATCTGCGCGGCAAGGTCGAGCGCCAGCACTTTGGCCGAAGGGTCCGCCTGGGCCAGTAGAATTGGGATCCGTGCGGTGCCGGTACCCACGTCCAGGAACCAGCCACCGCGGCTTGTGCCGTGGACGGTCAGGAAATCGGCTACGAATCGTGCGTTCACACCGGAATGGTCCATGGCATCGTAGCTTTGCGCTTCGTCTACCGTATCCATGACCTCGGTTTCCAGGATTCTGGCCAACATTTCTGGGCTCCAGGCTGTCAGTGAAGACGGGATATCCGCAGGCGATTCCATGGAGAGAGTTTGATCAGGCAGTGGCTCTGCCCGCGGCCCCCAACAGGGATCGCCAGGCCTCAGGCCAGGGAGACGGGCAGCTTGGGGAGATGAAGACCCGCGAACCAGATTGCAACCCTTCCCGTGGTCTGGATGCTTTGATCTTCTGGTGAGTTCTGAATTTAACAAAAAAAAGCCGAGGCACGTGGACCACGGCTGGGCCCGGCGTGCCTCGGCAAGAGCAGAAAATCAGGCGAGTGCTTTGCGAACCGCCTGCAAGCAAGCCTCGATATCTGCGATTGGGTTCTCGGGGTTTTCCTCGTATTCAAGGGCAAGGGTTTCGCTGTAATTCTGGGCAGCGAGTTCCTTGAGCAATTCCTTGAGCTTGAGGTCGCCCTGACCCAAGATCACGAACTCGGTGGCGTTCTTGACATCCTTGAGGTGGACGCCGTGAATTCGGCCCTTGAAAACCTTGGCGGCCTCGACGGGATCTTCCTTGGAACGAAGGAAGTGGCCGGTGTCCACGCAACAGCCGATGAGCTTGTGGTGGTCTTTGATGGCCGCTGCAATGGTTGAGATTGGACCGTACTTGTGCCCTGGGCCGTGGTTATGAATCCCAACGCCAATCTTGTATTCGTCAACGCATTTGTCGAGGCTGTCGAAGGCATCGGCATCGGGGTCGGCAGAGAAGTAGGCGATGCCCAGGGCCTTGCCGAAGTCGAACATCTTTCGGTTGGCGTCATGGTCTTTGGTGAAGTGAACCACGCCAAACCCACCCACGGTCACGCCATGATCGGCGGCCAGTTTTCGGTTGGCGGCAACCTGGGCCAGGTCTGCGGGAATGTGCGCTGGGAAAGATTCCCAGTATCCCAAACCCAGAGCCTTGGTTTTTTCCAGGGCCTCAAGCAGCTTGAAATTCCGGAGCGAGTAGCTCTGGATTCCCATCTTGAAGGGGCCGTAGGGCTTATCGTCGGCCGCATTTGCCACGCAGAGTGAGCGCCCGAGGCTGACGATCAGTCCTGCCTGAGCGGTAGTGCGGAGCCAGTCTCTTCTTGAGACATTCTGAACGAGGTCGGGTTGCATGTTGGTTCCATCTCCTGACTTCAGGGGAAGCCGCATCGGTTATCGTTGCGGATCACAGACCCCCACTCTGGAGCATACAGACCGCAACCTTGCCATGCCAGTGACCGTCCCACTTGACCGTTGGGCCATTGGCTATAGCCGCGAGGCCACCGAGAACGCGACCCATCTGGTTCATGGGTGGGTGGCAATGGTGGTCTGTAGCCGTGAGGGGTATCTGTTCCGGTTGGACAAGGGCCAGGATTTGTTCAAGCAGGGCGAGCGCTCATGGGGCTTCTGGAATAAGAGTACTTACATAAAAATATAAGATATATTTTATTGGGCATGCCAGGAGGCGTTGGTTTTGGGGACAGAAATCGGCTGGCGGGCAAGTGATGTACTTCTTGTTTTTTTTGTATTTTACGCAAGTTGCAATGGATACCATTCCGTGGTGGATGAGGGGTGAGCAATTGGGCGAATGATTGCCAGATATGTGTTTCGATTTTTACCTGCCATGTTGAATTTTATATTCCAGATTCGTCAGAACTTATCCCAAGCTGTACTTTTCTATATGGAACAGGTTGGCGCGTTTAGAGACGTGAGGCTGGGTTGTTGGACTTCTGCAATGGATAGCGGAGCAGGCTCGATGAAGCGTGCCATGAAACCGATTGGGTTATTGTCTTTCCTGCTCGTTACCAGCGGGGGCTTTTCTGCAGTTTGGGCCCAAAATCCGCGTCCCAGCATGGAGTCGGTTCTTGAGCCGAAGAAGGTTGGAGATGTTCGGGAAGATAATGCCCTCAAGATGAAGCTTTGCTTCTGTCCGGCAGGGAAATTCCGGATGGGCAGTCCGCTTGATGAGCCTGATCGGCAAGACGATGAGGCGCAGGTTGATGTGACGTTGAGTCGGGATTTCTGGATTGGCCAGTATGAGGTGACCCAGGCGCAATGGAAAGCCGTGATGGGTACAACGGTCAAAGCGCAGTTGCCGAAAACCAAGAAGCAGATGCTCTCTGGCGAGGGGCCGGACCAGCCGATGTATCTGATCAATTATGATGAGGCTCGGGACTTCTGCCGCCGTTTGACTGAGCATGAGCAGACAGCCGGTCGGATTCCGGCGAACTGGTCTTACCGGTTGCCCACTGAGGCCGAATGGGAGTACGCCTGCCGGGCTGGAACCAAGACTGCCACCGCTTTTGGTGACCAGTTGAGCAGTCGGGATGCAAATTTTGACGGGAACCGGCCTTACAACCAGGTGGAGAAAGGGTCCTTTCTGAAGGGAACCTCTCCGGTTGGGAAATACCCGGCGAATGAGTGGGGAATTTACGACATGCACGGCAACGTGTGGGAGTGGTGTCTGGACGGCTACCGAGACCGGCTTCGGGGTGGCATTGACCCTGTTGGCTCAACCGGTGCTCCCTTGCGCGTGCTTCGGGGCGGAAGCTGGGATTTCAGTGGAAAGCTTTGCCGATCTGCGAACCGTTTTGAGATTCCCCCCACCCTGAGATTGAATTACATGGGCTTCCGGGTGGCCCTGGTCCAGTCCAAGCCAGCGAAATAAGGAATGCCCTGGCACAAAAGGCTGTAGCTTCCAAGCGATCCGGGGCTACGGCAGCCTGATTCGCTGCCTACTGAAGTTTACAAACGGTCTGCGTTCAATTGGCCTAACCGCAGGCGGAGTTGGGTGTGCCGGTTTGAGAGTGAGCCTTGCAACGATTCTCACGAACCTCAGCCGGGGTTTTCGTTTGCCAGGAAAAAAACGAGTCACGGATTAGGGTCTTCGCCGTATAATTGCGTGAGGCTTTAGTTAAGCCATTCGCGGCACGATTCTTGTTGTCTTGAGTCTCTGTGTTATTGGGGCTTGGGCAAAACATTGAAAGGTTCACGGCGAGGATCACATGACGCCAAATAACCGAGATCTGGGCACCATGCGCCCCCTTGGCGGCGGCGACCCCATTCCGCTCAAGAAAATGGAACTGACGATTGGGCGACGCAAGAGTTGCGACATAAATCTCGATTTTGACAACATTTCCGGCAAGCACTGCCAGTTGCGATATATTAGCGGTGTGTGGCATGTGCGAGACCTGAAAAGCACCAACGGAACCACGGTCAACGGCAACCGGATTGATCACGAACAGGGGTTGATGCCCGACGACAACCTGGGAATTGCAGGTCGTTATTACCGAATTGATTACGACCCGGTGACCCCGGCCTCGATCAAGGATGCCAACCAGCTCATCGAAGAAGAACTGGCCGAAGAGATGGGCAATTCACGAGGCACACGCCAGCGCTCTCTGATGGAGCTTGCTGGTTTGACCACGGGGCTGGATGGCGAATACCTATTCCGCGATGGAAAAACGAACGCCAGCTCCCGGTCTGAACCGGCCCCGAGCAAGCATGAAGCGGTGGAAGATTTTCCCGACAACCTGCCGCCAGCGAACCCGGTGGCCACGAATTTGAGCGACGACGACTTCCTGGATATGATCCGGGACGATCTCAAGTAACGTCCGGACCGAACTCAGGCTGGACCGGGACGCTGACGGCGACCAGGTACTGCCTGAGGCTGGCTTGGTTGTTAGCGAGCGGGACGGTTCTGGGGTTTCTCGCCGCTCTTGAGCAGGGTGTCCAGGGTGCGGCTCAGGTTTTTGCCTCGCAGGTCCAGGCGAACCACTCGCCCGTCTGGGCCCAGCAGCACATTGGCTGGAATGGCTCCAACGGCAAAGGCATCCACCATGTCTTTCCCTGAGGACCCGTTATGGACCTGTGGCCATGAGATTTTGCGCTGGCGGACGTAGTCGGAAACCGCCTCGGAAGTCTCATCCAGGCTGACCGACACAATCTCGAACCCCTGGTCCTTATGCTTTGCGTACGCTTCTTCCAGAACCGGCAGATCCGCCTGGCAGGGAGCGCACCAGGTGGCCCAGAAATCGATCAGGACATACTTTCCGCGCAGGCTTTTGAAGTCGATCGGCTTGCCGGCAATGTCGACCACTTGTTCGATGGGGGACGGCTTTCCGACCCGATCCAACCGCTCAAGCAGGTCTTGAACATGGTCCTGCAGGTCGGTATCGGTTGGGAACTTCTGACTCAGGATGCTGTAGATCTTACGGGCCGATTCAAACTCGCCGGCAACCGACGCTTCAGTGGCCAGGCTGTCTGCGAAGTTCGAGGCAAAATCTAGCTGTTCCGAACTTTCCAGGCCGCCCACAAGATCTGTGAATGCGGCGAGCGCCTGGTCAAATTGTCCGGCCTGGGCCCGAGCCATGGTGGAAACGATCTGCGACATCGACCGAACCGAGCCGCGCGGTCGCTTGGCCAGGTAGTCTCGGGCAACATCTTCGTTTTCCGTGAACCAGTCATTCTTGATCGCAACCTCGAAGAGGTTGAGATAAGCCTGGTCGAGATCCTCGGCCTTGGGATTCTTCTCAATGTACACACGCAGTGAGCGGGTCAACGACCGATCATGCGCGGTGAGAATTTGGGAGACGCGTGTGGCGGCCGTTGCGGCTTCGGGAGCGTTGGCGCCGGTGGTTGCGGCCGGTTCCTGAGCCCAGCTGCTTGCTGCAGAGCTGGCTCCCAGGACGGCGAGCGACAGGATGAGCGGGTGCAGGGTTTCGTAACGAGATTTCACGGTCAGTTTCCCCCTAATCTGGTCAGTTGGGGGGCGAACAAGCCGCCCGCTGTTGCGGGGACGGGAGTGGGTGCGGTGGGTACGGTCTCGTGACGTGGAAGTCCTTGAAGGTCGTCAAGCATCCAGCACCAGCGAGCGCAACAGGCGTCTCGGTCATACTCGGCGGAGAAGGCGGCTAATCCGCGTTCACCCATGGCCGAAGCGAGCCACGGCTGATCGGCCATTTCCTCAATGGCCTGAGCCAGCAACGCACCTTCACCAGGCACAAAGGTGCGTCCGCATTCAGCCTGCCGCACGGTGTCGGCAACTTCGCAGTGTCCGGGGCCGACAAAGAGTACCGGTCTGGCCGAAGCCATGGCGCCATACAGTTTGCCTGGTACGCAGATGCCCGTCATTTCCGTCCGCAGTGAGACAAGGTGTGCATCGGCCACCGAGAGTGACGCGTGCAGTTGTTCTCTGGGGAAGAAGTCCAGCAATCTCACGTTTTCCAGGCCAAACGCTTCACGTGCGGTCCGGACCTCGTGGTATCGAGGGCCATCGCCAACGAAGAGGAAAACCACATCGTCGCGATGCTGCAGGCGTCTGGCGGCGTCGATGAATTCTTCGAAACGGTGGGCGAGCCCATGGTTTCCGGAATACATGACTACGAACTTGTCTTCAAGCCCCAGAGACGCCCTGAGCGGGTGACCCTCACGCGGCAGCGGGAAAACTTCATCGCGACGGCTCCAGACCGGGATGGCCACAATTCGATCCAGGGGCACCCCTTTGTCGTGGATCCGGTCTGTCATGTAGGGGCCAAGCGTGATCACCCGATCGGCGTGCCGGTAAAGGGCATCGCTCAGCTTCTGCAAGAGTCTGAGCGGGAGCTTCTGGCGAGACATCTGGCCGATGGCCAGACTGGCGTCCGGGTGAAGATCCATGCTCCAGTAGACGTGGGCAGAGCCTCTGATGATTTGAAGGAGCAGGCCGATGACCGCGATGAGTGGCGGCGTGGTGAGAGTGACCACGGTATCGGGCCGGGGTAGCGTGAGTGCGCGGAGCAATGCGCCCCAGTGGAAGGTGAGGTAATCCGCCATTCGGCGAATGATCGACCCGCGTCCAAAGCCTGAGGCTCCCACGCGGTGGATCACCACGCCGTTGTGTTCCTCGCGGCGAGGGCGGGCCGGTGCGCCTGGCCGAGACCCGCGCCGGCTGCAGAGCACGTGCACCTCATGCCCTTGGTCCACCAGCGACTCTGCCAGGTCGGTCAGGTGCTGGCCGGTTGAGGCGTGGTCTGGCCAGTAATACTGATTCACCAATAGAATTCGCGCTCGACCCCGGGGAGGAGGGGGTAATTGAGGCGAAACCTCTACTGGGATCGGGCTCTTCGCCCCTCTCGAATTCCGATCTGCTCGCCATCGGCGGGGAGGGACCGGTGCTTGCGGCGTCCTTGCGCTCATGGTCCACCTCTGCGGTCTCTAGGCGGAAATGAAAGAGACAACCTCATCGCCGGGCGGGGACTCCATCCCACGCGTCCCGGCGAGGGCCCGATTCACCACTTCTCGTCAGCCTGCGACTTGTTGGCTCGATACCAGGCAATCGTCTTGCTGAGCCCGTCGCGGAGGTTGGTCGGGGGAGACCAGCCACCCAGTGCATTGGACATTCGGCTAACGTCCAGTACTTTCATCATGGCCCCATCCGGCTTATCTGTGTTCCAGATAAGCTGGCCGCTATAGCCGGTTACGCTGTTGATTGTCTCAACAAGCTCGCGGATGGACGTTCCGATGCCCGTGCCAATATTCAAAGGCAGGCTAACATCGTTGTACTTCTCTGCGGCCAGCAGAATCGCATCAGCACAGTCTTCTACGTAAATGAATTCGCGAACCGGTTTGCCGGTGCCCCAGACCTCAATGGAAGGGGCCTTGGCCAGATCGGCCTCAACCCACTTACGAACCAAGGCCGCCACCACGTGTGACCGATCTGGGTTGTAGCTGTCTCCGGGGCCGTACAGATTGGTCAGGATCAGATGGATCGAGTCCAGTCCGTACTGACGCTTGTATGCCAGGCCCTGGACGGCAAGCATTTTCTTGGTCAGACCGTAGTTCACCACGCTGGCGTGGCAGGGGCCTGCCCAGAGGTCTTCCTCTTTCAGGTGCCCTTCCAGATAACCAGGGTAGCTGCAGGCCGTACCGATGTTCACAACCTTGCCAACCTTGGTCAGGCGAGCGGCCTCCATGAGGTTGGCGCCCAAGACAAGGTTCTCGTAATAGAGCCGACCCGGTTCGGTCTGGTTGATGCCGATGCCGCCGTAATAGGCTGCGCCATGAATCAAGAGATCGGCGGGGTGTTCAAGCAAGCAACGCAGGCAAGCGTCCAGGCTGGTAAGGTCATAGTCACGCCGGCGTGGAACAAAAACCTGGGCGCCTTGGCGTTCTAGCCGCTTGACCAGGTGCTGGCCCAGAAAACCGGCACCGCCGGTCACTGTTACTCGCTTGTTCATCCAGTGTTTATTCATGAGGCGTCCTTGGTGCGTGGCGGAGTTGATTCTCAGTGTGGTTGAACTGGCACGGTCATGCCCTGACCTGGCCGAGTGGTCTGCAATTCAATTCATGTGGCTGTACGCGAGAATTCGGGTCGGTCTGAGAATCTTGAGCAGTCACAAGTGAACCTTGATTGACTGCCCAGGGTCTGCCGAATGGTGAGATCAAACGTTGGCGAAGGGGTTCTGGAACTCGATCAGGCGTGCGGCCCGCACGAGTTCTTCAATACCGCGGTCGAGGTCTATGGTCACCTCAAAGCCCTTGGCACGGATCTTCTCGTAGCTCACTTCGTAGTTGCGCTGATCGGCGTCGGTACCAACCTCTGCGAAGTGGAGGTAATAGTCCACGAACTTCATGATCTTGCGGGCGACGTCTTCTTTGGTGAAATTCATGCTTTCATGGCCAACGTTGTAAACGTCGTCCTTGACCGAATTCCAGTTCTCAAGGGCGAATACAAAAGAGCGTGCCATGTCTCGCACATGCACAAAGGTTCGCTTGAAGCCCCCTTCGTACACAATGATGTTGCGGTTCTTGACGGCCTGATATGTGAAGTCATTGGGCATGAGGTCAAGCCGCATCCGGTTGCTCACGCCAAACGCGGTGGCAAACCGGTAGGCAATCGAATTGCCGGATTCGAGAATCATCTGCTCGGCGGCACCCTTGGTCTCTCCGTAGAGCGTGATTGGGGCGCGAGGGGTGTTCTCATTACAGATGTAATCGGGTACTGATCCGTAGATCGAACCGGTGGAGGCGTAAAGCACCTTCTGATCCGGCTTGCGATGCTTGAGCAGAGTCCGGGTTCCCTCAACGTTGGTTGTTTGAGCAACCTGAGGTTCCTTCTTGCAGGCGGGATATCCCACGATGGCAGCCAGGTGGATGACCGCGTCGATATCCTCCAGGGCTTTGGCCATGGCGGCATCGTCGCAAATATCCCCCTTCATCAGCTCAAGGGTTCGATATTCGCAGCAGGGAAGAAGGCCGTGCCCGCCAAATTTTAGTGAATCAAGTACGCGAACATGATGCCCCTGGGCAAGCAGAAGAGGCACCAGCGTCGAGCCCACATAGCCCGCGCCACCCGTGACGAGGATGCGCATGATGAATCCATCCCTGGTGAAGTAACGATGCGGCTGAAAGTCGAAGGTCGTGAAGCAGTTCGTCGGTCCGTTGGGCAAGACAACCGAATGAGAGACTCAAGGGACAGCGAGGGCGACCCAGCTCCGGTTGAACTTCCTTACGTGGGTTGATGCCAGTTCCTTTTGGTACCAGCCCACGTCCGGGGCGTTAATATCTGAGACATCGCCAAAGCTGTCAACGTCAATTTTTATCCTACTGAACTGGGAGGTTTGGCGAGCCAGGGAAGACTTTTAGGGCGTGAATTCCGCCTGGACCGTAACCGGACAGCCACGAGGATCGGTGGCTTGCACCACTAGGCGATGGGGCGTATTGAATTTGGGATGGCTGAGTGGTGGCTCTAACGCGATGGTTGTGCCTGGCTGAAGGCGATGGTCTGGCCCAAACACCTGGTCGAGTTCGTCCTGGGTGTATTCCAAAATTCCCTGGCTGTTGGTGGCTCTGGAGTGGACGAGTAAGGGCTCGAACCGGACCGAGGAAATTTGTACGGTCATCCCGCCTGCGTGGACCAGGTTGACCGAGCCTGGATTCGTGATTTCTTGCTGGGAAACGGGCTGCAATTCCAGGCGCGGGTAATTGTCTGGTAGCGGGATCAGCGAGACCTGTAAGTTTGCATCGCACGGGGCCGAAATATTGACCTCGACCACGCCCGACTCGGCCATTTCGACCACCGTGAAATGGGTGGTGGTGGCTTCGGCCGACCAGCAATCGGTCTCGCCGCCAGGCGTGATCCAGTGAAGAGTGGGCAGCCCCTCCTTGGCGTCGGTTTTTACCACATCTGGGCTCCAAACCGGCATACCAACCAGGTCTACGCTCCAGCGTCTGAACAGGGTCTCAACCGCTTCTCCAGTGGCAGATTCGACGTTCGAAACCCCTTTTTTCTGGGATGTGACCAGGGTTGGTAAAAGTTCAGGCCCGTAATTGTCCTGGCACCAACGCAAGAACAGGTAGGCCGCGCCCCGGTGTCCGTGGCTTCGAAACAGGTTGCCACGGAAGTAATCTTCCACGATCAGGCGGTACCGCTCGGGATTTGTCAGGAAGGCGCTTACGCGGTGTTCCAGGTTGGAGCGCGAGAACCCATGCTGATCTTCCACCAGGTGCGCCAGCGCTTCATCGAGCCAATCTTCCTCGTCGCGGTGATCGTCGGTACCTGGGGCATCCAGGACTTTCCTGGAAAACACCACCGCGTGGGTGTATTCGTGAGCCAGAATGGTTCGCAGGTGTGGGCCGGTCTTCAAAGCTGCGTTCAAATATAGAATGTCGCAGCCGTTCCCCAGCGGAGCCCGGATCTTCCGGTCAAAGTCCGCGCCCCTCACAAAGCCATCGAGGGGCTGCCGACCGGAAGCGAATCTCCCAAGCCAGCCGGTTAACAGCACGGTGAATCGACCATCCTGATCAACGTCTCTGGCCGTTCCAAACATCCGGTTGGCCTTGGGCCAGACCTCCCGATCAAAGGTCGCAACCAGATCGCGTAGAGTGTCGGCCGAGACCTGGCTCTCGTCTTCGGTGGCTACGTAAACCTGCACATGCAGACCCACGGCCCTGAGGCGAGCTGTTACCGCGGCGTAGTTGCCTGGGCTCGCCGGGTCACCATCTTTCACCAGTAAAGAAAACGTACGTTCGGACGGGGGCAGGGGAGGCGGCTCAATAGTGGTTGATGAAGCGGGCGACGCCGAACGTTCGCGGTTTGGTCGGGCGGGGAGTGTCGCTTCCGTGGGGGGCGTCCAAACGCTCGATGGGCGGGCTGTGAGCCGGATTGGAAATGGACCACCCTTGTGAGCAAACGCCGACGAGACAACCAGGTACCTGCCTGCAGACTCGGTGCCAGCCAGGCTGAATTGGGCCCGACCCCCTTCCACCTGAATGGCCGTGACCTGGGGCCGTTTGAGCGCATTCTCCGGTCCCGTGGTTGGTTCCGCGCGATGGACCGGCCAGGTGATCAGGACGGCAAGCACGAAAACCGGTAAAACACCCCCGGTTTTCGATTGCAACCTATTCCGATGGCGGTGCTTGCGGCGCATCCTGAACCCCAATCCGCCGTGGCTTGCAGACTCATCTCACACGATCAGGATTATCGGTTCTTTCGTTACGATCGCTTCAGCCGAAACATTTTGGAGGGCCGTCGGCCGCAACTCTGGGGTAGATATGTGCGATCGCAACGCCCAGAACAGGCTGTCCGATTCAGGTCACCGAAGAATCACAGACCAACTTTTCGCCGGGTCCTTGACTCAAGCCGGCCGAATTACTAATAATAGTCGATCTCGAATGTGGTCTGGCTTCGGCCAGATATCATGATTCGGTTTGCACGCCGGAGTGGCGGAATTGGCAGACGCGCCAGCTTGAGGGGCTGGTCCCCGTTTACGGGGGTGCTGGTTCAAATCCAGTCTCCGGTATTGCTTTTGGGATCCCTCATCAGAAAGCCCGCTCGAAAGAGCGGGCTTTCTGTATTTACGAGATCAGCCGATCGATGGCTTCAAGAGCTGCCGCGGCCCCAAGTGGCAGGCCCATATGCCGGCCATTGGGAACCTCAGGCTCGCGGGGATTGATTCGGATCAGGGTGCCTTGGTGCTCGCGTGCGAATTGCTCGCAGGTCATCCGGACGCTGGGAATGGCCGTACCCGCGCCACATTCGATGATGACAGCCTGGCCCGGACGGAGTTGATTCTTCCAGCGCTCGAATCGGTGTTCCTGCTCCAGGGTCCGTCGCTCATCCCAGGATCCATCGCCAAACATCAGGATGTTGGGCCGCGTCAGGCCGTGGCAACGTGGACACGCAGGGAGCGGTGAGTGCGCCCGCATGCTGGTTTCGTCGATTTCTAGATCGACAGCAGGGGCTTCGAAGATTCCGACACCGCACTGGTTCAGGCATTGCATCCAGCGAATGGTGCCGTGGCATTCCACCACGCGCTCAGGACTGAACCCTGCCTCCTGGAACTGGCCATCCACGTTCGAGGTGAAAACGAACCCGCCCTGGCTCATCCGTTCGGCCCAGCGGGCGAGGACTGAAAAGCCAGAGTGCGGCCGAGTGGCGCGGTAAAGGTTGAATCGGTGCCCGTAGAAGCCCCAGGCCAGTGCCGGATCATCGCGAAACCAGCGGGGATTGGCGATAGCGGCGAACTCCAAGCCGAGCGCCTGGTAACGCGGGTAGGCACGCCAGAATCCCTGGGAACCTCGGAAGTCTGGCAGGCCTGAATCAACTCCCATGCCAGCCCCCGCACCAATCAGCAAGGTATCGGCTGCCGCGATGATGGCTGCTGCGCTCTCGATTTCGCTCTGATGCCTCATCGTCTTTGGGCTCCAGTGGTTTTCCGATTAGGGTATGAGTTGCGAGATCAAACAGCCCCAAGAGAGACAGCCAAAAACAGGTGTCTCTCTTGTATCGCCAAGGTTCCGCGTTTTTGTATTAAGGAATTGATTCCTTCAGGAACGAAGCTGCGATTATCATTATGGTTAGATCCACGGATGGCAATAAGATTGCTTTTGAGCCCATGGAAGTTATTCTCTCCTACGTCCTGAGCCACAATTCATAAGGCTGAGGCCGTAATCACAGCAGCCCTGCTTTTGTTTGATGGTGACAGGGGATGACCGCGAGATGAGGAGGCACAGATATGGCAACAGGGGATCTCAGGGCGACAAGCCTACCGCGAGAGATTAAAGATTGGCTGGAGCAACTGAAGGAGTTGGTAGACAACGTCAAGGGGTGGGCGGAGGCAGCAGGCTGGGAGACCCGCCAGACCTGCAGGGACGTTTTCGAAAAGGAAGGTAGCTGCTACGAGGTTCCGGTTCTCGTGGTAAATCGTGACGAGTCCGAGGTTTCCCTTGTTCCTGTCGACCGCAAGGTTCCAGGGTCCGACGGCCTGGTTGCCCTCTTTTTGATGCCAGATTTCGATGACGTAGCCAGCTTTTACATGGAAAAAGGCCAGTGGTTCTTTCGCTACGCCTTTCGCAGCGTCTCGACTGAGACTCACTCGACGAACAAAACCGAGCGGTTTCCATTAACCGAAGAAACCCTGGCTCGCGTCCTCAACGATATCGCCGCCTATGCCTAAGCTCTACAGCATCCGCTTCCAGATTCAAGAAACGCTTTCGGAGTATAAGAAGCCGTTTCAAAACCGGGACTGGCTCCGAGTCCGCGAGGTGCCTGTCCCAGGTTTTGAAATTGCCTCTAAGGTTACCCTCACGGCGCTGAGTCGATTTCAGGCGGGAATCCAGGCCGACCAGCCTGGCCTCTCGCTGGACAGTGGGACGGAGTCGCACCATTTACAACAGGCGATCGAGAAATTGGAAGGCACCTACCTGATCCGAATGTGGGCTATCTTCGAGGCAGCTTGGGTGTCATTCTGGAGGCAACGTACAGGCCAAACGGGCAAGATCAAGGTATTGCATTTGATGCAGTGGGCGGAAGGCGTTCAGGCGGGTCATAAGGCTGCCAACGACGTTACGGACGAAGTTAATCTCGTTCGCCTTTATCGGAACTTCTTGGTCCACGGCGACCACCCAGCCCCTCGCGTGCCTATTGAGGACGCCAAAAGGTTCCTCAGCAGGCACCTTGTAAAACTTCCCGACGAGTGGCCTGGAGCCGATGACGACGATTGACCGCGCGATCCGTAACACGATTTACGGCTCCCTATCAAGAGCATTTGTCCCGAGCAATTCGCGCTTCTTTGCGTTCAAGAAACCTTTGGAATAAGCCTGGTTAAGATCAGGCCGTCGCTCCTATTCCGTCTGAGACACGTTTTTGAATGATGCAGAGATTGACGGTACAAAAAGGTATGGCTATAGAAAAGGATCCTGTAGCAGGCGTCATAGATTAGCCTTCAGGTAAATCGGAAGTCCATTTTTTGCCAAACCTTCCGGTGGGGACAGTGGTTCACGATATTGAAGTGGGAAAGAACTGGGTCATGCCTGACAAGACCGAGGGCTCAATGATCAAGATCGTAGAAAACGTCACCCGGTATCTGGTACCGGGAATAGCGTCCAAGCCTTGAGCTATGTACTTTCATGGCCGATTGGCCTGAATATCCAAATGGTCAAGATACATCGTAAATTACTGCCGGGGGTCAGCGAGTCTCCGCTCGTGGACCCTCGGACCCACCTATCACGGTGCGCTCAGGGTGGTCTCGGTCCGTTTCCGGCCGGCGAACAAAATTTCGACCTCGGGGTCGATGATCAGTTTCACGGGTTTGAAACTTGTGGAGATCTTGATCTCAGCGGGCTTATCTGGAGCCACGCGAACGATCAGATCTTCATGCGGTGGCTTCTCGTCCTTCTCGCCCGATTTGGATGCCGCACCAACAACCCGGACCCGAACATCGGCTTCACCGGTGCCGATATTGGAAAGCCGCGCGCTAACGCTGTAGCTTTCATTAACACTCAGGACCGCGGAATCTGAGACTTCGAATTCAGGGAGCGCCTTGCCGTAGATCCACTGGTTCACGTAGGCATCAAATTTCGCCAGGTCGGGTGCATGCGGCCGAAGGCTCTCAATCAGATCTTCAATCAAGGGGAAATCTAGCCCTTCGGGGGTCTCTACCCCCTGGCGCCACTTCGCCACAAAGTCTTTCATGCCCGCGAGCATGGCATCTTCGCCCATCAGGTTGCGGAGCATCCAGAACACAAGTCCAGCACGCGGGTAGGTGACAACCGAATCGCCCGGTCGTGAGCCGTCGATCCGGTTGATCGGCCGCTCATTGTCGGCGCTCCGGCCCTCCACGTATTGATGTTCCCAGCGTCTGCGCAGCGTCTGGCTTTGGGTTTCACCAAGCTCATGATGAACGAGCATCAGAGCGCTGAATTCCGCAAGCCCCTCGCTGATGATGTTGCCGCCCGGTCCCTTGCCGGGCGTGACGATGTTCCCCCACCACTGGTGGCCAGATTCGTGGGCCACAATGTAGAACGCCACGTCAAGCGTGCCAGTTTCTTGGCTTTGCTGGACCGGCTTGGACATGAAGCCGATATTTTCTGCGAACGAGATATTGCCAGGGAACCCCTGCGCGTAGCTGGCCAGGCCAGGGAACTGCGTGACGCGCAGGTTCTTCCAGGGGTACTCGCCAAACCATTGGCTGTAGTTCTTGCGGGCGGCATCGAGCGCTTTGACCATGGTGGGCACGTTGTGCGCGGTCTGTTTGTCATGGTAGACGGTTGAGGTGTCGCCCTTGGCGGTTTCGAGTGGGCCGGCCACGATGTTGAAGAAACGGACCGGGTGATCGGTCTCCCAGACAACTCGCTGTCGGCCCGGCCCGGCCTCTGATGATTCCTTCTCAACGCCAACGCCGTTGATCACCCAGTTCGCCGGCCCTTCGATGGCCAGTTTGACCTGTGTCGACCAGGCTGGTCCGAATCCAGGGTCAACCGTTCGCTTCCAGTGATCGAGCGGATACTCTTTGGCATCTCGGCTATTCTTTTCATCCACGCCAATTCCGTCCAAGAAGCCGGGTACCGGTAGGAAGCTGGGGCTGAAGCTGGTGAGAACGACGCCAGACGGCAATACAAACTCACCGGTTCCGCCGCCGCGCTTGGTCCAACCCTTTGGAAACTGCCCTTTTAGCTTGAAGTGAACCTGGACGGTCTCATCTTTACGCAAGGCGCTGGTAGGCTTGACCACAAAGAGATTGTTCCGGTTCTCAATGGACGGGAGCGGTTGGTCCTTCTTGGCGGGATCGGTTGCCACACCATCCACGGTCCAGTCTGAGGTCTCGAAATGGAACCCAACGGTGAGCGGGATCTCGGCCATCGGCTCTTTGTGAGGATTTCTTAGCAGGTAGTTCCCTTCGACCTCGATTGAACGTGACTCTGGGAAGAGCTTCACCTCGGCGTCCACCGTATCGAGCGCTGGTGAAGGGGCACCTTGCCAGGTGTTGGAATTCCGTTTCCAGTAGGCTTTTTCCGCGTTAAGGGTGGGGCTACCCTGAAACCCATTGCGCACGGCAAGTCCGGTGTAGCTCGCGAGCACAATCAATGGAATTGCCGTGATTCCCGGCACAATCAACGCCCGCAATAATGGCAGCGGCTTGATCCGATCGGCAATCGCTCGGAGGTCCGGTTGCCTGCGGGGCCAGATGGCAAGCGCCGCCACAATTAACAATGTGGCAAGCGCAAGCACGGTCAGACGGTTCGCCACAATGGCGTTCCACATGAAGCTGAGTCGGTCAAGCTCGCTCCACTGCACGGCGCTCCACATGTGCCAGGAGGTGAGCCAGTTCAGCCAGCCAAACTGGGTAGCAAAGCCGGTGGCCAGCAACGTCCCGAGTGCAACGCCGTAAACGATGAACCGATTCCGTAGCAGGGCATACAGGAACGTGGTAAACGCGCACCAGAGAATCAGGGTGGGGACCAGCAAAATTCCCAAGATCAACAATAACACCGGCAATTCCAGAGGGATGGGAATGCCGGTATTCCATGCCTGCATGGCCAGAACGATGGCAATTGCCGCAGACGCGCAGGCGATGATGATCAGCGCAAGTAAGGCGTTCGCGAGTACCTTGCCAGCAAGAACCGATGCCGATGGCACCGGCGTGGCCCGAAGGATCCCGCTCAGTCCGCAGCGCTCCTCACGCACCAGACTCTCGACCGTATAAAACAGTGTGAGCAGGCAGAGGAGCAGAGTCAGTGTGTTGAAGGCACCGGCAGAGGCGAAGCCGGTCGTCAGCAAAACTTCGGTATCGAGTGGCCCCAGCCGCATCAGGCTTGTGCCCCAGGTCTGAAGCAGGATCAGCGGCCCGAACAGCCACACGCCCGGAGAACGGAGCAGGGCCCGCGTTTCGTGTCGCAGAACATGCAGTGTGGAACCTAGAAAACCTGGAACCCGTACGGTGGTCGCGGGGTTGCCGCCACGGGCCGCAATGGCCGCGTGTTCGGTTTCGGTGGAGACCGTCTGACCTGCTTCCGCCAGAAGTCTTTGCGTGTCTCCCACTCGCAGGTCGGCATGCTCGCTGCGTTCAAGTCGCCGGCCTGTCATCCAGACGGCAAACAGGCCGAGCGCAACCAGTAACAGTCGGCTGGCAACCATCAGCAGATCTGGGGAAATCTGTGACGAGTTGTAGAAAATCACGCCACGATCTTCCTCAAGATACGTGCGTGCAAACCATCGAAATCCGGTGGGGTCAATCGCCTGCATCAGTCGGTCAACCCAGCGCGGCAGCCACTCGGGATTGAATTCCCAGAGGAAGAAGATTCCGCCCACCACAATGATCACCGGGAGCGCAAAGACAAGCACCGGCTGCCTGGTGCGTACTCCCAACCACATCGCAATACCACCTACAAAGACGCTCAGCGGTAAGGCAAAGAGCAGCAACGGAGTCAGATAGTTCCAGAGCTGGAAACCCACACGCACCCGTTCGTTGACGTCAATCGGCCAGAGTTGATAGAGCCCAATCTGAACCAAAAACCACGCGGCCAGGATGACAGCAATGGCCCCCACAGCCCCCAGAAATCGTGAAAACGCATACTCCACGTGCGAGAGTGGAGTTGCGGATAGAAGTCGGTTGATTTTCCGGTCGAAGTCATGCAGCAGCGGCATTCCGCAGGCCACCGCCACGAAGAACGGCAAGATGAGTGCAAAGATGATGACATCAGCAAACGCAAGGTTGAATGCGCCATTGATGGCCAGCTTGGCGCCGCCGGTATCGGCCGATCCAGACCGAACCTGAACACCACCGGCCACCAGGCCAAACGTCATGAGCGAGAGCAGCAAGAACATGATGATGTTCAGCGGCCGTTTCCAGAACGTGGCAAGTTCGAGCCTTGGGAACGTGAGTAGGCGACCGATCAAGCGGCACCTCCGATAGCGGCGGGAGCCGCGTGGGAGAGTGCGGCGGGAACCTCGTGCGTTGGGCACCGCATCAGGACCAGGTAGGCATCTTCGAGCGTGCCTGGGCTGGGCTGGAAGCCGGCGGGAGGGGTGCCATGGTCCGCCACAAAAATCCGCACACGGTTGGTGCGTCCTTCCACCAGCACCGCACTCAGCACGCGTTGCTGTCTGGAGAATCCGGGAAGGTTCGCATCTTCCACATACCCTTCGTAGATCCGTTCAGCAACTGCGTGCCGGGCTGCATGGGGCGTGGTTTCAGCCACAACCTCGCCCGAGCGAATGACGGCCAGTCTTGGGCATAAGGTGGAGACGTCATCCACGATATGGGTTGAGAGCAGCACAACTCGGCCCGCGCTCATCTCGGCAAGCAGGCGGTAGAACCGCTGGCGTTCTTCGGGATCAAGGCCAGCCGTTGGTTCATCCACAATGAGAACCCGGGGATTCCCGGCAATGGCCTGCGCCAGCCCCAGGCGCTGACGCATACCGCCCGAGTAACCTCCCACCTTGCGCTTGGCGGCATCTGTCAGGTTGACCCTTTCGAGCAGTTCATTGGCCAGGGTGCGGAGCCCTTTTGGCCCGGTAACCCCTTTCATTCTGAGCAAGAATTCGAGCATGGCCCGGCCCGAGAGATCGGGATAAAACCCGAAGTCTTGCGGTAGGTAGCCAAGCCGCTGGCGCATGTATCGTGGATTGGCCACCGTATCAACACCATCCAGCAGGACCGTTCCTGCGGTCGGTTCGATCAGCCCGGCCACAATGTTCATGAAGGTCGATTTGCCGGCCCCGTTGGGGCCAAGCAGGCCGTACATCCCTTCCGGGATCTCCAGATCGACACCACGAAGGGCACAGACTGGGCCAGGGTGGATCTTCACCAGTCCCAGAATCGAAAGTGGAGCGGCGTGCATGGTGACCTTGGCTCTAGTCTTGGGATGTCGATCGGTTTGGAATCAGGAGTCGGAATTCATCTCTGTTCATCCAGATCATTCGTCAGGCGCATCCCAATATTCACGAAATGCGTTAACAAAGCGGATGGAGCGGGCAGAGCATGGATGCTTGCGGGTTCGCTTGTTCAAAACGAGGACCGGCTCCTCGCGGGTCTGGAATCAGTTCCCGTGTTGAAATGTTCTGTGATCTGAGCGCTCAGGCAAGAATCTTCTCAACCACGTTGCCGGCCACGTCGGTCAGGCGGAAGTCTCGCCCTTGGTATTTGTAGGTGAGCCGGAGGTGATCAAGACCTAGCTGGCGCAGGATTGTGGCATGGAGGTCATGGACGGAAACAACGTCTTCGATTGATTCGTAGCCGAGTTCATCGGTGGCACCATGGGAGATCCCCCCTTTGATGCCGCCGCCGGCCATCCACATCGAGAATCCCTTGATGTGGTGGTCCCGACCGTCTCCTTGCGCCATGGGCGTGCGCCCGAACTCGCCCCCCCAGGTCACAATGGTGTCTTCCAGCAAGCCACGCTGCTTGAGGTCGATCAGCAACGCCGCGCTGGCCTGATCCACTTCCTGAGCGGTGCCGGCCACGTGCTCTTTGATGGCACCATGGTGGTCCCAGTCTCGGTGATAGAGCTGGATGAAGCGAACCCCGCGTTCTGCCAGCCGTCTGGCCAGCAGGCAGTTGGCAGCGAATGAGCCATCGCCGCCGCGCGTACCGTAAAGCTGGAAGACGTGTTCCGGCTCGTCGGAAAGGTCCAGCAAATCGGGTACGCTCATCTGCATCTGGAAGGCGGTTTCGTAAGCACCAATGCGCGTCTGAATCTCGGGGTCGTTCAGAACGCCTTCGCCCGCGCGGTTCAGGGTTTCAATCGTCGAGATCACGTCATGCTGCCGGGCGCGGTCCACGCCGGCCGGGTTGCCGGCGTACAAGACGGCATCTCCCTTGGAACGAAACTCAACGCCCTGGAACCGGCTGGGCAGAAAACCGCTATGCCACTGGCGTGCCGCAATGGGTTGAGCCTGGCCGTACTTGCCGGTGGAGGTGAGCACCACATAGCCAGGCAGGTTGTCGGCCTCTGATCCCAGGCCGTACAGAACCCAAGAGCCCATCGCCGGCCGGCCAGAAATTGTGGTGCCGGTGTTCATAAACGTGTGAGCTGGGTCATGGTTGATGGCATCGGTGAACATGGATCGAACGATGCAGATGTCATCAGCCATCGCTCCGATTTTTGGCAGGACCTCCGAGAATTCCAGGCCCGACTGGCCAAATTTGAGAAACTTATGCTGGGGGGCGTAGCAAACCAGTTTTGCTCCCTGCAACTGGGCGATTGGCTTACCCTGGGTGAACGACTCGGGCATCGCCTGGCCGTGCATGGCGGCCAGTTTGGGCTTGGGGTCCAGGGTTTCCAGGTGGGATGGGCCGCCCGCCATGTAAAGCTGGATCACCCGCTTGGCTTTGGGGACAAACTGAACCGGGCTGGCGAGCGGGTTGGGCACATCCGCGGCCCTGGCGGTAGACCTGCCAGCGCCGACCATGGCGGCCAGCGCCGCGGCCCCAACGCCGTAGGCGGTTCCCCGGTTCAGGAAGGTACGGCGATTGAGCAGACGCTGAAGTTCTTGAGGATTCAGGTCGGGCGTTTGTCGTGCCATGGTATCAGTACCTTGTGACCGTCTCGTGGAGGTTCAGAATGACCCGCATGAGGGATGTGATTGCGGCAAGGTCGGCCTGGTTGACGTCTGGAATGGTGGGGAACTCACCCACCGAGAGCAGTTTGGCGGCCTCTGCGGGTTGGTCCTGATAGAACTGCCGATGGTTCTGGTACAGGGCTAGCATTGGGCTAATCTCTTCTTCGCGTGGCTGCCGGACCAGAACCAGGCGGAATGCGTGGTTGAGCCGATCTTTCGGATCGGGGCCGGCCTCTTGAACCACGCGCTGGGCGAGCACGCGAGCGGCCTCCACGTAGGTGGGGTCATTCAGTAGCACGAGCGCCTGGAGCGGGGTATTGGAGCGGGGCCGATCGACGGTGCATTCCTCACGGGATGGGGCGTCGAAGGCGAGCATGCTCGGGTGCAGGAAGGTGCGGCACCAGTAGGTGTAGAGGCCGCGGCGGTAGAGGCCAGAGCCGTGATCGGGCTGGTACTCTCGGGTTGGGAAGTTGAGGTAAGACCAGTAGCCGGCGGGCTGGTATGGGCGTGCGCTTGGGCCTCCCACCACCTGGGTCAGCAGTCCACTGGCGGCCAGAACCTGATCGCGAACCTGTTCGGCATCAAGCCGGAACCGGCTTTGGCGGGCGAGCCAGAGGTTTTCCGGGTCGCGCTGACGGAGATTTTCGGAGGCGTTGGACGACTGGCGATAAGTTCGGGAGGTCACAATGGTTCGTACCAGCCAGCGAACGTCCCAGTGACGGGTCCGGAATTCGGAGGCCAGCCAGTCCAGCAATTCTGGGTTCGACGGCCAGGCTCCCTGGGATCCAAAGTCATCGGAGGTGGCCACCAGCCCGCGCCCAAACGCCAGTTTCCAGATGCGGTTGACGAACACCCGAGAAACCAGTGGGTTTTCTTCGGAGACCATCCAGCGGGCCAGGTCGAGCCGGGTTGGGCGGAAGCCGGACGGAACATCCTGGGGTAGGAAGCCTGGAGGTGCGGCGGAAACCACTTCGCCGGTTTCATCGAGCCAGTTGCCCCGGGGCAGAATCCGCACGACCCGTGGCTGGGCCATCGACTCCGAGACCAAGGTCACGGGCATCGCGGCTTCAACCTGGTTCTTCTGGACCTGCAATGCGCTTTGGGCGGAACGTGCCTCGGCCAGTTCTGGGGCGATGGTGCGATAGTAGGCCGCCACGCTGGCTATTTGTTCTGGAGTTCGTTTGGCAGGCTCAGTGGCCAGCGCGGCTTCAATTTCATCGGGCAGCGTGGGGTTGAGCAGCAAGAGCGGTTCCGAGTCTGCCGTGGCACTGATCCGGAATCGGCCCAGGGTGTGCCGCGTGCCGTGGTTCATCTGGATCACAATTTGCAGCAACGCGGGTGGATGAGTTGACCCAGGCGTGGCCAGTGCAAAAACCGCCTGGCTTGCGCGGCCGGCGCGTGGGATAAGGCCCCAGCCGGTCTCAGGTTTGCCGTCCACGGCATGAGCCGCGGGGAACCCTTTCCGGGAATGGGTCTCGGCTGCGCCTGTCCAGGCGGTGCGAACACCATCCATCCACAGTTCGACTTCTGAAACGACCGCGTTACCGTTGCCGGCCCGGCCTGGCCCGTTGGCCGGCAGCGAGGGGTCGGGAAGTGCCTCAATTCGAAGGCCGGTCATACCGGCCAGGGGCGCAGTTGCAAGGATGGTGTAGCTGGCGTTTTCCGGGCTGGAACCGGACGCAAGAAGAGATCCGTCTGGAGCAGCGTTGAGAATCGTTCCTTCGGTCGCTTTGGCGGCCAGGATCTGGATTGGCAACCAGCGTGCCTCGCGACTGTTGCGAGTTTCTTCCCAGATCTGAAGGGCGGCCTGGCGTGCGGGGGTATCGCTCGACGTGGTCCGTTGCAAGCTGCGGAGCATGTCGTCGAGTCTGGCCGCATGCGCAGCCTGGGTGGTGTTGGGGATGCGGGTTGGTTCTTGCTCTCCGACGGCCGTTTCCTTGATGTCCGAGAAGTAGGCGGCAAACCGGTAGAAGTCGGCGGTTGTGTAAGGGTCATACTTATGATCATGGCACTGAGCGCAGCCGAGCGTGGCACCAAGCCAGACCGTGGAGGCGTTGCGAACCCGGTCGGCTGCGTATTTTGCCTCGTACTCTTTTGCCTGAGATCCGCCTTCGCGGGTCGTCATCAGCATTCGGTTGTATCCAGAAGCAACCTTCTGGCTTGTGGTGGCGCCAGGCAGCAGGTCGCCAGCCAGTTGTTCGATGGTGAACTGGTCGAACGGCATGTTGGTGGTGAAGGCGTTGATCACCCAGTCTCGGTAGAGCCACACATCCTGGTGGTTGTCTCCGTGGTACCCGATCGTGTCTGCGTACCGAACCAGATCCAGCCACGACTGCGCCAGCCGCTCACCGTACTGTGGGCTGGCCAGGAGCCGATCCACCATACGTTCGTAGGCATCCACGCGGGCGTCGTCCAGAAAGGCCGCAACATCCGCAGGGCTGGGAGGAAGGCCGGTAAGGTCCAGGCTGAGGCGTCTGATCAGGGTCGGGCGGTCAGCGTCGGGTGCAGGCGAGACCCCTTCCCGCTGTAGCCCCAGGGTTACGAACCGATCAATGGGGTTCCGTTCGGTGGCGTTGGTAGGAAGAGCCGGAAGGGCTGAAGGCTTGATGGGCTCGTAGGACCAATGTCCTTGCCAGGGTGCCCCTTGCTCAATCCACCTGGTCAGAAGCGAGACCTGGGCTTCGGTCAGTCGCTTGCCCGACTTCGGGGGCGGCATCTGTTCCTCGGCCTCCTCCGAGAGCACTCTGGCCAGCAGTTCGCTGGCGTCGAGTTGACGGGGGATCACCGGAGTGCCCGATTCCCGATCCCCAAACAGGCCGTCGCGGGTATCAAGGCGCAGGTTTGCCTTGCGTTTCCCGGGATCGGGACCATGACATTGGAAACAGGCATCCGAGAGGATTGGCCGGATATCTCGGTTGAAGTCAATTGCCTCATCCGCGCTGGTGAGTTGACCAGACCAGAGCAAGATCCAGGTAAAGACCAGTTTTCGACCAGGGTTCATGGTGATTGATCCCGGGGCAGCGTCCGCATGAGGTAGCACACCGTCTTTTCTTAACCATGAATTCTAGGTCATGCGGCCCAGGATCCCAACCCTTATTCTTCTGAGAGCGATGGGGAATTCAATCGCGCATTGCCGCATGGCAGGCCGAGCAGGACTTGCCGATGTTGGCAAGTGAGTCCGAGATCCGGTCTGGGTGTGGTTTTTCCGTGCCCAAGGCTTTGATAAGTTGCTCGATGGCGGAAATCGTCTCACTGGTCCTCTGGCCGAATTCTCGCTTTTTTTGTGGGTTGGGCTGTGACATTGATTCGGCTCGACTCGCTTCTTGCAAAGCTTCCAGCAGGAGCTGAGCTTTCCGAGTGGGATCGTGCGCCGCCTCATTCCGTCCGGCTACCAGGTTTTTTTTGAGCTGGTCGTGAAGTGTGTCAATTTCCACCATCCGCTCCACGAGGTCGGGGACTCTGGCTGTTTCCGGCAGGTCTTCAGGTTTGACGTGGGCCAGTTCTTCGGGCCCGGGCAGGTTTGCGCGGCAGCCGCTCTGGTAAAGGCCCGGGTAGCGATTGGAGGTTCCCACCTGGAGGAGCCATTGGTTTGCAACCGTTTGCGACCAGCCAAGTTCGGCACGGGCCAGCAGGGCAGCGGCAGCAGGCCCGCGGTGCTGGCCGTGGTGGCAGTGGATAAAGACTGGGCCTGAACTTTCCTGAACGGCGCGTACCAAACGCGCGCTTTGATCTGCGGAAATTCCGTCGTAACCGATGGGCAGATGGACAATTCGCAGGCCCAGTTTTTGGATGGCCGCCACATCAGGCCGGGCACCATCCACACGGATGATGGTGGCTACGCCGAGCTTCTTGAGTGACTCAAGCCCTTCAATCCCTTCGGGCGTACCACCTGAATACAGGCGATTGTCCAGCTTGTAGAGGTGAGAGAGCCCAGGCACTGTCAGTGATTGTCCGGGGCCGGAGCTCGGTTGGGGTTCATCCCAGGCCGCAACTCCGGGGCGGAAAGCTGCGCAAGTTAAAGTCCAGAGGCTGAATAAGATTGCTAGAGCCGGGGTGCACCGCATGGGGGGTGACCTCAGGTTGATGACTTCCCAAAGCAGAGACCAAAAAAAGCCCACCTCGAAAGGTGGGCTGAATTGCGCCGACAGGAATCGAACCTGCGACCTCCAGGTTATGAGCCTGGCGAGCTAACCGCTGCTCCACGGCGCACTTCTTTTATACTTGTTCGCCCCTGCTTCGTCAAGATCAATGACCAAGGCTGGGTGCAGTTGCGCTGTCAGCGTTAGACAGGGGCCCAAACGGTTTTGAGCTCATTCCAGACGGCAGATCAGCGGCTGGAGGCAGCGTGAGTCGCGGCTCAAAGGCTAAATAATACCGCGAGATCTGGGGTGCACCGCATGGGGGGGTGACCTCAGGTTGATGACTTTCACAAGCATATACCAAAAAAAGCCCACCTCGAAAGGTGGGCTGAATTGCGCCGACAGGAATCGAACCTGCGACCTCCAGGTTATGAGCCTGGCGAGCTAACCGCTGCTCCACGGCGCACGACGAGTGTACTTTTTCACGCCTCTGTCGTCAAGTTTTATTTGAGTTCTTATTCGCGAATCGAATTCGCAATCGGCTCTTCTTACGCACGAAACGCCTGGAAACTCAGGCTGTTCGCGGGTCCAAAAGATGTTTTCGGCCAAACCGATGTTCCATCAGAGGTCTCCCCGCGCGGTTAGAATATAGGAACTCTACCCCCGGCTTTCCTGGTGGACCTTGAAATGAATACTTCAGGCGTTGAAACGCTGAAATCTTCGATCGCCCCGATTCGTGATGCATTGCTGGCTCATCCCGTCTACGGCCAGATTGAAGACGTGGAAAGCCTGCAACTGTTCATGCAATCTCACGTCTTCGCCGTGTGGGACTTCATGTCCTTGCTGAAAGCGCTTCAGCGCACGGTTTGCTGTGTAGACGTGCCCTGGGTGCCACCGGCCAACGTCACGGCCTGTCGACTCGTGAACGAGATTGTGCTCGGCGAAGAGTCTGACGAGGATGGGCAGGGGAACTTTGCAAGCCACTTTGAACTCTACCGCAACGCGATGCAGCAATGCGGTGCCAATGTCGGACCGATCGATCGGCTTATCAACGCGATACGAGGCGGTCTGGATGTTTCGGCGGCGCTCGATTCCGCAGGAGTCGCTCCCGGCGTTCGAGAGTTTGTGACCACCACGTTTGAAAGCATTCAAACGGGCGATCCTTGTAGAATAGCCTCGGCTTTCACCTTCGGCCGGGAAGATCTGCTGCCCGATGTCTTCCGTCGAATTCTGGAAAGCCCAGAGATGTCCAGGAAAAGTGAGTGGAACGGGTTCCGCTACTATCTGGACCGACACATCGAGCTGGATGGCGGCGAGCATGGAGCCAGCGCTGAGCGCGTAGTCGAACGGCTGTGCGGGCAAGACCCCGCGCGCTGGGCGGCGGCCGGGGAAGAGGCGGCACGCGCTCTCAAGGCCCGGATTCGGCTATGGGATGCCGTCAATGAACAGATCGCGGCCAGCCGTAGCATGAGTGCAAGATCATGACTTCATGTGCTGGTTTCAGGCGTAGTCGATGAGCTGGAAACGGGCGTGAAAGTCCAGGTTTGAACCGCGCCCGCCAGCAGCAATAAGAAAAAGCAGATCATGACCGAACGCTGGGAACTCCAAGAGCCAATCAAAAAACTAACGCTCACGGCCGCCAGAGCGGCGGCGGTGACCAGTGGCAGCAGCTTTTGCCACCATGCCAGAGCGCCACGTGTGAACGCCGCAGTGATTGCAACCAGCAGGTAACAGACCAAAAATCCCAAGACCGCGAACGAGCCCGTGCTATCAAACATTTCGGTAGCTTTGAGACCCGCCATGGAAAGCAAACAGCAAACCAGAATTACGATCAGGCTACAGGCCGTTAGAGCATTGGCCGGTGTATGGAGTCGGGCGTCAATCACGCCCAGCTTGGCCGGAAGGTATCCCCGCTCCGCCAGTGAGAAGGCGACCCGACCCATGGCCATGAGGTTGGCGAGCGTGGCCCCAAAGAAGCAGATGAACGCCCCCAGGCTGATCAGTCCTCCGGCAACCGGACTGCTCAACTGATCGGCAAGCAGAATCAGGGCGTTACTCTTGCCGCGCTGGTCAATTGTCAGCCATTCCAAACCCACCCCCAGCACGTAAGCCCAGAACAGAAACAAGCCGCCAGAGATCCACACCGACCAGCGCAAGGCACGTGGCACGGCTTTCAGAGGATCTCGTGTTTCCTGCCCCAAGGTTGCGGTGCTCTCAAACCCCACAAAGCTGAGGATCGCCAGCATCATCCCTTTCTGCAGGGTATCAAACGGATGGAGCATCTCTGGTACTGTCAACAGTTCGGTAGGATCTTTGCGCCCCAGCAGAATCAGGGCGCACAGTGCCAAGATCACGATCACGGACAGCGATTCTGTGCCCAGCATGGTCATGGCCGAAAGCTGGACATCGCGGCGAGCCAGGGTATAACACAGCAGTCCACCCACCAGAAACCCAGCCGCCGGCCAAACGCCAAAACCGAGCCGGCGCGAGAAATGGTCCAGGTACAGCCCAAACACCGTCAGGCAGCAGAGAGCGTTGCCTGCGTAGCCCAGCAGTAATGTCCAGGCCGCAAGGCTACCTTGTCGGTCGCCAAACCGATCTCGGACATAGCCGGCAATTCCGTCCGCGGCGGCGGGCACTTTCTTGAAAGTGATGAGGGTCTCGGTCACCAGCAGAATCATCAGTAATGCCGCCGCATAGCAAATCCAGGTTCGGCCGCCAACCAAGCTCACAACCTGGGGAATATTCACCATGGCTGTGCCGGTCAGCCCAATGGCGGCAACTCCCTGAGCTGTCACCGCAACCGTACCCAGGCAGCGTCGGAATGATTCGGATGACTGGACCGGTCCGGAATCGGTGGACTGAGGTGTCATGATTCGGTACCTGAATCAGAAACGTGTAGGAAGTTCGACCCGGAATTGCATCCGGTACCTTTCGTCGAAAACACTCGACCTCATCGGCCAAGAATCTGTTCTGCGCAGGCCAGACCGCTCTGGAACGCTCCTTCAAGCTTTCCAGCCGCGCACCAATCGCCGCAGGCCGCCAGTCTGGTTGTTTGATCGAGCAAAGCAAGGTCCTTGAGCGGTTGGGCCGGAGCGGCATAGAGCCAACGATGAAGTGACTCGTGGCTGGGGGTCGCCAGGTCAATGTCAAACGCCTGCTCAGCAGCCTCTCTTATCGCCTGACAGACGGAGCTGGCCGGGTCTTCTTGGTGAGCCTGCGCCCAGGCGTGGTTGGACTGAATGACCAACGCGGTGGCCGGTGGCCGGCCTGGCTTGCTATGGTTCCTGGCCGCCCAACCTAAGACCGGGTGATCACATTGGATCCCATCAGCGGGTAGTTCAACGTTTTCTGAAGGGGCGATCATCAGGCTCAAGCAAGGAAGCATATCAACATTAGCAAGACGGCTTGCCAGCGGTCCGTGACCACTCAGCAAGTGAGCACCCTGCGCGGGTGGCGTGCTGCAAACCACCCACTCAAATGGGCCGTAACTGTGTTCGAGTGTATCTTCGAGCGTCCAGCCTGTGGCCGTGGCGTTCAATCGCGTGATCTGGACGCCTGTCTGTACGGGAAGTTGTAACGCCAGCGCCTGGCAAATCGAATTCATGCCGGGCACACCAACGAGGCGCGGTGTGGAAGGGTGTTCCGTGGTGATCCGGTTTCCTTCAAGGCGCGCAAACCTTGCCGCCCAAGGCGCGAAGCAGTCGGCCGGTAATTCGGAATTCAGGAAGGCCCGAAAGGCGGGATCACGAACCGTGAAATACTGAGCACCATGATCGAACACCCAAGAGTCGCTGCGCCGGGTCGAGGTTCGTCCTCCAACACCTCGGCCCTTATCAAAGACCTGAATGGCAACCCCTGCGCTTTGAAGCTGCCGGGCCACCGTCAGTCCGGCCAGTCCAGCTCCGATGATGGCAACACGCATAAAAATCGTCTTGTCTATCTATGGATTCAAAGGTGTCAGGCTTGTATTCCAAGAGCTTGCAGAGTCTGTGGAATCTTTTCTTTGAATGGGAAGAAACCGGAAGTGGCGTGGGGCCAAAATCGATTGTCCCAGGGGCGTCTGATCATGGACAGCAGGATTCCCTCTTGCGCAAGGGCCGCCCGTAGCGGGGCCATTTTCTCACATGTGGGGCCCTGCGGTGGGTACGCGGTGACGATTTGCTGGATGCCTTGGCGTACCGCCCACTGGGTCACCGAATCTTCCCAGGATCTGCTATCCAAGCGTTCCGTGGATCTTCCGAGGCTTTCTGAAGCCCTGCTCAGGGCATCGTCCATCGCGGCCGAGGTGAAATGGGTTGCCGCTTGCCCCACAGGAAGTTCTGAGCGAAGCCGGCTGTCGACAATTCCAGCCACCGCTTGAACCTGGGCCAGGTCCAGTCCCAGGCTTGCCGGATCGAGATCCTCTTCGGTAATCAGTAGGCCATACTCAGCCCCAGGCAGGGCCTCGGCTGGCGGCAGCAACCTGGGAGCTGGTAGCGGTGGACCAGCCACAGGGTTCGCAACGCGGGCCAGCGGTTCTTTGGGATGGAACCGTCCCGAGGTAAAGCGATTTATGTTTTCGGCCTGTGCCAGATAGGTCTTGCCACGCGTCTGAAGGCCGGCCACCCAGCGCCAGGAGAGTGTATTGGAGGCTGGATCACCGTCTAGCAGGTGTCGATAGAAGAAGTCTGCACCCAGTTCCCAGGGAAGCCCAAGGGTGAAGATCCAGAGGCTGGCAAACCACATTCTGGCGTGGTTATGCAGGTAGCCGGTTTCCAGCAGTTCGCAAGCCCAGACATTCATGCAGTCGATCCCGGTCTTGCCGGTAGTCGCCTGTTCCCAGCGGTCTCGTAAGACCGAGTCCTGATCCATGGAGGCCAGAGTCTGATGCACGCGAAGGCGATAGTCGGTCCATACCGTCGGACGTAGCTCAAGCCAGCCTTTCCAGTACGTGCGCCAGCAAACTTCCTGCAAGAATTTTTCAGCGTTCGAAAAGCTTGTCTGTTTCAGGACCTCTTCAACAACCTCGTGTTCGAGGATGAGTCTGTGCCTGAGATATGGTGAGAGCGTAGAGACGTTCGATCTGTCTGAGGGGCCGTGATCAAAGTTGCGAGTTGCAGCGTAGGCTTGCCCTGCGCTTGGCAGGAAGCAATGAAGTCTGCGAAGTCCTTCCGCTCTGCTGGATTCCCAGGGGGCCACAAGCAGTCCTATCTGGCTTAAAGTGAGGGCGGATGCCATGCGGTTGCCGGCATTGGTTGAACTGTATTGTCTCACGGTTCAGGAAAAAGAGACAACCGGAGTCCTGAGCCGTGGCTCAAAACTCCGGTTGTCAGGAAAAGCGGGGATGGAAACGCCTGAAAGCAAGTGCTGAGTCAGGCGGTTTCCGGGATCGACTTGGATCAGTTGGTCCAGACCGGTTCCTCGAAGATCAGACCGTACTTCTTCATCTTCTTGTAGAGGGTGGTCCGGTTGATGTCGAGAACGCGTGCGGTTTCCTGACGGTTCCAGTTCAGGGCTCGGAGTGCTTCGAGAATCAGACGCTTTTCTGGTTCTTCAAGAGCTTCTTTGAGCGGCAGGATGACCTGCTTGACGGCGGCGGGGCTGGCCGAACCGTAGGAAAGTGGCGGGGTGCCAAAATCAATATGGTTCAGTTCAATCCAGTGTCCGCGGCACCTGGCAACGGCCTGTTCCATCACGCGCTTGAGTTCCGCCACGTTTTCTGGCCAGTCGTGGCTGGTGAGGCGTCGGCTGGCATCGGGGCTGATGCCCAAGATCGTCTGCTTGCGTTGCCGAGCCGCCTGCTGAAGGAAGTGCTCTGCAAGTCTCAGGATATCCTGGCCACGGTGCCGGAGTGGTGGCAGCTTCAGGGTGACGGAGCTCAACGCGTAGAACAGGTCAGGACGGAACTGGCCACGTTCCACCAGTGGGCCAAGTTCCTGGGAAGTGCCAATCACCAGACGGCATTCCACCCGAATGGTCCGGTCCATTCCGTGGACCTGGTAGTCACCGTCTCTGATGGCGCGAAGCAAGAGGTTTTGCTGGTTTGCGTCCAGGGACGACACATTGTCAATGAACAGGGTTCCGCCGGCTGACTTGGCAATGAGACCGGGCTCATAGTGATCATTGACCACCCGACCGAAGAGCTCGACTTCAAAGCTGCCGCTGATTGCGGTCTGGCAATCGTAGTAGAGGAACGCGGAATCGGTCCCACTGCTGCGACGGTGCAGGATGCGAGCGAGCAGCCGTTTACCGGTACCGTGTTCGCCCTGAAGCAACACGGTCGATCGCATGGAACCGATGGCGTTGACCAGTTCGAGCACCTGGCCGATGTTGGGGTCATTCCCCAGGAAAAGTGGCTCAGGGCTTTCGTACACAGGTGGCCCGGTCATCCGAGCGGACAGATTGAGATTCTCTCCGTAGTTCATGTTCATGCCGGGCTCGGTTGCGCCGGACATGCCAGACATCTCGGTCCAAGGCTGGGGTGATGACGAGCCAGTGGCGTCGAATCGCTGATGATTCATGGGGCCGGCGGGAGGAACCGGAACACGCGAAGGCATGCCGGCAGACGTTGCCTGAACCACGGCGGCACGCAGTTGGTTGGCGGGCACCGGGAACGCGATGCAGGCCACGGCTCCGCGCTGATTGGCGTCTCGAATGGTATCAGGGCGTGGTGAACGTCCAAAGACGACCACGGAGGTCTGCGGATACTTTCGGCGAATCAGGCCGAGCAACTCGGTTACTTCCGAGAGTTCTCGCTCGTATCCAACGAGCACCACCTGAATCGGCGTGGTTTCCAGCATGCGAGCGGCAGTGCGGTCGGTCTCTGCTTCGTCGATGCGGTAGCCCATGGTCTGCAGCATGGAGCTGACCATGGAGCGTATGGAAGGATTCGGATGAACGATGAGGAGCCGGGTCATAGGTTAGCTCTATCCAAGGGAAATCACTGGGGGGGAAAACTACGGTGTGTTCATCCTTGAATGCTTCAGCTCATGCGGAAGCAAGAAGTCCTGGTTTGAGCCATCTCAGGGAGTACAGAGATCAACGCGTTGAGTGAGCAAATCCACACAGAAACGATGAACCTGGGACTCTTTGTTGTGAATCGTTACCGTTGCAGTGGATTTAGGTCATATTCGGAACCTCGTCAAAACGATTGGCGGTGAGAATGATAAACACGGAGAAAGTCAGGGCAGGTTCAGGCTCTCGGATGAGAGACCTTGAAAACCTCGAGCAGTCGTTCGCGAGTAACATGTGTGTAAATCTGGGTGGTGGTCAAACGCCGGTGCCCAAGCAACTCCTGCAGGCTTCGCAGATCGGCGCCATGGTCTAGCAGGTGAGTGGCAAAACTGTGGCGTAATGCGTGGGGGTTGAGTGGTTCCTTCAGACCTGCCAGGCGTCCGTATTCCTCAAGTTGCCGGGCCACGCTTCGTGCGGTGAGACGATTGCCAAACCGGTTCAGAAAAATGGCCGTTTCCGACACGGTGCAAGGCCGTCGTACCTGGAGCCAGCGCTCGATCCAGCCGGTCGCCTCTTCGCCGATCGGGCTCAGGCGTTCTCGACGTCCTTTGCCTCGGACGCGAAGCAACATTTGGCCTTTGTCGAGATCGTTCAGGTTCAGCCCAACCAGTTCGCTGACCCGCAATCCACCACCGTAAAGCGTTTCAAACATCGCGCGATCACGAATTTCGGCCGGTTCGGTTCCATTCACCGACTCCAAGAGCCGAATCACTTCATCCACGCTCAGGTGGCGGGGTAATCTGGTGGCTTGTCTGGGATTGCGAAGCCCAAGCGCAGGGTCTGAGGCCACAAGCGATCGCTGCCTCAGGAATTTGTAGAACGACCTGAGCGAAGCTAGACGCCTGGCGATCGTCCCGGGGGAAAGCCCCTCACGGTTCAGCCACGCGACGTAAGCTCTGAGCTTCTTGGAATCCACGGAAACCGGATCAATGGCGGCGGCCGTGTTTTCTCCCAGGTATTCCCCGAATGAGGCGAGATCACTCGTATAAGAGCGCAAGGTGTGGGGCGAAGCATTTCGCTCGCTCCGCAGGTGCTCAATAAACGCGAGTGTGGAGGGGAACATGGGATTTTCGACCGAACGATGGGAAGGATTTGACGTTCGTAGGCAGCCAGCCAGCAGGTGTGTGCTGGGAACTGGCTTAAACCCGAAGGAGTGAGGTGAGGCAGGGAGGCGTGAGGCGATCTTTCACACGGAATACAGAAGAAACGTTGAGCTGTGACAAACTTTTTGAAAAAGATTCTCACCACGACCAACGCCAGACCCGGATTTCGTGAACCTCAATGGCTTCCCTGTTTACCTGAACCTCCTGAACGTCGTAATTTTACATCTCACTGTTTAATATACACCGTTTCCGAAAACGTGCCGTCGAATCGTGCCTAACCGGAAAAAATTTCTCAGATCGCCAAGTCGTAGCCAGGTTAAATCTCTGGTTTAGGCGGAATTTGCCTGAGAACGGGAGCCAAGGTTTGGCTTTGTCACGTTGAATCGAATTGGTTTTTGCTATGTATAGCTTGGTAGGTGGAGCCTTGGATGGCTCCCTGTCAGGACCGCCTGGTTGGGATCGTCTGTGGGGGCTCGGGGCCTGTTCAGGCGATGGTGGCGGAGTGGAGTGCACCTGACCAAAGAAGGGCTGTAGCCGCGCACACTGACACTGATCGGCGCGGATGATCAGGGGAGTTGGCGGCCGATCAGCCTGGATCCGTTTGGGAATCGATATTCAGGTCCAGACAGCCTGACTGGGGGCCTGAAACGTCCGGGCTTTGCGATTCAGTCACCCGGGGCCGGGGACTGCTCGAATTCCAGAAAGTCATCCAGGGTCTCATGGGGGTCGCGATTCATTGGCAATTCGATGGTGAATGTCGTTCCCTGGCCTGGAATGGACTCAACGTGAATCTGCCCATGATGCTCTCGGACGATCTTTTCGGAGACCGGTAAACCCAGACCGGTTCCACGAATCCCTTTGGTGGACGCAAACGCCTGAAAGAGCTGGGGGAGGTCTTCGGGTTTGATCCCCGGGCCGTTGTCTTGAACTTTGATGTACGCGTGTTCCTGGGTGGCGTCTCTGGAGGTGGCCACTCGGACTCTGGCATTTTCCGATTCGGCGGCCGCGTCAATTCCGTTGGTGACGAGGTTAAGCAGGGCGCGATGAATTCCTTCGGAGTCGAAGAGAAACTCGGGCAGGTTCGGGTCGAGGTTGGATTCAAGCTGAACTTTGAATTCGGCCGAGCGGGCGAGCATCAGTTCGAGGACATCGGCCACCGTGGAGTTGAGCTGGCCAGTTTGGAAGGAAGGTTCTCGTTCCTTGGAGAACGTGAGCATGTCCATGACGAGGTCATAAATCTTGGCCTGGTTTTTTTCAACAATTCCCCACCCCCGGCGAATGATGGGGTTCTGGTCTTGGTTCAGGCCCATATCAATGAGGTAACTACCGGATTTGAGTCCTTGCAGGATATTTTTGATGTGATGCGACAGCGTGGCCACGGTTTGACCAACGGCGGCCAGGCGTTCGGCCTGAATTTTGGCCTGGTAGAACCGGGTATTCTCAATGGCAAGGCCGGCCTGATGCCCGATGGCCGCCACGAGCATCAGATCTTCCTGGGTGAATCGTGAACGATCGGACGGGTTCGGTCGGCTGAGGTTTGCAACGTCTCCCTGGGCATCGGCGTAAAGCACACCAAGAGTGGTATGGCGGCCCTGAATCGGAACGCAGAGGGCTTCCCGGATTGAGAAGTCGACGATGGAGTGCGAGGGATCGAAGCGGCTATCTGTGAGGGCGTTGGTGGTGATAACTCCCTGGCCGGCCTGGTGCACATGGTCGATGATGGTGCGGGAGATGGTCAGTCGTTCGTCGGGCGGTGGGGTGTTTCGCCAGCGTACCGATTGAGGCTGGAGGGTGCCGTCCTCATCCAGTAACAGGAGTGCGGCTCGGTCGGCGGTCACAGATTCGAATACGAGCTGAAGGATTCTGGGTAACAGTTCCTCAACGTCATCAATATGACTGATGGCCTGGGTGGCGCGGTACATGACCGAAAGATGGGCCAGTTGCGTTTTGAGCCATTCGCTGGTGGCCCCAGAGGTGTGCAGGAGATTTTCAGGGCCAAATTCCACGGACCGGATGATGGCCGAGTGATCATCCGGGTGTGCCTGACTCAGGAAATCGACGCGGGCGGTCAGGTCTGGGTTGTGGTCAGGCCCTGGTTCATAAACCAGCAGGGTGGATCCAATCTGAATCCGGTCGCCGGCTTCGAGTGGTGCGGTGTCCACCGGTTGGCCGTTCAGAAAAGTTCCGTTTGCCGAGCCAAGATCGACCACACGATATCCAGGGCCGTCGGTGCTCCTGACCTCGGCATGTCGTCTTGAGACTTCCTGATCGAAGAGTCGGATGGTGTTGGATTCGTCGCGACCGAGCCGTGTCACTGGCTGGTCTAGCGTGAACCGCTTTCCGAGATCAGACCCCTGGATGACGAGAAGGGAAGCCACGATCAAACCTCGCCAGAGCAGTCTTCAAATTGCGATCAACTTCGGATGAGCCGTGCACAAGACAGTATACTCCCTGGCTTGGTAATCATCAGTTCCAATCGTGCCCTGGGGCAGGCTTGGCTTCCTGTTGGGAGCCAATCTCCGGTCCCCGCATCCGAGATTCGGTTACAGTGGCTAATCGTCTGGCGGTCTGGCTTTGTACCAAACCGCCGCTCGTCATCACGCTCGGTTCGAATTTCATCGTATTGACAGGAATTGCGAGCAACCGAAAATAGAGTGGATGGAATTGCTTTCAAGGAGAATTTGATGCCGCGGTTCATCAAGGTTGCTACGCTTGAGGAACTTGCCGCCTCTGGAGCCCTGGAGCTTGAGCATGAGGGGCTCATTCTTGCGTTATTCCGCCAGGGAGATGAAGTGATTGCACTGGATGGCATGTGTCCGCATCAGGGAGGACCTCTGGCTTCGGGTGAAATCCGAAATTCGGTGCTCACCTGTCCCTGGCATGGCTGGCAATTTGACCTGAACAGTGGTCGTTGCCTGACGGCCCGGTCCATTTCCCAAGCCCGTTATCCCGTGCGGGTCGAAGGATCAGACATTTTGGTGGAGTTGCCGTGAGCTTCCTAGGTTCATCGCCCCACATTGCTGTCGGTTCGTTGGCCAAGCTTTGCCATGAATCCGAGTCTGTTCAATGTCCCCTGGTCCGGACTCTGCCGTGATTCGGTATCGCCCATTTCGAAATGATGATGCTCCCGCACTGGCGAGGTTGTGGAACCAGGGTTTACCCCAACAGCACGTTCTCCGCCCTCTGAGCGGTCACCAATTCGATACCCTGGTGATCAGCCAGGCCATTTTTGACCGGTTTGGGCTGATTCTGGCCGAAGACTCGGACTGCGGACCCGTTGGTTTTGTGCATGCGGGTTTCGGTCCTCTGGATCTTGAGGGAACCAGGCACACACTGGATTCTTCGCTGGGCACCGTGGCGATGCTTTGCATCGATCCTGCTGCAACCGAATCCATTGCCCCCGAGTTACTCGCGATCGGCATCCGGTATCTACGCAGCCGGGGGGCCAGCGTGATCTATGCAGGCGGCCAAGCTCCACTCAACCCGTTTTACTGGGGTCTGTATGGGGGGAGTGAGTTTGGTGGAATCCTGAGCGAGCATCGGACCTTCCGGGAGACCGTTCAGCAGGCTGGGTTTGAGCCGGTCTCCAAGACGACCATTCTGGAACTGGACCTGACCGCTGGTGAGATCCGTCACCCCCGGATCTTTCTCACGCGCCGGGATTTCCAGGTAAAAGTCGAAGAAGACGCGCTGCCCCCAAACTGGTGGGAGGCTCAGTCACTGCACAGATTTCATCCCAACAAATACACGGTGACCGCCAAGGATGGTGGGCCGGTTGTGGCCGAGGCCTGGACATTTGAAATGGGGGCGGAGCTTCCGGCCGCCGACCGATTGACCAGGCGTGGGCTCTTCCACTTCGTAGTTGTCCCGAGCCACAGGCGGCGAGGCATTGGACGACTGCTACTGGCGGAATGCCTGAAACATGCCCGATCTCAAATGGTCGACCGATTTTGCGTCCAGACCAGTTCGACCAATGATCCCGCGCTGGCACTTTACAAGGGCGCTGGCTTTTCTGGTTCGTCGGAATCCGTGCTGTACCGGTTAAAGGGAGGGCTTTCTGGCTAATCCATTCCTGGTCGCTCGGTGCTTGACTGCCGGGCCAGACTACACGCTTGAGGTTGATTCTGCGCCTTTTTCGCCACAATTGAACTGAGCAAGAATGGCTCCGCACGAGCCCTGGCTCAGGCTTAGACCGCACAATCTGGATTCCAAACTGGGGGAACTGAACCATGGGGCGACCACGAAATCTCCGAGACATGCGTCAGGAACACGAGGCCGCGGTAGCACGCGGACTGATCTCTGATGAGCCTGGAACTTCCCGCGGTTCCCGTAACCCTTCGCTGACTCCCAAAACTCGGCCAGCTCCCGCGGCGGCCCCTCAGCGCATGAAACTGGTCTGGCAAGTTTGCGATATTGGTGGCCGAACCGTGGCCAGCTACGGCTACACCGATAAAGCCGACGCCGAGGCGCACGCGGCTCGGCTCAAGACCCAGGGCAAAGGAAACCACTTCGTTCGATCCGAAAAAGTGCCCATGGAAAAATGAGACTTTCGCAACCCGGAGGCTCGCCTAGCACTTTCCGGTCTGTTCCAGGGTTTTCTGAGGTTCGTCACTGACGTAATTCGGTTGCCAGTTTTTTAACAGATGGTCAAATGGCCAGGAAAGCCAGGTGGCGGTTTTGGCCAAGACCCAGGCCCGCCAGGTGGGGAACCAGATCACAGACCGCCGATCCAGGCCCGCCAGAATTCCCCGCACCACACGTTCGGTTGGTTCTGCCGCACGCTCACGGCGCAAGGTGGCATGCCGCCCAGCCGCAACACTCGCAAATTCACTGGCCGTCCGTCCTGGGCAAGCCGCCCACACCCGAACCCCCGTCCCATGCACCTCCCCCTGAAGTGATCTCACTAGCCCCAGCACCGCGTGTTTGGTGGCCACGTACACCGAAGATTCAGGGATTCCGAACACGCCCAAGACCGAGGCTATCTGCACGATCTGGCCTTGGCCCCTGGCCGTCATCGAGCCGAGCGCCATGCGTGTGAGATCAATCAACGCAATCACGTTGGTTTCAACTTCCCGCTCAAGGCTTTCCAAACTCTGGCCTTTCAGAGGGCCGTAATAGCCAAGCCCAGCATTGTTAAATAAAACCTCACAGCCGCCAGGCAACTGTTCGGCCTGGTTCCACAGTTCCGCTCGAAAGGCGGAATCATTCAGATCTCCGGCACTGGTTCGGACCAGCCCAGCAGGGCACTCGGAGACTAACTCCTGAAGCCGGTCGGCCCGGCGGGCCGTTGCCAGCACCACGGTCCCATGATCCCTCGTCAACTGATGGACCAGCTCACGGCCAATTCCCGCAGAGGCTCCCGTGACAAGGGCTGTCCTGGGTCGAGGCTTTGAAGGCATGTCCATTTCCTGTGAAGATCATCGGAATATGAGCGTTTTACCGGATGGTTTTGAGCTGCGCACGGAAGGTCCAAAAAACCTGTTCACCAGATCGTCGCAGTTTGGTTGTCGATCATCCAACCTATGGCGTAGAATATCGTGCTGCGGTTAACCGTGCTCGGTTGCCCTCACTTTTTTCCTTTACGTTTCGAGGATGTTCTTGTGTCCACTACCGACCGCCTTGCTGAGTCGCTGAGCCAGAGCCATTGGACGCCCAAGACCGGCGCTGAGGTGCTGGTAGCGAGTCTTGTACGGCACGGGGTGGAGGTGGTCTTCGCCTACCCGGGCGGTGCGAGTATGCCGATGCACCAGGCTCTGACCCGGGTCCGAGATAAGGTGCGCACCATTCTGCCCAGGCACGAACAGGGGGGGATCTTTGCAGCTGAGGGGTATGCTCGGGTCACGGGCCGGACGGGGATTGTCATGGCAACCTCTGGTCCTGGCGCTTTGAACCTGGTGACCGGTCTGGCCGATGCCAAGCTGGATAGTCTGCCCATTATCGCAATCACCGGTCAGGTCCCAACCAAGGTGATTGGTACCGATGCGTTTCAGGAAACGCCGATGGTCGAGGTCTGCCGGGCCATCACCAAGCACCATTACCTGGTCCAGAACGCTCGAGACATTCCCAGAATTGTCAAAGAGGCGTTTCACATTGCCAATTCCGGTCGACCTGGCCCGGTTCTGATCGATGTTCCCAAGGACATTCAGAATACGCTGGTGCCCAACGCCGATCTCGATCCGCCGATGGATCTGCCCGGCTATCGACTGCCGAGTCCACCTCGGACCGAGGTGATTGACGAGGTTGTGGCGGCCATCCGCCAGAGCAAGCGTCCGATCATTTATTGTGGTGGCGGCATCACCTCCATGGACGCTGGTCACGAAATTCGGGAACTTGCCGAGAAGGCTGGCATTCCGGTGGCCATGACCTTGCAGGGGTTGGGTGCGATCCCCAGTGATCATTACCTCTCGCTGGGCATGCTGGGGATGCATGGCACGGTTTACGCAAACAATGCGGTCAACGAGGCCGACCTGCTGCTGGCCCTTGGGGTTCGGTTTGATGACCGGGTAACCGGCAAGCTCTCCGAGTTTGCCAAGCACGGCCGGATTGTTCACGTAGACATCGACCCGTCCGAGATCAACAAGAACAAAACCGCGAACATCGAAGTGCATAGTGATGTGAAGTCATTCCTGACCGCGCTGCTGCCGAAGGTTGAGCCGAGCGACTCCGGCGATTGGCTTCGCCAGGTCGATGCCTGGCGCGCCAGCGACCCAATGACCTACGACCAGCGTGATGACGCGATCATGCCGCAGTATGTCCTTGATCAGTTCTCAAAGCTGGCCAAGGGGAACTTCCTGATGACCACCGGCGTGGGCCAGCATCAGATGTGGGCCGCGCAGTGGACTAACTTCCAGAGGCCCCGAACCTGGGTAACCTCGGGTGGGCTGGGTTCGATGGGCTTTGGTCTGCCGGCCGCCATGGGAGTTCAGGCGGCTTTCCCAGACGCGCTGGTGGTGGATGTTGACGGTGACGGTAGTTTTGTCATGAACATCCAGGAACTGGCCACGGTCTTCTGTGAAAAGCTTCCGGTCAAGGTGATCCTCCTCAATAACCAGCACCTGGGCATGGTGGTCCAGTGGGAAGATCGGTTCCATGCCGGCAACCGCGCCCATACCTACCTGGGACCCGTGGATCATCCTGAGGCCATTGGTGAAGGTTCTGGTGCTCTGCCGGAAGTCACCTATCCAGACTTCGTGACGATTGCCAAGGGCTTTGGAATTGCGGCTCGCCAGATCCGCAAGAAGTCCGAAGTCATCGACGCGCTCAAAGAGATGATCGCTCATCCCGGGGCCTACGTGCTGGACATCATGGTGCCTTACCAGGAACACGTTCTGCCGATGATTCCTGCAGGCGGTACCTACAAAGACATCATCAAGAGCTGAGCGTTCTCGGTTTCTTGTGGGCAACTTTTCCACCTTGGTTCGATGTTGGAAGACTTCGGACCAAGGTGGTTTCGTTTATGGCTCTGGTAGGTGGCTCTCGACTTGCGGTGAGGTCTTGGGTCGTACGTTTTCAGAAGGGATTCGGATTGGAGATGGTAGGAACGGATCCCCGTCATGATCCCTACGAGGCGCTGAGATCGCCTGGTTTCCGGCGGTTGTTGAGCGGATCGATGCTGGCCACGATTGCCGCCGAGATTCAGACGGTGGCGTTGGGCTGGGAGATCCTGAGACGTACGAATTCACCCTTTGCACTCGGCTTGGTGGGCCTGGTGCAGGTGGCTCCCGTGATTTTGCTTTCTCTGCCTGCTGGCCACATCGCTGACCAGTTTCCACCGCAGCGCATTCTGATGGCTGCGCAACTGACAACCGCACTGATGTCGCTGGCGATTGCCGGTTGTTGTGCCATCGGTTCGCCCGTTTCCTGGATCTACGTTTTTCTGGCGATCTCAGCATGTGCCACGGCCATGGCGTTACCTTCGCGGTCTTCGCTACTGCCACGCGTGGTACCCATGCAGGCGTTTGCGAATGCAGTGAGCTGGCGCACCTCTGGCTGGCAACTTGCGGCGATTGCCGGGCCGGGCCTGGGCGGGATCGGGCTGGCCCTGGTTACCACAGTGGTGCCACTGATCCTGATCTCATCCAGCCTCTTCATTGTAGTGGCGTTTATCTTGGGCGGGATTCGGCCTCGCGAAGTTGAAACCAGACGAGAGCCAATGAGCATTCAATCGCTACTGGCGGGAGCCCGATTTGTGCGCTCGGATTCCCGGATCTTGGGTGCGATCACGCTGGACCTGTTCGCGGTACTGCTGGGTGGGGCGACCGCGCTCTTGCCTTTATTTGCTCGTGACATTCTGGATGTCGGCCGGATGGGGCTGGGATGGCTGCGTGCTGCACCGCCGCTGGGCGCCACCATCATGGCGCTGGTCATGGTTCACCGGCCGCCGTTAAAGCGGCCTGGTCGGGTACTCTTGTTCTGTGTCGCAGGCTTTGGTGCGGCAACGATCGTCTTTGGTCTATCCAGGAACCCAATCCTCTCGTTTGCCATGCTCATGCTCACCGGCGCGTTTGACAACATCAGCGTCGTGATTCGGGGCACGCTGGTGCAACTGTTAACGCCAGACGCCATGCGCGGTCGGGTGGCGGCTGTTAACAGCGTGTTTGTGTCGCTCTCCAATGAGTTTGGGGCGTTCGAGTCGGGCCTGACAGCTTCGTTGTGGGGGCCGGTCGGATCTGTGGTTGCTGGAGGCTTTGGCTGCCTTGGTGTGGTGCTGGGCGCCACAATCTTTGCCCCAAGCCTGCGTGATATTGGGCCGCTGGTTTCAGAGGCTGAGCGGCAGAAAGATCTGCGGCCAGCCGCGAAAACCGGTTGACGAAGCTCGATCGGTTCACGATTGGCTTGGGTACAAATCAACCCCCAAGAGCTAGCCGAGGACGGCTGTTTTGCAGGTGAATAATAATTGTGAACCGCTATAGATAAGCCGATTTTATATGCGGGTAGAATGCGTCAGTAAGCAATCTCAGTTGTGAGCTGAACTCACAGGCTGTGCATCAACGAAAACAGCCCATCCAGATGTCTGGACGGGCCGTTTTGATAAGCCATGATGGGAGGCCTGGGAGTGGTGATTGCTGGAAACAGAAATTGCCAGCTCCCAGGTCGGTTGCCTTGGCGGCGTCAGACAGGGCGAGTGATGGCCCCTTCGCTGGCGCTTGAAACCAGGCAAGCGTACTTGGCGAACACGCCGGAGGTGTACCGGGGAGCGCGAGGTTTCCAGTTACTCAGGCGGCGGCTGATCTCATCGGCGCTAATGAGAACGTCGAGCTTGCGGCCACCGATATCGAAGCGGATGCGGTCGCCTTCATGAACCACGGCAATGGGGCCCCCTTTGAACGCTTCAGGGGCAATGTGGCCGGCCATGAGCCCCCGGGTGGCACCGCTGAACCGACCGTCTGTGAGCAGTGCGACCGATTCTCCGAGCCCGGCACCAACGAGTGCCGCGGTCACTCCCAGCATCTCACGCATGCCTGGGCCGCCCGCCGGCCCTTCGTAGCGAATCACAATCACGTCGCCAGGCTCAATGGCGCCGGCGACCACGGCCTTCATGGCATCTTCTTCGCATTCAAACACCCGTGCTGGGCCTTCGTGCACAATTCGCTCGTGGCCGACCAGTTTGACAACGCAACCTTCGGGGCTGAGGTTGCCATGCATGATCGCCAGGCCGCCGGTCTTCTTCACGGGGTTGGCAAGCGTATGCACCACGTCTTGACCCGGTTCCTCGGTGGCCGAGGCACATTCTTCGGCCAAGGTGTGGCCGGTGGGCGTCATTTGCGAGCCGTCAATTTTGCCACCGGCGATCAGACGCGAGGCGACCAGCCTGGTTCCGCCGGCCCGGTCCATATCCGCAGCCACATACTTGCCGCCCGGCTTGAGGTCGGCCAGCACGGGGGTCCGTTCGCAAATCCCGTCGAAGTCGTCGATATTCAGGGGCACACCGGCCTCGCGGGCAATGGCCAGCAAGTGCAGCACGGCGTTGGTAGATCCACCGGTGGCGGCCACGCCAGCAATGGCGTTGTCGAATGCCAGGCGGGTCAGGATCTTCTTGGGCAAGAGTCCACGCCTGAGCTGATCAACGACCGTTTTGCCAGCTTCGAACGCGGCCTTCTGCTTCCGTTCGTCGGTGGCTGGTGGGCTGGCGCTTCCCATGGGCGAAAGCCCGAGGAATTCGAGAGCCAAGGCCATGGTGTTGGCGGTGAATTGACCGCCGCATGCACCTGCGCCGGGGCAGGCCACGTTTTCGAGTTCGAGCAGGTCGGCGTCGGTGATCTTACCGCGGGCGTGGGCTCCCACGGCTTCGAAGACATCCTGAATGGTCACGTCTTTGCCGTGATACTTGCCAGGCGCAATCGAGCCTCCGTAAAGGACCAGGCCTGGCACGTCTAGCCGGATCAGGCCCATCGCGCAGCCGGGAATCGTCTTATCGCAGGCGGACAGACCGATAACCGCGTCAAAGTAATACGCCCGGCCGGTCAGTTCGATGGAGTCGGCGATGACTTCGCGGCTGATGAGGCTCGCCTTCATCCCTTCGGTCCCCATGGTGATCCCGTCACTGATCGCCACGGTGTTGAATTCCATTGGCGTGCCGCCGGCCTCACGAATGCCGGCCTTCACATGCTCGGCGAGTTCGCGAAGGTGGTAGTTGCAGGGCATTGCCTCGATCCAGGTGTTGGCAACACCGATAATTGGCTTGGAGAGCGCCTCATCGTCAAAACCGATGGCCTTGAAGTAGGATCGCGCTGGGGCACGTTCCGGTCCGTCGATCAGGTGGCGGCTACGGTGGCGAACGTCAAAAGACATGGGATAACCGTTTGGGCTTGGGTCAGGAAAGGGCGTCGGATTGTGACGCCTGGGGAACTTGCGGGAGAGCAGTCAGAGCTCCCGGATTTCTACCCTCGTTCGAGCGCACTCAGAGGCTTTGATGGTAGCCCGGTTTGAGCCGGTTGGCCAGCGATGAGCGGGAACCAGACGCACTGTCGGCCAGAATTGCTCCCTTCCGTGCTGGTGAAAACGGTGGTTCCGGGGTCGTCCCAGGAAGGAACGACTTTGGGGGCCCGACCAAACGAGGTGGTGCCCTGGTTCGTTTCCGCTGTATGCTTTTTGAAGTTGAACGGAGTTTGGGGGCAGGCGTTGCGACCGGTTTTGAATGATTTCTGGACTCCAATCCGTTAGCCGGGAACTCAAAATGGTCCGTATTCTGTGTTTGCTTGCCATTTTTGTTGGGGTGGCCATCTTCTTCGGGGTTTCTCTGGTGCGACGAGCGCAGAGGCCGCCCCGATATGTGCCTGTGCGTGTTGAGGCTCAGCGGCCCCAGGGTGAAACTAGCCAGAGCTTGAGTGTTGGTGAGCCTGCTCGCTGATTCGCCCGGTCTTGCCGTGAACCAGGGTCGGTCATTGGGATTTCCCGGTGTAGACTCAACTCTCACTGGTGAGCGTGTGGTAACATACTTGCCCAATTCGCATGGAGATGAGTTAAGAGGGTTCACTGGCCAATGATTGACCCACGTGTAGCGAGTGGACTGCGAGATTTGCCACCGGCTCAGGCGGTACCGCGTGAGCGGATGCTCAAGGTTTTGCGCGAGGTTTTCGGCCGGTTTGGTTTTTTGCCCATCGAAACGCCGCACATTGAACGGGTTGAGGTGCTTACGGGCAAAGGGGCCGGATCTGACGAGGTTTTGCGTCAGATTTTTGACGTGACGAACAAAGGGGGAACGGCCGGCGAACTGGCGCTCCGGTTTGACCTTACGGTTCCCCTGGCTCGGTTCATTGCAAAGCATGTTGAGCAGCTTGGCACGCCGTTCAAACGCTATGCGATTGGCTCGGTCTTCCGGGGCGAACGGCCGGCCAAGGGGCGGTTCAGAGAGTTCACCCAGTGTGATTTTGACACGGTCGGTTCAGAGAGTGTGGTTTCGGACGCCGAAACGGCTCAGGTGATCCATGATTCCTTGCAGGCGATGGGTGTGCCCTCGTTTGTGATTGCCATCAATAACCGGCGAATCCTGGACGGCCTGCTTGAGACCTTTGGGGTGGAGAGCCGCAAGGCTGCGGTTTTGCGCTCGCTGGACAAGCTGGCCAAAGTGGGCCGCGAGGCCGTGCTTGCAGGGTTGCATCGTGGCGAGGCGGAAGGTGGAGCGGGGCTTGCAGAAACTCAAGCGGAAGGGGTACTGCGGTTCGTGGAGTCTGGCCGGGGTGGGTTAGAAGTTCTGGATGCGGTGCAGGGGACCCTGGGTTCGAACCCAAGCGCAGCGGCCGGCCTGGAGAACCTCAGGGCGGTTCTGGGGCTTTTGGCCGCCGCTGGCGTGCCTGAAGGACGGGTGGTAGTCGATCTTGGGCTGGCTCGGGGCCTTGACTACTACACGGGCATTGTCTTTGAGACCACGGTGACCGGCTGGGAGCGGTTCGGGAGCATTGCTTCTGGTGGACGCTATGACAACCTGGCTTCGCTTTTCACAACCAGGCGGCTGCCAGGTGTTGGGGCGTCGATCGGCCTGGACCGGTTACTGGCCCTGCTTGAAGAGGCCGGCTGGCTTGGCGGTTCCATTTCCACTGCGCCGGTGCTGGTGGCTCAATTTCCAGGGACCGAGCTGTCGGTGGTATTCTCGGCAGCCGCTCGCCTCCGCACGGCTGGGGTGGGTGCCGAACTCTTTCCAGAGCCAATCGCCATTGGCAAGCAGATGGGGTATGGCTCAACCCGTGGGCATCGCTTCGGGCTGATCATTGGTCCTGACGAGGCGACAGCCGGAGTCTTCAATCTCAGGGACTTGAAGACGCGTCAGGAGCGGAAGGGGCTCCCGCTGGCTGATCTGGAAGCGATTGTGGCGAGCGCACTGAACGAACCGGCCTGATCCAGGCCGAGCCGAAAGGGCCGCAAGGACTTTTTTGCGAGCAGAGTGGCTGTGCGGACGAGGTTCCGACACTTTGAATCGTGGACTTCCCATCTTCCTGAGACCGAAATCCTTTGCGAAGGCCGGGCGAACCGTACCATGACCGAGATTGAACGAGCGAGACAGGGTAGACCGACGAATCAGCTTCCCCAGGAGCGTCGGATACCCGCGCCCCGGGGAACGCGCGATCGATTTCCGGCCGAGCAGAAACGGCTGGAGGCCATCCAGCAACAGCTCCTGCACGAGTTCGCGAACTCGGGATTTGAGAAGCTGAGCACGCCAGTGCTTGAGTTCACGGAACTTCATGAGCGAAAGAGCGGGGCCGCGATTGTGTCTCGGCTGGTCGAATTGGCCGACGATCGCGAGGGCCGGCTTTGTCTACGTCCGGAACTGACGGCTGGGGTGGTCCGTGCCTATGCGGCCCAGGACCACACGGTGGAAGTGCCCTGGCGTGTGAGTGTGGCGGGTCCAGTTTTCCGTTCAGGCCCAGTCAGGCCCGGAGTCGATCGTCAGTTCCAGCAGGTTGGGGTGGAATTGCTGGGCGGCCCTGGCCCGGTTGCAGATGCTGAGATCATTTCGCTGGCCGATCGTTCCACGCGTGCGCTCGGGCTACCGGGCCCCACCATCCGTATTGGCCATGTGGGGTTAATTCTGGAAATTCTGGAGCGGTCTGGATTGCCCAAGGCCGCCCAGTCATCACTGGTCGAAATTTTGAGCGAGGCGGCCAGCGAGGGGGCCGATATTCGAGCCGTCGATCGTTCGCTCAACCAGCTCTCGAACTGGCTTGGGACCGAGTCTGATGACGAAGGGCAGGCGGGGCCGTATGACGGGCATGGCCCGACCCCGGAAATTGCCAGGCTTTTTGACCACCTGGTGCCGAATGTCGCAGGCCGACGAACCGGCCCTGAGATCATGCAAAGGATCTACCGAAAGTGGGAACTCCGACGCTCGCTTCGGGAAGCGCTCGCCAGAATTCACTCCCAGGTAGAGGCGATTGCCAAATTGCGGGGGCCAGCCGCCCGGGTTCTGGTTCAACTGGAGAGCCAGTTCCAGGAGATGGTGCCAGCCGCGGTCGCTGAACTCCGTCTGCTGGTTGCGCTGCTTCAAGAGTCGGGAACGGACCCGTCGCGGATTGAACTCGATCTTGGGTTTGGTCGGGGGATTGGTTTCTATTCCGAGATGGTCTTTGAGCTGACCGTGCCAACTGCCGAGGGGCCAATCGAGATTGGTGGTGGCGGCCGTTATGACGGTCTTTCCCGGGTCTTTGGGTCAGGCCAGGATGACCGTGGCGTTGGCTTTGCGTTTGGTGTGGAACGTCTTGACCGGGCGATGGGTTTACTCAAGGTTTCGATCCCAGGTGGGCGTGCCACTACGGGAGGCTGTCTTGTAATGGCCCCTGGACCTTATGTGGCCGAAGCGGCCCGGCTGGTGGTTGACCTGCGGCTCGCTGGCCGAGGAGTGTGGGAGGACGGTGGTCCGATCATTGGTCCTGAACAGGTTGAGGGCGAGTGTGAGGGTGCGATCAGGCAAGCGCAAACACGTGCGGAACGCCTGGGGGTATCGACCCTGATTGTGGTGGGTGGACGTCGGATTGATACCCAGTCGGTGCGCTGGTTTCAATCTCAGGAGCGGGGCTGGGCTGAATTGCCGGCTGCCCCTCCGATTTTCCTTGCCAGTCAGAAAACGGTTGCTGAAGGGGGCCAGGTATGATCGAGCCGATCCGGATTGCGGTCCCCTCCAAGGGACATCTTTGTGACGGAGCCTTGGAGCTGCTGAAGAACTCGGGATACCGAGTCCGCCGGGCCAGTGACCGCCAGTATGAAGCCACGATCAGTGGCCACCCGCGGTTCCACGTCGTATTCATGCGTCCCACCGACATTGTGGATCAGGTTCAGGTTGGGCGTTGCCACCTGGGCATCACGGGGATGGATGTCTACGCCGAGCATATCGACGAATCGGCTTCCAGCGTGGTGGTAGATTCAGACCTGGGTTACGGTGGCTGCCGTTTGGTGGTGGCGGTACCGGAGAGCTGGGTTGATGTGGACCACATGCTGGATCTGGTTGAACTCACGCATGACTTTCGTGAGCAGGGGCGGATGTTCCGGGTCTCGACCAAGTATGCGCATTTGGTACGAGCGTATTTTCGGAAGTGGGGCATTTACCATTACCAGTTGATAGCTTCCGATGGTGCCTTGGAATTGCACCCTAGCCTGGGGATTGCGGACATTATTGTCGATTTGACGAGTTCGGGCACAACGCTGAAGGATAACCGGCTCCGGGAGCTGGAGTCTGGAATTGTGCTCGACTCTGCGGCCTGTTTGATTGGGCATCGGGAGTCTTTGCGTAGTTTGGTGGCCGAGGGTGATCAGGGACCCGTGGCACTTTTACTAGATGCCCTGGATGGGTTGCGTGCGTCGGAAGGCTCGCTCCATCTCGAGGTGGTGGGTACAACCACCGGCGCGGAAGATTCGCAGGATACAGCGTCTCGGGTGGCGGCCTGCCTCGGAGATCACGGTGCGCAGCATGTGTTCCGAGGGGCCGTGTGGGATTCCGACAGCAGGGCGGGTTGGCGAGTGACGGCTCTGATTACCAACCGGCAATTTGTTCAATGCAAGCGACGTTTGTTTGCGCTTGGGGCCAGCCGTGCCGTAGGGCTTCCAACCCGCTTCGTATTTGATCGTTCGAGCGTGCCCACGTTTGATCGTCTGGCGGAAGCACTCAAGGCCGATCCAGCCTGAATGGGATTGGCCGGGTGATGGTGGGCGGATGGGGGCAAGGGACTACCGTTGCTCGTTCCATTGAGTCTGGTGAAAGCAGGCTCGCCAAAATCATGGGTCAGTACGGGGACGACAGCTGGTTCGAAGTCGCCCGTGCTGACGTTGCGCGCTCAAGGACTCTGTGGGTCAAGCCGTTGAGAAGCGGTTTGGAAACCGAGATCGCTTGACGTTTGCGCGGGCCTGAGCAGTCGTTGAACGGATGGGTGGCAGAATGTGGCTAACTAGCCTTCTTTGTGCAGGCGGATAGGTCGACCTAATCCGATGGATTGTCCCGTTTTTTTGAATTTGAGGAAAGTCGAGACGGAAGTGAATCGAAAAGGTCGCGAATTTCGGAGCAACAATAGGGTCGGTTGAAACGTTCTCCAATTCCAGATGGTTCCGTGTTGCTGCCTGAATTCTCAGGGGTCTCTGCGGAAACAATGACCAGGTGAGTTGAGTTTGTAGAGTTGTTCAACCCCGTGGATCCAATAAGGCATCCATCGGTCTTGATCACAAAGTGGAACGCGGTTTGATCCGTGGCTGATGTTTGCTCAGATTCATGATCAAATAGTACTGGCATGATCATCTATAGGAATATAGGTGTGAATTGCTGTTTGCAGCGGCCGTTTTCTTACTTGCATCCTTGATCTTGCCCCAGGTCAGTAACTCGGCATTGTGTTCATCTGCCTGCGCGGGCAGCCGCCCAGCCGTCCAGATTTCGTGTCGATTCTGGGCTCGTTGAATCTGTTTACTTGCACATTGATTACAGGACATTTTACATGCCTACGCTTTTTGGCCTGTTTGATGACGCCAAGGCTGCCCAGAAGGCTGCCGATACTCTGGTTGCTCACGGAATTGCCAAGGACCACGTCCATGTTCTGACCAAGGCCGACCATGCTGGCCTGGCTGACCTCAAGAACTCGCTTGAGGCTGATGACGTTCACTTTTACACCGATTCCGTGAACGACGGCGGCACGCTTCTGGTGGTGGATGCGCTTCAGAAGCAGGTCGGTGATGTTGCCGAGACCCTGCACAAGTACGGCATGGTCGATGTTGAGCATCGTGCCGCCGAGTACGCCAAGATGCATGGTAAGAAGGCGCTTCGTGAACACCAGGAAGAAGATTACGTTCTTCCTGTCATCGAGGAGAGCCTTGAGGTTGGCAAGCGAGCTGTTGAACGCGGTCGGGTTCGCGTTTACAACCGCATTACCGAGCGGGCCGTAGAAGAGAAGGTTGGTCTTCGCGACGAGACGATTCACGTTGAACGTCGGGTTGTCAATCGCCCGGTCGATATTACGGCCGACCTCTTCCAGGAGCGTTCGTTCGAGGTCGTTGAGATTGACGAAGAAGCGATCGTGTCCAAGGTCGCCCGTGTGATTGAAGAAGTTGTGGTCAGCAAGGAAGTGGCAGAGAACATCCAGACCATCAAAGACACGGTTCGTCGGTCCGACGTTGAAATCGAAAAGGTTGCGGCTGTTCGCACGTTCGACGATTTCCACGGCGACTTCAAGACCTACTTCACGAGCCATCTTGAGAAGTCTGGCCACAAGTTCGACAAGTTCCTGCCTGCTTTCAAGTTTGGACACACGCTTGCCAACAGCGAGAAGTTTGCCAAGCTGGATTGGGCCCACCTGGAAGCTGGTGCCAAGAAGACCTGGGAAGAGAAGAATCCAGGCACGTGGACAGCTTTCCATGATGCCGTCAAGCACGCCTTTGAAAAGGCACGTGCCTGAGCGGAAGCTTGCACGTATCCTCTGTCGAGCGGACAGCCCATGCGTGTACTTGACGCGAGCCCCGGTTTTGGAACAGTAGCCTGCCTGGTACGCTAGCCAGGCTGCGTTTCTGGCTCACAAGTCGCACGATTGTTATCTTCGACCGCGTCGCAGGCAGGCTGTCTGCGACGCGGTCTTTGTAGAATTTCTGTTCGGACTTTCCAGACCCTCAGGGTCCAATCAAGAAATCATCGCACTCAAAGGTTGTCGTTCCATGATCATCGTGCGTGAAGACGGGCAACGAGGCAAAGTTGTCAAACGAAAGGCGCAGAAGGGATTGCCCGCTGAGCTGATCTTGGAATTTGAGGATGGATCGCAGTTGGCCATCACAGAAGATCATCTTGAGATACAAGAGGATGGCAATGCGCGGCTTTTGCTGAATCGGCCATCGCTTGCAAAGGTGCATCGGATCGAATTAAAAGTTGATAAAGACCTGGTGATTCCTGTTGCGGTAGAAGAACTTGTTGTCGAGAAGCGCAGGGTTGAGACCGCCAAGGTTCGCTTTAACACCCGGGTTGAGAAGCGTGAAGAAGTGGTGGATGAGCCGCTGCTTCATGAACAGGTGTCGGTTGAGCGGGTTGTGATTGATCGCGAGATTCAGGGAGCGGTTCCCACAACTCGAGAAGAGAACGGCGTTTTAATCATTCCCATTATCGAAGAAGTTCTGGTGGTTACGAAGGTTCTGCGTTTGAAGGAAGAGTTGCACGTCACGCGGCATCGCTCTCAAGTGAGCAAGCCTCAGCGTTTGGAATTGCGCAGGGAAATCATTGACGTGGTTCGAATTGCGAACAATCAGACCCAAGAGGTTCCGGTTTCTGTTTCTGTTTCGCAAACGGTTTCAGATCAGCCAACCTCGAAGGTCGAAACCGAGGTTCCACTCAAACCGAAGAAGAAGCCGAAAAAATAACAGACCACTCTTGATCAAGTGGATCATTGTGAGAATCCATACGTAGGATAGCCGCCCCCGGCTATCCTACGTGATCAATGGTCCCAGCCTGGAGTTCTTGCCTGCTTCCGTCGGCATCAACGTGCAGATTGCACTCAGGCTCGGTCCTGAAGTGCATGACCAGGGTAATGGGTCGGCAGGGGTTGGAACGGCTTCAGAACGTACCCATATCAATGGGACCGGCATCTGCGGCCAGGTTCTCGAATCGCATGAAGTTCTTCAAGAATGAGAGTTTGATCGTATCGGTCCGACCGTTACGATTCTTGGCCACAATCAACTCGGCCGTTCCTGGTGAGTCATTGGCATCATAATACTCGGGGCGGTGGAGCAGCAAAACCAGGTCCGCATCTTGTTCGATGGCACCAGACTCACGAAGGTCGGCCATACGGGGACGACGATCTTCACGGTTCTCAACCGCTCGGTTGAGCTGAGAGAGAGCCACCACCGGCACATGGAGTTCGCGTGCCAGTGTTTTGAGCCGACGACTGATTTTGGCAATTTGCTCCTGACGGCTGTCGCGGTTCTCACCAGACTCTGGCTCGATGAGCTGGATGTAATCCACCACAATCATTCCGACATTCTGCCGGAGCTTGAGCCGTCTTGCGTTCGCCGTGATCTGCATCATGTTTCGCGAGGGCGTATCGTCGATGAAGATCGGAGCCGTACGCATCTCCTCATAGGCGCGACTCAGCATGGTCATTTCTCGCGCACCCATTCCTCGGCCTTTGCGCAGCTTGTCGCCATCGACCTTGGATCGCGAACAGAGTAATCGCTCTGCGAGCTCGATTTTACCCATTTCCAGGCTGACGAACAGAACTGCCGATTTCTGCTCAAGTGCGGCATGCTCACAAACATTGAGAGCGCACGCCGTTTTACCCATACTCGGACGGGCGGCCAGAATAATGAGCTGAGAACCTTGGAAACCGCTGGTGATCTCGTCCAGGTCATAAAAACCGGTCGAAACACCAGACACCGGTTGCTTCGCCTCGGAACGCGTGGCGATCCGGTCCATCGCCTCGGTCACCACATCACGCAATTCCGAGGTTTCACCGGTCGAGCTATCTTCCGCAATCTGAAAGATCCGGCGCTCCGCAGACTGAAGCAGGTCCTCGGCCGAGTGAGAGTTGGAATACCCTTCCCGAAGAATCTCATTGGCACTCTCAATGAGTTGCCGTGTCAGAGACTTCTCACGCACAATGCCAGCGTAGTATCGCGTATTGGCGGCATGCGGAACCGCATCAAGAATCTCGTCGATCGCCTCGTCGCCACCAATCTTCTCGAGTAACGAGAGCTTCTTCAGTTCCTCAGACAGAATGATTGCATCGACAGGCCGGCCCTCGTCATAGACCTCTCGAATGATCCGGTAAAGGATCTGGTGGCTATCGCGGTAGAAGTCGTCGGGCTTGAGAATCGGGACCACGTCGTGGAGTACCTGGTTATCCAGGAGCAATCCACCAATCACCCCGACCTCGGCTTCGAGATTCTGGGGGGGTAAACGATCGTCGAGCAGGTTGGCTGAGGAGGCCGCCTTGCTTCGTCGGGACCGCTCTCCGCCATTTCCGTTTGGCTGGCCCTGCGAGTCGTTGAAAGCCATGGAGTGCCCTCCCTGTGTTCGTGGAGGAGCGGATCTAGCGTTCCGAATGCTCAGATCGAGCGAACTCCACGAGAAACCAGATGCAAAGGTATCAGAACTCAAAAAAGATATGAGTGGATCGGATCGTTAATAGATCGTTCATCAATCAATCAATCAATCAATCAAAAACAGAACTCGTCAGGAGGCTTATCGGAATAAGACGGGAGCTTGAATACCAGAACCGAGATACCAGGCCAAAATAGAAACAGGCTTGAGTGCAGGATTCCTGCGGATGATCAGCAGTCAGAATCGCATGTTACCAGGGCAATTCGGTCAAGATCCGAACGCCATGTCCCATGTAGAACAGGGGGGGCAAGTGAGCCTTGTCCCCCCCGGGATTCATCGTAGGGATATCAGCTCGCTGGGGTTTCTTCGGTGTGCGAAGGAACCACCCACAGCTTGACTTCGCTGTTGATGTCCAGGCCCAGATTGAGGCTGATCGTATAAAGACCGAGTTCCTTGAGCGGACCTTCGATCCGAACGTGTTCTTCGTCGACTGGGAAATTGTCTTTCCGCAGTGCGGCGGCGATCATGGCTGCGGACACCGAGCCATAGAGATGGCCTTCAGCGTTGGCATTGGCCTCGATGGTGATCTGACGCTGGGCGATCTGAGCGGCGAGATTCTGGAGGTCGGCACGCTTGGCTTCTTCGAGCTGGCGAAGCCGTTCGCGGTGCTTCTCAACAATTCGCAGGTTATGCGGGGTGGCAAAGGTGGCCAAGCCCTGAGGAATCAGGTAGTTGCGGGCGAATCCAGGACGAACCTTGACGAGTTCTCCGGCCTCACCGAGCTTATCTACGTGATTGGTGAGAAGAATGTGCTGGTACCCATTCTTGGTACGCATCGGGTGGTTCTGGCGGCGTTCAACGCCTGGCTGCCTGACTGGCTGCGGGGTGGCGGCTGCTTTGCCTTTGGACTTGGATTTCGACTTGGCCGCAGCCTTGGTCGTTGTCTTGGCCATGATCCTCGAGACTCCTGTCACTCAACGAATCGCTGCGCCGCGGGCCCCGAGCCCATGATAGTCAGTCGGCACGGCATCTTGGGGAATGGAAAAACCGGGAAGTCGCTCGGTGGGAGCGGGATCGACCAGAGTGATCAATCCCCGGCGGATAAAAGGTCAGAACGGGATATCGTCTTCGGCCTCGGAAGGGTCGGGTTCGCGAACAGGTCGTCGGGCGGCCGGAGCCGCACTGGCCGGTCGAGAGCTTGGCGCTGGTCGATAGTCACTACTGCGGCGGTCTGAACCACCGCGAGGTGCGGGGGCTTCTTCGTCTCGGCCTTGGGCACTTTCTTCACGACGTCCCTTGGGGTCAAGGAACTGAACGCGATCAGCCACAACCTTCACTTTGCTTCGCTTTTCGCCAGAGGTCTTGTCTTCCCAGGAATCCATTCTAAGGAAACCTTCGACATGGACTCCACTACCTTTGGTCAGGTACTGGCAACAATTCTCGGCCTGACGGTTCCAGACGGTTACATCAATGTAGAGAGTCTCTTCACGCCGCTCTCCTTCGTCGCCACCGGAAAGGACACGGCTGGTTGCCAGCCGTAGATCCGTGACCGGTGCACCGCTTGGTGTGTAGCGCAGTTCAGGATCCTGAGTCAAACGACCGATCAGGAAAACCTTGTTTAAGTCGGCCATGGAGAGCACTCTCACGCCTTGGGATTCTAAGCAGGAACGATGACCAGGGTTGTGATCCCAGAACATCGAGGTCAGCTGCAAAGCCGGCCCAGGCATATGATACAAACGGACAGGTAGCCAGGGAACGAAAAAAATCAGAAAGACGAGGTAAATCTTACCTCGCTGTCTTTCTGAATCAGACTTCAGTCGTCACGACGACGGCGACGTGGCCGCTCTTCGTGCTCTTCTTCCATCGGCATATCTTCAGATTCAACGCTGGGGGTTGAAGACATTGCCTGGGTCACCAGGTGTTCAACTAGTTTCGGATGAACCTTGAGGATCAGATCTCGCACGATCAGTTCGTTCAGGGTGCAGTCGTGCTCGATATCCTTGATGGTGTTGCTTTCGGCCTTGAAGTAGGTCAGAAGGTACGAGCCCTTCTTATGTCCTTCAACCGGGTAAGCAAGTCGTCGATCATCCCACTGGCGGCTGGCGACGATCTCGGCATTGTACTTGGCAAGGATTCCGTGAACCTGGGTCACGGTATCCTCCCAGTTCACAACAGCCTTGGTGCTATCCAGCAGGAACATCCCCTCGTAATGGTTCACGGGCATAACTCAGAATCCTTGCGTCGATAGTCGAGTATGGTTTCGTCGGCAGTGGTGGCTTCAGGTCATCGGATCAAGGGGAGGCGGAGCCGTTGAACCGATTCATTGCGGCATCAATCCCCTGATCGGCCCAGACGGCAATGGCTTGAGTCGCCAAAATGAGGGCATCGTCCATCATCGGTTTTTCAGTCGATCGAAACCGGGACAGAACAAAGTCCGCAGCGTCAATCGGTCCGCGTTCCCCAATCCCAATCCGGAGGCGAGCGAAGTCACTCGTACCAAGCTGGGTGATGATGTCTTTCAATCCCTTTTGGCCTCCGTCTGAACCACTGGGCCGTAACCTCAACTTGCCCAGCGGGAGGCTCAAATCATCGCACACAACCAGCAGGTCGGTTGGGTCGAGTTTGTAAAACTGGAAAGCCTGCCGGACAGACCGGCCGCTCAAGTTCATGAAGGTTTCAGGCTTCAGCAGGAGAATTTTGTGGTACGCGATCTCAGTCTCTGCCAGGAAACCATCAAATTTTCGCTGAAAGCTACTAGTTGATGGGTTGCGGGCAAGCTGGTCGATGATCTCGAACCCCACGTTGTGGCGGGTTCCCTCGTACTTTGTACCAGGGTTCCCAAGACCCACAACAAGCTTTTTCCTGGATCGGCCCGGGGAATCGGAGGGGATCAAACCTCTTCCTTCTTCTCCTTACGGCCAATGATCTCGGGTTGAGTGACGGCACCCTCGGTGCCTGTGGGCTCAGCCACGGCTTGCTTGGAAACAATGTGAGCCAGAACCGTGTCTGGGTCGACTTCAAGGGCCACGCCTGTGGGCAAGGTGATGTCTTTGGCGTGCAGCACTTGGTTCAACTGCAAGTGCCCAACCTCAACCTTGATCGAAGCGGGAATTGCCGTCGCTTCGCAAGATACGGTGATGCTATGGACGGGCTGATCCAGCACGCCACCCTCGGCAACGCCTTCAGGAATGCCGTGAAGCACGACGGAAACTTCCGTCTTGATCCGCTCGTGAGCACTCACCCGGTAGAAGTCGAGATGGATGATGTCCCGACCAAGGTGATCCCACTGAACGTTGCGGATCAGCGCCATTTCGGTGGTATTACCGATTCTGAGCTGGGCCAGATGGTTACCCTTTTTCACAAGGGTCCAAACGTCCTCATGTGAGATCGAAAGCGGGATGTTGGCCTGCTTATGACCGTACAGAATGGCCGGGATTCGGCCAGCTGCACGAAGCTTGCGTGAAACGCGGGACCCCGTCCCCTTATTCTTGGCCGGATCGCGGGGCTCAACCGAGATAGATACCGCCTCTGCCATGACTGATCGACTAGCCCGGGGCGGGCCCGGACACTCCTGAGAGGTAATCGTGATGCCCGGCGGCCCATCCAAAGGGCCGGCTCCAATGTAACACGCGCAGGCGCATGCAGCATGGTCAACCGAGATTCGGGATATTATCTACAAGAACCCTGTTTCCTGCAAGAGCAGTAACCACAACCATTTTATCGGTCACAGGCTGCCCCAGTGGTCCCAGGTTTCCCACCCAATCGTGGGGGCCTGATCCAGGAAATTCTCGGGGTCAATGGCCGCAGCCAGGATTTTCAACGAATCCAGTAGCCTGGGTCCCGGCCGAGAGAAGTAGCTATTGCCATCGGCCAGTACAACTCGTGGTCGCAATACAGCCAGTGCCGCAGCTTCCTGACTGTGCGTGAAGTCCGTCCAGTCTTGCCGGGTTCGGTCCAGCGAAAAGCCGCAAGGGGCTACCAGCAGTATCTCGGGCTTGGCGGAAGAAATCTCGCCCCATGTGCATCGCCTGGACCGTTCTCCACTTCTGGCCAAAGGTTCATAACCTCCGGCCAGTGAAACGAGGTCCGGCGTCCAATGCCCAGAGGTGAACGGCGGATCAATCCACTCCAGGTGGATCAGAACCGGGATTGGGCGTTCCTTGCGACCTTTGATCGTGGCTTCGAACCTGTCAAACCGCGCGCAGAGTTCCCTGGCCTGATCCAGAGCGGCGGGGCTGAGTAAGCTTCCGATCCGCAGGAACATCTCCTTCACGCCTTTGAGATCGCTGGGATTGACCGTCTCCACGTGGGGACTGCCGGTTAAGCTGGCCGCAATCCGCTTGACCGACTCTTCGTTGACTGCGCAGACATCGCACTGGGCCTGGGTCAGTATGAGGTCTGGCGCAACATGTGCCAGCTTGGCCTGGTCAAGCGTATACAGCGAGCCGCCCTGCTCAGAGACGGCCTGGTCGATTGCCTGTGCGGAGGCCCCGGGATCGATTCGGCTGCTGGTCAGACGGGGGATCAGTTCGGCAATTGGAGGAAAGTCACACTCGTGCGACACGCCCACCAGGTCGTTTTCATGCCCCAGAGCGCAGACCAACTCTGTAAGAGACGGTAGCAAGCTAACAATCCGCAAGGATGGAAACTCCGGTCGTGGTGCATCATCTAATAAGTAGAGCGTGAAATGGGGAGCGGCTGCGTGCGTGCGTGCTTGGAGCTCTCCCCGTTTTCTACCGAGCTCAGTGGGGAGCGTGCAGTTTGGTGGTCGGGCCAACGGTTACCACGGTGGCTGGCCAAAGCGGCCACTCTTCAAGCACGCGATTGAGGTCTGGGATGGTGACCTTGGAAAGGAGTTCCAGTTCATCCTTGACCGTGACGTATTTCTGGCGATACGTCCAGTTCAGGCCGAGGTTCATCATGCGAGCGCCTGGGCGCTCATTGCGTAAGACATGGCGGGCCATCACCTTGTTACGGGCCCGTTCCAGGTCGTCAGCGGTGGGCGGGTTCGTTTTCAGTGAACGAAAAATGGTGGACAGCCGTTCCAAGTTTTCCTGGGCTTCCTCTGGACTGCATGAGATGAAGGTGTAGTACGCCCCAGCCTGGTTGTAATCTTGATAAGAGACCTCAGCGCCATCGGCTAGCCCCGGATCAATCAGGTCCCAGTACAGGCGAGATCCGGTATGGTCTCCCAGAATGGTTGCAAGCAGAGCGGCGGCATAGCGATCGTCACTTTCAAGCGGGGGGCCATCGCTCACAGCCACCAGAACCATTTGCTGATCGTCGGCCCTGAGCAGCGCTTCAAAAGACAGGGTTCCGTGTGGCTTGGGGAGCTGCCGATGACTGGAGGAGCCGGTCCAATTGCCTGAATGTTTTCTGGCGAGTTCCAGGATTTCTTCCCAGTTTGACTTGCCGGCCACCGAGAGGACCAGGTTGGGTGGCCCGTAGTGGGTTTTGAAGTAGCCTCTCATCTGGTCAGGTTGCAGGGCCCCCACAGATTCGAGTGTGCCGAGCACGCTTCGTCCCAGAGGATGGGTTCCGAAGTGCAGGGCCTTGGCCTTCTCGTAGGCGACGGACATTGGGTTGTCGTCATACATCTGGATTTCTTCGAGAATCACCTGCTTCTCGGTCTCGAAGTCGTTCGTGCGCAGGCTGGGCCTGAGGATATCGGCCAGAATCTCAAAGGCTTGGGGCAGGTATTCCGGAAGCACCGTCACGTGGTAGATCGTGTCTTCCTCAGAAGTTTGCGCATTATGCTTGGCACCAATCCGGTCCAGGTCGGTGTTAACTTGGAGTGCATCGCGCTTTTCGGTCCCTTTGAAGATCATATGTTCCAGGAAGTGGGAGAGCCCCCACTCAGACTGGCTCTCGTCTCGGCTACCGGCTTTGACAAAGAATCCCAGCCCCACGGAGTGAGCCTGATCATTCAGTTCGGCCACAACTTGCAGGCCATTTTCAAGAGTCGCGTGATGAAATCGCACGGCCAGGGACCTCCACCGGTATTTTCAAGGATTCGATTGGTTTATTGGGAGTATTTCAGGGCTTTGGGGCCAAGGGTTGCCAGAGTGAGCTGGTCAATTGGCAGTTTGACAGCGTGCTGACTGACCGCCTCTGGCGTGAGCGCATCCAAGGCCGCGGCAATTTCGTTGAGCGATCGAACCCGGCCCAGGTGATACCAGTCTCCGGCGAGCATCGATGCCCGGCTCATGCTGGATTCTTGCTGCATGATGAGCGAGGACTTGAGCCCGGCGGTCATGGTCTTGAGTTCCTGGGCATCCACACCGTTGCGGACCAAGCGATCCAGTTCTGCCAGCATCACATCCAGTGTTTCCTGGGCACGCTCGGTAGAGGTGCCTGCATGGCACAAGATCAGGGCACGTTCCCGGAACCCTTCGTAGCCTGCGGAGATTGAATAACAAAGACCGCGTTTTTCTCGGACTTCGGTGAACAGCCGAGCGGAGGAGTAACCGCCCAGAATGGCAGCCACCGCGCGGGCCAGGTAATACTCTGGATGCGACACGGTCACCGATGGAAACGCCAGCGCAACCTGGATTTGCTGAGTATCTTTGGTGAGGTGGTGGCGACTCGGCCGGACCTCTCCCAAACTGAGCGTGCTCCGGTGCTGGGGAGCCCAGTCACCAAAGAGTTCTTCGACCCGATCTCGCAGTTGGGGCCAATCAATGGCGCCCGCAACGGCGAGAATGGCGCCGTCTGGTCCCACATGGGTCTGGTGGAAGTGACGGGCGTCTTCGGTGGTGATGGCTTCAACCCCTTCGATGGTGCCGGCTGGGTTGAGGCCGAGTGGATCTGGGAATGCATGCTTGCGTAATTCCACGATCACTTTCGAGCCTGGGTCATCTTCCAGCCCTTTCAGGCCCTGGATTGCCAGCGCTTGCAGCGGTTCCAGTTCCTCAGGATCCAGCAGTGGTCGGCGCACGATATCCGCGAAGATTGGCAAGCTGTTCAGTAACTGGCTCGCCAGGGTGGCCGCTGAAAGGCTGAGGTGAGCGGTGCCGGCCGAGGCGGCATGGCTAACGCCGAGCCGATCCAGTTCGTCGATAATCTCGCGACTTTCCCGATCCCCCGCGCCTCGCATCCACCACTCGGCCAGCATCGAGGAGAGCCCGCGACGATTCGCAGGGTCGTTTGCGGCACCCGCCGGGATGAGCAGACTGAACGCAGCCGATTGGACCGCTGGCATCACCTCTGCCAGAAGTGTTAGACCGTTAGAGAGGCGATGGGTCAGGATCTCAGTTGTCACGAGAAAACCTCGATTTTTACCGGAAGCTTGGGGACCATTTTGGAGGAAACGTCCCGAATGGCTGTGTGAGGGAACCGTCGCCGATTGTTTGCCCAGAAACTCTCAATCTTCCACGGCCTTGAAGAGTGTCCTGCATTTCAGGAATCCGATCGAGCGGTAAAGCTGAACAGCACCTTGATTTTCGGCTGTAACCTCAAGTGTGGCCCTCATCAGGCCAACTTCTCGAAATCCCTGCAAGGCCTGAATCACCAGAGCACGTCCCAATCCCTGGCCTCGAAAAGGTGCCATTACCCCAACATTCTGAATCGAGCCCAGGCCATTGCGATCAACCACCCCCTGAATTGTGGCCACGCAGCCCTCAGGCGTGGCAATCAACCAGGTTGCGCCTGGCAAAAACCCTGGCTTACGCCGGATTTCATGCATGAGTCGGCGGCACCCATCAAGCTCACCCAGGCAGGCAAAGACATTGCTATCCAGTTCTCCGTGAAAACAGCGGTACTTGACCTGGGCGTGGATATCGACCAGATCGTCTCTCCACTGTATCCATGAGTACTCGGTCGGCAAGGCAGGCGTGGCGAGCCGCCTACCGAGTTCGATCTCCATCCGGAACCGCTTGTAATAGGTGACCGCCATGGCTGGAGCAGGATCTCGGCATTATTGGGTAAGGTCGTAATTATACAGGGTTTTCGGTTCGTTCATCAATCAAGCGTTATTCTGGGCGGATTTTCGCCCGCGATTGACGCGCCAGGGGACAGGCCTGACAATGCCGGGTGTTCTGGTGTGTTTGGTTGAATGTTGGACCCCGATCATTCGCGAAATGCACTGGCCCGTGAGAGTTCACGAGACGATCTGAGAACCTGATCCATGCTTTTTCCACCCATTGCCCGCGTAACCCAGACCTTCAAAACTCCAAGCATTCATGATCTGGCCGGTTCGGTCCGCCAGCGTATTTTGGAGAGCGAATTGACCTGCCGGGTGCCCCGGGGTGGAACCATTGCGGTTGGGCTGGGAAGTCGGGGCATTCTTTCTTTGCCGCCCATTGCCCGCGCGGCAATTGATACGCTCAAAGAGCTGGGGTACCGGCCATTTGTGGTTGCGGCCATGGGCTCGCATGGGGGGGCAACCGCCGAAGGGCAGCGCCAGCAGCTTGCCGACCGTGGCATCACGGAAGAATCCATGGGGGTTGAGATCCGTACCGACATGGACACGGTGGTGGTGGGGACCAGCAATATCGGTCTGCCGATTCACTTTGATCGGAACGCCTACGAAGCCGACGGTATTGTGCTGATTAACCGGGTCAAACCGCACACAGACTTCCGGGCCCCGATTGAGTCTGGCGTGCTGAAGATGCTGGTGATCGGGTTAGGCAAACGACGTGGGGCCGAGCAAATCCACCGGCTGGGTCTACGGGGGATGAAGGAGGTTTTGCCCTGGGTGGGAGCCTACCTGGTCAAGAATACCCGTTTTTCTCTGGGGCTTGCGATCGTTGAGAATGCCGACGACCATCCCGCCGAGATCCATGCCCTTGAGCCTGAAACCATTTTGGAGCTAGAGCCGGGTTTGCTGGATAAGGCTCGGGCCTTGATGGGGCGGTTGCCGTTCGACCAGATCGACGTTCTGTTGGTAGGCGAGCTCGGCAAAAATTATTCAGGGGCCGGGCTAGATCCGAACGTGATTGGCCGGCTGATGGTGGAGACCCAGCCAGATTTTGAACGCCCCACGGTGACCAGGCTGGCGGTGCTGGATGTTTCTGCGGAAAGCCACGGCAACATTGTGGGGGTTGGCTTTGCCGACCTTGTGACCGACCGCCTTTTGAGCCAGATGGAGCCCGAGGCGTTCCGGATCAATGTTTTGACATCTTGCTTCCTGGAACGGGCGAGAATTCCGATCAGTCTGCCCACGGATCGCGATCTGCTTCAGGTGGCGATTGAGACCTGCTGGAGAGTGGACCCGGCTGAAGCTCGGGTTGTGATCATTCCCAATACGCTGGAATTGAAAACCTTGTGGGTTTCTCCTGCGCTTGAAAATGAGGTGAGGGAGAATGAGTTCCTCACGCGTGAAACCGAATATGGTGCCATACCGATTTCGAGTACTGGCACCATTGATCAGAATTTGCTCTTCCCAGACTCGGTCCAGGGTCGGCGTGCCAGGGCTTGATGCTGGATTTCAAACTTGAGACTGGCAGTTCCAGCCGCTGGAGCTTGCCAGTTTCAAAAAACCAACTTCCAGGCAAGCATTTGCCTGGAAGTGAGGCCGGTCTTCATTCTGGGGTTGCCGCAGGCTCTGGAGTTGCTGCAGCAGGGGTTTGGCCAGCTTTGGGTTGTCTCTCCAGGGCTACGGGGGTGAACCCCTCTTGTTCAGGGCCCGAGGATCTCAGAAAAGGAACTTCGACCACAAGACTTTCTGGGGTGACTGGCTCTCCGTTCAAGAGTTGCAGGGCCGTAGTGACAGCGCGGCGAGCCAGGATGTTGGTATCTCTAACTACGTGGCCCGAGATGATATTGAATTCACTGAGTCTCTCAAGTTCCTTCCTCGGTCCTACCACGCCGATGGAAAAACGCTTTTGGCTTTTATCAAGCTGATCGCGAATCGTGGCTGCGGCGCGAGCGCCCTGGTCCTCGGTTGCAATCAGAATGGCCAGGTCTGGCTGCTCGGCCAGGGCTTTTTTGATGGCGGTCGCCGCTTCGGCCTGGTACCCCACGAACGCCACATCGGTGAGCAATTCGGTTTGGGCCTCGTCCAGGGCTCGACGAGCAGCATCGATCCGGGCCTGTCCCTCATCATCATAGGGTCCGTTGTAAAGAACGACCGCCTTGGGATGGTCGCCGTATCCGGCCTTTCGGGCGTCTTCCAGGGTTGCATTGATCAGTTCGGTCATTGATTGATCGAGCGAGGCGAACTGAACGATGGGGAATTCGCCGTTCAAAGCTTCGATTCCCTTGCCCGCCAGGACGATTGGCAACGGGCGGCCACGGGTGGCCAGGCTGAATTCCCGGGCGTCTCTCAGGGTTGCGGCCAGTTCAGGTTCGGCATCGTCGGGGGCTACCAGAATCAGGGCCGAGGCCCCTTTCTTGACGGCATCCTTGACCGCTTCTGACTGGGCTCCCTTTTCAGATTTGATGACTTCGGAAAGGGCGTTGGACCGAGGCACCAGCAGCCGGGCAGACTGTTCCCAGATGGATCCGTCGACAAGCCCTAGGCGAGGAACCACCATCGTAATCGTAGGAACCGATCCATCGGTTTCGTCTGAGACTTCAGTCGAGGCCGTGGGGGCTGGTAGGTTGGCAGGGGTGTTCTGTTCAGACCCGCAGCCGGTCAGTCCGGCGAACGCGACAACCACAACCAGTACCGGACCCAGCGCCAGGCTTCGCCCTGGGTTCCTGATGAGCCGAGAAAATCCAGTGGAAGTCGCCATTGCTGCTCAGCCCTCGCCTGCGATGAATAAGACCTGGATCACTTCGTTGGATCGTATGATCTGCTGTATTCTATCGAGGGCTCAACCCCCGGTCCAAGGAGCGGCTACTGGCTTGCGAATTGTCGGGGCGAATTGGATTCCTGTTGCTGGTAGATTTTGACCAACCCGACCTTTGGATTTTCCGGATATGGCTGACCTTTCAGATCGACCCGTGAGACTGCTTGCCCTGGATGTGGATGGCACGCTGCTTGATCAGTCAGGGGTTTTAAGAGCGGGAATTCAGGAAGTGCTGCAGTCGGTGTCTGATCGAGGCATTCGTGCCGTGCTCTGTACAGGAAGGCGTTATCGACGTGCGGCTGCCATTAGCAGGCAAATCGGACTCGGCTCGCCTATGGTTTGCAACTCTGGAGCCCTGGTGAAGGATCCGGTTACACAGCAGACACTCTGGCGAGCCGATCTAGATCCCCAGGTGATGGCCGGCGTGCTCGATCATTTCCAGACAAGTGGCTACCCTGCGGTGAGTTTTTCCGACCTCGGGTTAGACTCATACGATTTTTTTGTCGCCGCCTATCCCTCTGGACGCCCAGACTTTGACGACTACGTGGGCCAGAATTTCAAACATGCACAGGTCGAGCCTGGCTGGCAGCATCAGGCCAGGGTGGGCGCAACCTCGCACTTCCACGTTTGTGCCATCGGATCGCACCAGGAAATCCTGGAACTGGAACAAGGCTTCCCGAACGAGATTCGCCCGCGCATTCAGACTTTTGTCCAGCGTACTCCTCGCTATGTCGGATGGATGTGCGAGGTCATTCGGGCCGACGCCAGTAAATGGACCGCGGTTTGCCAGGTGGCTGACCGCTGGGGAATCCCCCGCTCGCAAATTTGCGCGGTGGGTGATGACGTGAATGATCGGGCCATGATCGAGCAGGCCGGCCTGGGTGTTGCCATGGCACATGCACCAGCGTCCGTTCGGTCCATCGCCAACCTGGTGCTTGGCGATACCCGACCCGACGAGCTGGCCAGCTTCCTGGATTCTTTGAGGGCTGGATAAAAGAGATCAGGTCGGGCCGGGGGTGGGGTCGCCGGAATCTGCCAGTTCATTCGTTCAGGCAGGCCACGCGGTTGTGCGCTTGATCCGGCCGATCAGAACTCGGGACCGAACGAGACGTGAATTCGGCCATCAGGCTCCTGAGTCATGGACAGCACCGGGAGGCGAGACGGGCGTAGCAATGCGCCGAGGTCCGAACGGAGGCGTGGTGCATCAATGGCTGTGCCTGTGGGAGGAAGACCTAGCAAACCGGCCGCGTTATAGACGGCGGGAATCTCCAGGGCCCCAACCCTTCCAAAGACCTGATCGATGGCGTTTCGTCCGATCCCCAGCGATCGGGCTCTGGCGCTGGCTTGGTCCAGCCTGGCGAGATTATCTCTTTGACGCCTTGCCAGTTCTGCCGTCAGGTCACGGGCAGCGCTTCGCCGCAGATCTCTGGTCAAAAGCAGTGGCTTCACAAGTTCGAGCGAATCTGGCGGGATCCTGCGGAACAGAAGCGCCTCCACCCGAGGAAGGTGAATTTGTACGGCGGCCAGTTGAAGGCCGATCAGGCCCGCGATGACCGCTCCAGACGGCAGTGCCGGAGAGGCGAGGCCGCTTGCCGTGGCCGGGTTCAGAATCCGGCCGATCCAGCTACAACAAAACAGCACGGCTCCCACGTGCGGAATGGTGTCATACCAGCGAACCATCCCTCGCAGGCTAAAATAGGGTAAGTATCCTCGAAATGTCCATTCCACGAAGTACGCCAGGAAAACCATCACCAGGCCGGCGCATTCCAGTGGTAGTGGCCGACCGCCAGTACGGCGGGCCCATGACCAGATCCAGAGACCGACCAAGATTCCGGTCAGGACCACGCCCTGAACCATTGTGGTGATGGCTTCCACTCCCAGATTTTGAGCGACAAGATTCTCTGGAATTGCCTGAAACGTGTGTGTGACCCCGGCCACCAGATTGGTGGACCGATGGTGCGAGGGATCTTTTTGCTGCAACTGCTTGAGCAGAGATTGGCCACCCAGGGCCAGTGCGAGCGCAACGCCTGCCAGCGTGGTGAGCAGTGGCACAAAAGCCGCCTTGCGAACCGTGGCTCGTTGATCGCATGCCAGATAGATTGCTCCCACCGGCCCGGCCGCATGGCCGATCGTCCAGAAACCGCCTGCCAGCCAGCCGAAAATTGTCGCCAGTCCGAGGCTGGTCCAGTTGCGATGCCGTTTCCAGTTCTGAAGGCAGAGCAGGGACAAAACGATGCCTGAGGCCGCCCACAAGGTTTGGCCAGACGAATACCAGGTGGCCGATGACCACAGGACCGAAGTTGTGCCCAGTAAAAGCATGGCCAGTAGGCCAAGGGATTGCCGGCCGGTCTCCAGGGCGACAAGTCGCCCGGCGGAAAGCATCGTGATTACGAGTGCAAGATAGGACACGGCCGCCAGAACAGGTTGTAGCCTTGCCAGCGTCCCAGACACGGCCATCACGGCCCAGGTCAGTACACGCCACACCGGCACGATATGCGTGTTATGAGGCCTGAAGAGATTCGCTTGCGTTTCGCTCCAGGTCCGTGAACGTGCTAGATATTCAAAGTCGTCACTGTGTAACCGGTAGGTCAGAAGCGAATCCGCAAATAGGACCGCAGGCAAACAGAGAATCACGAGGATGGCCAGCAGCAGGCCCCATCGAGAAACAGGTTTGGTGCACCAAGATGGGAGTTTTGTATTCAGAGGCATGATTGCCAGGATCTCAAGTTTTCACACGATTCCAACACCATGTCCACTGGAAGGCCTTCAGTGTAACCACCCACGCCAAGAGTTCGACCTACGGTCAGCCTTTGAGGCTGCGAGCTTGGAACTCAGACAAGGAGTTGGTTCTTATCGCGGTGCACGATTGGATTGCACATCAAAATAATCCCAAGAGACAGGCGGGGGCGGCTGTCCTACATGCGCAACCGAATCGTGAACCGCGATAAGCTGCGCCGGGTTTGCTGCAATCATTCTGCTTCCTTAACTGCCAGTGAAAGCTTTCAGCCCCTGCGGCATCATCTCTCTGGTCCTCCGGCGCGAGGTGGCCAGGGGTCTGAGGGGTCGATCCAGCTCGGTCGAATCTCAGGGACAGGCTCCAAATTTAGCCGCATGGCACCACTCAGATTGGGTTTTGAGGCTGGCGTCTGATCCGGTGGAAAACTGAAAAGATCCAGGCCGTCGATCCGGGTGAGAGCGGCCGGCCAGCCGGGTACGCTCACCGGTCCTCGGATGCGCCGGATAGCCTCGCGGCTGATCCCCTGACGCCGAGCCTCAGTGGACACAAGGCCAAGGCGAATCAGTGAAGTCCTTTGCCTGTCGGCAAGCGTGGAGATTAGCACCTTGGCTCTGAGCGTTTGTAGTTCTGGAATCGGAAATCTTTGAAGCTCTGATGGATTCAAGGCAGGAGCTTCTGCGATGAATCTTTTTTCAACCCGAGGGGTCTGAAGCACCAGCATGACCGCCATGAATCCCAGCAGGCTCAGAATGGAACGCCACGAGGGTTGCGTGGGAACCTTAGGTGTTGAATCGACCACTGGGACCAGCCATCCCGCCAGGAATAACGCCAGGCCAACAAGCGGCAGCGTATCATACCAGCCCAGGGACCGGAGGTTTTCATAGCTGTAGTGGCTCCTGAGAGCGAAACCAAGCAAATACGCACTCATCAGAAGTGTGAGGCCGGCTGCCTCTAGCGGACGGACGGCTCGCCGCCCATACCAAGACCAGCACCAGCACAGTGCTAAGCCTGCCGCAAAGAGTACGCCTTGCAGGGGGGTTGTTTCGATGTCGAGTCCCAGGCTGGGTGCAATCAGTTTTTCCGAGATCGCCTGCGTTGTGTGTGTGAAAGCGCTGAGGACATTAAGGCCGGCGACCTGATTTTCAGCCGAAGGGGGTGTGACGTCTCCGCTAGATTTCCAAGTGAGCACCGCCAAGGTCAGGAGCAGCAGGCTGGAGAGCGATGCAAGAGCCACGGCGGATCCACGTGCAGTCTTTCGCTTGGCGCACAGAACATAGGCGGCAGCGGCATATCCGCTGGTCAGGCCGCCACCCCAGAACACCGTGGCCAGAAGAACGGAGATCAACGCAAGTCCGAGCCAGATCGGACCGGGTTTGATCCGGTACCGTTGCAGGATGGCAAGGGTGATCAAACAGCCGGCCGCCGCCCAGAGGGTTTGACCGGCGGAATACCAGATGGTGGCGGGTCGGATCACCGAATTCAGACCGACAAACGCCATGGCCGCGAATCCGGCACTCATGAGACCCGTTTCCCAGGCCACGACATGTCCAACCAGGAGCAGTACCAGAACCAGCGCGCCGTAGTTTGCAAGCAGGGCATTGGAAGCCAGATTACCAGGCGTGCGTGAAAGTAATCCTACTCCGGCTGTGATCAGTCTGAACGCGGGAACAATGTGGGTGTTGTGGGGCTTGAACAGATTCGCAAGCGGTTCCTGACCGCTCCGGCAGTCTGCCAGGAATGCAAAATCGTCTCCCTTGAGCAGTGGAGACAGCAGGTTACTGGCAAACAGCCAGGCGGGAAGCGCAACCAGCAGCAAGGCGATGAATGGGATCAGGGATCGCCAGGCAGGAGCCGCCAGCCATTGTGTAAACCCAGCACTTTGTTGAACGCCTTCGCTCATCGAACTGCGTGTGCCTCCGCCAGCATCGCAAGAGCTTCCTGGCGGGTGGAATCTCCAGCGCCTTCGCCGCGCATCATGGCCGCCAGCTCTGCGGCCCGCTCAGACTCTTCGAGCTTGCGAATTGTGGTATGGCTGCGTTCGCGACGAACCAGCTTTCGTACAATCCACTGGTGTTGCGCATGACATGCCAACTGCGGCAGATGAGTGATACATAGCACCTGGCGGTCTTGTGCCAGCTGGTTCAGTAACCGGCCCAGGACCGCGCCTAGCCGACCTCCAACGCCGGTATCCACTTCGTCAAAAATCAGCGTGGGTACGTCGTCGACCTTGGCAAGCACGCTCTTTACGGCAAGAGTGACCCTGGAGAGTTCACCGCCCGACGCAATTTTGCGCAGGGGGCGAGGCGGTTCGCCGGGATTGGGTGCGAAGAGGATTTCGAGTCGGTCGGATCCATGTTCGGGTGGGGCCGGGGAGGTTGGGTCGGCCGCAAACTCGGACTCCTCCACGGCGATGGCGATGCGTGCGTTGCCGAGGCTCAGCCCCGAGAGCTGGCCACCGATGGACTCAGCCAGATTGGTACTAACCTTCAGGCGTGCGGCGCTCAGGTGCTGGCTTGCAACCTGCAGGGCTTTCCAAGACTCCTGCAATGCCTTGTCCAGCCCTGTCAGGTCCACGTCATCTGCTTCAAGTCTGGCCAGCCGAGCCGAGATGTCTTGCTGTTTGGCTTCAAGTTCGTCGGCCGTGCAGCGGAACCTGGTGGAAAACTTTCGATAGAGAGAAAGCCGCTCTTCGATCTCTTCCAGTCGGCGGGGATCGATATCAATTCGATCGGAGTAAGCCCGGATCTGCCGGGCGACATCACGGGCTTCATCCGCCATTCGTTCCAGATCCGCAGCCAGCGGGGCCAGTTCTGGATCTGCCTGAAAAACCGGGGCCATCCGGCGAGCCACCTGGGTCAGCCGTTCCTGGGCAGATCCCTTGGCCTCGTAGAGCAGCGAGTAGCCCTCTTTGGCGGCCTGGCGAAACGTCTCGGCGTGGGCAAGTGTGTGGGATTCACGTATCAGCTCGTCATGTTCACCGGTTTTAGGCGAGAGCGTGAAAAGTTCGGATTGTTCAAATTCCAGGAGATTTCGCTCTCGAAAGCGTGCTTCCAGGCTGTTCTGGAGTTTGAGCCGTCGCTTCCGCAGGTTTTCGTGGTTGGTCCGTGCTGTCTGGTACGCCCGCAAAAGAGGCTCATTTTGGCCGAAAGCGTCAACGAGGCGTCGTTGATGCTCTGGTTCGAGTAGAGCCTGCCCCTCACGCTGGCCATGGATATCAATAAGACAGACACCCAACCGTTTCAGGATGGCGTTGGTAACTGGCATTCCGTTGGCCTGACACTGGCTTCGGCCACTGGACGAAACGCGCCGGATGAGGATAAGTTCCGGATCTTCGAGGGTGCCGCCAAGGATCGCTTCCACACGCTGCCGCAGAGCGGGCGAGGTTATTTCAAAAACTGCCGCGGCGCGGGCTTCTGTCTTTCCGGCCCGCACCAATTGGGAGCTTGCTTTGGCACCCAGAACCAGTTCCAGGGCGCTCAGGAGCAGGCTTTTACCTGCCCCTGTTTCACCGGTCCAGGCAAGCATGCCTGGCTCCAGTTCAATGCGAACATCTTCCACGGTTGCCAGGTTTTGAACCGAGAGTTCACGGAGCACGGGCTCACTCCGTCAGGTTACGGGAAGGGGGTAAAAATTAACCACTTTCGATCAACCGAAGGACGATTAGCGTGTCAGTCCGAGGTTCCGCACATGAAACGCAACCGCTTCTTGTACGTGGAGATCCCAGTAGGCCCAGTTATGACCGCCTGGAAACTCTTGATATTCATGGGCAATTTTCATGGCCTGAAGCTGGTCCCGAAACTCGCGATTTTGATCGAGTAGAAAATCTTCGGTCCCGCAGTCGATCCGGAGTGCGGGAATGCGCCCGTGATCGAGTATTTTGAGGATGGCGTGTGGGTCTTCGGGCCCAGCCTGGGGCGCGTCACCAAAAACCCTTGAGAAATCCGCACCAATCCGTTGCCCGGAGGCGGGGTCTTTGACCACGCCCAGGGCGCCGGAATGGGAAGTTACGCTGGCAAACAGTTCTGGATGTTTGAGCGCATTCTTAACAGCACCAAACCCACCCATGGATAGCCCACCAATTGCCCGTCCGCCACGTTCGGCCCGCACAGGAAACGTGCGTTCGATCAGGCCCCGCACATCTTGCAACAGGTCGTCTTCGTAGGCGTAGCCAACCTGTGCATTGGTGTACCAGCCACGGCCGCCATCGGGCATGACTACGACCAGTGGCAACCCTTCAACGTATCGTTCAATACTGGTTCGTCGCGTCCAGATTGTATGATCGTCAGAGAGGCCATGGAGAAGGTAAAAGGTTGACCACGGGCGTGGAATATCGGGATTGTCGGGGAACACGACGTTGACGGAAGAGGCTTTCTGAAGCGATCGACTGAAGTACTGGATCGTTGCGAAAGCCATGTTTCCATCTCAATCAGGAGTTACGCGGGTCACTGGATATTGAGTTTGGACAGTGCGCTCGATTACTTGACCTTGGCACCAGGGATACATTCAAGATCGTCTGGCTGCAGGAGGATGACCTTATCACCCGAGGTGGCGGCTAGCAGCATGCCCTGCGAGGCCTCGCCACGAAGCAGTGCTGGTTCAAGGTTATTCACCACCACGATCAGTCGGCCGACCATATCCTCTGGTTGGTAGTGCGCGCGGATGCCGGCGACAATTTGCTTGGTCTCGCCACCCACGTCGATCTGCAAGAGCAGCAGTTTGTCGGCATTGGGATGGGGCCGTGCTTCCAGCACTTTGGCCACGCGAAGTTCGAGTTTGGCAAAATCTTCGTACTTGATTGGATCGGCCATCGGTCTCTCCCACGCCAGGCTCGAACGGGTTGCCCCCCAGTTCGGCCAGAACGGTTGCTATTTTAGGTTGATCTGCGAAACAGTGTCAAGAAAAAAACTGAACGAATGTATCGTTCGGCGGTTCTCAGGCCTTGGTGGCCCGACCGAGTCATCGGCGAACCGTTTGTTACGACTTCTGATCATAATCTGGAAGCGATCCCTGGTGAATTGCTCAGCGAGCTTACTTTGTTGTAATCAGACAGAGAGCGGAATGCGTTGGCCCTGAAATTCTTTGATGGCCATCAGGCCCCTGATGTTTTTGGGGCTTGGTTTGTGAAGCGAATCACAAACGAGAAGTCTGCAAAGCGCGTGTGGGTTTGCAGGACAGGATTTGATGCTATCGGTGCTTGATTGGTGAGTTCGCTAGACGTTTTCGCTGAGGTTGGATCATGCGTCTGACTGGCGTGAGGGCCTTTTCAGGACGCATCAACCGCAATCCTGCGAGCTAAGGTTTACCCAGGTACCGAGCGTGTTGGGCCCAGGTGTCAGAGGCTAACGTGGCACGGAGTTTCCTGAGGAGCGGAGGCGGGGTCATGGAATTCGGTGGTAAAACAGCGTGTGTGTTTAAATTCTCCATTTTCGGTGAACACGCTGGAATAAATGGAGACGGTTTTGATAGATCCGTCTTTAGCGATGAGCCGTGCCCTGTACGCGGTCAGAGTTTGGCCATGAATCAAACGGCTGAGAATATCTTCAATCACAGGCGCATCGGCATGAAACTTTGAGATCGGTTGCCCAACATACTCATTCCATGAGTAGCCGAGAAAGTTTAGCTCGGCTTGATTGGCCCAGATGATGATGCCGTTACCATCCACGCGGTGCAAAGAGACATTTGCGTTTTCGGCAAAATCGAGCAGTTCCCGCTGGCTTTGCGCGAGTTTGGCCTCGGCGGTTTTCCGTTCCGTGATATCACGGGCAACCTGGGAAGCACCGATCACGCGGCCAGCCTTATCGCAAATGGGTGAGATACTGACGGAGACATCAATTGGCCGCCCGTCCTTGTGAATTTGCACCATCTCAAAATGTTCGATCCGTTGACCCAGGCGCAATTTGCTCAGGATCTCCTCCTGCTCATCAGCGCTGCTGGTTGCGAGCAGGCGGATTATGGGCCGACCGATCATTTCCTCTGAGGGATATCCGAACAGGTGTTCGGCCGCTCGGTTCCAGCTCTTGATGTTCCCCGCCAGATCCATCCCGATGATGGCATCCTCCGACGATTCCACGATGGCCGCCAGGTTCTGGTTCGCTTCTTCCGCCAGACGGCGTTCTTCCAGTGCGGCCCGGTTGGCTTGCAGCGTTTCATTCGCGCTCTTGAGCAGGGCGTCTTCCGTCTGCTTACGGCTCACGCTTGCGGCAATCATCTTGGCTGCGGAGCCGATGGCGTTCAGGGTCGCTTCCGAGAGTGGAAGCCGTGAGAACATGGCAACCACCCCCATCAACCGCCCCTCGACAACCAAGGGATAGCCGGCAAATGCAACCAGGCCCTCCTGGGTTGCCCACTCCTGGTCTCCCACGCGTGGATCACCGATGACCTGGTTCGTGAGGTGAGGTTTGCCCTCTTGGGCAATCAGGCCGATCTTGAACTGCCCAACGGGAACCCGAGCATGTGGCCCGTTGGTGTGGGTATAAAGCCCTGCACTGGCTTGCAATTCCAGGAGGGCGCCATCCTCAGACAGGGTCCAGACCCGTGCGAACGCCGCTCCCAGGTGGCTCACAATGGCGGCCGTACAAGCCTGGAGCATCTCTTTGAGACTGGATTTACTGGCGAGTACCGAGCCAATTTCCTGCCCCATCGCCAGCAAGCGAACTCGCTCTCGAAGTTCCAAATTGGCCCGTTCCGTATCGAGCTTGGATTGCTGGAGGGCCTCTTCGGCCCGTTTTCGTTCGATGAATTGCCCAATTTGGTTGCCGAGGTCGGTCATCAATTGCAGAACATCGGCTTCTTCAGGGCGAACCCGATGACTGAAGACCTCAATGACTCCGCTGATTTCGTCTTCCACAATAATGGGAAAGGCCGCGGCAGACTGGATATCGCACTGAATTGCAGCCTGAATTCTGGGAAAATTCTCGTCATGGCGAACCTCGGTAATCCAGGCCGATTTGCGTGCGGTCCAGACCCGTCCTGGGAGTCCATGTCCCGGCTGAAATTCCAGTGCGATAGAGAGGTCCATGAACTCGGTCATGGGGCACTCGGGGGCGTTCCAGGAGTGAACATACCGTAAAACCTGAGCCTCGCGGTTCACCACGAAAACCTGCCCTAGGGTCCAGTCAAGCTGTTCGCAGATCGCTTGCAGAATTTGTGGAATTGCCACTTCCACGTTGTGTGATTCCGCCAGAATATTGCTGATAGCGTAGCGAGTTGCGGTCTGTCTCGCGGTCCGTTTGCGTTCGCTGATATCCCGGGCGATTTTCGAGATGCCGATGATTTTCCCTTCCGAATCTCTAACAGGCGAGATCGTCAGAGAAACCGGTACCAGACTGCCGTCTTTACGCCGGCAGTAGGCTTCCTGAAACTTGGGCCGATCTCCCTGGCTCATCCAGCTCATGGCCTGAAGCCACTGGTCGTCGGTTCCTGTGGGTATAAGCAGATCGAGTGTGCCACCAATGACTTCTTCAGGAGTGTAGCCAAACAAGACCGTTGCGCCTGGGTTCCAGCTCTGAACGATGCCGTTCAGGTTTGTGCTGATGATGGCAACCTCGGCCGAATTGACAACCTCGGCCAGATGGAGCCGGCCTTCTTCGGCACGCCGATGAGCTTCTGTGAGTGCCACGCGATCTGTGACGTCTCGGGCCACGGCATAGATTGCCCGCTCCTCGGGCACCTGGCGAGCGTTCCATTCCAGCCAGAGATAGTGACCATCGGCATGCCGGTAACGATTCAGGAACTGGATCGCTGGCTGGCCCAGCATCATCTGTTCAACCTGAGTCATGGTTTGTTCTCGATCATCGGGATGAACGAAATCGAGAAACGGGCGAGAGGTTAACTCTTCGGTTGAATACCCTAGTACTTGCGTGAACTTCTCATTGACTCGTTCAAACCGGCCCTGATGATCGGCAATGCCGAAAAGGTCCACAGAAAGGTCAAAGAACCGGACCAGATCTCGTTCAGCCCGGCGCTGTTCGGACTGGAGATAATCCATGACCGCGTCGGCCACTTCCACCGCGCTAGAAGGTCGGTCTGAAGGCTCGGGAGAGAGGCATTGCTGGGCCAGTTTGATAAGTTGGTAGGGTGCGGAACAGGCTTCCAGCCGCTCCATCGGCTCCGCCACATCGGCTTCAACCGCCTTGGCAAAAATCTCGGATAGGTCATTGCCGGTGTAAGGCGGTTTTCCGGTCAGAATTTCGCACAGAATTGAGCCCAGCGCAAAGACGTCGGCACGCTTATCGACCCGGTCGATTTCTCCACGGGCTTGCTCAGGTGCAAAGTAGGCCGGAGTCCCAAAGATGGTGCCGATCTCGGTCTTCATCAAGCGGAAGTGGACCGGTGGTGCAATGATGTCTGGCTCGTCTGCCGGAAGCTCCGTTTCGGAGATCATCATGGATTCCAGAACATCGTCCTCGCCAAGGACCTTGGCCAGGCCCCAGTCCATCACATTCACTGCGCCGAACTCACCGACCATGATATTGGCCGGCTTCAGATCCCGATGAATGATCTCATGCGTGTGAGAGTAGGCCACCGCTTCGCACACTTTGCCGAAAATGAAAAGCAGTTGCTCAAATTCATCCTTGGGGTTGTTGCGGCGTGCCAGGGTCTGCTGAAGGGTTTCCCCGTGTACGAGTTTCATCACGAAGAAGGGGCGACCGTCTGTGAGCCGACCCAGTTCGTGAATGGAAACGATTCCCGCATGCTGGAGGCGTCCGGTAATTCTGGCCTCGTCCAGAAAGCGGTCGATCAGGCTCCGATTTTCCCTGAGCCTCTCCAGCAAAACCTTGATCGCCACTTCTCGATCTAGCAGGGTGTCCCAACCGGCAAAGATGACGCCCATGCCGCCATGGCCAATCTCTGCGCCCAGCTTGTAGCGATTGGCAAGCAGAGACGGGTCTGTCGAAGGGGGCAGGTTGGTATTGGCCGTTGGTAAATCGAGCACAAGCAGATCGGTGTCAAGCGTGAAATTCATGGAGGTGGCCGCAACCTCCAGGTCGCGGTCCCATCCCACGGTTTCTGGTCCGATGAATTCCGTGACGAAGTCGCTCTCGGATACCTGGGGGTCCGAACGGCTGGCCTGTGGTTCTATGGATTCCGAATCGTCCGGTATCGCCATGGAAATCTGCCTTGCCGCACAAGGCTCTCTGAGCAAGGTGAGAGTCTAGTCTGGCCGCATGACAAAAGCAGGTCTTGTTGCTAAGCCAACTGTCTGAATAACAAACGACAGTTTAACCTGAAATCAAAACCAGACTCCACCCTCAAGCCTCTCTGGCTCAATTTCCTGAGAGATCAGGCATGCTTTCCGCCACGGATCAGCCGAGCGGCTCCGCTCCAGAGTTGCATCACCACCGCGCGTGCCATGATAAACGGCGTTGCGGGGTGTTTAAGAATGGTGGGCAGGTTGCGTTCGAAGATGAAATGCCCAGACCACATGAACACATAGCCGCCCAGAAACAGCCACAAAGACCACCAGGGCCTGAATGGTAAGAGTAGCAGGGAAGCGCCCACCATGGGCCACCCCACAAACAAGTGGAGAAAGTGGTTGATTGGGTTTGTGTGGTCTTCTCGGTATTTCTCAACCACCTGTTCGAATTTGGAGGAACTCGCGCTCGACATCGGACATCCTTTCCGTGAGACCTGAAAACCAACACGTTTGTAAGGCAGGCCAAATCGGCCGGCGGATTCAATGTCCTGGAAATTCGGCCTGGTAGCGAATTTCAGGAGCAGCCGTTGATACGGCCTGGGGCTGCGACAACACGGTACAGTTCGGGTTTTCAGGGCGTTGCGGCTGCGGTCGCCGGAGTGAGGCCCTTGTGAACCGCCGGGCTGGAATAGTCATCCAGTTTGTTATGAATGACCTGTGGCCAGTACTTGGCGAAGTCAAATTTGGGATCATTGTCTTCGTCATGGCAACTGATGCAGCGGTGGTTCCGGTCGAAGTCATCACTGGTGCGTTTCACTGCTCGCCTGAGCGCCAGATCGTCTGGTTCCGCCGAGTGCCTGGATCCTGGCCCATGGCAGTTTTCGCATTGGTTCCCCTTGAGCTGGGGAGTCCTTTCCAGTGAAACGAAGCCGCCAGCGTACTCAAAACCGGTGGTGTGGCAAGAGATACACGCGGCGTCGTGCTCTCGGTTTCGGCCATCGTCTCGGGGGTCATTGATCAGGGGTGCATAGGCCAGGGCATGCTTGGTATTGGCCCATTTCGAGAAAGTATTGGGGTGGCATTGCTTGCACGATTCCGCCCCAACGTAGGTGGCATCTGTCGGGGTATCGAACAGGGCGTAGGGGCGTTTGGGAAAGGTCCCCAGAACGTCGGTTTCTTTGAGAAGTTTCTGAAAGTCATCGCCAATCAGGGAATAAACGTTCTGGGCCATTGAGCGGAGCGGGTCCAGGTTTTCGTTCAACTCCACCCGTTTATAGCGCATCGGTTCCTGGGTGCCTGGGTAGAGCCCGATGACGCCGAGATTCATCCCTTTCCGGCCAACGCTCACAAGCCAGGTCTTGCCTTTATTCAGAACGTCAGGGGCTACGACCGCGTCTGTGTAGGCCGATGTTGCCACAATCAGGTCGAATCCAGGGAATTGTTCGGCCAGAGATCGAGCCATCTCTGCGGGCCCTTGCACCATAAGCACCTGGAAGGTCGTTGCTTTCTCCAGGTCGGCCAGCACGGAGGGTAGCGCCAATTCTGGTGCCTGCACGGTGATCAGGGCATCTTTGTCGGCATCTTGCAGGGCAGCGAACGCGGCAGGATCGATCACGGCCGTAACGCCTACGCGGGTTGAACCGATGGAAATCTGAACGCTGGGCCGAATCTTGGATTCAAAGCCAAGCCCCGGCGTGGGGGTCACGTTTGCGGCCACCGCTTTGAGCGAAGTGGCGTCCTCAGACAGCGTGTTTTCCAGTTGCATCATCGTTTCGCCAGTGCCAAGCTTGAGGTCATCCACCGATAACCCAAGCGCTCCGTAGCCCATCATCTGCATGGCTCTGAGCGTGGTCCCGTATTTCAAGCGGGTCTGTGTCGGTCCACCGCGAGACTTGCCTTCATCCTGACCCAGGCTTCCCAGATCGATCAGACCCAGATTCCAGCCCCGCTCACGGAGCATTTCCACGAACGTCGCGCGACGCACCAGCCCACCTTTTTGGCTGGCTGAGCAACCGCAGGGCTCATGGTAGCCAATCATCTGTCCAGAGATGATCAAGGCTCCTTCAAACCCAGAACCAGGCTCGGTGGGCCAGTCTGCCAGCAGTTTTCTTGGGTCTTTTTTATCGGATAGGTTTGTTGCGGCCGGTTTAAGGTCGGTTTCCTTGGGTGAAGGAGTACCCGATTGCCCGCAACCAATCACCACCAGGACCGCGCTCGAAAGCAAAATTGCCGCCAGGGCAGGCATAGTCGCGGTCACTCGCATGAATCTTCAATCCTTCCCTGGAGAGAGTTATGAGCGAACGGGGCTCGTTTTGAGCCCCGGGCTTGCTTGTTGCAAGGTTGGCAAAAGCGCACCGTGGCTGGTACGTCGCCCGGCTTGTTGACACCCAGGGATTGGTCCCGGGTGCCTGGTCATTCCTCGGCGTCAATGGTTGCGCTCAGCGGCACGCGAACCTGTTGCACGCTGGGGTGATTGGTCTTCAAAACCACATCGCCACTGATCAGGCCGGCAGGGGTTCCTGGTGGAATCTTGAGTGCCAGGCGGTACCGAGTGACCTTGGAATCGGTGTTGGCATCCTCGGCTTTTGAGACGGAGACTTCAACACCTTGGGGCTGATTGACCACTTCAAACGTGGTATCCGCCTGGTCACGCACCGACATCACCGCCGAGAGGTTTGCACCTCGAGAGGACGTGGTTTGGGCTCGAACCACTTCGGGGAAGATGACAATGGCGCCGGTCCGCTTACCGCGAACCTGAATCACCAATTCAGACTCGCTGGGGTGGTCTGTTTTCACCGTGATGGTCTCGGCAAAGGTGCCGAGTTCGGGCGAGGGAAGAACCCGAACATCCAGGCGATACCCATCCTGGTACTTCAGATGAGACTTTTCCTCGTCGGACAGGGGCTTGATCTCAAGCCCGACCTGCTGAGGGTTGCTGGGAATGGATTCCAGAATCTTCAGGTCGGTGTGGTCATAAGAGGTCAACGCCATGCGCCCTTCGGTGGGCTTGTCATTGGGAATTGAGCCGAAGTCGAAGACCGGTGGGTCTGGATTCGTGACCAGTGCTGGGAACACTTCGCCACGAATTGAGAAGAAAATTTCGGGTTGGTCAGGATCGGAGGTCTGAACGCTGGCCCGCTGGTCAAATTTACCGGCGTCCTTGGTATTGAAGGTCAGGGTGATCTCTGTGGACTCGCCTGGCGGAACCGTGAAGTCTCGTTCACCGTTTTCGAAATTGGCCACCGTGCACATGCAGGATTTACTGCCAGGGAGCAGTTTCAGAGGCGCATCCCCCACATTTTTGATAGTGAACTTTTGCTCACCCTTCCAGTGGATGGCATGGCGGCCAAAATTGTAGGTTGGCTCTCCTTTGAGATAAACCTTGCCAGCCGGCTTGCTCCCGCCAACACTGCCGGTGGGGAAGGCTACACCATTCCCATTGACCTCGGAAGGCGGTAGAGAAAGCAGCACAGGAATGGCTGCGGAAACCAGAACGACTCCCACGATCAGCAAAATCCAGCGAGTCATGCAACATCACCCTCGCGTACAGAGGCCTGGAACTCGCCCGCGAAAATGGTGATTCAAAACCAGCGCAAGCGACCACCAACCGTACACATTATGAATTTTAGGGCGAGCCTGAATCTTCGGTCAAGCGAGGCTCGTCCTCCTCGTCCAATTCCTGGTGCCCAATTCGATCGACTACGCCGCGAGAATCAAACGCGTTAAGATAACCGAATCACCCAGATCGACTTCGCAAGGACGCCTCAAGGAACTTCCAGGGAACGCCGCCAATGGGTTACCGCCTCTATGTTGGAAACCTCCCCTATACGACTGACGATAGTGCGCTCGCCTCGCTATTTCGGCCGTTTGGGCAAGTTCTGAGCAGCCAAGTGGTGACCGACCGAGATTCCGGCAAAAGTCGGGGCTTTGGCTTCATTGAGATGAGCCAGGAGGCCGATCTGGCCAGGGCGAATGAGGCGTTGAACGGCCAGCCTTACGAAGGCCACCTCCTGAACCTGCTTGAAGCTCGTGAGCGTGAGGACGGCCGTCGGCAGCCCGCCGAGCCCCTCCTCGAATCTTCCGTTCGGCCGCAGCCAGTGGGGCTCTCCCTGGCGCGTCGCCTGGGCCAGCGAACCAGACGCTAACCTTTCAAGCGACTTGTCCAACCAAGGTGGTTTTTATGGTTCAGCCTTCCCAGATTCCGGATGCCGGCCTGTTGCAGCGAGTGCGCGCGGTTCTTGAGCGAGAGTTGAAAACCGGTGTTCTGGCCGGTGAAGACGATGTTGAACTGGTAAGTATCGATTCAGATCAGATTGTTCAGGTACGAATTGCCGGGGGCTGTGCCAGTTGTCCTGCGACCCTGGTGCCGCTGGTGTTTGGGCTTGAGAAGGCGATCAAGCTGGAAGTCCCGGAAATTCGTTTCGTTGAGGCAGTCCCTTGAAGGGAACCGAACAGATTCCAGAGCGGTATCACTCTTCTCGCGGCAAAATCCAGGCAGGGCAAGTCGTGAGTTCTGGGACAAGTGGCAGCCATACTCCGCGTGCGGCCTACATTCACGTTCCGTTTTGCGCCCACAAGTGTGGTTATTGTGACTTTGCCTCACTGGCAGGCTCTGATCACCTGGCCGACCGGTACTTGGTCGCGCTCGAACGTGAAATGGCCATGAGGTTGAGCGAGCCTCGGCCCGTGGACACGATCTTCATTGGCGGAGGAACGCCAACCCGCCTGGATGCCAGTCAGCTTGCGCGATTGCTATCCGCCGTTGCCCACTGGTTCCCCTTGGATGCGGGTGGAGAGTGGACGGTTGAGGCTAATCCCGGCACGCTTGACGAGTCCAAGGTCGAGGTTTTGCATCGAGGTGGGGTGAACCGGGTCAGCCTGGGAGCGCAATCGTTCCATCGCCCGTCGCTGAAGGTGCTTGAACGAAATCATGACCCGGAAGACGTACCGAAGGCGGTAGACTGGGTCCGTTCGGCATTCGATCGCTGGTCGCTCGACCTCATCTTTGGGGTACCTGGTTCAACCCTGGAACACTGGTCGAACGACCTGGAACAAGCCCTTGCGCTGGGTCCTGATCACCTTTCCTGTTACGGCCTGACCTTTGAGAAGGGGACATTGCTCTGGAAGCAGCAGGCGGACGGGGCGGTTCACGCGATTGACGAAGATGTGGAGTATGCCCAGTTCGCCTACGCCCTGGATCGCTTGGCGAGTGCTGGGTTGCGGCAGTATGAAATTTCCAATCATGCGCGGCCTGGTCAGGAGTGTCGTCACAACCTGGTCTACTGGTCAAATGCCCCTTACTTCGGAGTTGGCCTGGGGGCCGCCCGGTTTGTGGATCGGGTGCGTGCAATCAATACGCGGGATTTGATGGCGTATTTGAAACGAGTTGAGGCAGGGGATGACCCAACAGGTCCAAGCGAGCAGCTTGAAACTGATGAGTTTGCCAGAGAAACGCTGATGCTCATGCTCAGACGGACCCAGTTGGGGGTCAATCGCCAAGAGTTCCAGGAACGGACCGGGGTCTCGCTGGAAAGCGTGGCAGGAGAGAGCCTTGGCCGTCATATCCAGCGCGGAAACCTGGAAGATGACGGTCAGAAGGTCTGGCTCACAAGACAGGGAATATTTGTGGCCGACATGGTGCTGGCCGACATGCTCTAGTTGCGTTCCGCTCAATTGTCCAAAACGAGCCCGAAGCGACGGCCAGTGGATCTGTTATTTACCTAGGAAGGGCCGTGCGATTTTGACCAGCTGGATTTGTCGCGGAGTCGATCATTCGGTTGGAGATCGACCCGCTGGTGCTTCGGGAAATGGGACGGAAAGAGAGCCACCTGCTAGGAGTTCGGGCTCGTATTCGGAGAAAAAGCCCACGCTCATGCGTCGGGCTCATATTTCCGGCCTCAGGAATCAGACCTTGCGGAGTTGATCGGCACGGGCGGCCAGTTTGATAACGGCCGATTGGAACAGCCCACGTGTGTTGGCACTTGCCACCTTGTAGCTTTCCAGGAAGCCTTCGGCGTTTGTCCAATTGACAACTTCAATGACCTGTCTGGCCATCACCTGAAGCATCTCGTCAATTGTGGGGGCGGCTGGTGCAATGGGTGGAGCATTCGCCAAGGCTTTGGCATCTGGGGTTTCTTCGTCCCAGGGTGCGGTCACCTTGCGAGGCATGTCTCGCCCTTGGGAAGCGCCACCACCGCTTTCATCCCAGGGAGCATCGCCCCCTTTGGCCCGCACGCCGGACTCGGGCTCAGCGCCACCGGCCAGGTTACTGATGGGCTTGCGTTCATTGGGATCTTTGGGAAGCGAGGGGTACTTTTTGCCATCGGATCCCACGCGAATTTCGCCCACGGGAATCTGGGCGCTTTCGATCAGTTGCTTGCGGATCTTGGCAACGAGTTCGCGTCCCACATAGAGCTCTTCGGCCAGGTGCCGGTCTGATCGCTCGTGGTGCAGGCGGAGTTTCAGCTCAATTGCCCTGCGCCGTTCAGAGCGGGTGAGTGGAAGCCCGTGGTGGAGATTTGCGCCCGAGACAAAGTCGAGAGCCTCTTCCAGGGTGCCTTCGATCACCTCGGCCTTGATTCGTGGTTTTCCCAGAGTCACAGCCGCCGCGTGTCGGTGTATACCATCGGCAAGCAGTAACTCGCCATCGACCTCATACACCGTAACCGGCGGTAACCGGTCCCAGGCCTCCATGTAGCGCTCGACTGTGTCTTGATCCAGCCGGTCACGAAGGTTCATGCGTGGGTCGAGAACGAGGTCATCGACTGGTAGTTCTCGGATCTTCATCAACGTTTCCTCTTCGCCAGCTACTCTGCAGTTGAGAGCCTTGGGCACTTGTCTGCCACGGTGCATCGTTCTTAAGATCGACCTCCGTTCCGCCACTCGCTTTGGCGTTTCTTGGGTATTTTCAGCGGGCCAGTCTCCTGATCGGGACCACCGTTCTAGCTGCAAAAACCGGGTTTTCCTGTTCTGGTGATTGAACGACCGAGGCGTCTTATGCGGATCATTCTGACTGGCGGCGGTGGGCAGCTTGGAACCTACGTCCGTGACGAGCTGATCAACTCTTCGCACACGCTTGAAGCCTGGGGCCGATCGCCAGATTCCGGAACTCATCCGTTTGCATTGAGGCCGGTGGATCTGTGTGACCATGCCACGGTTCGCTCGGCCCTGGAGGCGTTTCGACCGGATGTCATTCTGCACCTTGCCGCGATATCCAAGCCCGCGCTGGTGCTGGCCGACCCGGCCGAGGCCTGGCGGGTTAACGTCGAAGGGACTCGCATCCTTTGCGATTGGTGCCGGGTTTCCGGTTGTCGGCTGGTATTCACGTCCACGGACATGGTTTTTGATGGCAACCATGCGCCGTATCGCGAGGACGCTCAGCCGGCACCGGCCAACGAGTATGGGCGAACCAAGGGGCAGGGGGAGCAGCTTGTGCTAGCGATACCGACCGGCATGGTGGTTCGGATTCCGTTGCTCTATGGACCGACCCGCTGTAACCGGCCGAGCTTTTATGATCATAGTTTGAATGCGCTCGATACAGGGCAGCGGCAGCTTTTCTTTGAGGACGAATACCGGACACCGCTGGATTTGCAGACCGCCGCCCGACTGCTGATTGGGCTCTCGGAAAGCCAGGCGGTAGGAACCGTCCACCTGGGCGGCCCTGAACGCATGAGCCGGCTGGAGTTGATGAAGCGGGTGGCGCGGAAACTGGGCATTGATGAGCGGCTGATTGGCGGCAACCGTTTGAACGATCATCCGGGCATCGAGCCACGCCCGGCCGATACCACGATGATTTCTGAACGGATTTCCGAGTTGGTGCCTGGTGTTCCACGCCCAACGGTGGAGCAAGCGGTTGCCCAGATGCACCCTCAACGGTTGATCCCCGAGGGCTGACAGAGGCCAGCCGGCTTATTGAACTGTGGCATGGGTCTGGTGCCAGGCAGAGGCCGCCTGGTAAGCCAGCCCAATCGCCAGCAGGCGGTTTTCCGACCAGGCGCGGCCGTCGAGTTGAATGCTGGTGGGTAGCCCGTCATCGGTCAGGCCGGTAGGCAACACCAGGGCTGGAGTTCCGCACAGGTTGCCGGGCCCGCCCAGTGACTTGGCATCATAGGTTGAGGACCAGTCCCCTTCGGCCGGAGGTGCGGCCGATTCGGTGGCCACGGTCAGCACGGCATCGTACGGGGCAAGAAACGCGTCCAAGATCCGGCAGAGTTTGGTGCGGACCCGTTGCGCTCTCAGGTATTCCGTGGCCAGCAGCGTCTGATCGCAGAAGCCACCAATTCGATCCTCGGGCGCAGTGAGTTCGAACACCTTGCTGGAATCGATCAGCTCTTCAAAAGCCGATGCACACTCGGCCGAGATAATCATTGAGGCGGTCTCTGTCCAGGGCTGGACCGGAAGCTCGATCTCTTCGATTGTGCCGAGGTTTTGGAACACGTCGAGGGCACGTTCAAAGTTCTTGCGAACTTCGGGCTGGGCTTTGGCCACACCGTCTTTCAGAATCGCCAGTTTGTAAGGCCGTGCCGGGTGATCCGCCGGCGGATAGGCGTAAGTGTGTGGAGCGGAGGTGGGGTCGGCCATGTCGGGCCCGGCAATGGCGTTAAGCACCAGGCCGCAATCATGCGCAGATCGTGTCATCGGGCCGATCTTGTCATGGGTCCAGGCCAACGCCATGGCGCCCGCTCGGGACACCCGCCCGTAGGTTGGCCTGAGACCGGACAGGCCGCAGTAACTGGCCGGGGTGGTGATACTGCCCCAGGTTTCTGTGCCAATGGCGAACGGTACCAGGCCGGCCGCTACGGCGGCCCCAGAACCAGACGAACTGCCGCCCGCCCATTTGTTAGGGTTCCAGGGGTTGCGAGCTGGTCCGCTGAAGCTGGCATTCGCCTGGCGATATCCCATGCCGCCCGCCAGTTCGACCATCGCCAGCTTGGCAATCAGAACCGCGCCCGCTTCACGGAGTCTTGTGATCACCGTGGCGTCCTGATCGATGATCTGGTCGCGATACGGGCCCGCACCCCATGAGGTGGGAATCTCCTTCGTGGCCAGCAGATCCTTGGCACCGAACGGAATACCGTGGAGCGGCCCTCGGTCTCGGCCGGCTTTGAGCTCGGCATCTGCCTGGGCTGCCTGTTTCATGGCCAGTTCCGGGGTGAGCCGGACCAGGCAATTGAATCGGCCTGCCTGTTTTTCAAGCCTTTGCAGGAAAAAACTGGTCAGAGTTGTGGCTGTCAACTCGCCGGAACGCAACCGTACGCCCAGGGCGGGCAGCAGACTGAACGCCAGATCCTCATCCCGCGACATTGGCAACTCGCTCCTGCATGCTTACTCCGCGTTCGCGCGATAAACCTGAAACGTGGGTGAGGGCTCATCGGCATTGGTCAGTGCCACGGCCTTAAGGGTCTGGCCGCGTTTGACGAGGGCTTCAACGTCTCTGCGGATCGAAACCCGCGCGGCGTCATCTAGTCTGGCCCCGTGTCGGGCTACAATTAGCGCCAGGCGTGCGTCCACCTCGGCCTGGAACGGATCAACCTCCAAGACCGGTTCAGAATCAACGGCATTCACTAGCTCGGCGGCCAGTGACGCTCCAGTGACCCCAACGCCAGAAGCCAGCAAGGTGCGGAACACGAAGGCGCGGCGAGGCATGGCCGTCTGCGCAGGCTCGGGGCGGTATTGCTGAGGAACGAAGGTCTCACGATCCTCGTTGAGACTACGCATGAAACACTCTCCGACTCGCCGAGTCTGACCGGCTCCTGAAAATCCTGTATGCGGGCATTCCGAGAAGTACGATGGCCAGTCCCGCGAACGATTGCAAGGGGGTTTGCACCAGCATGCTGGCCAGCAGGACCAGAGAACCGAGCGCAAACACGATGGGAGTCACGGGATATCCCCATGTCTGGTAAACGCCTGCGCTGGCCGGTTGCACCTTTCTGAGCCGAAAAACACTCAGGATGCTGAGTAGGTAAAACACCGTGGCACCAAAAATGACGTAGTTATATAAAAAGTCATAGAGGGGCGTGTCATGCAAGGCTGCCCAGGTTGTCTGGATCCAGGGTGGCACAGAACCGACCGCCGGTGGAGGGACCAAGATGAACAGGCTGGCGGCAATCACCAGGACGATGGCCCAGGCGGTCTGGACGGCAATGGCCCGTGCCGGAGTGCCACGGCCCGAACTGATATGTGCAAGACTTGCGGGAAAGACTCCATCCCGAGCCATGGCAAAGTAAACCCGAGTCCCCGAGAGCACGTTTCCATTAAGCGCGATCAGCGTGGAGGTCATCACAATCAAGCAGATTGCCACCTGCCCCTGTGCACCCAGCAATGTTCTGAAGAAGTCGGCAGAAACCGCACGCGGGGAACCTCGCTCGGTTGAGGCCGCCGCAATTTCTTCCATCGGCAAAACCAGGTGGTAAACCAGCGTCATGGACATGTAGAGGAAGATGAGCAGGAACACGCCTGCAATCAAGGTTCGCGGGATGTTCCGTTCGGGCTGGCGGATTTCCTCGGCCAGGCTGGCGGAAACGACCCATCCATCATAGGCCCAGAGCACGCTGACCATGGCCTGCATGAACGCCAGAAACTGGATGCTGCCTGTACGGGGTTTCCAGACGGGCGTCAGCAGCGCGGGTTGCGCTTTGTGCAGCCAGAACGGCAGTACGATCATCGCCAGCAGAGCGCCAACTTTGAGCAATGTGCCCAGGACTTGAAGCGAGCCGCCCCAGCGCGTGCCCATGGCGTTGATCAGTCCCACAAGACCGATGGCCAAAACCGCCAGACCGGCTTCGAGCAGGATCGGATTCCAGCCTGCTGGCCACTCCACCAGTTGAACGGCATAAATGGCAAACGCGGCCGCCAGGGTGGCCATGGAACCAGAACGGACGATCAGGAACTCGGTCCAGCCAAACAGGAATGCCGGCAGCGGTCCGTAGGCTTCTCTGAGGTAAACGTAGGCCCCACCGGCGTGAGGCAATCGTGCGGCCAGTTCGGCCAGGGTCAAAGCACCTGCCAAACTGAACAGCCCACCAATGATCCAGGCAATCAAAATTGGGCCAATGGCCGGCAGTTGCTGGGCGACCCGTGCGGGGACCAGGAAGATTCCGGACCCGATGACCGAGCCAACGATGACGCAGAGCGCCATGATGGGCCCCAGCGACCGCTCAAGCTGAGGTCGGCCGTGATTGCCAGGATCGGGTGGCGTTGCAGCGATCACGGCTTCACCGGCATGGTGTTGGCGAGCTTGGCGGCCTGGGCGAGCTCGTTTGCCGCGGCCGCGATCCGTTCCGACAGAATGCGAGCCTGTTCCGCCATCATCGTGGCATCTCCTTCCTGCACCGCTTGGCGCAGGCCGGGCAACGTCCAGGGGGCATAGCCGGTGGTCAGCCCTGGGGCAAGCAGCGTGTGGCGGAACCAGGGGCGGCCTGGCAATCCGCCAGGGTGGAGGAATGCTCGTTCAACCTGGGTCAGCGAATCGTTGAGTTTCTCAAGGGTGTCTGGGTCCAGGGGGTTCCGGGTGCGTAGGGAAGAGGTGGCCGAATCGGCCGCCTTGGCTTTCTCTTCGAAGGTTTTGACGGCCGAGATCACGGCGTCGAGGCCCACGATCTCGAACGGCTTGCCACTGGACCTGGCCTTGCGAACCGCGATCGAGCGAAGGTCATCAACCTGTTCGCGCAGGAAGCGGGCATAGGGTGTGAACGTGAGTGGGACCACGTCGCTGCTGGCCGCCCGCATCAGGATGCGGGTGTAGAGTCTGGCGGCCGTGGCATGAGTCAGGAACTCTGGATCGCCAAACTTCTCCATCCAGAAGAAGTTATCGTAAACCGAGTGATACACGCCGTATCGTCCGCCAAAACCGGCATCGACCGCGGGAATTCCCAGGTGATCGACAAATGCCGTGAAGTCTGATCCAGAGCCCAGCGGGGTCAGTTGTGGCTCAAAATCTGTGGGAACCTCGACTTTAGCCGGGCTGGAGGTGGGGTTGGTGGTTGCCTCCCAGACGCCGGGGTCGAGTGAGACGGGGCTTTCTGCCCAGGTTTTGCGCTGGTGTTCAAGCCACTCATAAATCAGGGGGCGTCCGGTGCGCGGTTCCTGGACCTGGCCGGCCGCGGAAACAAACAAGTCACGCAAGGAGGGAACACCTGCGACGGAGAGTTCGTGGCCCGACACGGCGGAATCTACGTTCACCATGAGTACGGCTTTCCGGCCAAGCATGGTGGCGGATTCTTCGGCCCATTCGGTGGACCCCACAAGTCCGTACTCTTCGCCGTCCCAGCTTCCGTACACAATGCTTCGTCTGGGCTTCCAGCCGGCTTTAACTGCTTCGCCGAGCGCACGACAGGTTTCGAGCGTGGCGGCCGTGCCGCTGCCCGGATCAACGGCGCCGTAGGTCCAGGCGTCTCGGTGATTTCCGAGCATGATCCAGCGTTCAGGCTCAACGGCACCGTCTAGCCTTCCGATCACGTTCCAGATGGTGCGTAGCTTGTAATCCATCTGGATGGCCATTCGCACTTCCACGGGGCCTGGGCCAACGTGGTAGGCAAATGGCAACCCGCCTTGCCAGCCGCCAGGGACCTCGGGGCCGGCAAGCTGTTCAAGAATTGGCCTGGCTGCCTGGTAGGAAATTGGGAGCGAGGGAATGGCAGCGAAGTATTCTTTGCGTTTCAGGTTGGTCTGTTTTTCCCACTGGGCCACGGCGTCGCCAGCGCGTGGCTTGCGGCCGCCGGGCGGAGGTACGTCATCGCCAACGGGCGTATCGAGCGGGAAGCCGTTCACCGGGTCGAACGGGAGTCTTTTGCCGTTACGGAGTGAAGGCCAGCCTGGTGTGGTTGGGTCGCCCGGTCCAAGCGAGAGGAACTGAACACTTCCACGCTGGATTGCGGATTGGGGACGGTACGGCCCTTTGGGATAAACATCGCCACGCATGTAGCCGTCATCGGCCGGGTCGGAAAAAATCAAAACGCCCACGGCCCCTCGGCGCTGCGCATTCAAGACCTTGAGGCCGCGAAACAGGCCGCCGTAACGAAGCAGGGCAATCTTTCCTTTGACGTCGATGCCGAGCGTGGCGAGCTTGTCGAAGTCTTCATTGCTCCCCTGGTTGGCGTACACCACCTGCGCGGTAACATCGCCCGAGGCACCGTAGCCGTGGAAGGCCGGGAAGGCACCTGGGCTGGCAGAATCTTTGTCTTCCGGGTGGGGTTCTTCGATCACGGGTAGGTCCACGGGATCGGGCCTGACGATGGCGAGCTTGACGGACTCAATCACCGGGTAGTTAAGCAGGCACTCATATTCAGAGAGGTCGGCTTTCCAGCCCCACTCACGCAGCTTGTCTCGCACATAGAGAGCGTTCTGGTAATCGGCCGGGGTGCCGGCCACGTGCGGCTCTTCGGTCAAAAATCTTAACCAGGCCCGGGCTTGCTCTGGGCTGGGAATAGCCGCAGCCCGTTCTTCTTGAACCAGGTAATCTTGCAACCCCTCGACCCGAAAGCCGGGTGGCGGGTCGGCCTGGGCCAGGCAGTTGCAGGGAACGATTCCTGCGCCAAGGAACAGAAAAATCAGGGGGGCAAGCTGGGTGCGCAACATGGTGCAAGCGGATCCCGAGTGGATCGGGGCTGTAGACCCTGGAAGCGGTCAGACCGTTTATTTCAAACGGGCCACGCTCCGAGTGCACTGAGCATACGACACCGGGTGAGCCTGATTCTAGAGAGGTTTCCGTTCAAACGCCGAGGATTCTTGCGTGGAAATTATTGACCTTGCCGACGGGGCAAAACATGAGGCGCGGACACTGTGAGCGTGCCCACCCGCACCCTGGGGGTCATTTTAACGCGTGGGTGGTTCGGTAAGATCGGAACCACCGCGCTGGCCACCACCGAATACGTTCCCGCATGAAGCTGGCGGGCCTTGAGTTTCCACTCCCCTTGCGCGTTTGCCACGGCGCGGCCAAGTTCCAGGGGATGCGCCACAGACTGACCCCGGGGCGCCGCCGCCAGCCGAACCGCCGTTCCTGGCCAGGCGCTGCCGGCAAACTGCGCCGCTCCGGTGGTGGTGATTGCATCCAGCCGCTGGGGAATCTGTCCGACAGCGGGGTGGACCTGGGTGATGGTCATCACGCTCGGATCTGGCTGGGCGGTCAGGATGGCCGAGGGCTGATAGGGAGTATCTGAACTCAGCGTGGGCACCACAAACTTTCGGTACCAGTCGACCACACTGAAATTGCCAGCGTGGGAAATGCCAACTCCCGTGATGTCAACATATGTCGGTTGAATTTTGGAGAGGTTGGGGACCGGGACAACGCCCCAGAGGTTGATCCAGGGCCAGCTTGAAGTGCTGGCGAAGGCGTAGTACGTGTGCTGGTAATAGATGTCCGCGGAGTCCACATTTTGGGTGATGGCCGAGGGGGCGTCATCGGCTGCGGACTGATAAATATCCGTGCCGAGCTGGATGGCCCAGCCCATAAAGTTGGGTTTGGAGCTACGATCGCGGAACTTGGACCCACTGCTGGCAGGGTGAGGATCCAGCATGGTGAGCTGAATCGTGCCCCCTTGCGCATTGGGTGCAGGCGACCGTTCCAAGTTACGCAGGGCAATGGAGTTGATCACGGCCCCTTCGCTATGGCCGATGAGATGGATGTCTACCGGTTCGCCGGCCGGGAACTGGGCCACGGTTTTGCGGATCTGGTTGGCGAGCTTGGGCCCGTTGGAGCCTGCTCGGCCCGGCGACCAGCTATCTCCGACCCAGTTGAAGAGCAGCACCTTCTCATACCCCTGCTGCTTGAGCTGGGTTCCAAACTGAACAACCCAGGGAGGCAGGCGATTGCCTGGCTCGTCCTGAAGGGCGCCGTGGGCGTAAATGACAAGGGTATGTTTATGGATGCTGGCGGTGCTGGTGGGAGAGAGCGGCTCTCCACTGGGGCCGATCAGGCTGGCGGCCACAATCACGTATGGGCGTTGCAAATTTGTAGGTAGGGCCTGGGAGAAGCTCAGGGTGGTGGTGTGCGTCCCTGGATCGGTGGGTGCCGACACCGGGCTGAAGCCCGTGGTTGCGGGTATCGATTGCGGGCCAAACTGGGCCAGCAGCAGGTCTCCAGAGTCTAGCGTGGCATCGGCCGAACGATAGACGGAGAACAGTAATGCGGTCCCCGGTAGCGGTGAGTTGCTCAGGCTGGCGGGGTCGATTGCAATGTTGTACGCAACCCGAATGTCCTTGGAATCGCTGGCTGAGATCGACTGCAGCGCGACCGTGGATCCCGTGAGTAACAGACGTGGTTCGAGCGACTCATGGCGACCGGCCAGAAACTGTCTGGTGGATCGAGTACGAGTGCGTGGCGTCAATCGTCGGCCTATGATCCAGCTTCGCCACCATGCCACGAGGCAGTCTCCTTGCTGTGCGACCAGGTCTTGCAATGGCCAGTGGGCCAAGAGACCGTTCCTCAGTGTGTCCACCCAAGTAGATCGTCCGTCGATCTCGGTTTCATTGTCCCGGTCCCAGGGTTATGGACCGGCTTGCTGGGTTCAGTCCACACATTCCGCAGGGTTGGAATCACCCGTACTGAATCTCGCGGGCCTGGCTCAAGTTAAGGCCTGTGGATATTCGGTTTGCACGCGTTGTGTAACCGTTCGAGCTGTTGGAATCGGGAGAATCATGCCCCAAGGTCAGGATGCGACTTTTCGATGGATGGGATGACAGGCGAGAGGCGAACCAGTATCACCAGCGTGAGAATGGGCTGGGGGTTGTCGGGTTCGCGTTCCGCTTCGCTGCAAATTCCGCCGCATGGCGAATCACGGGGTTATCGTCAGACATCGCGTTCGAGATCGCTTCGCGAGCCGGCTCTGGGAGCGGGCGTAAGCCGGAGATCCCAATCAAAGCTGCGGCTCGCGTTTTGGGCGCAGGGTCGTTGAGGATGGGGGTCAAGAGGGGAAGCACGTCGGCTGTCAGGTTTTCCAATTGGCCCAGGGCCAAGGCGGTCTGAGCGCGAACCATGGGGTGGGGATGCTGAAGGAGTGGAGCCAGGCTGTTCAATGAGATCCAATCGCTGTCCCCATGATTCGGCAGTTCGTTGAGTGCGAAACGGACATCCAGGATCAGTCGGTCAACCGGCAGATCCGGCAGGTCGGCCGCCCAAACGATGACCTTCTTGACCTCGGCGAGTTTGGCCTCGTGCCGCTTGCGGGGTCCGGTGTCTGCTTCAAATCCACAGTAAGTGAGCAGGGGGGCCAGGACCAGCCAGACAATGATCGCGGGGATTCGGCCATAGGTGCTCGCCTTGAACGTCTGGACGATTCCCCCTCCATTGAGAGACGAAATCAGGAATCCCAGAACCGTACCGATGGTCAAACAAAGAAACAGGACCGCGTAGATTCCCCAAATGTCGGCCACTTCACGAACCAGCCAACCGAACGCGAACAATGGGATTGCGACACGAACGAGCCGCCGGATGCCGTTTGTTAGCAGTGACGCGGGTTCGGCGTTGCTCTCGTCGTCATCGTACTCCAGGTCCTGATTCAGCAAGGGTGTGGCTCCCGTTTCAGGGTCTGGTGGTTTCCGAGTTTGTGCCAGATGGCTGGTCATTTTACAAAAACAGGCAATCCTGGAGCCAGGATGGCTCATTGGGAGCAAGAAAGTTTGGCGACTGGAAGCTTTTTCTGGTTTTTTGGAGAACGCCGCCTAAGAATCGGTTCTTTGAAACGTGAGTTGGTAGGAAGCCGCGCGGGCGTGAGTGGCCGGAGGTTCAACGGGATGGAAATCAACCAGGCAACTACGGAGGCCCCCTCCGTGGACCGGCACTGGATTCTTGAGGCGGTTGACCGCTTCGAGGGGCCGTTGATTCTGTACGCCACGCGGTTGCTGGGCGACGGTGAACGGGCGAGGGATGTGGTTCAGGACACGTTTCTGAAGCTCTGCAAGCAGCCGCGGTTGGCGGTTCAAGATCGGCTTGGTGAGTGGTTGTTCACCGTGTGTCGCAACCGGGCCCTGGATGTTTTGCGCAAGGAGAAACGCATGAACTCTCTGAGCGAAGAGAAAGCCTCAACCTGCACAAGTTCCGAGTTGGACCCGGCTCTGGCCTTGGCCGAACGAGATGATGCACAACAGGCGATGCAATTGCTGGACGGCTTGCCTGCCAACCAGCAGGAAGTGATTCGTCTGAAGTTTCAGCACGGATTCTCGTACCGGGAAATCAGTCAGATCAGCGGGCACAGCGTGACGAATGTGGGGTTCTTGATTCATTCGGGTATGAAAACGTTGCGGCAGCGGATGGTCGGCGGGTTTGCGGCCGAGTGTTGAGCATGTTGCGACGGCTTCAGCGAGTTTCGTTCTTGATTCAGGGAGACGTACGAATGACCTGCTTCACCCCCGACGACCCGAGGCTGACCGCCTATGCCCTTGGCGAACTCGAGGCAGCCGAATGCGCTGAGGTCGAGGTCTGGCTGGCGGCCAATCCCAACGCTCAGCAACAGGTGGAAGAGGTCCGGGCCCTGGGTCGGCTCATGGGCGAACAGTTGCGCCTGGAATTGACCCCCAAACTGGCCGACGACCAGAAGCAACGGATTGTTCGTGAGTCTGAATTGGATCGGCCCTTAGATCGTCTAAGTTTTTGGCGAGGCGGATCCTGGCGCCGGGCCACCGGCCTTGGTTTGCTGGCTGCGTCGTTGCTGCTGGCTGGAACTGTTCCATTTTGGTCACTGCTGAAGGAGCCGCAGACGTTATCTCAGAAAGAGACCGTGGCCGCCGGCGGAAGCCTGGCGAAAAGTGTTCCGGGATCGGCTGCTGCTGTTGTCGCTCCCTCACGCACTGACAACATCCAGGTCTCCGCCGATGCTCCCGCGCTGGCCAGGTATCAAGCCCCAGTCGCGAACTACGACGACTCGTTTGAACTTCGGATGAAGCCGCTTCAGGGGCCCGCCGATAGCCAGGTTGCCCAAGGCAGCGTACTGGCTGAAAAACTGGCCAAGCTCGATGCAGACGTAACTGGCCCAGAGGTTTCACTCGGTCGTCGGGCACTACGCAATGGCCGTGAGCGGGGATCATCTTTGCCGGCAGAAGCCGCGCCTGCTGCTGTGGCCGCCACGCTGGATAGTGCTCTGCCGGCAGGCCTCCCAGATTCCAATCAGCCGGGCTCTCCCAAAGACCTTTACGCATATGGTTCGAATGCTGCGGACTCACAGCCTGGATTATCGGGCGGCATGATGGGGGGCGGCGGATCTGCTCCACATCGTGTGGCTACGGCCGGTGCCGCAGGCGGTGAGCTGGGTACGAATGGGCCCGCCAGTGAGTCTGTGACCAATGGTGTCACTCCAGAGCGAGAGGAATTATCACGAAGGAGCCTGGCCAGAATTGCTCCTCAGGCGGCGTCAAAGCCTCAGGTTGGTGAACTCTCTCAGGGTGTTCCTGCTTATAGCTTGAAGGAAAAGGCCCAGGCACCGTCGTTGCCGGCCGTGATGCTGGGTGGCAAGCCTTCAGCATCAGGGGTTCCCGGGCAGCAGGGAATCATGTCCGAGTCGCTTTCTGCAGCCTCGGGGAACGCCGGACCTGCTTCGGTTGCCGCTCCTCAGGCGAATCCGAGCCAAGGGCGATTGAGTGTGGCACTGGGCTTTGAAGCGAAAACGCCAAGTAATTTTGCAACTGCGACGAGATTCGGCCGAAATGACCTCAGCGAGGGGCGTGCTGGACCGCGTGATGAAAAGCTGGGCCTGGTCCCCAGTGATCCGGCGGTTGCCAACGCCCAGGTCTTTTTTGGTGAACCGGTCTCTGAGAACGCATTTGTGAATGTTGGCTCGGAATCTCGGCTCTCAACATTCGCGGTGGACGTTGATACGGGTTCTTACTCCAGCGCTCGCAACTTTCTCAGGCATGAAACTCTGCCGCCGCCCGCTTCGGTCCGGATCGAAGAGTTCATGAACTACTTCACCTGGAATGACCCCGCGCCCACTGGGGCGGCACCAGTGTCTGTGCAGACCGAGTTGACCCGCTGCCCTTGGAACTCCGGGAATTGGCTGCTGCGTGTTGGGCTCAAGGGCAAGGCGGTAACCTTTGAGCATCGTCAGCCCTCCAACCTGGTATTCCTGGTCGATGTCTCGGGCTCAATGAATCAGCCGAACAAGTTGCCGCTGGCCAAAACCGGTTTAAGAATGCTGGTGGAACAACTGGGCGAAAACGACACGATTGCCCTGGCCACGTTCGCCGGCAGTGAACGGGTGGCATTGCCGCCCACCTCGGGCGCAAACAAGGCCGAGATCCTTTCGGCCATAGATCAGCTTTCAGCCACCGGCTCAACCAACGGTGAGGCCGGCTACAAGCTGGCCTATGATCTTGCCGTCTCCCGATACATTCAGGGTGGAATCAACCGTGTTATCTTATGTAGTGATGGCGATTTTAATGTGGGAGCCACCAAGTTGGAAGATCTGACCGCGATGGCAACGGCAAAGGCCAAAACCGGCGTGTTTCTGAATGTCCTGGGTTTTGGTGAAGGGAATCTCCAGGAAAAGGCGCTGGAACAACTTGCGGATCAGGGGAACGGCCAGTACGCCTACATTGATGATTTGCTGGAAGCCAAGAAGGTTTTTATTGACCAGATCGACGGCACACTGGTGACGATAGCCAAGGATGTGAAGGTGCAGGTGGAGTTCCAGCCCGAGCGGGTGGGTTCGTTCCGCTTGCTCGGTTATGAGAATCGCCTGATGGCTGCCCAGGACTTCCGCAATGATGCCCGTGATGCCGGAGAAATTGGCTCGGGACACACGGTGACTGCGCTTTACGAACTGACTCCCGCTCAGGCCGCAGGCCAGCCAGCGGGCGGTGATCTGGCGGTGGTTCGGTTCCGTTACAAGGCGCCAGAAGGAACCGAGGCCAGTGAGATCTTGCACCCTGTGCCAAACGCCGTGGTTGACCTGGGCGTGGCTTCCAGCGATACCCGGTTTGCCTCGGCCGTGGCCATGTTCGGTATGATCCTCAGGAACTCCGCCTATCGAGGAGATTCCAACCTGGATGCGGTGCTGGAACTGGCCAGGGCGAATCTGGGCACAGACCCCGGCGGCTACCGCGCAGAGTTTGTGGGGCTTGTGGAGCAGGCAAAAAAGGTCATGCCTGCACCGCCGGCCGCCAGGTGATCATGGTTGGTTCAAGGTAAGTCAATATTCTCAAATGTGAATGAGAGTGGGATCTCGGCAACCTTGCCTGGGGTTTCATACACCAGGCCCCAGTCTAACGGTTTCCCGGGCACATCCACAAACAGGTATTCAAACGCCAGCACCCCTTCAGCGGCACCCAGGGTTGAAAAGCCACCGTTTTGGGGAAAACGTGTGCCGTCTGGCTTCTGAAGCCAGACCTGGTTGTTGAACAGACCCTGCCGATACGTTTCAAAAACCGGGCTCTGACCCGGCATGGCCACCCTGACCAGCAGTTTCCAGATATTGTCCTCAACTTCCACGGTTCCCAGAGTCAGGCTTACATCGCCCTGCGTCTGGGTGGAGGCTGGTCCGTCGATCTTCGAGAACTCAAACCGTTTCAAGCCGGCTGGAACCGTGACGCTGGCCTCCACCGTCAGTGTTTTCAAGGCCCGGGCCGCGCGATCGGGGGCCTTGAGGTTCAGGTTGAGTTCGGCGACCGGGTTCTCTGAGCGGAGGACCGTGCTGGTAGACTCTTCGCGAATTTCAGGAGCTACGGCTTGCCCACGGTCGTCCAAAACCTGGAACTTATCAGCTTTCAGAGAGAGCAGCATTGGCCGCAGTCTGGGTTCCCAGGCCACCTCAAACTGAATGTTCGTTTTGGCTTCGGCTGCTGTGAAGTCACGCACCGAGCCAATGCGATTGAGGGCCACCCGGAACGGGCCGGCATAAGAGATCGGCCGCTCGACCACCTTGGCCTTGGCCTGATCAGTCATGGCCTGTCCGGGCATGATTCCCACGGAGCCATCGCCCGTGAAGAAAACGAGGCCCAGTTCGGCCTTACGGGCGATCTCATCAAGGGCCTCGAAAAACGAGACATCCACCAGCTTGAGATCGAACGCGGGGTTGGTCGCTTCCCCTCCGTACGCTTCTCTGAGGTCGGAAATCGAGTTGCCGGATTGTGTCTGAAGCTGCCTGAGCGCGTCTGAGAGCCGGATTCCCTCACCCTGAATGCTCACCCTGGACGCAACCGGGATCGCATTGGCAATCGCGTCCCGAATCCGAGTGAGCCGCTCAACAGCATCCGCATCGCTGGTTTTGGGCAACGAGGCAGGCAGCAGATCGGCTGCGCGAACACCAAGTTTGGTAAGCGCAGCCTCTGCGGAATCTCGTTCGGCCGGTGACCCGGCCGAGATCTTGGTGACCAGGGCCGACACTCGATCTTTGAGTGCAGCGTCTTGGCCGTATATCGGCGGGCTCAAGATGAAGCCCGCTGTGAGAAGAAGTCCCGAAAAGCGTGCGACCATGTTCCGCCTCAACTGCTCACCCGAAAGATCCCAGATCATGCGATCATGGTATCGAGTTTCCAGTCCTGAGACAACTGTCGCAGGTGGTCGGCTTTGGCTGTTACGCTCAGGGCAGATGATAGGCGGGGGGGCCGAATGACGGGGCGTATGCACCGACGGGTGGTGGAGGGGTGCCCGGCCAGCCTGGGGCGGCAAAGGTGCGGTATCCGGTGTAGCCAAAGGTGGGGTCGCCCGCACCGGCACCGGGGTTCCAAAGCCCCTGGCCAAACGGTCCAGGCGCCAAGGTGTAAGGTTGGTAGCCATTGGCATAGCCGCCACCGTATGGCGAGCTGAACTTGGAATAGTTCAGCTTGTAGCCATAGCTCGCAGAGCCCCAGGCCATACCGTAAACGCCTGGCGGCTGGTAGTAACGCTCAGGGAATTCCCAGGCGGGATATCCTGGTTGCTGCGCGCTGGCGACAGACCCAAGGAGTAGAACCAGAGAGAAGGCAAACGGCACCCTGGGCATTGCTGTGGAACTCCCGCGATCACTCGTCCGTGAAGCGCCGCTCGGGCGGCGACGAAACTCGACCTATGGGAAAGATAACACCTTTCGCCGGGTCGATCGGAAGTCTGCCCAAGCGCACCGGTTGGGTCATACCGCCTTTGTCACTTGCGTCCGATTTCAAGGTAAATGCTCGGGGCCAGTTGCCAGTTCTCCAAGGAACACGCCAAGAAAAGAAAAACGCCCGCCGACCGGGAAGGCGGGCGGGCACTGGTTCAAACGTGGTCGTGCATTGTGACGTGAACCAGGCTCAACGGCCCCGGCCAGCCGGAGCCATCGGGGCGTAGTAAGATCCGGAACCGCCCCCCACGCTGCCCGAGGAGCCCATGTTGTAGTTGATTGTGGGAGTGGGCAGATAGTTGGCGTAATATCCGGGCGGCGTCAGCGCCGCATGGGAATTCTGACCATAAGTGACATACCCAGGCATGCTCACGCTGGTCATGCCCTGGCCGTAATACGCGGCATTATTAGAGTAACTGGGGTATCCCACGCTTGCTGGCGTGAAGGAGTACGGGCTGGAACCACCCCCAGCCTGCTGCATGACCACTCCACCCGGGTAGGTCACCGAGGGGACCGGGTAACCCCCTGTGTTCGATCCAGGCTGTGCGTACGGGGCGTAGCTGGGATAAGTGGGGGTGAAGTAATTGTTCCCGTAACCATAATTGGCGTAGTAGGGAAGGTTGGAATTGGTTGGCTGGCCAGCAGAGCCGGGTGGAAATGACCCGGTTGCGGGGGGGATGGCCCCTGCGATCAGTGGAGAATTGAAGCCACTGCCCCGCCCAACCATTCCTACGCCTCCCGCGAGAGCCCGAGCGGCCGCAATCGCCAGGTCGTCTTGCGCTCGCTGGGTTCCAGCAACGGAAGGTCCGTTGTTACTGGCCCCTGGCTTGGTATTGCCGGTATTAGCGATGAGTGGTTGCGCGGGGATGGTGCGTGAAGTCATCTGGCCACCGCCGGGAACCCAGGCCGCCACCCTGCCGCCGTACCCGTTCGGGGGCGCGTCTGGGTCTCTCCTGGCTGCGTCTGGAACCGAGTTCGTTGCGGTGACAGTTCCGGAACCAGCCGGGTAATAGCCGGCAGGGGCAACTACGGAACCCTGGCAGTAGCCAGAGCTTATCAACCCGACCCCCGGCACAATGCTGGTACCAGGTGGACGATTGCCCCATTGTGCGGAGGCTTCTGGAGCCCCCACAGAGAGGAGCCCTGCAAGCCCAAACGCGGCCACGATGTATCGCTTCATGGAAGTCGTTCCTCGGTGGATTTATTCTGGCTGAGGTCAATCAAGCGCACAAAATCAATCGTCGTAATTCCATGATGCAACATGTGAACCGAAGGAACAGCGTTTTACTTGCGTTTTTGAAAAATTTTGGTTATCCTAAAATTGCATTGAGTAAAGGGTAAACTTTTTTTCGTGTTCGTTCGCTTGTGTTGGGCTTGGTCGGAATCGTGGTTTGGATTGGTTTGCTGGACTTCCAAGAGGAGCAATGATGTCTCAGGCAGGAGCCGGCGCGATGCCGCGTCGATCATTGGAAGACGTTCATGGCTCGGTGGGGGTACCCAACCGGGAGATTAGCTGGAAGAAGCGATTGTTCGCTTTCATGGGGCCGGCGTATCTGGTGAGTGTGGGTTACATGGACCCGGGCAACTGGGCCACAGACCTGGAGGGAGGCGCTCGGTTTGGCTATGCGCTGATCTGGGTCTTGTTGATGTCGAACCTGATGGCGGTGTTGCTTCAAACCCTGTCGGCCCGGTTAGGGGTGGTCACCGGCCATGATCTGGCGCAGGCCTGTCGGGCCGAGTATTCTCGCCCGGTCACTCGCACGCTTTGGGTGCTTGCGGAAGTGGCCATTGCCGCCACCGACCTGGCCGAGGTTCTGGGCACAATCATCGCGCTCAAGCTGCTGTTTGACATGCCGATGCTTTGGGGTTGCGCCGTGACCGCGTTGGACACATTCTTGCTGCTCGGCTTGCAACGGTTAGGCATTCGTAAGCTGGAAGCGGTGATTTTGACGCTGGTGGCGACGATTGGCCTGTGCTTTCTCGTCCAGATCTTGATGGCGCAGCCGGATCTCGGGCAAATTGCGCAAGGTTTCTGGCCAACGCTGCCGGTGGATGAAACGGGGTCTTCGGAACTGGCGTTGCTGGTGGCCATTGGCATTTTGGGTGCCACGGTCATGCCTCATAACCTCTACTTACACTCGGCGTTGGTGCAGTCACGCAAGATTGCGAACGATCACGGCAGCAAGGTGCAGGCATGCCGGTTTAATCTGGTGGACTCTGCGGTGGCGTTGAACGCCGCATTCTTTGTGAACGCCGCCATCTTGGTTCTGGCTGGTTCCACGTTTTACAACCACTCGGCGCCGGTGGATAGTATTGAGAAGGCCTACGAGCTTTTGCCGGGGTTTTTGGGTCCTGCGGCCCCGATCTTGTTCGGAATTGCTTTGCTGTGCGCGGGTCAAAGTTCCACGCTCACGGGAACGCTGGCCGGGCAAATTGTCATGGAAGGGTTCTTGCATCTGCGGATCGCTCCCTGGCTACGCAGGCTGGTGACCCGGCTCATCGCTTTGATTCCCGCCGTGCTCGTTTTGATGACCGTGGGCGATAACGGGACCCAGCATCTACTGGTCATGAGCCAGGTCGTGCTGAGCCTGCAACTTTCGTTTGCGGTGATTCCGCTGATTCACTTCACCTCCAACCGGGCCAACATGGGAGATTTTGTGAACCCGGTCTGGGTGCGGCTTCTGGCCTGGATCACTGCGGCAATTATTGTGGGTTTGAATGCCAAGCTGGTGTTGGATAAGGCGGAAGATTGGCTGCCGCAACTGCTGGAGATGGGGCGATCCGGGAGTTTGACATCGAGCTGGCGGCCTTGGCTTGGATGGTTGGGGGCCGGCGGGCTGGTGGCTTTGCTTGTTGGCACCGCGGGGCTGCTGGTGTGGGTGACGCTCAAACCAATCATCCGGCCGATCAAACTCTGGTCGGCCGTGCAACCAGTGCAACTCGACTGGTCAGAGGCGGCGCGTCCTCGACCGATCTCCACCATTGCTCTGGCGCTTGAGCATGGCGCCACCGACACCGAAATTTTGAGCCGCACGCTTGGGCTTGCCAGGCCTGGCTTCACCAAACTCGTGCTTTTGCACGTGTCGGATACGCCCATCACCGGACTTTACGGTGACGATACCGGAGATCTTCACACCGAGGCCGACGCCCGATATCTGGACGGCCTGGTGACGGAACTGCAGTCGCGAGGCTTTGAGGCGACCGGTGTCTTGCTCCACGATATGAGCAGGGCCCGCGCCTTAGTTAGTTACCTCAAACGCAATCCGGTTGATCTTCTGGTGGTCGGTTCGCACGGTCATCGGCTGCTTTCGGACCTTCTCTTTGGGCAGACGGTCGACCGAGTGCGCCATCATCTAGATATTCCGATGCTAATTGCTCGCGCCACGCTGCCGGTTCCAGAGAGCCTTTCGGCGCAGGAAACCTCAGGGACGCCCGGTGGACAGACGCCGGGCGAGGTGCCCAACGCTTGACGCTCTGGGGCCTGCGCTTCGACAATAGGAATAGCAAATTCAGAAGGCACAAATTCGGTCAGGCGGGGCTTCTCCGAAACGGTGCTCTGCTGGATGAGTTTCTGTCTGGAAATCCGACATGCAGGGAAGTCGATCCATGATGCACGCCCAGTCCCGGAACTTGATCTCATCACGGCCGACCCGGCTCTCTCGCTCGCTGGCACTGGCGCTTTTGCTGCTTGGTGGCGGGCTCAAGGCTGCGGATGATGCGCCTTATATCTCGCCTTCTGAAGGGCGGCTCAGGAGCGATGTGGGTTACCTGGCCGATGACCTGCGGGGCGGACGCGGAGTGGGAACGCGTGGAATTGATGATGCGGCCGAGTATCTGGCCACAGCTTTGCGTGAGGCTGGGCTCAAGCCGATCCCGTCCAGCGGTCGTTACTTTCAAGATTTTCCGATTCGCGGTGAGGCCCGGGCCGGAACGCCAACGTCGTTAGCTTTTCAGGTTGGAGCCGACACCAAGATTGACGCCGTGCTGACCGAGAGCTTCAGCCCGCTGGCTATCGGAACCGCCGGCAAGGTGGATGCAATTCCGGTTGTTTTCGCCGGATTCGGGATCACGGCCAAGGATGCGGAGAAGAATCTTGATTACGACGACTACGCCGGAATCGATGTCAAAGACAAGGCGGTTCTGATCCTGCGCAGAGACCCTGATACTGCCGATAAAACCAGTGCTTTTGCCGCGGCCGAGCCAACGAAGTTCGCCACTTTCACCACCAAGGCCATCAACGCGGCGGAGCACGGTGCGAAGCTGGTTCTGCTGGTGAACGATCATGGTTCGGCGGCACCCAAAGATACCCTGTTAACATTTGACTCAACGCCAGGCGGTGGTGCGGTCCCGTTTGTGATGATCTCCAGGGCCTTGGCTGATCAGCTGCTTGCCAAAAGCAATGCGCCTTCCCTGGACGCGCTTGAGACCAAGATCAACACCGAGTTGAAGCCGGCGTCACTGGAACTTCCGGCCAAGGTTACGGCCGAGGTGACGGTGAGTCGCGAGCCGATTGCGGCCAAAAATGTGGTGGGTGTGCTGGAAGCGCAAGGGCCGCTGGCCGACGAGACCATTGTGATTGGTGCCCATTATGACCACCTGGGTTCAGGTGGCATGGGTTCTCTGGCCTTCGGATCGCGGGATATCCATAACGGTGCCGACGACAATGCCTCTGGAACGGCAACCGTGCTGGAACTGGCCAGGCGACTGGCCTCCCGGCCAGACCCGCTTCCACGCCGGGTGGTGTTCATGCTCTTTTCAGGTGAGGAGCGTGGCCTGCTTGGGTCTGAGCATTACGTGAAAGACCCGATATTTCCGCTCGATAAGACCGTGGCCATGATCAATTTTGACATGGTTGGCCGGCTGGAAGACGACAAAGGTCTGATTATCTACGGCGCAGGTTCTGCCGAGGGGTGGGAGTCGCTGGTGGAATCGCTGGCCAACTCGCTGAGTCTCAAGCCCAAGCTGAGCAAGGGAGCCACCGGCGAATTCGGTCAGAGCGACCACTATTCTTTCTATCGTAAAGATTTGCCGGTTCTCTTCTTCTTCACTGGTACCCATCCCGATTATCACCGCCCCAGTGATGACTCGGATAAGATCAACTACCCAGGCATGGCCCGTGTGGCCGATCTTGGCGAATTGATGATTCTGGACATTGCCAAGCGGGTGGATCGTCCAGCCTTTGTCAAGCTTGCGGCCCCAGCCAGAGAGAGCGCGGGGCAGGTGAAAGGGAATGGCGCCTACCTCGGAACGCGTCCGGCTTACGGCGAAGAGGGAGAGGGTGTGAAGCTGGAAGGGGTTTCCGAGGGAAGCCCCGCAGAGAAGGCCGGTATCAAAGGGGGCGACGTCATCGTTAAGTTTGGTGAGCTCAAGATTTTGGATATCGAGGGCTACATGAACGCGATGAGTGCGAAAAAGCCCGGTGATCAGGTGGATGTGGTAGTGCTGCGTGACGGGAAAGAAGTGACCGTCAAAGTCACGCTGGGCACACGAACTCGACCGAGCCAGTGATCCCGTTTTCAGGTTTGCGGTTTGAGAACGACCTACGGTCTCATCGTCTGGGGGATTCATGCTTGCGTTGAACGCAATAACGACTCCCGGACGATCGTTGCTGGGCACCCGTCGCGCATGGCTTGGCGCAATGGGGGCTTGGTGTGCGGCGGCCGGCTGTGGCGACCTGTCCAGCGGCTCGTTTGCGCGTGTTTTGACCAGTCTGTCTGATGAGAAGCTCCGACCTGTTCTGCGCGGGCTAGGCCTGAAGTTCGCTCATGTGAGCCGGCCTACTCCTTCAGGCGATCCGGTTCTGGCCTATGAGCGGGGCGCACCGGCCGACCTGCTGGTTGGGGGCCCTTGGTGGTCTTATGCCAACCGGCTGGGTCCCGCTTATTCCTCGGCCGAAACGCGTGCCTCGGCGGCTTCCCCTGCCGGCCGCTGGGTTGCGTGGGGGCCCACGCCTGTCGGGCTCTGGATTGATGACTCGATTTTGAAGACCTGGACTCCAGGCCAGTCTCCCTGGTCACTTGGGGGGCTTGAGGAACTGAACGGACGGTTAAGCTGGGCCGATCCTCGAACCGAGGGGGGATTGCTGCTGGCCGTGGCCAGCCACCTGGTGAAGCAGGGGGCTGATGGCTACGGAGAAATTGTGCGCTGGGTGTCATGCACGCAGCAGACTCGTTTGGGGATCAGGGATTCCGGCGGGGTAGCTTTGCCACTTGCGGGTTGGGGAGATTCCGAGTCTCTGGAAGATGGCAACGGGCGAATGTTCATCCCCAGTCCAGAGACCACGGTTTGGGCGCAGGGCGTTGCGGTGGTGGCGCGTGCGAATAGTGCCTTGGATTTCCATGGTCTGTTTGAGGATTTTGATTCTTGGCCAGTACCGGGTGCTGGTGCCAAGGGGGAATCAGGTACGGGGCAAGATCTCATGCAGAGTGCGCAGGGGCTGGCCTTGCTGGGCGACCTGCTTCACGCGGTCTTTGGTGAGAATTGGACCGAGTTTCATCAGGCTTGGTCGGCGATCCGGAGAGCCCCGACTCCTTCAATGGAAGGACGAGAGCTTGCCGAACGATGGATTCTGCAACCGCCTCCCTGGCCGCCGGCTTCGGTGGAGTTACTCAAAACGCGTCCCGCGGCCAGCCTGTTGCTCACGGAACTGGTGACGCAGCTTAGCTCGACCAAAGTCAGCCGCGCCTGGTTGCAAGGGCAATTTGAGGGGCCGGCTCGGCTGGTGGATGCGAGCTTGCTTGCCGAGATCGGATTGGTTGATGATCAAGGCTTGGTTTGCGAACCTCGGTTTCGCAACTGGCTGCGGGCGGAATGGAGCGCCTGGGCCGGCCAGAGATATCGCAGGGCGGGTCGGTTGGCTGAGGGGAAGGTGGTGGGCTTGGCATGAGCCGTTTGATCCTCCACAAACTTTATCGGTGTCCGGGGCGGCAGCCCATTCTTGACCTGGGCCAGGTGATCGAGATTTCGACTGGCGAACTGGTGGTACTGGTTGGCCAGGCCGGTGCAGGCAAGACGGTCCTTGCCAGAATGCTTTGCGGCCTTGAGCCGTGTGATGGAGGTCAGATCGAGCTTGGTGGGCGTTCGCTATCCAAGGTACCGCCGCATCAGAGGCGGGTTGGATATGTCATGCAGGGAGACGCTCTTTGGCCACACTGGTCATTATCGCAAAATATCAGCTTTCCGCTTCGCTGCCGGGGGATTGGCCGCAAGGCCAGGAATTCCCGGCTGCGTGCGTTGCTAGCGGATGCGGCGCTGGAGGACCTGGCCGATTTGAAGCCGGATCAGGTCAGTCTGGACGCTCGTGGCCGTGCGATCTTGGCGCGAGCCGTTGCGCTTGAGCCCGACGTGCTGGTGATTGATGAGCCCTTTGATCAGGCCGGCCCACTTGATCAGATTCGGCTGGTGCATGAGCGTGAAAAACTGACTACCCTCATTCTGACACGCAACGCTCGGCAGGCCCTTTCAATTGCGGATCGCGTTGGGCTGCTTTCCGCAGGGCGATTGCTTCAGTGGGGTGCGCCTCTGGAGATCTATTTGCGACCAGAGAGTGAGGAGGTGGCAAGATCCTTTGGCCCGATCAACATACTGGACGGAGAGCTGGAGTCTGTCGACTCGCGAGGGACGGCCGTGGTCAGGACCGTGCTTGGTCGGCTGACGGGTCGGCTTGGGACCGATCGGGCGGTTAGTGCGGGTGATCCGGTCCGGCTGCTGTTCAGGCCAGAGTCTCTGGCCCACGGAACAACTGGTTTTGGGACGAATCGATTTGCAGCCACGATTGATCAACGAATCCTTGATGGACCGATCTGTCACCTGGGTTTAAGAGGCCCTGGGGGCTGGCGAGGGGCCGCGGCCGTACTGTCGGTGCAAGCTGCCGGATTGAAAGAGGCGCAAGCGGCCTCGTTCTCGCTGCCTGCCGAGTCTGTTACCGTGCTGCTGAATCGTTCGGACCCACTGTCATGATCTGGGTTCCTCGCTTGCTGGCCTGGGTGCTGAGCTGGACGGTTCGGACCCTCCTTTTGCTGGTGATGGTGGGGCTGATCGCCTCGGCTTTTTTGGATATTTCGGTAACGGATGGCGAATTTCGGGGCACTTGGTTCTTCTGGGCTCTTGGGCTTTTTAACCCTCGGCTACGGGTTGCGTTTACGCAGACGCTGGTTTTGGCCGCGGCGGTGACCCTGATCGCTCTGGTGCTTGGAGAGACGATTGGCGTGGTCGCACGTCATTCGAGAGGAACTCGGTGGCTGGCCAGGCTGGCGTGGTCGGCCGGTTTTGTGATGCCGCCCTCGGTCGTGGCGCTCGGATCCAGGAACCTGGTCGCCAGCGTGGAGGTACCAGAGACCGTTTCTGCTCAGGCGATGTCTCTGGTTTTGCTCGTTCTCAGCCAATTGCCCTGGTCACTTGCGCTCACTGGCACGCTGATCACGCGTCGGATCAGCCGGGTCGATCCCAGGTGGTCGGAAATGGCCTGGTTGGCGGGCGGCCGAATGGGGGTTGCAAGGGCAGGTCGGTTCCTGATTCGCCCGATCGTTCGTCCCGAGGCTGCTCGGGCGGCCTCGTTGGTCTTTCTTACGGTCACCTTGGAGCCAACGGCAGCGCTGGTGCTGGGCGAATCTCGGAACCTGGCGGGTCAGATTGCTGCCCAGGTGATCGACGGTGGGAGTGTTCCCATGATTGCCGTGACCACGCTGATGGCCCTGGGGCTTGGGCTGACCGGTTTCGGTTTGATCAGGTCTGTGGGGGGAGTTCATGACGATAACCGTCCACCGGCGGCCTACCCCGGTGGACCTGCCCGAACTCCTATGCATTTTCTCCGTCCCCCCAGACGCCCACTGGCGGTTGGGTTGGGGTGGCTTGCGGTGGTTCTGAACCTGGCGATCATTCTTGTTCCCCTGGTCGGCCTGTTCGATTTTGGCTGGCGGCAGAATGGTTGGATGGAGCTTCAGAGCGTTCACTGGAAACGGTTCAATCTTGTTCTTCGGCACGCGATGATCCAGGGCCTATTCGCTGGAAGTCTGGCCGTTTTGATTGCCGGTGCCTGGGTCACGGCCTCTCGGGGTGGGATGCGGCTCTGGACCAGCCGCGGAATTTCGTTGATGCCGGCTGGAATTCTTGCTGTGGCCGTGGTGGTTTCCATTTCAACACTCAGGTCCATCCTTCAGGGGTTCCCCTTGCTCGGGCTTGGGCGCGACAGCTTGCTGGTTTTGGTGCTGGCGTTCGCATTTTTTCCGACCGCGGTTCCCGTGATCCGGCGGGGATACCTGCGAACTGACCCCCACTTCCTGGAACAGGCGAGGCTGGGCGGTCCGAGCGGCCACAGGCGGATTCAACGTGCCAGATGGAGATTTCTGGCCCCCAAGGTGATCGCCTGCCTGGTTGCGTTGGTCTGGGCCACGGCCGTTGAGGGGCAGGCGGCATTGATCTTTGCCAGTAGTTCAGAATTCCAGACGCCTGGCCCGGGTCTCATCTTTGCCGCGGCCCATTCTGGCAGCCTGCCGTTTGCATCCTTGCTGGGAGTTGGGATCATTCTTTCTGGATTCATGTTAAGATCTCTCGGCTTCCCTGCTGGATGGCTTGGGATTGTCGTAGGATCTGGAATCGGGCCCCCGCAGATTCGGTCCTCGATTTCCCGATCCCCGCGAACTCGCGCAGATTTCTGACCGGGTCGCCGGGATAATGTTTTCACTTGGTAAGAGTTGAACCAGGTTTTTCTGTGACTACGCAGGCGGGGACCCCAGGCCCAATGAGCATCGCCAAGCTGGCTCTCGAAGATGGAACCGTATTCACGGGGCGTGCGTTTGGCGCTCGGTGTGTGATGGATGGTGAAGTTGTGTTCAACACGAGCATGACTGGCTACCAGGAGATCCTCACCGACCCCTCGTATAACGGCCAAATTGTGGCGATGACCTACCCACAGATTGGCAATTACGGAATCAACCCCCAGGATTTCGAGAGCAAACGGCCCTGGGTCCGGGGATTTATTGTGCGGGAGTTGAGTCCCTGCGTGAGTAACTACCGGGCCGACCGTTCGCTCCACCAGTTTCTTGAAGAGAATGGGATTCCCGGTATTGAGGGGATCGATACTCGCGCCCTGGTTCGGATCACTCGAATTCAGGGAGCCATGCGAGGGGTGATTTCCAGCACCCAACTGGATGACGCAACTCTGGTGGCTCAGGCCCGGAGCTGCCCAGGCCTGCTTGGGAGAGATCTGGCAACCGAGGTCATGCCGCTGGCCGCCTATACCTGGGAACCAGGTTTTGAGAGCGAGCTTCAACGGGCGCCCGGCAGTACCCCGCCAGTCAAGGTTGGACAGGCACCCCATGTGGTGGCCCTGGACTTCGGGATGAAGTGGAATATCCCCAGATACCTGGTTGAGACCGGCTGCCGCGTGACGGTGCTGCCTGGTTCGGCATCGGCGGCTGAGGTGCGATCCCACCAGCCCGACGGTATCTTTGTTTCCAACGGCCCTGGAGATCCGGCTGCACTCGATGGGGCGGTGGCCGCCTTGCGAGATTTGATTCACGGCGAAACCGAGTCTCGCGGGATTCCGATCTTCGGGATCTGTTTGGGGCACCAACTTCTGGGCCGTGCGCTCGGTGCAACCACTTACAAATTGAAGTTTGGCCACCGTGGGGCCAACCACCCCGTTCGCAACGAGCGAACCGGGCGAGTTGAGATCACCACTCAAAATCATGGTTTTGCGGTCGATCCCGAATCATTCTCGAATGACGTCGAGGTTACCCACATCAATCTGAATGATGGTACACTTGAAGGTTTCCATCACAAGCGGTTGCCTGTGTTTGCCGTTCAGTACCATCCGGAAGCTTCGGCCGGACCTCACGACAGTCAGTACCTGTTCGATGAGTTTCGTGGCCTGCTTCCTTGAGTCGGTCTGACTGGGCTGAGAAGCCTCTCATCATCCATCTGCCTTTCGCCTGACCATGAATGGCGAACGGCATTAGCCTCTTTCCTCTGTGTTGCCAGCGACTCGAAGCCGGGTCGGGAGTCTCAGGTGGCTTCTACGTGTGTAGTCGGTTTGCAGTGGGGCGATGAAGCCAAGGGTAAGATCGTTGATTTACTCTGCGATGAGCATGACGTGGTCGTGCGATATCAGGGTGGAGCCAATGCGGGTCATACGGTGGTGGCCGAGGGGGTAACCTACAAGCTTTCGCTGGTGCCAACCGGAATCCTTCGCAAGCACGTCGATTGCCTGATTGGCAACGGTGTGGTGATTCATCCGCCCGCGCTTCTGAAAGAGGTTCAAACTCTTTCGTCGCAGGGAGTGGATCTGGCGGGCCGGCTCCATATCAGTGATCGGTCACACGTGATTCTGCCCTACCACCTGGAAGAAGAACGGTTGACGGAAGAGTCTTCTTCCTCGGCCGATCATATTGGTACGACCCGCAGAGGGATTGGGCCTTGCTACCGCGATAAGGTGGGCCGGGTTCATGGAATTCGGGTTGGTGACCTGTACCATCCTGAATTTTTCAGGGAACGATTGGCCCGAGCGGTGGATTACAAGAACCGACTGCTGTCCGCGATGCTCGACAGCTATACGCCGATCGATGCCAGCGCTGTTGCCACCGAGTATCTTGGGTACGCCGAGCAACTTCGGCCGTTTGTGCGTGACACGACAAGCTGGATTCATGATGCGCAGGCCCAAGGGAAGCGTCTGCTGTTCGAAGGCGCCCAGGGTTCTTTGCTCGATGTGGATCATGGTTCCTACCCATACGTGACCAGCTCGAATTCGAGTTCGGCCGGAATTACGCCGGGCACGGGGATGCCCACCCGCCATATCGACCGCTGGATTGGCGTGGTGAAGGCCTACACCACGCGAGTTGGCGGCGGCCCGTTTCCAACCGAACTCGATAACGAGATTGGTGAGCGAATTCGCCGAATTGGTCGGGAATACGGAACGGTGACCGGTCGCCCACGTCGTTGCGGCTGGTTTGATGCGGTGGCCGCCCGGTATTCCTCTCGCATTTCGGGCTCGACCGAGATTGCGTTGATGCTGCTGGACGTGCTGAGTGGACTGCCCGAGATTCGAGTGGCCGTGGCCTACGAAGATTCTAGCGGGAATTGCGTGGAATCGATGCCGGGGCACCTGGCCGATCTCGAACGCTGTCACCCAATTTTTGAAACATTGCCGGGTTGGAGCGAAGACATTACCTCGTGCCGCACCTGGGCGAGCTTGCCTGAGAACGCCAAGCAATATGTTCGCTTCATCGCCAAGCAGATGCAGATTCCCGTTTCCATCGTCTCTGTCGGTCCAGATCGAGAAGCCACGCTGCGTGTTGAGTGAGTGAGCGTGGACTCGTTTCAGGGAACGACCATCAAGAGGAGTGGAGAGTGGCGCAACGACTTCCTCAGACTGCGGATGGGGCCAAGACGCTGGCTGGACTTGGCCTGAAGCCTGACCAGTTGCCCGCGCACATCGCCATCATCATGGATGGCAACGGGCGCTGGGCGCAGCGCCGGGGCCGGCCGCGGATGCTCGGCCATCGTGCAGGTCTGAAGACTGTTCGAATTGTGGTGGAGGAAGCCTGCCAGCTCGGAATTGAACAGTTGACCCTTTACTGTCTTTCGATCGAGAACTGGAAACGGCCGACCTTCGAGCTTGAGTTCCTGATGCGTCTGCTCCGGCATTATCTGAGAAGCGAATTGCCCAGGATGCAGGAGCAGAACATCCGGCTGGCCATGATCGGTCGTCGGGAGGGGTTGCCCCGGTGGGTATTGAAGTCGCTGGACCACGCTCTGGAAGCGACCAAGGGCAACACCGGTCTGGTGCTTTGCCTGGCCATCAACTACGGGGGCCGCACGGAACTGGCAGACGCCGCCCGACAGATGGCCGTGGATGTTCAGGCGGGGCGGCTGGATCCTTCCGAGATCAATGAGGAGCGGCTGTCCTCATATCTGCTCACGGCCGGAATGCCAGATCCCGACCTCCTGATTCGAACGGCGGGCGAACTCCGGATCAGCAATTTCCTGCTCTGGCAAATTTCTTACGCGGAGATCTGGGTAACGGAAGTGCTTTGGCCAGATTTCCGCCCAAGGGAGTTGCATCAATCACTTCTAGCCTATGCTCAGCGGCAGCGTAAGTTTGGTGCGCTTCCCGCCGTGGAATCCAGTCCGGTCCCAGCCGCGAGCTCCGCTCGTCCTTGATCCCGCCCGCAGTCGGCACTCTCTACATTACGGCTCGGGCTGAGTACACTCAGAACAGGTTCGGACGCCGAATCTCGTGAATCAACCACCAACCAGGGATTGTGATTGGATCCATGCTCGTCCATCGAATAGCCACGGGGCTGGCATTGCTTTTCGGTGCACTTGCCATGCTACTGATCGATGAGATCTGGCTTGCCCCCTGGTATCCACTCTGGTTCATCTGCTGCGTGACCTTCGCCGGTCTGGCCGCTCGCGAAATGGTCGGTCTACTTCAGGCAACCACGGCGCAGCCTTCGGCCATTGCCGTTTATGGCGGAACCCTGGCGATTGTGGTTGCCAACTGGGTACCTCATATCGAATACGCGCTCAGGTCCGAGGTACCGGCCTCGATCACGCAACTGGTTCGCACCAGTGGACCGGTCGAAGCCCTTGGCTGGCCGTTCCTGGTTTACATTGGCGTGGTCATGGTTGCGTTTGTGGTCCAGGCTATTCATTACGAACGGCCGGGCCGCGTGGTGCCTGTACTTGCCGGCACTTGCCTGGTGCTGACCTATGTGGCCTTGCTTGCAAGTTTCTTGATTCAGCTCCGGTGGATTGATGGGCGTTTTCATGGTCTTTTTGCGTTGCTCACCTTCATTGCTTGTGCAAAAGGGGCCGATACGGGAGCCTATACGGTTGGGCGAATTGCCGGCAGAAATAAGCTCTGGCCCAAGATCAGTCCCAATAAAACGGTAGAGGGGGCCCTTGGGGGCCTTCTTTTTGCCGTGGCATTTGCGTTGTTATTCAAGCAAATTGCCGTGCTCTGCAATGAGGTAACTCTTGGGTGGTGGCAGACAATCCTATACGGGCTGATCATTGGCCTGATCGCTCAGCTTGGAGACCTCATGGAATCCATGATCAAACGCGATTGCGAACGGAAAGACGCATCCCAGGCGTTGCCTGGTTTTGGGGGCATCCTGGACGTACTGGATTCTCTATTGTTTGCCGCCCCGGTGGGGGTTGGTTTCTGGCTGCTGCTCAGCCCTTGAACCGCTCGCTGGCAGGTCCTGTGGCTGACCCCATGTCCCAATGAGATCCGGTCTACGGACTGGAAATTTCTTGGGGCGGTTCTGGTGCTTACTCTTGTTCGCGATCGGTTCCAACCTACAATTGAGCCACAACGTTGCATGAGCTGTGATGCCAGGTGGGCGTTGCGTTTTCTTTCTGAATACACTCATAATGTTTCCAGGCTTGCCTGATCGGTTTCAGGTGATCCGCCTCCGTTGGCTGTCACCCGTTCTGCGCGGGCCACAGCCGGCTGGCCAAGGGCACTCGATGCCGGAATTGACGATCAGTCTCGATGGGCCTGAGGAAGAACTGGCGATACTGGGCAGCCGTGACCAGTTGTTGCGCCAGGTTCGGGATAGCCTCCGCGTGAAGGTTCTTGCCCGGCGTGGAGAGATCCGCGTTGAAGGCGAGCCGGATCTCCTGGAGAAGACCAGGCTTGTTTTTGAAGAGATGCGGCGGCTGTACCGCAAGCAAAAAGCGTTATCACCGGGCGACGTTGCCGAAGTGATCGACGCCATCGTGGGAGATGGTACCGAGGACGTCGGTGGCCGACTGGAGATCCGGGAGGGTGGCCGTTCCATTCGCGCCCGCACCGATGGTCAGGCCCGTTACCTCAACGCCCTGCGTGATTTCGAACTGGTTTTTGCCATCGGGCCTGCGGGAACCGGCAAAACCTATCTTGCTGTGGCGCATGCCGTTTGGTTGCTGCGGCGCGGGCAGATCAAAAAAATTGTGCTCGTCAGACCCGCCGTGGAGGCTGGCGAACGGTTGGGTTTTTTACCGGGAGATCTGGAAGCCAAGATCAATCCCTACCTGCGACCGCTGTTTGATGCCCTTCATGATTTGATGGAATTTGGGCAACTGCGGCGCTATGTCGACAATGATCTGGTCGAAATTGCCCCGCTGGCCTACATGCGGGGCCGAACCCTGAATGATGCGGTGATCATTCTGGATGAGGCTCAAAATGCCACCATTCCTCAGATGAAGATGTTCCTGACCCGGATGGGTCAGAATGCGCGGATTGTGGTGACCGGAGATACCACGCAGGTCGATCTTCCCCAGGGAACCGCAAGCGGTTTGGCAGACGCCGTCGAACGGCTTCGCGGTGTGCCAGGGATTGCCACGGTGACCCTGGGTAAGGCCGATATTGTTCGACACCCGCTCGTCCAAGCCATTGTCAACGCGTACGAGGAGCCAGAATCAGGCCCTTCCGTTCATCAGGTGTTCGCCCGGGAACCCTTTCAGATTCCACCAGCAGGGGGAGAGGGTCATGCCCCGGCTTGAGGCTGGAGACGGGATCATTTTCCTGGTTCGGTTCTCCAGGGAACTGGATCAGAGCCGGATTTTCCCACCGATCCCGCCGCTGGCAAGTGCCTGTCTGTTTGCCCCCACTGGACCGTGTCCAAGATCCGTGCCATGAGCATTGTGCATCGACGAGTCAAGAACGGACGCGGCTATTTTCGCCCATCGAGCCCTCTCGAAGTGGGTGAGGCACGCAAGGTTCGAATTCGATCAAGGTACGTGAAGGCCGCAATTGTGGCTCTCACGGTCCTTTCCTGCTCGCTCATCGTCTACGGAACCGGCCTGACGTTCACGTACCGGGTGGGGCAGGTCCCAAGCCGACCCATTCTCACCAACGTCGAGCGGTTCCAACGTCGAGATCCTCAGAAGACCAATGCGCAACGCAGGACGGCGGCTGAGTCTGTGGCCCCCCTTCTTGTGAATGATCCCGAAGCGTTGCGAGAGATCCAGGAGCAGTTTGAAGACCTGGTGGATGCCGCCTCTCGGGTTCAGGATCTGGGAGATTTGCCGCCTCGGTATGTGCGGGATTGGAGTCTGAAGGAGGCCACATTCCTAGACCTCCGCAAGGCCATTGATAGCCCCGAGCGTCTGGCCTCCTTCCATGCGCAAATTCAGCAAGCGTTTGAGCCAATCTTGCGGGCCGGTGTTCTTGGTCCAGATGCGCTTCCAGGCGATGAACAGCTTTACTCCCGTCCGCGCATCGTTCAGGTGGGAGAGAACTCATCCACGGCAATCCATGTGGACCGAGACAGGATTGTGCCGGAACGGCTGGCCAAGCCCGATAGCCTGGTCGCCATTGATTTTGCTCAAGCCTTTGCAAGTCCCAGGCTTGCCCAGGAGTTGTTTCCGAAAGTTGCTGAGAAAATCGCGGCCACACCGACGTTGCGGTACGAAGACAGTGTGACCAAGCAAGATCGAGACCGCGCAAGTGCCTTGGTTCCCGAGGCGTTTGCCGAATATCGCAAGGGAGACCTTCTGGTGGATCAGAATGAGCCGATCACCGAGGACCATCTTTCCGTGCTCAGGCTAGAGCACCAGACAGCCCTTTCTAAACTGTTGCTACATGAGCATCTGCTTCGTGGGCTGGCTGTGGTTGGTCTGGTTTCTGGTTTGTTTGCATTGATTGGCTATTCTCTCGACCGGCGGGACTCGCGAATTACGAGGTCGGACCATCGTCTGGCGGTGCTGTGTGGCGTTTGCGTGTTAACTCTGGGATTGGCGCGGCTGGTTTCGATTCATGCCACCGATGCGGAAATCATTCCGGTCGCACTTGCGGGGATGATTCTGGCGATCGCCTATTCGCCTGAGGTTGCGTTGGTGGTGACGTTCGGGCTGTCCCTGCTGACCAGTTTGGCGCTTGGGTCGGGCCTTGGCCATTTCATCATTTTGATGGGGGGCACCGCCGCGGCCGTGCTGCCCCTGCGTGAGGTACGAACACGCACCAAACCGATTCAGGTTGGGATGTACGCCGCCGTGGGTTACTTCGTTCTGACCTGGACCGTGGGAATGTATCAGAATCAGGCGATTGGCCTGGTGGCCAGCGATGCCTTTTGGCGAGCCGGCTGGGGGATGATGGCGGGATTCTTCCTGGGTGGTCTATTGCCGTTCGTGGAGCGAGGATTTGGCATCATCACGGGGATTAGCTTGCTGGAACTTGGTGATGTGAATCATCCGCTCCTCCAAGAACTCGTCCAGCGTGCGCCTGGAACCTATAACCATTCAGTGACTGTGGGCACCATTGCCGAGGCCGCGGCGGAACGGATTGGGGCCAATAGTCTGGTTGTGAGGATTGGTGCGTACTTTCATGATGTTGGCAAGATGCTCAAGCCGCACTATTTCATTGAAAACCAGGTGGGTGGCGTGAATAAACACAACTCACTGAACCCGGCCATGAGCACGTTGATCATTATTGGTCATGTGAAGGATGGTTTTGAGCTTGGTAGGCAGCATCACCTACCTGAACCAATTCTGGATCTGATCACCCAGCACCATGGGACCACCCTGGTCGAGTATTTTTATCGTGAGGCAACTCGTCGGAGCGATGGCGACCCGGACTCAACCGGTGTTGAAGAGTCGGCATTCAGATATCCCGGCCCTCGCCCGCAGAGCAAGGAAGCTGGTATCTTGATGATCTCAGACGCGGTAGAGAGTGCCAGTCGAACGCTTTCCGAACCGACTCCCGCCCGGCTGGAAGGGCTGGTTTCCGATATGGTCAGGAAGCGTCTTGAGGATGGCCAGCTCGACGAGTGTGGCCTGACGCTCAAAGAGATTGCCGAGATCCAGGTGAGCCTGGTCAAATCGTTGATTGGCATCTACCACGGTCGTGTCAAGTATCCCGGGCAACGTAGCGCCTGATTCACTTCCTTCACTCCCTTTGACTCATCGTTTGGATAAACGGCTTATCAATGGACCGCTTTACCGAACCGCTCAAAACCATAGGAATTGAGATTAGCGATCTCCAATCATGCTTGACGGTGGACCAAGCCGGGCTGTCAAACTGGGTTCGCTTGGCATTGCAGGCCCAGGGTGTTCATCAAGCTTCAATCTCTTTGATTCTGGTGGATGACGCGGGGATCCGGCGGATCAATGCCGAGCATCTTGGGCATGATTACGCCACCGATGTCATCACCTTTCCAATGTCTGAACCGAACGAGCCAGAACTGACGGGAGAAATTGTGATCTCTACGGAGACGGCCATATCTTCCTCGGCGTTGTATGGGGTTCCGGTCGAGCGTGAGCTGGCATTGTACGCGGTACATGGTGTGCTGCACTTGTGCGGCTACGATGATCAGGATGAGGCTTCGCGACAGACGATGGAAGCTCGCCAGCAGGAAATCCTCTCGCCCTCCGAAGACGTTGCGTTCTCAAAGAATTCCGTGGCGGGTCGGTTGCCAGGGATGACGGGAGGTTCTTCATGCCCCCTGTGAACATCGTGGTCTGGTTGATCGCGGGATTGCTATTGGTGCTGGTTCATCTGACGGCGGTTGCACTTTCGAACGCGCTCCGGATGTACTCGCGAAGCCGACTGGAAGATCTTTGCCTGGAACGAGGTCATCCCTCCCGTGCCGAGGATGTGTTCCGCCACGATGCCAAGAGCGAGACAGCGAGCGGTCTGGTGGCATTCGTTTCGGGGTTGGTACTTGCCATTGTTTTTGGGGGGCTTGTGGCCCGTGGCCTGCATACCTGGGCGTTTGACTCGCTGCTGGTGGTGCTTGTCCTGCTATTCGGCCTGGGGCACCTGGTTGCCAGCATTTATGGGCGGGTACTGGCCGAGGATCTGCTGGACCGTGGCTGGCCGGTTGTCACGGGGCTGCGAGGCCTGGTGAGCCCGATTTCGTTCCTGATCGGATCGGCGGAAAGCTTGGTCGAGAAGCGTGTGCATCGACGCCTGTGGTCCCGAATTGGCCCGCGTCCGGCAAGTGTCGAGGTTGAAATTCATGCCAAGAATGAGGAAGAAGCCACAAACCTGGATGCCGAGCTGCCCGCATCGACCCGAACCATGCTTGAGAATGCGGTGGCGCTTCATGACCTAGATGCCGTGTCCCTGATGACTCCACGGTCGGGCATGATCACGCTGCCTGCCTCTACCCACGTTCGTGAGGCTGCGCGGGTGTTTGCCATCTCGGGGCTGAGCCGGATTCCCCTCTATGGCGAGCACCGTGATGACATTGTGGGATTGCTATATGCCAAGGATCTTTTGCCCTTGCTGCTGGAATCGGGAATTGAAAGCCAGGGAACGGTTCGCAAGCTGGCGCGGCCTCCCTACCTGATCCCAGAAACGAAGAACGCGGTGGAGCTGCTGGACGAGTTGCGGCAACGCCAGGTTCAGATGGCCATTGTGCTAGACGAGTACGGCAGTGTGGCCGGGCTGATCACCCTCGAAGATCTGCTTGAGCAGATTGTTGGCCCGATTGACGATGAGCATGATTTGCCCAGTCAGAGCCAGACGGTGGTGGATCTTGGTGGTGGCCGGTACGAGGTTGATGGCTTGATTGATGTGGAAGACCTGAACGATCAGCTTGATCTGGATCTCCCGACCGATGGCGATTACCAGACGGTGGGTGGTTTGGCGTTCCATGCGCTCGGGCGTGTTCCCGAGCCTGGTGCCACTTTCCGATCGGGCGGGATCCATTTCACCGTGATCGAGGTGGGAGATCACGCCGTTCGTCGGTTGCAATTTGTTCGGGATGACGCTCCTGATCAACGTCACTCCTGACCAGGGACTGGTGCATAGCTCATGCCATCCGTGCGCTCGCTGGCGCTGGTGATTCGCTCGGTTGATGTGTTTGAAACCAGTAGTGTGCTGACGCTCTTCACGCGTGAGCTTGGCAAGGTGAGTGCGCTGGCCAAGGGGGCACGACGGCTAAGGTCGCCGTTCCAATCTGGCCTTGACCTGTTGAGCGTCTGCGATATTGTCATGCTTCATAAGGCGTCCGAAGCACTCGACCTCTTGACTGAGGCGATGCTGGTCGAACGCTTTGATTCGTTGCGCCGTGACCTTTCTGCACTTTACGCTGGCTACTATATCTCCGAGCTGCTCGGTGAACTGACGCACAACCACGTACCACATCCACGGCTATTCGACGCGGCCGTTGTGACCCTGCGGCATCTGAACGATGCGCAACTCAGGTCTCGACGTGTTCTCCGTTTCGAACTAGCCTGTCTCCGCGAGCTTGGGCTGATGCCCGCGTTAGAGCATTGTGTGGGTTGTGGGCAACTGGTCGAAGTGGACGATACCCCGGTCGCCTTCGGTCTAGCTATCGGAGGTGTTTTGTGCAAGTCGTGTCGAGCAGGGCAGGGGCAAGTGTCGCTCTTGTCGAGATCTTCGTTGCTCACTCTCCAGATTCTTGCCTCACCGGGGCAGGCGTGGAGAACGCACGAACTCGATCCCGACTCTTGGCAATTGATCAGGCAGTCGATCGGGCTGCTGATCTCGTACCATCTGGGACGTCGACCGCGCATGCTCGACTTCCTGGCCGCAACACCCGCCGATTCTTAACACTGGGTTTGCTGATGATGGCGTCCGCGGTTGGGTGTAAAACCCCCGATGGGCCCCTGGCTCGGTGGCGAACCATCAATGACCACGTGTTGGCTCCCTCGCCCACGGTGGAAGAATCTGGTGATACGCGTGGGCCAATTTCTCGGCTCTTGCTGCCGGAGTTCAACCCCGCGAAGTCCAGTTCTGACCCGAACGTGGCCAAGGCGTCGACCGCGAGCGAAGAGTCGAAGATCGACTTCCAGAAACACAATGACGAAGACACCGAACGTGAGTTCGATGCCGCTCAAACGCTTTACGAAGCCGGTAATTTCACGGAGGCGGAAAAAGCCTTCGCCCGAATTGAAAAGCGCCAGAATAGTGATGCCGTTGTGCAGATGTACGGACCCAACATGAAGTCCGGCGTTAGCATGAATGAACAGAATCCCCTGAACAAAACCGGGACGAACAATAACTGGGTCAGGGATGCCGGTAAAAATCTCACATCCCCCTTTCGGAACAAGAAAGCACATACCGTCTGGGGCGAAAAATCGCTCTTCTACCTGGCGGAGTCTCAGTATCAGCAAGGCAAACTGGTCAATGCGAATGACTCGTATGTCAAGCTAATGGTCAACTATCCCGGTACCCGGTTCCGTGATGAAGTTGTTAAACGTGAATACGATATTGCAGTGACATGGCTGGATGCCGTAGATCCCATTGCTCCGCCTGAGAAGCGCGGCAGTTTTACCGACCACTTCAACGGAAAGTTGCCATTCGTTGATGTTTCCGGTACCGCCTTGCAGGTGCTGGAACACGTTCGTCACCATGATCCCGATGCCAACGCGCCCTATGGCGACGATGCTGTGAAGCGTATTGCTGACTATCATTACCAGTACGGCCACTGGGATGAAGCGTCGACCACGTATGATCAGCTCATCGCGGATCATCCCAAAAGTGAATACCTTCAGTACGCCTACTCCAGAGCCATCGACTCCAAGCTCAAGGCCTACTACGGGCCAGATTATGATTCCGGTGGCCTGGATAAGGCCAACCAGCAGATCGAACAGATGGGGCGGCTGTTTCCAGAACGAAACGCGGAAACGCGAGAAACCCTGGCCCAGTCCTCGGATCTGATCAACGACCAGAACGCCGAGATCACGTTCAGACGAGGCGAGTTTTACGAGCAGACGGGTTACCCCGGGGCTGCGGAATTTTGCTTCGGAGAGGTCAAGGCTCGCTGGCCCAGCAGCGACTGGGGTAAGAAGGCCAGTTCCAAGCTGGACCTGATTGCGAAAGCGCCCCGGAAGAAGGTTGAGCCAAGCCGCATCATGACCTTGCCAGGCGCATCGGACCCGTACGCCAACGGAATGACCCAGGGTAGCGCTGCCAACGGTGGCGGTGGCGGTATGGGAGGTCCTTGATGTCTGCTCAATCAACTGAACCAATCCGGTTCCAGCTCTCGCCAAGACAGGGCGTAGCTGACGCGCTAACGCAGAAATGCTCTGGTCGTCGCGAGTTTCTGGGATTGGTTGCCGCCGGCCTGGCCTCGCTGGCAACCGGTTGTGGGTACTCGATCAGACCTCCTTATAATCAGTCGATCCAGACGATCTACCTGCCGGTATTCCGATCTCAGCGGTTCCGGCAAGATCTGAACATTCAGCTCACGGAACTCCTTCGCAAAGAGATTCTGACGCGCACCCCTTACAAGGTAGTTTCAAATCCTGAGAATGCCGACGCTCGCCTGGAAGGCGTTGTTACATTCGATGATAAGAACACGATGGTCGAAAACCCCGATAACTTGCCAAGGCAATTAATGGGCACAATGACCGTGAACGTGGCGTTTGTGGATAATCGGACCGGGGTCGAAAGACGCCGGACAATCCCTGCCACGCTGGTCACAGAATCGTCTTCGTTCTACCCGGAAATTGGTGAGTCAGCCACGGCCGGATTCCAGAAGGTCATGGTCAAGATTGTTCGCGATATCGTCAATATGATGGAAGAGCCTTGGGGCGATGAGTACGAAACTCGTGACGAACTTGAAGCACTCGATCAGGTTGGCACCAAGCCAACGCCCGACCTGAATTCCGGTGTTCGAGTGATCCCCTAGCATTTCATGAATTGGCTGCACACGCGAGACAGCCGCCTTCGGCTGTCTTACGTTTTTTTTGCGTGACCCAACCGTGAACCGTTGTAAGCCGAATCGGTTCACAAGACTTCCAAGTCTGTGAATATCAAAAATTGATGCTTCGTAGGTTCTGGTTCCGAGCGAGCATTCGCCAACCCAGATCAGGATTTGGTTCTCCAACCGCCTGGCCGATTGATTGTTGGCTCTGCGTTCGACAGAGGATTTTTGAGATGGCTGAATGGTGGGTTCGAGGTAAGCCATTTGCTGGCCGTGGACATGCTCCCAAGCTCATGGCCGTTCTGAACGTGACTCCCGATAGTTTCTCCGACGGTGGCTCTTTTGTGGCCATTGAAGCGGCTGTAGATCATGCGCTACGGCTTGAAGATCAGGGGGCGGATCTCATCGACATTGGCGGCGAATCCAGTCGTCCAGGCGCAACGCCGGTACCTCTGGATGAGGAGCGGAGGCGTGTACTACCGGTTCTGGAAGCGCTTGAGGGGCGGCTGTCGGTTCCCATCTCCATTGATACGATGAAGCCCGAGCTTGCACGAGCGGCCATCGAACGAGGCGCTTCCATTCTGAACGATATCGGAGGGCTGCGCGACCCCGCCATGCTTGAACTGGCGGTTTCTACTGGCACCTCGGTGGTCATCATGCACATGGCGGGCACTCCGCAAACCATGCAGCTTGATCCGGTTTATGACGATGTGGTGGAGGCTGTTCTGGGATATCTGGCCGCCCAGGTGAGCACCGCCGAGGCGGCCGGTCTTGCCCGTACCAAAATTGCCCTCGACCCAGGCATTGGCTTTGGGAAAACGGCCGCCCACAATGTTGCGATCTTGCGAGATCTGGAGCGTTTTGACACGCTGGGTTGTTCAATTTTGGTGGGATTGTCTCGAAAACGCTTTATTGGAGCGGTCACCGGGCGTCCAATTGACGATCGCCTGATTGGTTCCGTCGTGGCTTCGCTGGCGTCTGTGTATCATGGAGCGGCTGTGGTTCGGGTTCATGAGCCTGGTCCCATGCTTGACGCAATTCGGATCTGGGACACCCTGGTTGGCTGGTCGGAGAGATCTTGATGACGGTTGCTTCCACGCCTCACGAAGGCCCCCTTTACTCCGAATGCCGCACGCTTGCCGACAATGCCCGAGCGGCAAGCCGTCAACTGGCAACGATTCGGGGTGAAGCTAAAGACCGCTGGCTGGTTCGTGCTATCGCTCATCTGGCGGCCGGCCGTGATGAAATTTTGGCCGCCAATGCGCGAGATCTGGCTGCTGCGCCTGGGTACGGACTCTCTTCGGCCGCCATTGATCGGCTGAAACTCAATGAAAAGCGGCTCGATGATCTTGCCAACGCCGTTCAAGGGGTTCGGGCCTTGCCCGACCCGATTGGCGAAGTCGTTCAGTCGAGCAGGCGACCCAACGGCCTGGAAGTTCAGCAGGTGCGTGTGCCGTTGGGAGTGATCTTCTTCATCTATGAGAGCCGCCCCAATGTGACCGTGGATGCCGCTGCACTCTGCGTGAAAAGTGGAAACGCCGTTATCCTTCGAGGTGGGAAAGAAGCCCTTCATTCCAATCGCGCCATCTATGCAAGGCTGGTTGATGCCCTGATCGAGTCTGGTCTTCCACAGCATGCCGTTCAACTTGTTGAGACCACCGACCGCGATGCGGTCGGGCATTTGCTGGGCATGGCCGACCGAATCGACCTGGCCATTCCGCGCGGCGGTGAGAGCCTGATCCGTCGAGTGGCGGCCGAGGCTCGAATGCCCGTGATGAAGCACTTTCACGGGAACTGCCACGTTTACGTAGACGATTCCGCGAATCTGAGCATGGCCGAGCGGATCATCGTGAACTCCAAGGTTCAGCGCCCCGGTGTGTGCAATGCCGCGGAAACCCTGCTTGTCCACCGAGCCATTGCGCCCACGTTCCTCCCTCAGGTGGCAGCCGCGCTAGACGCTGCGGGGGTCGAGATTCGTGGCGATGAAGTCGCCCGTTCTTTGGTCCCATCCGTGGTGCCTGCAACCCCTGCAGACTGGGACACCGAGTTTCTGGACCTGATCTTGGCGGTTCGGGTGGTGGATTCGTTTGAAGACGCTCTGGATCATATTGAGCGTCATGGGTCTGGACATACCGAGGCCATTGTCACCGGTCAGTTCTTGGCTGCTCGAGAATTCATGAATCGGGTGGATAGTTCCTGCGTGGTTGTGAATGCCTCGACCCGGTTCAATGATGGGGGTGAGCTTGGCCTGGGTGCTGAAATTGGTATCAGTACCGACAAGTTCCACGCGCGTGGGCCTTGCGGCCTACGTGAGCTCACGAGCACCAAGTGGATTGTGCAGGGAGACGGGCAGATTCGCGGGTAAGTTCAGACCGTGGCTTTCAGCCGCGATACTGCTCCAACGGGATCTCATATTTCTTGACCTTGGCGCTCACCAGTTGGCGTGAGATGCCGCAGTGTCTGGCCGAAGGTGCGATCTGGCCACGATAACGGCGGAGCACATGCTCAAGATAACTGCGTTCAACCAGTTCAACCGCTTCGGCGGTCTGGGTGCCGAGCGGTTGCGAGATATCCACCATACCTGATGCGAACCTGGTATCGGCCGATTGGGCACTCTGGTGGCGACCGGTACCCCAGAAGTTAAGAATTGGGCCTTTGGCAAGCGCACAGGCGGTGCGTAACTCTTCCTGGAGTTCTTTCACGTTTCTGGGCCAGTGATGCGCCATGAACTGGGTCAGAACGTTCGTGGAAATTCCCGTGATCGGCGGGAAGCAGAGATCGGCATCTTGTTTGAGGAAATGAAAGAGAAGGGGGGCGATTTCCTCGCGTCGTTCACGCAGCGGCGGCAAGCTAATTCTGAGCCCTTGGAGGGTCTGGAACAGGTCGAGCCGGAACCCTTTTTCGTGAAGCCGTTCTTCGAGGCTCTTGTCGGCAATCGCGATAATTCGGACATCGGCCCGATCGGTCTGCTCTGCACCTACGCGCCTGTAGGTTCCGGTTTGCAGATATTCAAGGAGCATGGTTTGAACCTGCTCCGTCATGGCTGCAATATCTTCCAGCACCAGCGTACCGTTCTCCGCGGCGGAGATTGCCCCTTCGCTTTCGGCCTCATCGTTGGCAAAGGCGCCTGGTTCCTTACCAAAGAGTTTGGCACCAACCCGAGCGGGGTCCATTGAGCCACAGTCCAGGGTGATCATGGGCCCTGTGGATCTTGGCCCGGATTCATGAATCAGTTGTGCCAGGTGGCTGCGGCCTGAGCCGGTTTCGCCATGAATCAGCAGAGGGATTCTTAACGGAGCAACCCGGCCGATCATGGCACCAGCGGCCCGCATCGCTTCACTGCGGGCGACCCATCGGTTGGTGTGGCCTGCACCCTGGCTCAGTCGCCGTTTCAACCGCTCTTGCTGCTCTGAAAGCTGGAGTTGATCCCGAACGCGGAGGATCTGGGTTTTGGCTTGTCTGGGCGAAGCGCCACGGAGAATCAGGCCGTTGACACCCGCTGAACGTGCCAGCTTAACTGCCGACCGATCGCCAGCTTCGATGATCGCCACCCAGCTCTTGATCGTTGTGGGGCGGCTTGAACGATCGGCCATCCACTCAATCATGCGGCGGTCGAGAGTGACCAGTACATCTACGGATCGTTGAGCCAAGTCGTCCGGCTCCAGACGATGCTCGACCGTTAGCCCGGAATCCTCGAAGCTTTGCAAGTAAGTGCAGGCATCCTCGGCAGATCCGCCCAGGAGCACCAGGTGGCGTGTCATGAGCATCCTTTCCCGACACGGGTATCAAGCTCGGCCGCACAACTCCCGGAGAAGACGAACCACCGAACCGCCTGCGAGTCGAATTGATCACGCAAGTTGGCGGTATTTTACCAGCTGACCCACCAGATTTCACCTGGTCGATTCATGCCAGCCCTGCCGAGGGCGATTGTTCGGATGGTAAATCCAGAGAGATTCGCCGGTTACGTAATCTGGTCAATCAAGGCCACCTGGTGGGTCGTCTGAGCCCAGAGCCATTATCAAACCGGCTCCAAGGGGAGCGGTGCGAGGATTGGGGTCTGATTGCCAGAGTTTGGGAGGGGCAAGCGCACTCACAGGTCGGTTTCGGATTGGAACCAGACGCCAATGAATGCCTACCAACTTTCCAAACAAGATCGCCCAGGGTTGTTGGCCCTGGGCGATCTTCCAACGCTCGTTTTAGCTCAAAGCAGAGACTGTGAGGCCTGGGTGGCTTGCGGGTACTCGGTTTCTGAGCGGCTGATTCTTTTTCCCACGGTTCAGGGAGGGCCTTGGAAGCGGGCCTGCGCTTGCAAGCTCTCAGCGAATTCCTGCCCCTTCAGTTTTTGGCTTTTTGGCAGATTCCGGGTCAATGGATGGGCGTTTCTTGCTCTCGCCAGGGGCGGGCACGCGCAGGGCATCGGCTGGATCAACGGTTCGGCCGCTGGTTCCCGTCGGTTTGGCGGTTTTCGCCGCGTCGGCTGTGGCTTCGATCTCTTCGATATCCATTCGCAGTCGGGTTGGGGCCGTGAAAGGCAGCACCTTGGTACGACGGCCGCCCTGGAGTGTTACGGTGACCGGTTCGGTGGAGTTGAGGTTCACAGCACGCGATTCTTGTTTCTCGTCAGGGCTTCCCTCATGCGTGATCACCTCAAGGGTCACGTCATGGGCAGGGTCTTTGGGGTTGTTGTAGAGGGTGTCTACCTGAACCTCGTAATTGCCTTCAAAACCGAGTGGGCAAACATACTCGCTTTCAGCATGCTTTCCACGGCCGGCTTTGATAATCGAGCCGCCGAACACGGTGCGTGGTTCAGCGACCGAGGCTTGTGCCCCTAGCGGTTCTTTCACACGCAGTTCCAGTCCGGCGTCCCCTTTCCAGGTCAATCGCAGGAAGAGGTCACGGGGTTCGCTGGACTGAAGGTGGGCACGCAGGGTGCTGGCTTCCTCGGCTTTGCCGGCCCGTTCGAGTTTCAGGGCCATGGCCTCCACCCGCTTGCGAGTTTCGGTTCTCCAGAGTTCGTCATAGCCTGGCCAGCCAATGGAGAGCAGGTTGTCTGCCGTGCTGGCCATCCGGACCGGGTCGTTGGTTTTTTCCGCCAGAAGCATGGAAAGCAGAATTGGCTCGTAACGGTGAGGGGCCTTTTCATGGGCCAGGTCGAGCAGCTCACCGGTCCGAATGGGTGGTTGGTTATTGGGTAGTGGCAGTTCGCTGATGTCGCGCAGGATGAGAATGTCGGCCACCTCGATCAGGGTGAACGGATCTTTCTGTCTTCTGGCAAGATAGCCGGCCCAGGCCAGGGCGGTTTTGGCACTTTCGGGCGATCGGCCATTCACTTCGTACGTCACGGCCAAAAGCAGGTACATCCAGGGTTCAGCCCGGGTTCCGTGGTATTTCAGATAAGAGGCGATCGCTTGTTCAACCTCACCCATGCGATTGAACTGACGTAGAAACCGGACATCGTAAAGCAACTGGGCGGGTGACACGTCGTGCGTTTTGTAGTGACTGTCGTAATCGACAACCGGCCCGGTTGGCAGGCTCAGCTCTTCAGAACCTGCTGCATCAGGCCGGGTTCGGTTGGGTAAACGCGAATCGGGGCCGGAGGCTGGGGAACCAGCACTCCGACCCCGATTATTTGGCGAATCTTCAGACCGAGCGTTAGGAGGAAGGAAGCCGCTCAGGGCGTTTTTTTTTGAAGGAATGAGTTGGCGTCTGGGGCACCTGGAACCTGTGGTGGTGCCGGTGGGATGGAACCGAATCCACCACCCATACCGCCACCGCCCATACCACCGCCGCCCATACCGCCACCACCCATACCGCCCATGCCACCGCCACCCATACCGCCACCGCCCATACCGCCGCCACCCATACCACCACCGCCCATACCGCCACCCATGCCACCGCCCATACCGCCACCACCACCGCCGCCGGTCATCAGTGAGATTGGGATCATGGCGAGGTCAGCGACCGGGTAAACCTTGATCTCGATGGGCAGATCTTTAGACCCGATGTAGGTAATGGTCATGAGTCCGTCTTTGACGGTGTAGGTCATGTCGAGCTGCTTGAGCAAGAGGCGAAGCGACTTCTTCAGAGGCACGCCATCCAGCTTGAGCTGGACAGGGCTCTGCATTGTCTTTTCCGCTTCCTGAAGCCCGGCGGGATCCACGTAGATGGGAATACCCTTGGGAAGCCTTGGGTTATTCAATTCCGTGGTGGCCGACTGGATGTACTTGAGCACGTTCTCAAGCGGTTCTTCAGGGTCGAACGGCATCGAGATTTCCTGATCCAGGGCGTCATAAATCGCCTGAGTCTTCTCGTCTTTGCTATCGAGAGAGACCGACTCATAGCGACGAATTCGCTTCTCGGAAATTTCACGCCAGCGAGCAGCCGATGGGTACTCGATGGTGATGGTGTCCGGGAACGGAACGCTTGCCCGGTCAACGTCCGAGAGTGTCATCAGGAAGCGGTATCGCTTCAGTTCCTCGAACTGGAGTTGCTGGAGCAAGAACCCCTCGAACGAGGCCTTGTAGATACCAGCCCAGGGGGCTTCGGCGCGGGGGATGAGTGCGCGAGCATGCTGAGCAGCAAGCCGAGCTTCAAAAAACGGAGCCGTTGCGGCCTGAATGTCGCCGGTACCGCCGTTGTAGAGAACGTTGTAAACGCCCTGATCCATCAACCGGTCATACTGGTTCATGAGAACCTTGACCGTGGCCTGGGTCCGTTCCTGCTCGCTAACCTGTCTGGCCAGTTCGTCAGACATGCCGGCCCGGCGCATTGCCTCGGCCTGTTCCAGTTCCAGTTCTTCCTCACGGCGAACGGTGGACTGGATCTGGGTTTGCAGTTCTCTGCGAAGCTGGTTCCGGATTTCGTCGGGAACTCCTTCCGAGGTTTGCAAGGCGTTAATGCCAAGGCGAAGCAGGTTCAGGGCTGCCTGGGGTTGCCCTTGGTTCAGCAGTTCTCGGGCACGCTGCTGACGCTCACGAATATCGGTGTTGAGTTGCTGGGTTCGCACCCGCTCGGCCTGAGAGGCAGCCTCAATGGTGGCCGAGGTCTGTGGCTGCTCAATATACGCAGGAGCCGGCGCCAGGGTTGAGCCATCGGCAAACGCAGGAGCCGGAGGCGGAGCGATGGTGGATCCACCAGCAACGTCTTGAAGGGCCACTTGTTTGACACCCAGGTCCGACAACATGCGGGATGCGTCGGCATTGTCTGGGTTGAGCCGAAGCGCCTGCTGGACGAACGAGGCCGCTTCCGACTTCTGGCCCTGCGCCAGGGCTTGACGCCCCAGGCCAACCAGTTGCTCGGAGAGAGGCAGATCAGAAGCCGAGGCCATTCCACTGCTAAAAAGCAGTCCTAGCGTTGCTAGCGGCCCGGCGCCCTTCCACGGTCGCACGGTTTGGGACATCTCTGGAAACTCCGAAAGAAGGGAGACCGGAAGGTGACCGGTTCAGCCGCGAAGGTAGGTTTGTATAACTGTAAAGTGCCAGGGCTGAGGCGGGCAAGCCAGAGGGTTTGTACCGGCTTGGTCGGTCGGCTCGATGCACTTTTCCGATGGTGTTGACAATCCCGTCACAGGGCAGACCTTCAAGTTGGAAAAAGGACCCTGATGCTCCATTATGGCATACGGATTGTGGGTGAGCCAAACCTGTGCCGTTGGAGTTGATCCGGTTACACCTTTTGACACAACCAGGAACCCGTTCTATGCCACTGGCAGGACCAATCTCGTCGATTTCTGACATCGTTGACGCCCACCAGAGCTGTCAGCTCTAAAGAGACGCCTCCCTCTCCCGCGGAAAGTGATCCGTGTGCCCTGGAGCTGATCCCATGACGCCGCATAATGGTAAGACGACCGCACCAGACTCTTTATTCGAGGGCAGCCAACAGTTCCCGGACCAAAATCCCAAGTCCCCAAATCAGCCCCAGAATTCGGGCCAGCTCAGCCTGACAACCCACGAGTTCGCCCCCGAATCTGCGGGCCGAGGGAATCGGGTGAAACGCAGGCGACGGGTGGATCCCGTGACCTTTGAAAAACAGTATTCCCGTGATGAGATGGAATTCATCAACGCGATGCAGGGGTTCAAGCTCAAGACCGGCAATTCGTTTCCTAGCTATGGAGAGGTTCTGGCCGTGGCCAGAGGTCTTGGTTACCAAAGACCATCAGGGTTACCGGATGGTTCCGAACTCAGAGTCTGAATTCGCCCTGGCTATTTCCGGAATCGCCTGAGAACGAGCCCTGAGCCCGAGATTCCAGAGCCACCCTGCCTCTGGCAAAGAGCAGCCACCGACGCCAGATCCAGAACGGAAAAAAGGGTTCGGTGCCCGTATGGCGCCGAACCCTTTGAAAATTTTTGTACGCCGCACCGAGGAGCGATCCTGATGTTTTTTCTCAACGTGTGATCGGCGCGACCGAGGAGCGATCCTGATGTTTTTTCTCAACGTGTGATCGGCGCGGGCTGGGATGCAATCTCGTGGTGATCCGTGAGTGCGGCCGCCCAGGCCTGGAACGCCTGGCGTGTAAGTTTGACCGCGGACGCGACCCGTTCCTTGCGCAGATCCACGGTTCGATCCAAATGGCTAACAGTCAGGTCGGCAGATTCGGCTTCGTTCGAAGCCTGGGTGCTCTCGTCTGAAATCGTGAGGTCTATGACCAGATCGGCCGGAGGCGCGATCCAGCCAAACTCGGCCACGATCAGAGATTCTGGTGCAACCAACGCATCAGGGGCAGGAGCCGGAACAGCCAAAGGCTGAACCTCAGCCTCGGCCGTGAAATCGACGAGTTCGCTGGTTGCAACTGTAACGGCGGCGACCTGGGGCTCTGAGGCCAGAACCGGGTCAGCGGCAACCACAGCCGAGGAAGCTGTTGAGCCTGTGTTAAAAATGGCGGCCATGTTGCCATCTAATGCGTAAGGCTGGAGCAGGTTGTAGACCGTGGCAGGCAGCGAACCCAGCCAGGTCGTTTCCGCAGCCAAGCGGGCAAGCACTGGCGTGGTCGCGTCAAGCTCGGCCTGGGTTGGCACGGGAAGTTGTTCGATTGTCACAGGCTGGGGCTGAGCATCGGCCACCGCAACCGCCACAGTCTGAGGTTCCGAGGGTTCGACTTTCGTCTCGACCAACTCGGCCACGGTGATCGGGGTGGAATCTTCCACCGCTACCGAGTTCTGAGACGGAGTTGCGTCTGAGGCAAAACCTTCCACAACACTCGCCACGGTCGTTTCGAACGGCAGGTCGGCCTCGGCGGCAATCAGGGCCTGCGACTCCTCAACCGTAGCAATCTGGCTTGCGGTCGAAGGTGCAACGTCCTCCGGCAGCAGTGCCGACACCAGAGGGATGGCCTCGATCTCAGTAGGCTGCTCAGACACCAAGATCGTGCCTGCGGTGAAGGGGAAGTCCCAGCCGGAAAAATGACTGGCATGGTCCAGGTCAGACTCTGCATTCCGAACAGACTCAACAGCTGTGGCAACCTTCTCACGCTGAGAGATCGGACGGGTTTCGAGGGCGAGATCCTGACCCGCAATACCAACGGCCCGCACATCCTGAGCATCTGGCCAGCTAAGACCTAAACTTGCAACGAGACATGCCAGTAAACCACGAAGTGCCATTGGATCAGCTCCGCAAAGGGCAGAAGATGAATCGCTTGGAGAGAAGGCGAAGAGTTGGCCTTCTGGGCGATTAGTAACGAAAGAGGCGTGCGATTCGATGTGTTAAACATTATCGACTGCGTATTTCGGGGGCTTGAGGGTATATGTCATGGAATGTGCGGTTTTGTGAAAGATTGCCGACTCGGTTCTCTTTGGCGGTCGAGGGGTTTCGGATTGCCGAGGATTCGGTTTCTCGTAGGATGCCGGCTGTTACATGGAAAGTGCTTCAGGATTGGTAGGCAGAGGAGCGGGTCCGATGGGAAAGGCTGTTCTGGTCACGGGGGCTGGTGGCTTTATTGGGAGCCATCTGGTGGAACGCCTGGTACGGGATGGGCATGAAGTGCGAGCCCTCGTTCGCTACAACGGTCGCGACGACCGAGGCCATCTGGACCGAGTTGACCCCGATGTGCGTGGACAGTTTCAGGTGATCCGCGGAGATCTGAAAGACCCGGAAGCGGTTCGTCGGGCGGTTGCCGGTCAGAACCTGGTCTTTCACCTCGGAGCGCTCATTGCCATTCCCTACTCGTATGAGAATCCACTCGACGTTGTGCAAACCAACATCGATGGCACGGCCCATGTTCTCAATGCCTGCCGGGCCAGCAATACGCTCGAACGTGTGGTGCTAACCTCAACCTCCGAGGTTTATGGCACCGCCCGATATGTTCCAATTGATGAGGCGCACCCCTTGCAAGGGCAGTCTCCCTACGCAGCCACCAAAATTGGCTCCGATGCGCTCGGCCTGAGCTACTTTTGCGCATTTGAGCTGCCGGTTTCCGTCCTGCGCCCGTTTAACACGTTTGGACCTCGACAGTCGGCCCGCGCGATCATTCCCACCGTGATCAGCCAGGCGCTTGCCGGTTCGGTCGTAAAGCTTGGTAGCCTCGACCCACGCAGAGACCTGACTTACGTTAAAGATACGGTGACCGGCTTCGTCAAAATTGCGAGTTGCCAGGCCGCCCTGGGCCGGGTCGTCAACATTGGCCGGGGTGATGATCTGACCATTGGTGAACTCGTGGAGCGAATTGCGACCCGGTTGGGTAAACCGATTGAGGTCCAGGCCGATCCCCAGCGGGTTCGGCCGGCCGCCAGCGAAGTGGGCCGACTGCTGGCCGGAACCAAGCTCGCGCAAGAGCTATTTGACTGGAAGCTGGCGTACTCACTCGATGACGGCCTGGATGAAACTATTGCCTGGGTCAAAGCCAACCCGGGGCTATTCAGGCCAGGTGAGTACACCACCTGAGGTTCGGTGGGATCAAAACCGCCTAATCCTCGATCCCCCACGGTAGGCCAAGAAACTGCCCGATTGCAACCGCCAGTTGTTCTCGGGTCATTGGCGGGTTGCGGGGCACCGTTAGAGCCTGTGATTTGCCAGAGTCTGTTGCGGGCCCCTTGTCATCGGGTTTCGCAGGCGCTGGGGCGGCAACCGCACTCGGGTTCTCTTCTTTGGAGGCCAGGACCGCCGCGCGGGCGAACGCTTGGCAAACCTCTTGTTCGCTCATCCGTTCTTCAGGATAAAACCGGCCATCACTGCCGAGGGATAAAAGGCCGGCACCTACCGCTGCAGCTATTTCTCGCGTGAAAAGTGATTCGCCAGAGACATCAGGAATTGTCACACCCTGAGCACGCCAGAGGCCGGTGCCGGTGGCTCGGACCAGAATGCCTGCAAACTCTGCGCGGCTCACAGAGTTTGAGGGGTGGAATTCCCGCTCCGGGTTCGCGGGCATGATCCCACGAAACACGAGCGACTGGATCAGCTCTCTGGCCCTGGAATCATCGAGGTCTACGGGCATAGTTGTCTCTGGAGATTCCAGAGAGGCTGTGATTGGCCCGATATCCAGCAGCACGTTCAGGATCGAATAACGGTCGTCGGCTTCGCCGTCTCCATCCCCTTCCACCCGGCCGCGATAGGCCTGGGTTTCTGGGGTTTTCCGGAACAGGAATCGGTAGCCGTAGCCTTGCCCTCCCCGAGCGCGAATGAACAACCCGGCTCGCTGCTCAAGCGGGCTCATGGCCAGGCCCACCGAAATAGCTTTTTTGACGGCGTTAACCTGCCCGAGGTCGCCGATCAATCCAATCTCGTCGGGTTGATCTGCACCTGCTGAGTTTTTCAGAAGCGCCTTCCCAGGGTGAATTGAGCAGGTCTGATCCTGAGGGTGGTAGCGATCGCCCCGTTCGAGGTAGTTCAGCCGGATTCCCCAGGCGCTGTAGCCGAGCGCGGTGTTGCTGGCCTTGGCCCTGGAGGTGTCAATCACGGTAACGCCACCACGGCCCAGCACTTCAAAAGAGTCATTAGCTGCCACGTCGATGGCTGTATCTTCATCGATTCCAAAGCCCAGCGGCGCATCGCTTTCAAGCAAGACCCGTGTCAACCGTGCAAGTCGTCCCCGATGGCTGAAGTGCTGATCAATTGGTCCAGCCTGGAAAAGTCCGAGCCCGCGTTCGACCATCGCGCCCCGATGATGGGGGGCTTTGCTGAGCCCGAAATCGAGGCTATCGATGGCCGGTCCCCGCGAAGAGAGCATGAGTTTGCCCATGCAGGCCGCCCCCGCGCTGGTGCCACCCACCACGCCGCCTCGATTCCATACGGCACGGATTGCGGCCAGGGCCGGGGTGTCGCTTCCATCGGCATTCACGAACGCATGACCTATGCGGCGCTGGTCGCCTCCTGTGAAGAAGAGCCCGGTACAGCGTCCAATTCGGTCGAGCATCGCGGGGTCGGCGGTGGAGGTTGCCGCGTTATCGACCGTGATTTCCAGCAGGTCCACTGATCCCGGAGGAAGTCCGTACTGGTGCAGCAGATCCATCGTCAACGTGGCAGAGAGCGTGGTGGCGCTGGCGGTGGGGAATACGCCGATCCTGGCGGTTTTGGGGTCTCCGGCGAGTTTCAGAAACCTGCGAAAGATCTCGCCGTTATCCGCCTTGAGCCCGCCCCCGATAATGAGCAGGTGGCCTGTTGCGGCCTCCTGATCGGCATCAGCCAGGCCTCGTGGACCGGCCAAGGCCATGACCAGGATGAGGCAAAGAGTTCGAGTTACCTGTCGGCCCTCGTTCGTCTGGCTCATCGCGTCCCTCGTTGAGTGGGGGTACAGGGTTCGCTTGAAGATCAATGGGCAGGGTGGGTGGACTGCGGCGGTGAGGCCACGTTCGGGCTCGCTGGAATGGTTGTTCGCCGGCCGACACATTGCGGACGAGGCAGGGCACCTCTAGAATATGATATCCGTGTCCGGTTTTCACGTGGGTTCGGGTAATCGCATGACTTTAGACTGGTCTCCGCTGGAAAAACTGATTGGCAGTCACCAGAAATTCCTGCTGACGACCCATGTTCGGCCCGATGGCGATGCGCTAGGGTCGGAGGTTGGTCTGGCCGAACTTCTGCAAAGTCGAGGCCGGGACGTTCGCATTGTGAATGTGAGTGAAACCCCGGCCCGCTATGATTTTCTGGATCCCCAGGGGGCTCGATTTCATCAATTCAATGAGCTGGGTGCGCATCCTGCCGACCTTTTGGATCGAGAAGCCTTGATCATTCTCGATCTTTCGAGCTGGTCTCAGCTTGCAGGAATGGCTGACTTTGTGCGGGCGTTCACGGGGCCTCGCCTGGTGATCGACCATCACGTGTCGCAAGACGACATGGGCGCGGTGATGCTCAAAGATCCCACCGCCGAGTCTACCGGCACTTTGGTGCTGCGTGCCGCTCGGGCTTTGAACGTTTCGCTCAATCCGGCGATGGCCACCGGCTTGTTAACCGCCATTACCATGGATACCGGCTGGCTCCGCCATCCATCCACCACGCCAGACACCTTGCGTGATGTGGCGGAACTGGTTCAGGCTGGTGCGAGTCTGACCGGGACCTATCGCTTCATCTTTGAGCGAAATAGCCTGAGCCGGATGCGGCTCATGGGTGAGACCCTGGCCGGCTTACGTACCGCCTGTGAGGGTCGAGTGGCGTATGCCAGTGTAACGCTGAAGGACCTGGAGCGAACCGGGGCCACTTCTCAGGATACAGAAGACCTGATCGACGCCACCGTCAGTCTGCGCGGTGTGGAGGTTGGGCTCCTATTCACGGAGTTGAGCCGAGGTGGGGTCAAGTTAAGCCTTCGTTCCCGAGAAGGTTTTGACTGTGCGAAATTCGCCGGGCAGTTTGGTGGCGGTGGCCACCGGGCCGCCGCAGGCGCCAGCCTTCCAGACCCACTTGAGGAACAAGTTTCCAAAGTGGTTCAGCTCGTTTCACAACAGGTCCAGGCTCAACGTGGACCTGTTGTTTCCGCCTGATCTTCTGCGCCTTTCTACCCGCTCTTGCCCGCCTTGCTTACTCGCCGTTTTCCCGCCTCCGATTCACGCCTTCGTCTCCTGTCTTTTCGATGGAATCACCGAGCCAAGCCACGTCTGACGTGTGGTCAGATCCTGGAGGCTTCCTAGCCCCGGGTCTTGCTATTTGCAGGTGACTTCAGCCCTGGTATTCCTCACATCTAGAAACGGAGAATTCCCCGATGTCGATTGAGAATTCCGGCGCTGCTCCGGCGCTGGAACCTGTTCCACTGGGTTCAAGCTGCCCGCTGGCTCACACACCGCCTGAGTCTGCTCCGCCCTCAAGGCGTGGGTTTCTAGGCCTGATCACGGGGCTGGTTGGGGCGGCAATTGCCGCCTTGATCTCTATACCGGCCGTGGGGTTCATCCTGACGCCCATCCTGCGCAAGCAGAAAGCGCAGGGCGATTTCGTGCCGTTGACGCGTCTCTCTGAACTCGAACCTGGAATCCCCAGAGTGTTTCCCGTGGTTCAGAGCCGGAAGGACGGTTGGGTTAGCTATCCACCAGAGCCGGTCGGTTCCGTCTGGCTGGTGCGCGAGCCTGAGGGGAAAGAGAAACCGGTGCTGGCGTTCACCGCGGAATGCCCCCACTTGGCGTGCGCCATTGCACTGTCAGACGATCGACGTGGGTTCTTCTGCCCGTGCCACGTAAGTAGTTTCAAGCTGGACGGAACACGGCTTGCCGGCGCTTCGCCCAGAAACATGGACCCGCTTGAAGTTGAGTCGTTCTCGGCAAGTGACCCAGACCCCATGGTTCGCGTCCGTTTCCAGCGTTTCCGAACCAACACGGAAGAGAGGGTTCCCCTTGCTTGACGCACTTGGTCGCTGGTTTGACGATCGGACCGGCGCAGGCTCAATTCGGCGCTCGGTTTTGCGAGAGCCGCTGCCCGGTGGAGCAAGATGGCGGACCGTGTTTGGCCCTGCGCTGGCGGGATCGTTCTTGGTCCAGCTTGTGACCGGCCTTTTGCTCATGACCAGTTATGTTCCCTCTGCCTCGCAGGCCTGGGGATCGGTCTGGTTCATCCAGAATCAGATGACGTTCGGCTGGTTCATCCGCGGGCTGCATCACTGGGGCTCATCGGCCGTGGTGATCTTGCTGTTCGTGCACCTGCTCCAGGTGGTGTTAACGGCCGCCTACCGGGCCCCACGCGAGGTGAACTGGTGGCTTGGGCTGGGACTCATGCTCTGTACCATGGGCCTGGCGCTGACAGGTTATTTGCTGCCCTGGGACCAGAAAGGGTTCTGGGCCACCAAGGTTGCCACCAATATTGCGGGCGGCACGCCGGTACTGGGGCCGTGGATCCAGCAGGTGATTGTGGGTGGGACCGAATATGGAAACCAAACACTCACACGGCTCTACGGAATTCACGTGGGGCTGCTCCCACTCAGTTTTCTTGTTTTGATGACGCTGCATGTCTTGCTGAGGTATCGCCATGGGCCGGCGGTCCGGGGCCGATCCAATCGAACGGAAGCGGCCTGGCCAGGCCAGATGTTCCGTAATCTGGTGGCCTGGGGTTCCGTGCTTGTGATCCTGGCCTGCTGGACCTGGATGGAGCACGGCGTTGGGCTGGAAGCTCCAGCCGACCCCGCCTCTACCGATTACCCCGCGCGACCGGAGTGGTACTTCCTTCCGCTGTACCAGATGCTTAACGAGGTGCCGCCCAAGTACGAGCAAATTGCCACCATGGTCATTCCAGGCGGCATTATCGCATTCCTGGCGGCCTTGCCACTGCTGGACAAGTTCTTACCCAGTCGACTGGTCCGTTCCGCGGCCGCCTTATTCATGGTCGTACTGCTGGGTGGAGCAGGGTACCTAACACTCAAGGCGGTCTCTGCCGACCTCAAGAATCCGGACTTCCAGGTCAACCGGGCCAAGGCTGACATTGATCGCGATCGTGCCAGCCTGCTGGCCGCAACCTACGGTGTTCCACCCGAGGGCGCGGGCTACCTTTTGAGTCGGGACCCCAAAACGAAGGGGCACGTGTTGCTTGAGCAGCAGTGCCTGAGTTGCCATCACTATGATGGCAAGGGGCTGGTCTCAACGGCGAAGTTCAGCTTGAAACCAGAGGAGTTGAGTGCTGCCGTGCCCCTGACTGGGCCAGACCTGGCCCCCGAGCCGGTAAGACGGGCATTGGCGGCCAGGGCTTTGCTGCCGGATGTCGCGAATGCCACCGTGGTCGATGCGCCAGAGGACTCGACGAAGTTCATGGTGATTGAGGCCCGGAACGGCAGCGGAGAGAACGTCAGGCTAACGGTGGCTCTGGACGGCAAAGAGATCGTGCAGGAAACCGAGACGGTTCAGACCGCCGCCGATCTGCTCGATTTTGGTTCGAGTCACTGGGTTCGTGACTTGCTGGACGATCCACGGTCTCCCCGATTTTTTGGGAAGGTCCCACAGTGTGGTGGAATGAACCGCTGGAAATCTAAATCCAAGCTCACCGCCGCAGAGCTCGATACGATTGCCGACTTCTTTGAGAAGCACTTGATCACCGTACCGGAAGACCTGCCAGCCTCGGAATGGGTCGAACGCCCAGACGTGCAGGCTCACCCGGGTTTCAAGTACTTCCAAGAGGGGGGCGAATGTGCAACCTGCCATGGCGAATGGGTTTATCCCAATCAAGAAGCCCCGAACCTCTATGGTTGGGGTAGCTCTTGGTGGATCCGTCGGATGATCGAACGGCCCGGGTCTAAGCTGCATTACGGTTATCTGGAGCCTGCCGAGCAAATGCCTGGCTTTGCTGGGCAAATGACCTCAGAGAGTCTGCAAACCCTGATTCGTTACCTCAAAAAGGATTATTTGGGGGCGGAACCGGTGCACGCTTCACGAGGTCACGGCCAGCATGCTCGGCCTGATTCGCTGGAGCCTTCGAACTGATTGATCCCGGAATTGACATTTGAACAGCTTATCCCTTGCTTTCAGGGGTTCAGCTTGTTCGAACTGTAACCCTGGGTTCCCATTTGGCTGGTCTGTCGGCTTCTCACGGAGCAAAAACGGTTGGCCCTCGGTTTTTCTGAGGGCCAACTTCTATTTTTTCTTGAGAAGCATCATGCAGACCGGCTATCTTCCCCCTTGCCTTGAACGACGGGGCGGACCTAAACGCCTCGCTTCCTCGCAACACCTCGCCTGACATCGAGACCACTGCCCAGGACGCGGCAACCAGTGGTTTCCCCTCAAAGAACCCAACCTACTAACCAACTACCCAGCTAAGCCTTTTGCCTTTCATGGCAATATGGTTTGAGGGAAATCTGTGCCCCTGCGAGGGGTTCAGACCGGATCGTCGCACGGATGTGAATGTTCGAACTGCAAAGATTGCTCGACCTGCCAAGAGGGAAGGAACGGACGTCATGTCGAAGGAACGCCCCCTGATCGGAATCAACACGGATTATTACACCCCTGCACGCGGACGGACCCCAATGTCCGTTTTGCACAGTGGCCACATTGACAGCGTCTTGCTTGCGGGTGGGTTGCCCGTCATCATCCCGCCCCTGGTCAAAGAGCAAGACCTGCAACCCATCGTCGACATGCTCGATGGTGTCATCCTGACCGAGGGTGACGATATGGACCCGCGCAGGATGGGACTGGGTCCACACCCCTCGATCAAGCCCGTGCATGATCGTCGGGAGCAGTCTGACCGCATGCTCTGCAAGCTCATCCAGCAGCGCAAGCTGCCGGTGCTTGGCGTGGGTCTTGGAATGCAGCAGATGACCGTTTGTTTTGGCGGCGGAATCTTCCAGCATCTTCCGGAAGATATGCCCAAGTGCATTCCCCACTTTGACCCACAGGGTGGCATTCACCGGCACATCGTGACCATGGTGAAGAAGTCACTGCTGGAAGACATTTACGGTGAAGGGGAGATCCCGGTCACCAGCCAGCACCACCAAGGGGTTCGTAAGCTGCCTCCTGGGTTCCGTGCCTCGGCACTTGCGCCCGATGGCCTCATTGAAGCGATCGAGTACAAGGGAGAAGACTGGTTCGCCGTGGGCGTTCAGTGGCACCCCCACAATGAGGGGAACATCAGCCTCGACACCCAGTTGATCGAGTCATTCCTGATGGCATGTGCCCGCGCCTCTGGAAACAAGCAGGCGGCTCCCGTTCTGCAACTTGCCAAGGCAGGCTGAGAACTCGACTCTCGCCTTTTAGCACAGTGAGTGGGATGCGTGGTCCGGTCCAGGGAGGGATCAGACCACGTACCCCACCCTCTTTGAAACAGATGCAATCCCTGACCGGCTCCAGTGAGCATGGAGGCCCTCTGTGGCCGGTCGGAGATTGCGCCTTGCTTCCATTCCTCGCACGATGCGTGGGGCACCAACGCGGTCAGTGATCGGTGGAACCGTTCCGGAGCCAAGGATGGCTCCAGCCGGGTGCCTTCTTTCTCCAGGTCAGAATTTGCTCATATTTTAAATTTTGCACAATCTTGATGATGCTATTGAGTCATTCACAAGCGAGTGCGAAATCGAGGTAGATCCTGAATCATCGCGAGCATGGATTCTCCTCGCCCCTGTTTCCAAGAGAAAACGACATCCCCCCCCCCCACCCCCCCCCCGGCCGAAGTCCGGATAAGGGGAACCGGGCCGTGGTTGTACGAGTCGACAATATCACAAAAAGTTGGCTGCACTCACGCCGTACCGGCCAGTTCACGTTGGGCGATTGAGCACTGGGGAGAAGTGGTGAATGCACCAGGCCTCTGGATGGTCCATGGGATCACGATGGTAAAATAAAAAAAGTTTCCGATGATCGCGATCAGGGTTGCACGAGACCGCTGTTTCCAATCGTGATCCCATAACGTTTGGTTGATAAGAATCGCCAATATCAAGAAACGACAGGCCATACATCCCAAAGCGACGAACAGACTATAGCGGTTAACATTTGCGTTGCACACAGAGTGAGCGCCTTTCCTGGTGTTCCTTTTCCGAATGTAGGACAGCCGCCCTCGGCTGTCTCTGAATTCCTGGGCCGTTACGAAGATGACAGCCGAGG
>CAIYJE010000068.1 GCA_903926465.1 uncultured Planctomycetales bacterium
GAAGGTCCAGATCTTGCACCCGTATCCCAACGAACGATTCTACGCCAAACACCCGAAGTAGGAGCCGTGTGCGGTAATCCCGCCAGCACGGATCTGTGCGGGGGGACGCCCGAAAGGGCGTTCCCTACCGCGACCGGTTTTTGAAATAGAGGACCCGTGAGGGGGTTGGCTCACCAAAGGGCGAGCCACCGCCCTCACGGGTGGCTCAGGCGATCGGCGTCCGCGCGGACTGCCCCGAAAAACAAAATTTGATCTGGGGCTTGACCTGAAACGACTCATAGAAGGGGGACCGGGCCGGTCTGAAACGCGAGCAGGAACGCTCATTCACAACACGTTTGCTTCACGCCAAAATGGGGGACAGGCACCTCGAAGCCGTCGGAGCCAGTCCCCATTTTGAGACGGCCTCACACGTTAGCACGCGACGTCTGAACCGCTTCTCCCGCCCGGCGGGAGAAGGTGGCCGAAGGCCGGATGAGGGCGACCGGGCCGACCTGGAACGCGCAGACCACGCGTGTAAACATCGGCATGAGTGCGACCCTGGAGGCGAACCTCCCGGTGAGCCGGATCAACGTGCGGCAATCGCACTCAACCGCTTCTCCCGCCCGGCGGGAGAAGGTGGCCGAAGGCCGGATGAGATACTATGCCTGGAGCGAGACTGGCATAGGTTGATACTGAGTCGTAGACCGGTAAGCTCCAACGAAGGTTCTTCAATCCCTTTTCTGGAGATCTCACCATGCCCACGGCCCAGACCAATCACTCGACTCTGGACATTGCTCCTGCGGCTTCCCTCCACCTGGCTTTCGAGCTGTCCGCGTCGAAATGGCTTCTTGCGTTCGGGACAGCTTCGTCGAATTCTTACCGCCAGGTCGGCATTACGGCGAAAGATCTGATTGCCCTGGACCGCGAGATCGCTCGGGCTCGCAAACACTTTAGCCTGCCCGAAGCTGCTCCGGTCTACTCACTCTACGAGGCCGGACGAGACGGCTTCTGGCTTCATCGACGCTTGTTATCCCAGGGCATCCAGAACCTGATCGTTGACCCAGCCTCAATCCAGGTGAATCGCAAGGCCCGTCGGGCGAAGAATGACTCGCTGGACGTCAGGCTCTTATTGAGCCAGTTGCAACGCTATCTCGCGGGTGAGCGGAACCATATGCGAACGATTCATGTTCCAAGCTCTGAAGATGAGGATCGTCGCCTTCCCGAACGCGAACAGATCTCGTTGAAAGGGGAACGAACGTCGCTTTCTAATCAAATCCACGGTCACTTGGCATGCGTAGGTCTGGATGTTGGTGTGGATGGCAAGCTGCCCGAGCGACTCGCCGCCTTACGGCTGTGGAATGGCAAGCCGATCTTTCCAGAGCTGATGGCCCGATTGCTCTGATTGTTTGAACGCTGAAAACTGGCTGATAAGCAGATCAAGACCTTGGAAAGAGAACAGATCCGTCGATTAAAGCACGATGATTCGCCCCAAGCCACAATGATCAGAAAGCTTATGGGTTTACGGGCGATTGGAGTTGGGAGTTCGTCACTGTTCGTGAATGAGATTTTTGGGTGGCGACAGATCCGCAATCGCCGACAACTGGGGTCTCTAACCGGTAGCATCCCCTCACCGTACGACAGCGGTCAATCGCATCGGGAGCAGGGAATTACCAAGTCGGGGAACCGCCATGTGCGTTGGATGGCGGTGGAAATCGCCTGGATGTGGGTTCAATCCCAGCCGAAGTCGGCCTTAACGCAGTGGTTCCATCGCCGGTTTGGCGATAGTAATCCTCGTACGAGAAAGGTTGGAATTGTTGCGTTGTCTCGCAAGCTTCTGGTGGCGTTGTGGAAGTACCTGGAGTTTGACATTGCGCCTGAGGGTGCAACGATCGTGCACTGGACGACGAAGTTTGGTAGGCGAGCGCCGGCGGAGTCGCCGGAGGTCCAGTTAGGGTAGGTAGGTCCGTAGGTCGCGAAGATTTCCCTTGAGAGGCTGATGCGATTCGATTGAGTTCATGGAATCAGCGGTGATCCAGCAGCGTGCATGGGCGACCGACAGACCCCCGGTTTCCAGGCGGTACGGGAACGTGGATGAGAAGGGTTTGCCCTGCACGTTGGTTGGTAGTCGTCACAGACGAACGCAGTATTAGGTGCACCTGGGAAGCGATTCTTCAGGACACGGAGAGAAGGTTGAGCCGACGATTGTCGGCCTGATTGAACAACCACACGCTGCACGGTTCACCGTCGTTTTTGCACACAATTCGAAAAGCGCGTCGAGTTCGTAAGGTTGCAAGATTTGGTTTTTGAAATAGAGGACCCGTGAGGGGGTTGGCTCACCAAAGGGCGAGCCACCGCCCTCACGGGTGGCTCAGGCGATCGGCGTCCGCGCGGACTGCCCCGAAAAACAAAATCTGATCTGGGGCTTGACCTGAAACGACTCATAGAAGAAGGGGGACCGGGCCGAGCTGAAACACGCGGACCACGCTTGTAAACATCGGCATGAGTGCGACCCTGGAGGGCGAACCTCCAGGGCTAATGGAGACGTGGTCTCCATTGACTCGCGGTGAGCCGGCCCAACGTGCGGCGGGTGTGTCCAATGGCTTGTGCCGCTTGGGGTGAGAAGGTGGCCGGGCCGACCTGGAACGCGCAGTCAACGCCTGTAAACGTTTGCATAAGTGCAACCCTGGAGGGCGAACCTCCAGTGTCAATGGGGACGTGGTCCCCATTGACGCGTGGTGAGCCGGACCAACGTGCGGCGGGTGTGTTCGAGGGCTTCTGCCGCTTGGTGTGAGAGGGCGACCGGTCCGCTCTGGAACGCGCGTTCCACCCTTAGACGACGAACCTCCGGTGTTCATGGGGACGAGGTCCCCATGAACACGCGGTGAGCCGGACTAGCCATCACCCCTAGGCTGACTTCTGGATCCGGCCGGCCGGCGTATGGGCTGCCAGGTCGGCCGCCATGGTTTGCACGGCGTCTTCAATGCAGCGCTGCCAGTTCCCGGCATGCTTGGCCAGCAATTCTGGCTGGCGGTAGGCGAAGACGATACCCCTGGAATTATTCACAATTGCCCCAAAGCCCTCGTCATCAAACGCGGCGGCCACATCTTTGGCGGTCCCCCCTTGCGCACCATAACCGGGTACCAGAAAGATCACCCCAGGCATGGCGGCTCTCAGCTCGGCCAGTTCCGCCGGATAGGTTGCCCCAACCACGGCCCCGAGCAGGCTGTACCCAGTTTCATCTCGGAACGGTTGAGCCCAGCCGTTGAGTTGTTCGGCCACGTGCCGATAGATCGGCTTGCCGCTGGCGACCAGATCCTGAAAATCTCGCGCAGAGGGGTTACTGGTCCGGACCAGGGCAAACACGCCGCACTGGCTAGCGTGTGCCGACTGAACGAACGGGGTAATTCCCTCGCTGCCAAGGTAGGGGTTAATGGTCAGGGCATCGGAGTACCAGCCGGTTTCGCCGGCCTGCCGGTTGCCCAGGTAGGCCTCGGCATAGGCTTCGGCCGTGGTACCGATATCGTTCCGTTTCCCGTCCATGATGACCAGCAGGCCTTTGGAGCCGGCGTAGCTTGCGGCGGCATTCAGGGCCACCATTCCGGCCGGCCCAAGCTGTTCAAAGAAGGCACATTGGAATTTGACGGCGGGCACGCGGCCGGCGACCACGTCGATAACCTCGTGGCTAAACGCCTGGAACGCGGCAGCCTGGCCGGCCATCCCCGGCTCGAACCGATCTCGATACCCGGCGGGGAGCATGGGCGTACGCGGATCGATACCGACCAGGACCGGGTTTCCAGCCTGTTTCACAGCGGTTTTGAGTCTTTGAGCGAATCCCAATTGTCTCTACCTTCCAAAACTCTGATTGACAGCTTTTCACAGAACCATACAATCTAATCTGCTGGTCGCAAGTGGGGCCAGAGCAACGGGCCGTAGCGCAGTCTGGCTAGCGCGCTAGCTTGGGGTGCTAGAGGTCAGGAGTTCAAATCTCCTCGGCCCGATAGAATGAAGGGGTCTGACACTCGCTGTCAGGCCCCTTTTTTCGTTGTCAGGATATGCACTTACGGCAACGGCCGGTTCCGGGAAGCGAAGCACGGCCACGGGCTTGGTTTTGCCAGGGTTGCCTTCGGTTTGTCCCCTTTGGTCTCCAGTTGGTGCAAGCAGCGGTGCAAGCGGGAAAGTGTCGCAAGTGCCAGTCTTCAGGGCTCGGGCTTGCTCTCGGGCGTTGCTGGGCTCGGCGTTGAGCGGTAAAGCCGGAAGTGCATCGAGAGCCCCGCCGATATCCAGTAGCTTCGGATCGGTGTAGACATTGGCGGTAAGGCTTGGGTCAGAGTGCCGCATTGCCGCTTGGGTGGTTCTGAGCGATACCCCGCCCCAGCTGAGCAGGGTTCCAAATGTCGTTCGTAAGGCGTGAACGTCGATGGTTCGGCCCCGCTCGCCCCGCTGGCTTGCTTCGGCTTGGATGTCGGCAAGTTTATCGGCAAGCCATTGCTTCAGGTCGGCCGCCAAGTCGGCCCGGATTGGGACGGAGTTGCCTTCACGGTTCTTCTCATCGCAAGCGTTAAGCTCGAAGTATTGCATCTTCGGATCAAGGTTGACTTGAGCAGCGGTAAGGCTCGCCAGTTCGCCCTCCAGGGTGGAGAAAGTGTGGCTGTTTACACGCGTGGTCCGCGTGTTTCAACTCGGCCCGGTCTCCCTCATCCGGCCTTCGGCCACCTTCTCCCGCCGGGCGGGAGGAGCGGTTCAGTTGATGCGTGCTAACGTATGAGGCCATTTCAAAATGGGGACTGGTTCCGACGGCTTCGAGGTGCCTGTCACCCCTCCCGATTTGCGCGTCATTCGGGATTCGACTCACAAATTTCCGGACAAGACACGAACATCAACCTTGAAGAACTCCGCCAGCTTGCGAATCATCTGACGACTGAACGGCTTCTTTCCTGCCAGGACCTCGGAGATAGTGGACTTGGCGATTCCTGCTTCCTGGCTCAACTGGGCCTGCGTTACTCCCTTGGCTTCCAATAAATGACGAAGCATGTCAGCGTCCGATGCTGGCTCGATCGCGTGATTGTCGTCTTCATAAACCCCAACGAGATCGCTGAGCGCATCGGGATACGTCTCTTCGCCGTCATCAAGCTGGCCCTTGGCAAGCAACTTGTCCGTAAGCGTCCGATTAACCGCATCTGGCGAGCCGGTTGATGATTCGCGACGATCCCTTCATGCCCGATGGTGCCGTGCGTGGAGGAGATCATTGATGCAGCAGCGTAAGATTTCAATTTCGGAATGGCCCGAGGTTCTCAGCCGTTATCA
>CAIYJE010000069.1 GCA_903926465.1 uncultured Planctomycetales bacterium
GATCCAATCGAATTGGATCGCCCATGGAGCCCAAGAGTTTTTTTGGGAATCAGCTCACCCAGCCCGTTGGGCTGGGCTGTCATGAATCGGGCCTTCAGCCCTCAAGACTTACCGTATGCCAAGCAACCCTATTTTCAAGCGTGATTCAGACTTGTGTAGGACTACAAGAGCAGACGCCCCGGCAGACTCACCTCTTCCCACTGCATACGGCTTCGCCTGCGTGATCCCCGCTCAGCATACGATACGAGGCCCCAGCCCAGTCGGTCGGGCTGACCCGCCAACGTTTGGCAACTCAGGCAAAACAAGGAGCCCAGGAAACCCCGGACAGATATGCCAGCCCCGTTCCGCTCAATCCGGGAGAAAACTCCCTTTTTCCTTGTCACTTCGAGCTCTGTTCGATATTCTCGCCCACGACAGGCCTGTTTTGCACGGCGGTGCCGTGTTTTGCACTGGGGCTCGATGAGCGGGCGTAGTGAGTTCGGTTCGGTTTTTCAGGATCTCAACCCTGAATCCGATCGGTCGAAGAACGTGACCGCCCAGTGAAAAGGTTCAGGGTTCCATGATCCTGGACCGCGAGTTGATTTGAACGATCGTGCGTTTTGCCGGGAACTCGCCGGAAAGCTCCGTGCCAGTTCCAATCCGCAAGCGAATCTTTGCACCTCATGCCGTTACGAGTGCAGAGATTCCCTGAAATCGTTGAGATCGCAGGATTGCTGTCGGTTTTCTGTAGTGATTGAGGAGTCTTTTTTCATGAGTCGGGCGAATTCCAAGAAACCTTCCGGGCCTGATCAGCGTTCAACTTACGCTGGGGCCACGTCCCGGATTCGCCGTGGAGCAGGTTCGAGCCAGGTGGGTCGCCGTTCGGCCCTCATGAGTGTCCTGAACTCGATGTATACGAATACCAATTCCTCGCGTGACTCTGCGACGACCACCAACGAGAGCCGAAACCAGAACAGCGCCAACGATCGCTGATGGCTGGTAAGGGAACAGGTTTGAGTGAAGTTGCCGCCGCTCCCATTCCCGGGTGCGGCTTTTTTACGCCTGAAATATGGTCGCAATAGGCCGAAGTGCAGCCGGCCCGGCCCCCCGAAGGAGGCCGGACCGCAAACTGGCAGTGACTTACTTCTTCTGCAAGGTCTGGAATTCCGGCGTGACCTTTTTGACATTCGGGGTGATGTCACAGTCGGCCTGTCGGGTGGCCCAGGTCAGACCACCGAGCACCAGGCCCTGGAAAATTGGGTTATCCCAAACGTCTTCGCGGTGCCCCATAGACGAGTGGAACACTCGACCTTCGCCCCAGGGCTTGGCCCAAGTCTGAGGGTAGTTGGGCCGAGCGTAGTCATTGCCCAGCTTCTGCATGGTCGAGGTGTCATGCGCCAGGATGACGTGCAGGTCATCGGGCTGATATTTCTGTGAGTACCACTCATCGGTCATCGTGAAGCGGTCTTTGAGGCCGGTGGCTCCAGGGAACGCGGGATCGGTGACGAAAAGCTCAACAGGCCCCTGTGCGCCGTGACCGTTAAACTGACCACCGATCATCTGGGTGTAGGGATCTTTGTCACCCAGGCCACGATGGTCGCCCAGGGTATCGGTTGCCGAGTGGACACCAACAAAGCCAAGCTTGCCGGAATGGACCCGGTCAATGAAGGCCTTCAGGCCCTCTTCGGAAACGGGTGGCTGCTTATCGGTGCCAGACTTGGTCAGGTCGCCGGTGGTATAAAACACGAAGGCATCCCACTCGCCCAGCTTATCAGGCGCAATGAGACTGCCGTCTTTGGAACAAACCACCTCAAACCCATGAGCTTTGCCAATTTCCTGCAGAACTCGCTCGGCATAACCCAGCTTGTCACCATCGCGGTGGATGGCCGGATGCTCAAAGCCTGAACTCTTCGTGAAGAACAAAATCTTCTTGGATGCCAGAGTGCCCGCGTTCAGGCGAGCAGCAACCGCTGGCCCGAGCAGGGCAGCGCCCGACGCAATCAGCATTTGTCGACGAGTCAATGACATGTAATCCTCCGGTTCCATCGACGATTGACGAGATCAGGTTTCCGCCAAAGCCCATTCTAAACGAGCAGACTTCAGCATTAACCGCATCGTAACCCACAAGACAACCCCATGCATCGCCTCACTGGCATCTCTGGCCCAGGATAGGAAGAGATTGCCACCAGGGTTACAGGGCTTTTGACTATTTCAAAATACCCAGCTTGGGCAATAGATCTTCAACGTGGTAAGCGTTGTTTCTCAGTTCAGCGCTGATGTTCTTGACGCCATTCACTCTGAAGAACGAAATCGCAGCATTTCGAAGCGCCGCCA
>CAIYJE010000070.1 GCA_903926465.1 uncultured Planctomycetales bacterium
CCTTCGAGTCGTACCCTTTGTCTGCAATCACCACCTCGAAAGGAACGCCTTCGATCAAGGTTTTTGCCTGAGTGACATCGGCGGCCTGGCCTGGTGTCAGGATGTGTTTCACCGGCAACAGCCCACTCACTGCAGCGTGGACCTTGGTTCCGAATCCACCTCGGCTCCGTCCCAAGGCTTGGGTTTCTTTGCCTCCTGTGCCGTTTGCTTTTTTTTGCGCCTGCCGCGCACGGATCGGCGCGGATGATCGTTGAGTCAAGAATCCGCCACTCCAGGTCGGGATCTTGCAGAGCGTCGAAGATCAGTTCCCAAGTTCCCTTGGCGGCCCAACGATCATATCGTCGCCAGACACTGTTCCAGTTTCCGAACCGTTCGGGAAGATCTCGCCAAGGAGCACCCGTCCGAGCGATCCAGAGAACAGCATCGACAAACAGTCTGTTGTCTTTCGCAATCCAGCCTGTTTGGCCAGGTCGACCGGGTCAAAGATCCTTGATGCGGTTCCAGTCGGCGTCGGACATCGCGTGTCGGTGCAGCATGGGTGGCCTTCCTTGGCGTGGTGGGGAGGCCGAAAACTACCCAAATTCCCGGCTAGGTGTCCACACGACCTAAGGATTTCAACCGATCCAATCACCCGGCTCAGCCTTTGGAATTGGGGACAGGCACCTCGAAGCCGTCGGAGCCAGTCCCCAATTCCCCACCTGCTTACCCTTGTAGGAATACTATTGCGTTTTCAAATCTACCTGTGTTCAAGTCTAGATCTATTAAGCCTGTCTAGATCAATTGCTTCATTGACGATCGCAGCGAGTTCATGGAGTCTTCATAGATGCGGCCACGAGCTTACTTCGCTTTGTCTGATCTCTTTTGTTGCGGCTGCTCAACGGGTGGCTGGAGCCAGTGCTGGATGTGTGCCTGGCTTTTGGGTGGGCGTGTGGAAACTTGGTCTTCCAGGAGTTCAACCAGCCTGCGGTGCTGCCGGCTATTGGAACTCATGGACCAGTTGGCGGCACCCTTCATCACAATTCCGGTCCAGTCTTCACGGGTGAGGCCCAGTTTTTCGTTGAGTGATGTCAGGGCGTCGGCTATCTCTCCCTTGGCGCCCGGACGGCGAACGCTGGCCAGATAATCCAGATCCAGTTCCGAGAGCAAGGCCGGGTTTTTGGGGTCGGTCATGCCCAGGGTCTGGAGCACCGGCTCAAGGTCGGTCCCCGCCTGCGGGTTCGAGGCGATCACTTTCTGGATCCGGGTACGGATCACATCAGGCCGGTCGAGTACGTTCAAGATCTTTTCGATGGGCGGATAGTCGCCCGTGACATAGAAATCAATCCACAGCAGGTCCAGGTCCAGCGGCGTTCGTGGTTCCCGATCTCGCGGTAGTTTGAGCGATTGGTCGCTGAGCGCGGCCTGGATTTCCTCGATCTCGGGCCAGACATCGCGGAATGCCTCGTTCTTCTGCCAGGCGGTGAGGGCGGCCGGGGTTTCGTCATCAGCACACAATGCCAGCGCGGCCAGCATGAACCGTCGGCCGGCGGTGTCTCGGGCCTTTTGGAAGAATCGTTCATACAGCCGGACCCGTTCTTGCTTACCACGCGCCAGGTGGCCGTAGCCGTGCGCCAAGATCACGAACCGATCGGGCCGCTCCTGAAAGCTCGGGTCGGCCAGCGCCTGGGTTTTGAGCATCTGCTCCAGGTTCACGCAGGCTCGGTCGGCGTCGGGCTTCTCATGGAAGTGGCCCAGCAACTCAAACGCTGCACGCACCAAGGCCGGCGGCGGCCCCGCGGGCTGGTTGTTCGTCTTGGGCGAAGCAGTCTGTTGCGCGCCTGCAAGTGCCACCAGCCCCAGGGACCAGACACCGGCGAGGATTGGCAAGAATTTGAGCTGGGGCATGATTATGTACTGTAGGACAGCCGCGCTCGGCTGTCCTGTTTATGAGGCTTCAAATCCAGAGACAGCCGGGGGCGGCTGTCCTCCGTCATGATGAACGTCGGGTGTAAGCCAGGGCGATCAGGCTATACGCGGTGACCAGGTTGGGGTCCCCTTCCATGAACCGGTCGGCCGGGTTGACCCAGCCCCCTTCGGCGGTCTGGCGCTTGGCCAGCGCGTTCACCAATTCGCCGCGCCAGTCATGTTTTTTCCCTTGCGCGTCTGTGAACTGATCTTCGCCTAGCGCGCTCATGGCCTTGGCAAACGCCTGGTAGTAATAATACAGCCCCTTCTCGCCCATGCCTGGGTTTTCATCCACGCTGTAGTTCTTGGCAATGTATGCCAGGGCCGCCTTCACGCGGGGGTCGTCTTTGCTCAGGCCGGCATAGACCATGCTCTTGAACCCGGCGTAGGTCATGCTGCCGTAAGATCGCAGCCCGCCGCCGCCCCCTTCAACCTCGCTGGCCATGCTCTGGCCACCGTTGGCCGCGGTGTAGATGAAGCCGCCGTCATTGACCTTGCCGGCCCAGGGCTGGTCATTGAACTCACTTTCAAAGTTCTGGCAGCGAGACACGAACTGGAGCGCCTTCTGGAGCGCAGGATCATCGGCCGGTAGCCCCGTGTCACGCAGGGCTTCGATCATGAAGGCTGTGTTGGACAGGTCGGGGCGGCTGTTCGAGCCGCCGTAACCGGCCCCGCCGTAGAACGCGTCTTTGGGATCTTTTCCCTCGCTCTGGTCCCACTGCATGGTTTTGAGGAAGTCTTGGCCCCCCTTGATCAGGCTATCGTAGGTACCGCCGGCGTTGGCTTCTTTGTAGGCCATGAGGGTGATGGCCGTGGTGTAGTTGGCGTGGGCCCCATCGAACCCGCCCTGGGGGCGAAGGAACTGTTCGAGATAGCCTAGCCCTTTGCGAATCACCGGCTCGTTGGGGGTTGCCTGCTTGGATTTGAGCAGGCCGGTCAGCACCAGGGCCGTGATTCCCGGCTCATTCCGGCTGGTGGACCAGCCGCCGTTCTCTTCTTGCCGGGGTTTGAGAAACGCCACCCCCGTGCGCATCAGGGCCTCGGCCGTGGCTGGCGCTGGCGCATCTTGGCCACGCAACCAGGCGGGTGCCAGCGACAGGGAACCAACCAGCACCGACCCGTCTTTCAGGAACGATCGACGCGTGTGGCGTGAGGGTTGCAGAGGCGACATGGCTCTCTCTCCGAGGAAGTTCTGAAAACACCGGCGGTTCCCAATCGACCCGAACCAGCGGTGCTGGGTCAGGCCCTGACGGTTGTCATTATAGTACGAACCCGCACTAACCGCATCGGACGAAACCTCTGGTTCTAACCCAGCCGTTGGTTCCATCAGGCTGGCCTGGCCCACTCAGGGCGGGGGCAAGGCCGCTGGTGGCGGCGGAACCACCGAGGCGGGAGCGGGCTGGGTGAACTGGCTCCGGCCTGGAGCCTGTTGCATCTGAACCGGTGGCCGGCCGGCGGGAGCTTGTTGCATCTGGCCGGGTGCTCTACCGGCGGGAGCCTGTTGCATTTGAACCGGTACTCTACCGGCGGGAGCCTGTTGCATCTGAACCGGTGGCCTGGAAGGTTGGCCGGGCACGCTGGTTGCCATGCGTGGCTGGGGGCCGGCGGCCGACTGTTGCACGAAGTATGGCTGGGGGCGTACCAGAACCATGCCGTAAGGGGTTTGCTGGTAGTAGGGCTGCCCGGTCGCCTGATACTGGATCTGGCCCTGGGTCTGGACCCCTGGACCCAGGCTTTGGTAGAGCCCGCCGGGGCTGGGCCCCTGGCTGTTAACTCGGGTGCCCGCGATGGTGCCGAACTGGGGCGCGGTCCCCACCCGCTGCACATTGCCGCTGGACTGCACGCTGACCCCTTGGCCGTACGGGGTGGTTTCGGTCCCTTGGTATCGCACCACGGCATTGGGTCCGTAGCCGTACTGTTCGTAACGGCTGTAACCGCCGTTGCTTGCCTGGCTGTAGATCACTTCCTGAGCGGGCAAGTGCATGGCCGGCAGCCAGGCGAGCAGTCCGCCCAGGCTCAGGCTAGCGCAGCGCGGGTAGGTCTGAAACTTGGCCAGGAGCACAGTCATAAAGTCTCTTCCCGGTGGGTGGGGTTGTGCTGGCAATGCTCGGGACGGGGGAATGGAACACAGCCCCAGGCGATTGTGGCTGAATTCTACCGTGCCGGCCAAGGGGCGGCCTGGAGAAATTCTCAGGAAACAGGCTCGAAATTGGCAGTTTCAGGGCTTTGTGTCACAGCCGATTTGCCACACCCGTATAATGGGCCCGTGGCTTTTGAACTCTGGCGGGTTCGCCAGGATTGCAGGCGTGGAACCGAGACGAGGGATAGTCGACCGTGCACACGTTTCGCCGGATCTGGCACTGGTTGCAACCGTATCGTCACTGGGTTCTGGTGGCCAGCCTGCTCACGGGCTTGGCCTGCGTGCTGAACCTGGCGGCCCCATTATTGGTGCAGGAACTGATTGACCAGGTCATTACCGCCGGGCACTGGGAGCGGCTGCCCTTTTACCCGCTCGCCCTGTTCGCCGTGTTTGTGGGTCAGGCCATTCTGGGGATGGTCAACGGCCTGGTGATCAGCCATGTGGGCCAGTCGCTGGTGCGCAACCTGCGGCATGAGGTGTACGACAAGCTGCAGCGCCTGGGGCTCTCGTATTACGACAAGACCCCCACCGGCTCGATCATTGCCCGGATCATGGACGACGTGGGTGCGATCCAGATGTTCGTCACCGGCCAGTCCTTCAGCATTCTGACCGACCTGGCCACCACGCTGGCGATCACGGTGCTGCTTTTCACGCGCAATTTTCGCCTGGCGCTGGTGATGCTGGCCATTGTGCCGCTGTACGCCCTGAATTTTCGGTACTTCATGGGGCAGATTCGCCAGACCAGCCAGGTGATTCGCGACAAGATGGACGTGATCTTTGGCCACCTCAAGGAGAAGCTGGACGGGGTGCTGGTGATCAAGGCGCACGCCACCGAAGCCACCGAGCGGACCGGCTTTGTGGCTGAGCTGGAAGATGCGCACGGGCCCCGCGTCCGGGAGGCCCGGCTGCGTGCCAGCTTTGGGAACCTGAGTGGCGCCATCAGTGGCGTGGGCACCTCACTGGTTTTTGGTGTGTGCGGCTTTGAGGTGCTGGCCGGCCGGATGACCCCCGGCGAGGTGGTTTCCACGGCCGCGTTGGCGGGCCTGCTGTTTGGCCCCATCGCCCGGCTCGCCGACCTGGCCTATGTGTTTGAGCAGGCGGGCGCCTCGGTCGATCGGCTGGGTGAGATTCTGGACCTGGAACCCGAGGTGGTTGAGCCAACCCATCCGGTACCGCTCCAGCGGGCGCGTGGGAAGGTGGCGTTTGACCGGGTGGGGTTTGGGTATGTCTCTGATCAACCGGTGGTCTGGGATATCCGGCTGGAGCTTGAGCCTGGTCAGAAGGTGGCTTTGGTGGGCCCCACCGGCTGCGGCAAGACCACGCTGGTGAACCTGCTGCTACGGTTTTATGACCCCACCTGGGGTGAGGTCCGGCTCGATGGCACCTCGCTTCGCGCGGTGGCGGCGTCGGACCTCAGGCGGCAGATCGGGGTGGTGCTTCAGGAGCCCATCATCTTTCGGGCCACGGTGGCGGAAAACATTCGCTATGGCAACCCCCATGCCACCGACGAGCAGGTGGAGGCCGCCGCCCGCGCGGCCCTGGTACATGACTTTGCCACCGCGTTGCCCTTGGGCTACCAGACGATTGTGGGCGAGGGCGGGCACAAGCTCAGCCAGGGAGAACGTCAGCGGCTGGCCATTGCCCGGGCACTTTGTCTGGATCCGGCCCTGGTTGTTTTTGATGAGGCCACCAGCTCGCTCGATTCGGCTTCCGAGGCTCTGATTCAGGCCGCGCTGGTGAACCTACTGCGAGGCCGCACCGCGCTGATCATCGCGCACCGGCTCTCGACCATTGTTGATAGTGATCAGATTGTGGTCATGGACGGTGGCCTGGTGATCCAGAAAGGGACACATCAACAACTGATGGCTAACCGCGATGGGCTCTATTCGCAGCTCTGTCTGCGTCAGTTTGGGGCCCCTGCCCTGGCCAGGGTGGCCAGCCGGCCGGCCCCGCTGGCCGATGATGAACCCTTGAACTGGGCGCCGCTGGTGGGAAGCTTGAGAGCGGGGACCTCTTGACCATGGATACCGAAGAAAAGAAACCAACCGAAGGCTTTGTGAAGTCGTTCACGCGACTTGAAAAACACTTCCTCAGGCCGTATCGCTGGACCTTTACGCTGGCGCTCGGCGGGCTGCTGGGGCAGTCGGCGCTCATGCTGCCAATCCCGCTGCTCCAGGGCTGGATGGTCGATCGCCTGGTGAACTTCATGGGGCACAAAGACAGCTTGCCCGAAAGTGCACGCACCGAGTTGAGCCGGGGCCTGTTGCTGGCACTGGTGGTGATGATTGTCTGCCACTTGCTGCGGGCTGTGCTTTCGTGGTGGGTGAGTGATACCACGGGCCGGGTGAGCCAGGAGGTGGTGGTGGCCTTGCGCACCGCCCTGCACTCCAAGCTAATGCGCCTTCCGATGGCCTATTTTGACACCCAGCAGACAGGCCGGTTGATGGCCCGCGTGACCAGTGACGTGGGCTCAATCCTGAGCTTTGTTAACAGCGGCCTGCTGCAACTGATCAACGACCTGATCCTGGCATTCGGGATTGCGTTTGTGCTGGTAACCTTGGACTGGCGGTTGGCCCTGGTCGCATTGGTGGTGGTGCCGTTATACGCGGTGAATCAGAACCTGTTCTCAGCCAAGATTCACAAGTTGTCGCTGGGCATCCGGGCGCAGATTTCGGCGATTTACGCGTTGCTCAGTGAGCGGGTCTCGGCCGTGCGGGTGGTGCGCTCGTTTGCGCGTGAAGACGCGGAGCTTGCCTCGCTCGATGCCCGGATTGACGAGCATCGCCGCCTGAGCTGGCAGAACACCAAGGTGAACTCTTATTTGGGTGTGCTGGCCACCATGATCAGCGGCCTGGGTACGGTAATTGTGCTGGCGCTCGGGGCCTGGTTTGTGGGTCAGGGAAGCTTGACCGTGGGCGGCCTGCTGGCATTTTACTCTCTGGTGGGGCAGCTTTACGGACCGATTGTGCGGCTCACTCAGTTTCAGGCCACAGCCCAGGCCACGTCCATCTCGATTGAGCGGCTGTTTGAAGTGTTCGGGGAGCCGGAACCGGTTTCCGACCGTGCCGATGCCCTGCCCATCCAGCGGCCACGTGGGGGGATTGAGTTCCGGGACGTGCGGTTTGGGTATCTGCCGGAAGGGCCCGATATTCTCAACGGCATTGATCTTGAGATTGAACCGGGAACGATGCTGGGGGTGCTGGGCCCCAGCGGAGCGGGCAAGAGCACCCTGCTGGCGCTGGCCGCGCGCATTTATGACGTGGCCGAGGGCCAGGGCGCGGTTCTGTTCGATGGTGAGGATGTGCGAGATCTCAAGAGTGACGACCTCCGGCGTGCCGTGGCGCTGGTGCCCCAGCAGGCGTTACTCTTCGAGGGAACGATCCGATCGAACCTGGCCTATGCGGTGGCCAATGCCACCGACGCCATGCTCTGGAAGGCGCTGGAACTGGCCGATCTGGCTCGCACGGTGCGCGCCATGCCCCAGGGGCTGGATACTCCGGTCGGGGAACGCGGCCAGTCTCTTTCTGGCGGCCAGCGACAGCGGATGGCCCTGGCCCGGGCCTTGGTGGCCAACCCGATGGTCTTGCTGCTCGATGACTGCACCAGCGCGCTCGATGCCGAGACCGAGTCCCGGATTCAAGATGCGCTGGTGGAGCACCTGCCGGGCCGGACCCGGGTGGTGGTGTCTCACAAGGCGGCCTCGATTCGCCGGGCCGACCAGATCATTGTGCTGGATCAGGGCGGAATCATCGAGCGTGGCACGCATGACGAGTTACTGGAACTGGGCGGCCACTACGCGGATAACTTTCTAGCCCAGACCGAGGCCCTGACGGTTTAGTTGGGTCGCGTTGGTTCATGGGTAGCCTGCTTCGATTGTGATCGTGCGTCAGCCCATTCCGCCCATAGCACCTGAGTGTTGAAGCAATTCTCCGAACCGTGTCAGCCTATGCTGGTCGGCGCCAGTTCGCGTAACAGACGCATGGCCAGTAAAGCAAGGCGATGGCAATGACCCAGAAGAGATAAGTCACGGCCAGGCTATTGCCGTACCCGTCCGGTGAATCCGCCAGAAACCGGAATAACCAGTCGATCGGAAAGCCCTGGAACCAGGCCACGATCACGGCGAGCGAATGCACGAGCGGCCACTGGAGTAGATAAAAGAACAGGGGTGACCGGCCGAAGACGAGCAACGGTTGCCCGGCCCGACCCAGGCCGCCATCAAGAACGGTTAAGGCCAGCAGCGCAGGGCCGATCGTCATCAACAGAAATAATAGCGATGGTGGATACTTCTGGCAGTTGAGAAATGCCATGACTGTACCCAGGGTACTGGCTTGCGGAGTCCAAGGGTCGGGATCTCCATAAACGTTCAACCACCTCAGAATCAAAAAACCACTAATGGTACTCCATCCCAGCATTTGCAGGATCGGTTGCCGCTGCTCGCTGGGTTTCGTGAACAACGGCCCCATCGCGTACCCACATGCCATCAGGCCAATCCAGGGAACAAGCGGGTACAGGAGCAAGATTGGTAGGCCACCGATGCTGCGGAATCCGCTCACATGGAGTAGGTCCCAGAGGGCCGAGAGATATTTCCCTTGCACCTGGACGCCATCGAAGAGGTTATGCCCGCCGATCACTCCAAGGCCGATCACTCCAACCATGGTCCGAGGCAGATGGATCAAGACCGCAAGCGAGATCATGGACCAGCCGATTGCCCACAAAACCGTGCCGAGCAGAGCTTGAGGGTAGGTGAAAAACATGGTCACGTTCACCCAGGTTTGCTCAAGAATGATCAACATCAGCCCGCGCGTTAGCAAATGACGAGACTGTTCCCCCAGGGTCCGGTTCCTCCCCCACAGGAACGCACTTACGCCGGCGAGCAGTACAAAAGTTGGGGCACAGAAATGGGTTACCCATCGCGTGAAAAATGCCGCAGGTGTCGTAACCGCCAGGTTGGTCGGATCAAGGTCGCTGTTTCCGAAATATGCGCGAACATGGTCGAGTACCATCAAAACCATGACCAGGCCCCTGAGTAAGTCGATAGATGCGACTCGAATGGAAGGCGTTGGCACGTCTGGGTCTGGGGAGACACTCTCAGTTGCGTGCTTCATTGCGAGAGGCCTTCCTATCCATCAAGAGACGATACCCCTGGTTGTGGCTTGGTTTCAGATCTCGAGCGAGGTGAGTGGCAAGCCGCTGAGCTGGCGAGCGAGCGTGACTTCCTGGCGAAAGTGCTCCAGTAATTTCTGCCTGACAGCAGCGGGTAAGTCCCTGGAGGGCGCGGCTGTTGAGAACGGCAGAAGAGCCAGGTTTCGCAGCGTTTCATAGACCGTAAACGGAAGCAGGCGTTTTGAGGTACTCAGCCATGATGATTGGAGGATTCGGACACCGGTCGTACTGGGAAACCGGCGACGCTTGCCTTCAAAAACTCTGCGCTGAAAAGCAGGAGAACGAAATTCGGGATCGACCCCCAGGAACTGAAAAATCTCACGGAGCGTACGTTCGCGATCGTGGTCGAGCGCGGCGGATTCTACGACGTGGATTGACGCTTTTGGGTAGTATTCGAGAATCGTTTTCAGTTGAGATCCGTAATCCGAAAAGTATCGAAAGACCGCGTAACGGGGATCGGCTACGAATTCCGCGAATGTCTCCGGGGCCGAGGTGGCATTGAGCCGCTCCATGAGGTAGTGAGACCACAACCGGTCCAGTGGTTCTCGGACCAGAAGCAGAATCCGGGCCTCTGGAATGATCAGACGCATACGTTCCACCACAAGTGGTAGCCAGTTCGCTTGTACGTAACCGGGTGAGATTTCCCCACAGACCCGTTTGGTGGTCACAAAGTGACTGCGGTACCAGTTGATCCCGCGGCCCCAGTTGGTCCCTTTCGATATAGGCATGGTGGGTGTTGCGGCTTCTTCACCCATAAAGAAGTTCAGTTCCTTGGGGCGTGAGACGTGCACATCGGGATGTTGTGAAAGATAGTAGTGAAGACTCGTCGTTCCGCACTTGACAGACCCCACCACAATGAAATCCGGCAGTCGTCCGCATTTACTCATGACTGGACCTTTGGTTATGTGAATCGCAAGCCTGTTTTTTAGACTGTGAACCGTCTGCCTGTTCCCGTGAGTCATGAGTGCACGACTGTAGTGGATCTGGAGATTTTATGAAATTTTCATGCGTTGTGAAGTACATTCCTTTTGGTGACGATGCCGTTTGTCAGGCGAGGTATTTGAAGAGTCTTACTAACCATGCGTCCAGGTTTCTGTGTTCCGTTTTGGATTTCGAGAGGCCGCTTATTGATGATTGTTTGAGGTGTCTTATTTTCAAGGCGTTCACCGGAGCCACCAAGGTCTCCAGATTGTCGAAGACTTGGATGGAGGACAGCCGTCTCTCGCTATCGTTGGATTCGGGTCAGAAATCAAGGCTGTCCGGGCCACACTCTGAAACCTGTCACTGAATGATCAATGGCGATCTGGCCATTTTCATGCCAAAGACCTGGGATGGGTGCCGAGTTTCAAAACCAGGATAATCGACGATCATCGCGATTTTTCAGAACTTCAGTCGACAGTCGTGCGTAATGTCCGTAATTTAAGACCAGTCTACATCAGCCAATGTTTGACCTGGGCCTCAAGTTTGATACTTTGTGATGTGCATGCGTTTTCTAATCATGGCAAACTTGCTGGAATGAGATTGGATAACTGCGGCTGCAACAGGGTTGGAGGGTTGGAATTGACGTGCGGTTCTTGAACCGATCTCAGTTTTTCGCCTGGGATCGCTGTTTACAATTGCTGAATTATTATAGCTGGGGCCTGATTGCTCCGTTCGTGGCCTGTTATCGTCAGGTTACACGCAGCCGGCAGCGGTTGGTATTGATCACGGGTTCGGTAGGAAAAACCACAACCACTCGTGCAACCAGTGCCCTGCTTCTTGGTCATACGCCGGCTTGGATTCATGAGGGAGATAATTGTTTTGGTGCAGCCGGCTGGAACCTGATTCGTCAAGGCGCGCGTACTCCTTGTGTTCCCCTTGAGATTGGTATTGGAACACCTGGCCAGATGGACCGGTATGCCTGGGTTTTCAGGCCCGACATGGTGATCATGACGGCGATCGCCTCCGACCATGTGCGGAGATTCCATCGCGGAGGTAAAGAGTTGTGGCAAGAGAAGGCCGTGATCGTCCGTGCTTTACGCAGGGATGGGCTGGCCATTCTCAACGGTGATGATCCTGTTGTGATGCGCATGGCCACCCTGACCAAGGCGCGTGTGGTCACCTTTGGGTTATCGCCGGACTGTGATTTCAGGGCCGAGCAACTCGAGATCCGCCCCACCGGGACGCGGTTTCTGCTCTGCGCACAGGGAATGTCGGTGGAGGTCCATAGTCAACTGGTGGGCCGGGACGCCGTTCGTTCTCTGGTTGCGGCGGTGGCTGCCGGTCGAGCCCTGGGCACGAGCCTGGAATTGCTCAGGACCAAACTGGAGAGTTTGTCTCCCACACCAGGACGGATGCAGCCGATCAGACTGAGTTCTGGTGCCACGGCCATTTGCGATGATTTCAAGGCCGGTTTTGAAACGGTTCAGTCGGCCCTGCGGACATTGGCCGAGATGAAGGCCCCGCGCAAGATCGTGGTCCTGGGCAGCCTTTATCGACCGCAGTGGCCGCGTGGCGATAAGTATACTCAGCTTGGAATGCAAGTCGCGGCATTCGCCGACCGGATTGTGCTGGTTGGGAAACGCGCCCGGTTGTATCGCAGAGGTTTTACAAATCTGCCGCCTGGCGTCCAGGTGGATGAGGTCCAAACCATTGATGAGGCTGTGACCTTACTCCGTTCCGAGCTTCAGGCCCAAGATGTAGTGCTGATTAAGGGGCGTGGTGAGGAGAAGTTGGCTCGAATTGCGCTTGAGCTTTCAGGCGCTCAGGTTCATTGCAAAATTGCGTTTTGTAAGCTGGAAAACATCTTGTGCCAGGTATGCCCGTACCTGAGCCAGTCCTACGTCTCTGCACGCGGGAAAGGGGCAAGCCATGAGCCAGGTTTCGTTGCCACGTCGTCTGGTTCGTAAAATCCGCAAACTGCTGAGACGTCCGGGCTACTGGATCACGGCCAGGCGACTTTCGCGTGATGGTTTCGATCGGATCCATGGCACGGATACCAATCGACTGCTTGAAACGCGGTCCCGGCTTGGAATTCCGGTCCACCGTTATGAAACCGCCAGTGCCTCGGCAATTCTCGCCGCCCTTGATAGTGTGCCCCTGGACCTGACTGGGTTCACATTCATCGACCTCGGCTGTGGTAAAGGGAAGCCACTCCTGATTGCGGCCGGTTATCCGTTTCGTCGTGTGATTGGTGTGGATATCTCAGAACCGTGTCTGACGATTACCAGACAAAATCTTGCAAAATCTGGCCGGGATCATCGGGTGGAACTGGTGGTTGCGGATGTGCTGGAATACGAGTTGCCGGCGGGCCCTTTGCTGATCTACCTGTTCAATCCGTTTCCTGCGCCGGTGGTAGAGCATGTCGTCTCCAGACTGGTCAAGCGACTCCAGGAATCCTCGGAGCAAATGGTTATCGTTTACATGTATCCCAAGTTTGCGGATGTGATCGAGCGCACGGGTGCCTTCGAACGTGTGGCGCAAATTCCAGGCCGAGAGGCTCCCCACGAGCGGGCTGATATTTTTCTCAGTCAGAATGCCCTGGCATCGCGTGCCTGAGTCGCGGTTTTGAAGGCGATGTTGGGGGTGAACTCGCCACGAGAGTTGGTCATCAGTTGAGGTGACTCGCCCAAGTTGGATGCGGTCACTTTTCAGGCTTCACCGCGTGCATGGCAATGTAATAGCCCGTAAGATACTGGGTTGGCCTGCCTTCGAGTAATTCCCACGACTCCAGGAACCTGCAATACGATTCTTGCACCTTGGAGCTAAAGTTTTCCAGCAGTCGGGAACCGAGAACCGCAAACATCCGCGGACAGTGCACGACCGAGGTCTTGTTCAAGATCTTCAAACCAGATCGACGGACCGCATTTTCGAGCCCCTTCGGACCCAAGGTTGTACCGACCTGGTAGGGTACGATCCCGCACCGGCGCAGCACCGCGTAGAGCGGTCCGTTTCGCAGCCAGATCAGGGGATTGGCCAGGTTGTCCAGGGTCAGAATCAAGGTGCCGCCAGGGCGGAGCACACGTTCGAGTTCCAGGATCGCGTTCTGGATTTCGGATTCCGAGGCCAAGTGGTCAAGTGTAGAGCCTGAATAAATCAGATCGAAAGTGGCATCTGCAAATGGTAGCTCGCGGATTTCCGCGACCACGGCTTCCAGGGCTGGATATCGCTCCAACGCGGTCTCAACAATCATTGGCGAAACATCAATTCCCGTGACCAGACTCCCTCTGGCCTGCAGATGATGCACTAACCCCTTGCCTGCCACTTCATCGAATAAATCGGTTTTCAGAACATGGAGCGGTGGTCCGTCGGTTCCCTGTGGTGCGATCGGCAGCCAGCGGTCAATCAGTGCAAGTTGCTGCCGGTCGCTAAACTGTCGCCACAGTCGGTAGTGACCCCTCTTCTGCCAGTGGCAGCCAACTGCGTCCCAGTAATCACCAAAGTTAGAGGTCAGGGTATCAGGGGGATTCATGCTGTCTCGCAAAACCTGCAACTCTGGCCACCCATCACCCGTTCATTGCAAGGGATTATGGACCGAAGTCAACCCACGCCACAAGGGACGCTTTCGTTCTAACCCTTATACATCACCTAGAGGAACAATCAATTTACGCTTTCCATTCCGTTCGGCTGGAATGCTGCTTACTGATTCTACCTTCACTCGTAATTCCGTTGGCAACTGACAACGTAAGCGGGATTCAATCCGTTTGACGGTATTGGTATCTGGTGAGCGTAACACGGCCTTCACAAGCAGGTCACGCGGCGTTTCTTGGCAGACTTGCCATTCCAGGAGATCCTGCTCGGTACCAAGCAGTTCATGAAAATAAGGCCAGAGGAGATATCGACCGTTTCCGAGCCTGATCGAATCCACAGCCCTGCCATGTACGGCCTTCAATCCCGGCAATGTCCTGCCGCATGGGCAGGTTTGTGTGGCGATCTCGGCCAGGTCTCCCGTTTCGTACCGAATCATTGGCATCGTCCACATTCCTAGCGCGGTCACCAGTAGATTTCCGGTCTGTCCTGGCGGTGCCGCCACCTCCACAATGTGGCTGTCGGCACTCACATGAAACTGGTCCCGCTGTTCGCATTGCCATGCAAAATTTGAGACTTCCACCAGCCCATAAACATCAACTGGATCGGTTCCCAGTTTTGCATGAACTTGAGCACGTGCCCGGGGTGTCAGGGGTTCGCTGTCAGAGATCACAATGCGAGGCGGCCGAGTTTCACCGCCTGTCACGGCCTCGGCCAGCAATTCCAGAGTTCCGGCACCGGCCACCACGCATTCATGCCGTCTTTGAGCCAGTTGATGCGCCCACTTCGCTGGTGGATCCAGGATTGAGCCCCAGTCCTTGGGGGCAATTCCCAGTTTCTGGATCCGCTGGATGGGTCCTAGCGCCATGCGAATTTCCAGTGTTCGGTCGGTCCACCGGAATCCATGCTCAAACAGCACCCGCCAGGCCACGGCGCGATGCCAGCACCGTTCATAAGGGCCCAGCACGATTTGCAGTGGCATTCCGGTCGAGCCACTGGTCGAAACCAACTGGCAGTGGGAGAGGTTCGTACCCAAAGCCACCGAATCCTCAGCCCGCGTCTGCTTCAGAAGCGCTTTGGTCAACGGTGGGATCCGTGGCAGATCCTCAAGGGTCCGGAACGACTCTGGGTTGAAACCCGCCGCGTTATAGAGCCGTTGGTAGAGCGGCACTTTCTGATAAGCATGGATTAGCAAACGCTTCATGCCCGATTCTTGACGCGCACGAAACCAGGCCTGTGGCCGCCGTGAAGCCGCGCGTGCCTCCTGCAGCAATTTCCAGGTGAGTATGGCTTCACTGATCATGGATGATCTGCTCTATCCAGAAAGCCGTTACAAAGCGTAAGTGAATGTCTCTCCCTGCCGTTGGTGATGCGCAGGCTGTTCACGTCGATAGCCGTTGCCCTTCAGCCTGTGGGCCATTCAAAGACCATCAGCGTTATCGATGCGGGAACGTACTGTCACGTTCAGTTTTGGTCGGTGTTGCTCATTCGCCGGTCACCGGCGAATAATGACGCCAGGATGAACCGTGTTCGGTAGTACCGACGGTTCAAGGGTGAGTGTCCTGGCAACGGTCGCGTCTGAGAATCATGCTCACGAAGCCACTGCCATTTCAATCCCTGGCCGGCTCACGGTTCCAGCGCTCCACCCTCTTCAGCCTCGGCGGTTTCTCCCTCACGCACCTGGGCGATACCCCGAATAATCCGATGGGCGTGCGAGAAATCTTTGGCGTACCAGCTCTGTTCCGAGAATGGCCGAATATGAACGCCAATCGGGATTGGAGTGCCTGCGGAGTCGGTATGGCCAGACCCGGTCGAGTCAATAATCAGGGGCACGCTGTCGGGTGCAACACCAACCTCACCCAGCCACATGATGACGTGAGCCACCTTGCCCTGATCGTTCTTGATATAGAGCAGGTCGGCCGGCTGTAACTCCTGGACGAGCTGGGCGTAGGGAACACGATCAATGCGTGCGATTGGCAGGACTCCTCGCCCGCCTGGCCCACGTACTTCAAGCCGCTCGGCCTGGGGGCGGATGCCGGTGTCAAGCTTGATTCCCAGCCCGTAGTTGTAATAAAACGAGCTGAAGTTGCTGCAGTCAATTCCGCGCGAGTTCTTTCCGTAGGCCACCTTATGCCAGGGCCATTGGGCTGGTGGGTTCCAGTCTGGGATGTGGTGGTGCTGGTACGGGTAGCCAATCCAGCGGGTGGCGGTGAAGATCACCCGGTCTTGCAGCCAGGTTGGGTCGCGTTGTTCCAGGCCGGGTGCCGCAGGATACTGCCGCGCGTGTGGGCCCCAGGCTCCCAGTTTGCGTTCCAGCCGACGTTCGTACCATTCGTGATACGGAATTGCAGACTCTTCACGCACATTATTCCAGGGTGGTTCCTGGAAGCCGGCTTCGAGCTGTTCAACAGGGTGGCGATACTTCAACTGGTAGGGAGACCGGTAGGTTGGCTCCTGAGACCACACGTTGAGCGGAGATGCCGATACCGTCAGCATTGCCAGACTTTGGCCCATATTGCGGATCCAGGATCGTCGCGTTTCAGCAGTGCGCAAGCAACCTGCACCATGGTCATGGACTGTGATAGAATTTTCCTGACTGAATGACAAGAAGAAATTGGAGCGGGTTCTGCCGCGGGCTAAAGATTGACATAAATTATAGTACCGCATCGACTCCGTTTGCTGGAGCCTTTTGGCTGGAAATTGCGGTGGATAGCTGACACGGGCACCGGCAGTGTCTAGGCTGGGCAGGGTCAAAACCTTACCCATCCTCGCCGTTCCAAGGGCGTCTGGAGCCTGTACTGTGAACCGTTGCTTTGGGATCCGCGTGAGTCTGGCTGTGCTGGGGTTGGGTTTGGCCTGGGATTGGATGATCCAGCAGGTTCAGGCCGAGGTCCGGATGCCGGCGTTGTTTGCCGACCACATGGTGCTTCAGCGAGATCGGCCCTTACCGGTGTGGGGCTGGGCAGAGCCTGGTGAAAGGGTCAGGGTCACGCTGGGGTCGGAAAGCGTTGAGGGGGTTGCCGACGCGGATGGCCGGTGGCAGGTCACTCTGCGGCCACAGCCGGTTTCCAAGACGCCCCTGGAAATGACCGTGGAGGGGAAGAACCGGTTGTTGATCCAGGACCTGTTGCTGGGGGATGTCTGGCTTTGCAGTGGTCAGTCCAACATGGAATGGGGGCTGGGTGGGTGTGATGCGCCTGACGACATCCAGAACGCGGATTTCCCCCAGATTCGCCAGTTCGGGGTAGAATATCACTTCGCGGCCACGCCCCAAACTGATGTGAAGGGGCGCTGGTCGGTCTGTTCACCGCAGACGGCGCCTGGATTCACGGCCGTTGGGTTTTACTTTGCGCGCCGGGTGCAACAAGAAACGGGCGTGCCCATTGGGTTGCTGCGATCGAGTGTGGGCGGCACCAATATCGAACTCTGGATGTCTCAAAACACGTTGATGAACACACCGGCCTTGGCCGCGTATGGCAATCAGATGCGGGAGTCTCTGGCCACTTACCAGCGCGATCTGGCCGCCGCGCTCCCTGCCGTTGAAGAGTGGACGGCACTATGCCGTCAATCGCTGCAGACTGGGAAGCCGCTTCCCATGCCACCGGCGATCCCTGAATTTCCATTCGGCGAGAAAGGGTTCCGGCCACGGTGTGTAACCCTGCATAACGGGATGATTGCCCCCTTGGTTCCGTTCGCCCTGCGGGGCGTGCTGTGGTACCAGGGTGAAAACAATGCCGGTAACGCCGCCGATGGCCTGCAATACATCGAGAAAAAACGGGCCATGCTGGCCGACTGGCGGACCTGGTTTGGAGATCCTGAGTTGCCGTTTTACTTCGTGCAACTTGCCGCCTGGCAGAACCCTTCGGATGATCCGGCCGGGGGTGACGGCTGGGCCCAGATGCGGGAAACCCAGCGCAGGTGTTTGGAGCTATCGCACACGGGGATGGCCGTTGCCACCGACATTGGTGACGCCACCGATATTCATCCTAAGAACAAGCTGGACGTGGGGGAGCGGTTGGCACGATGGGCGCTGGTGAACCAGTATGGCAAGACGATCGAGCCATCCGGCCCGTTGTTCAAGAGTTTACGTTTGGAGGGCCGTCAGGCGATTGTTGAGTTTGATCATGTGGGGGCCGGCCTGATGGTTGGCCACAAACGCGGAGTCCAGCCGGCGGTGGAATCTCTGGGAGAGACGCTCCAACGGTTTGCCATTGCCTGCGAGGATCGTCGCTGGCGGTGGGCCGAGGCGAAGATTGTGGGGAACGCGGTGGTTTGCACCCATCCTGATGTGCCGCATCCCGTGGCCGTGCGGTACGGTTTTTCCATGAACCCGGCAGGAGCCAATCTCTATAACCGTGATGGGTTGCCTGCATCCCCCTTTCGCAGCGATGACTGGTAAGTTTGCCATGGCCCTTGGATTCAAAAGATCAAATGGCCCTTGGAATTGTGTGTTCAGATGTCGGGCCAGACGTGAGGGGGGTTCGGCTGGGCTGAACTGACCAGGTTGCTTTCTAGCCGCCGATCGGCCGGGTGAGCCTTGGATGGCAAACTCCGTGGTGAACGTCGTTGCGATCTTCTCAGGTGCTGGCGGTGTTGCGGTTCAGACAGCCGGAAATGACGCGACGGGCGGCCTCGACCGAGTGTTCGCGTTCCACCCATTGATGAGCTTGCTCCGTGAGGTGCTGGCGGAGTTGGGTGTCTGTCGCCAGTCGAAGGCAGGCGGCGGCAAATTCCTCGGGAGTCTCGGCAATCAACAGGTGCTCGCCGCTGGTCACAGCCAGTCCCTCGGCCCCTTTGGCGGTGGAGACCACGGGGGTCCGGTGCATCAATGCTTCCAGGATCTTGATCCGGGTTCCACTGCCGGCCCTTAACGGAACCACCAGCATGCCGGCGGCCGCATATTCGGGAGCCAGATCGGTTACGGCGCCGGCCACGGTCACGCCGGGTGTTGCAGTAAGTGCCTGAACGCGATCCGATCGACCCATGCCAACCACGCGGAACGCCATCTCGGCATCAACCTCGCGGATCAGCGGCAGGATTGAGCGGGCGAAGTGCAGAATGGCATCGTCATTGGGCAGATAGCTGAGCGTGCCCACAAACAGCATCTGTTTGGGGTTAGCGGTCGTACCGCTGGCTGCGGATAAGTTTGGCTTCCGCACGACGTTGGGCAGGTGGGTAAACGTGCGACCAGGATATTGTTGTGCCAACGCGCGGCAGTCGTTGGGGCTGGCCAGAAGCAGATGCTGAAACTTCGTCACCAGCACCCGACGAAACAGGCTGATCCGCGGCACGGCGCTGCGAACCGATTCGGCTCTGGTTGTATCGCCCGCGGCGTTGTGGAGCGACACAAACTGTTCTTTGGCGTTGGCGTCATCATCGTCAAGGTCCAAGATGGTGATGGGCGGCCCAGGAACGGTGAGATCCAGACAGCTCAGAGCCGAGGGGGCCACATGCTGTCTGAAGGTATAGACCACATCCAGGGTTGATCCAGGTTCTTGGCACTGGATGAAATTGCGTACCAGTGACTTGATCTCGCCGATCCGGTTCAGCGAAACGGTGAAGTAGGCCGCGGCCCGGTCACGGGCCCAGTCTTCACGCACAAAATGGACGGCCTTGCCGGCCTCATCACGGCCCAGCACGATCGGCCGACCAGCTTCGCTATCCCAGACGGTGTGGACCACGATCACGGGATAGAGCGATGCGAGAACTTCCAGCGCCACGCTGGCGCGCATCATCGAGCCGCCGCCGGTGGGATAGGGAAGAAATGGCGTGATGTAGAGGCAGTACTTCATGGGCCACCCGTTGCCAGGCCACGCCGCCTGGCCAGAAGCCAGGCCATGGCCCGTGGATAGTCGGCAATGGCCGTGCGGTCACGCGTGGTATTGTGTGCGTGGACACGGCGTTTGAAAAGCAGTTCGGGCAGAATCTTGGTTGAGAGACCCAGCGATTGCGTCCACCCATACCAGGCAATAAATTCACCGCTCCGAAAATCTGGAAACAGCCCCGCCCGTTCAAAAACCTCTTTGCGTGTGAGCATGCTCGAACAAATCGGGGTGTCCAGGGGCGTTGTTCGGCAGGGGAACACGCCGGTAGGATCGCTAAACTCCACGCACTGCGTGAAAACCATCTGGAGCTCTGGTTGCTGGTCCAGGATGGTGCACTGCCGTTTCAGTTTTCCAGGCATCCAGAGGTCATCGGCATCCAGAAATGCGATCAGGGGTGCCGTAGCTCGAAGCAGACCAGCGTTCCGGGCGCTGGGGAGCCCCTGTCTGGGCTCCTCAATCAATTCCACGGTTGAGCCGTAGGTTGTGGTGACAAGGGACACGGAATTGTCGGTGGAATTGTTGTTCACCACCAGAATCTGGAGTGTGAGCGCGGGATCGCTTTCAAGCTGAAGCAACACGCTGTCGATTGCCTGGCAAATGAACCGTGCGCCGTTATACACGGGAATGATCACGCTCACCTTCATCGGTTGATGACCTGCGTCACGGCCAGCGGGATCTGTGTGGGATCGCTTCCCAGATGAAGGATGTACGCGGGGAGTTTTTCCACGAGGGACACAATTCGAGCACAATCGTGCTGGGTGGATGCCGGCAGTTGCCCCACGGTGCTGGGCAAGAGTGCCAGCAACGCCTCGGACCGAGGGCACCCCTCAATGCGGGTATCGGGTCCAGAGTGCAGGCGAGGAATGACGAGGGCCCGTAGTGGCAGGCCCGCCACGGTCCGGCCTGGCCAGACGTCGGAGACCGCAAAGACCCCTTTGCCCTCTCCGCCCGATTCAAAGCTATCGGAATTGATCGACTTGAGCCGGAGTTCGGGTAACCGCCCGAAGTCGTTCTGGTTCGTCAGTTTTCCAGTGCCATACAGGCTGTGAATCCATGGCTGCGCGTGATCTGAAACACAATCTGCCAGGCAGTAGTCATCGCCCACGAATTTCAGTCCGGCCGCGGTGCACAGCAAAGAGGTGGTGGACTTACCGGCTCCCCCTTTGCCCACCAGTAGCACGCCGCCCTGCGCATTTCCCACGGCGGCACCATGCACAGATTGCAGGCCCAGCGCTCCAAACCATTCATGGAGCGCAAACCGAAAGGGTGAACCAATCTCCCAGTAGGGATACGGGTGGTCATCCCCTTTGAAGACCCAGGCCCGTCCCGTTTGGAAATCGACCACGCTCAGCAGGTCGGGACCAGGGTTGAAGATCGCCGACACCTCTTCGCTATGCAGTTCCAGCACTTCGCCGCGTGGCCCGCTGGCCTGCTTCCAGTTCCGCGCCAGCTTGAGCACCAGATGGGCGAGTGCCGGCGACCTTGGCAATGTCGACCCGTTCCAGACATGGATCGTCAGGCCATGGTGTGCGGCCCCCGAGTCGGCCACCAACAGATGTTCAAGCGCTTTCAAGAGCTGCTGAGATTGCTGCCCAGGCAGGGAACGCACCCGGACCGAGTGGCCACCCATTCGGTAATGCGTTTGATGCATGCTGCCGTGGGTCTCGGCGGCATCCTTGAAAAACTGATCCAGGCCGTCAAGGATGCCACGGGTCCGGTTGCTGGTGGCCAACCGTGGCGGTCGGGTGACAGGCAGCCAGGGGCGAATCTGGTCTTCAAGGTCCCTGAAGAGCGTGATGCTGGAACTGTCATCCATCATGGGCATAGAGAGTTGCGCAGCGGTTTCGGGCACGGTTTGGGTGAGCCCTGCGTCTGTCAGCGTGGCTGCGAGCGGTTCTGTGACCCGGACTGATCCATGCAGGAGTTGCGGCCACCACGCCTGGTTTCCACCCAGAGTGCAGTAGAGCCCCTGATCCCGGTTCACCACAATCGTTTGCCCGTCCATGTTCGCGGTCAGCAGATCCAGGCCGGGGATCAGAGCCAGGACCCGCCCTTGCGGCACGGGAGTGTGAAGCTGGGAACGGTTCGCCCCGGTTCCGGGGGCCGGGGCGGAGAGTTCAGGGTCAGGGTTTCGGTGGGGCCAACCTGCAACTTCATCAACCTCATGCACGGGGTCGAGCAGAAACAGTTCCTGCAGGTCATTGTGAGCGCTGAGACTTGGCGGGGTATAAGCGGCCTGCCCCTGGGGTGCCAGCCTGGTTGCCGGCTGGAACGGTTCGGGGACACAAGCAGTGATCAGATCCAGTTGTTTTAATTGCGCAACAAATGGTTGCAGGTCTTTGGCAATGGTCGCGCTGGGCACGCGGTAGTGATCTGCCAGATAGGTAACGACATCCTGGACCAAGGCACCCGTGGTTCCGAAGGCGACCCATGCGGTCCCGCCCACTTCGGACAGGCTGTAGTAACTCCCATTCCGAAGGTCGACCACCACAACCTCAGGATCAAAGCTCTGATGGATCACATCAGGCTCATTGATCCGGAATCCCAGTTCATCCGGCATCGATATATACTCCTGCACGGCCTTTGGAATGCTGCCGAATTTTTGTGGTTACCCAAGCGTAAATGATAAACCGTTGGCTAGTCGAGCATCTGGTCCTTGGCGTGCGCCAGCGTTCGGAGTTCTTGCCAGTGCATGGGTGTCAGACTCAGGGCCGAGCGCGCGAGTCGAGGCACACGCCGCCAGAATGTCCCCATTCTCAGATAGCGGTTCCATCCCAGAAACGCTCTGGAAACGACCTGGTGCCAGGCGCGACGACTGCCGAGTGCCGAAAGGTCGGCATTGATTGGCTCCGATCTCAGTTGCCGGGCATACAGGGTGGCCAGGTTTCTGGCGGCCGGGCTGGTGGTGTCCATTCCGGTGCAAGGGTTGGAACCGCCGGACTCACCGACGATCAGGGCCATGGCACCCAAGGGGGCGGAAAGTTTCCAGGATTGCGCATAGTCCAGGGCCACGGAGAGTTCTGCGGGAGACTGCGCCAGCAGGCGAAACCAGTCGGCCGCATCGAGCACATCTCTGGCCATTCGGTCGGGTACGAAGTTATTCCGGAGCGCGTGGTGGACCGAGAGCAGCAGCCCGAACGCAGGGCAGACCACCGGCACCGAGAACCCAAGCAGATTCACTTGCCGCGCGGTTGCAAGCAGCTTTGCGGTGTCGAATCGCCCGAGTTTCCAGTGTAAATCCAGTGCGTTTCCCCGCGGGTTGGTCAGGCTTGTGGCCAGATTGCCGGCGGAATCGGGCGAGCTTTTCAGAGACGCAATGTAGCTTGTCAGGTCAAGTGCTGCGGCCTCTCGCCGATAGCCGGCCTGTTCCAGCCGTTCCAGGGCCCTTGGTAGGTCCTGGTCACTGATCAGCAGATCCACATCCTGCACCATCCGGCTCCTGGCACCGGTCTGGCTATGAAGCCAGGCGATCGATGCAAATCCCTTGAAGCCAACGGCCGGGATACCGTCATCGTTCAACCGTTGGATGGCTTCGCAACCGGCCCGGATGCAGAGCGTTGAGCGGAAAAATAGAGTTCCGGCTTCCTGGCCCAGGCCCTTGGCTTCAGCCGGTGTTAACCTCAGATCGATCGCGGCCACCCGCTCGGCCAGGGCTGGAATCACATTCCAGTCGCGACAGATCTGGAACACGGTTGGCCACGCGCCAGCCTCTGAGATCTCATCGGCCACTGCTCTGGCAAGTTCGTGCTCAGGGTGCGTGAACTCAGCATGAACGGGGGTCAGTAGCAAACGCATGACCCACTGTCTTGCTCGCTGCTGGGGGCAATCCATGGTCTTGACCTGAAGGCAGGCGAGGGCTGAAATTCCTAGGTAAGCACGGATCCTCACTTTAAAGGAGGGCACTTTTTACATTGTACGAGATTGCGGAGATCTGGTGCATTACCCACCAGAAACTTCCTGGCTCTTGGCCCGTTGTTTCAGCCAGGCAATCTCAAAACCGCCCGATCCAGCGGGATGGCGGCTTGAGGGAGACTGAGAATTTGTGTTTTTTAATCGAGTCTCCAGGCGTTGAGATTTAACCACGAGGAATGCCTTGTTGGGGGCTGGGCCAAACTGGGGCATGGACTGGCTTCTCATGTCACCGGGCTGGGCTATCATGAATCGGGTCTTGGGTTTTCAAAACCAATGGCCGTGCGGTTTCCACCCCTTTCTCTTCCCCAGTACCTGGTTGACCTGTATGACAGTTCGAGCCCATTCCGGGGAAACCCAGGGGGATCCGCCGCTGAAGATGCAAAGGTGGACTGGGCCGATCCCGTCCCGGCTTCAACGCTTGCTGCTGAACGCCTGCCTGGCGCCGATGGATGGGGCACGCGCGGCCTGGGATCAATGGTTGGCCTGCTGCCGTTTTGACCTTGAGGATGCGGCGAGCATTGAGCTGGCGGCCCTGGCGGTGGCCAGGCTGGGTGAGGCCGCTGGTCACAGCTCTCAAGCGCAACGCTGCCGGGGTTGGAACCGCCGGGCCTGGTTCGTCTCGGAACTGGCCCGGGATGCGGCCCAGCGGGTAGCCAGGCGCAGCCATGAACTGGGACTGGAAACGGTGGCCGTGGGAGATCTGGTCACCGCGCTGGCGGGCGTCACTTTCGCTGGGCGAGTGTTCCCGGTGCGGTCACTGATTCTCAGGGTCTCCCCAGGCTCAGTTGAGAACCATATCGACCTGGATTCATTACGCCTGGTTGCCCTGGAAGGTCCCGCAGGAGACGCCATTCGCACTCGCAAACTGCCGATGGCCATTGAGGTCACCACGACTGGGCCTTCCAAGCCCGCAGGGCCGCCGCCTGGCGCGGTCTGGCTACCGTCCCCCTGGGAGGGGATGAAGGGGCTGGAGCCAGCCGAGCAAATTGCCTGGCTGGCCGCGCGAAACTGGTGCCGTCAGCCATCCGGCCGGCTCCGATGGATGCTTGAGGTGATTGCCATTGCCGAGTCGCAAAAGGCTGACGAGGAACTGGGTCCGCGGGTGGCTTGCGCGGCTGAGCGAGATGGGAACGCCGCCTCGGTCCTGGCGGCGTTTCGGTGGATTGGCAAACTGCCCGGGACAGCCGCAATTGCCCCGGTGTTGGCGGCCATGGAGTTAACGCCGGTCTCGTTTCGTTCCCAGTTGAGGCGATGCCGGATGACGAGTCGGTTGGGGCCGGCCTGGGTGCGGCTCAATCGCTGGCGTTTACGCTGGCAACGGACCAACCCTTCCACCTGAGCCGAACGCGGCTGGTATCTGGGTCTCAGGCTGGCTCACGCATTGACCTGATCTCGGGGGATCAAGGGGGCAGGAATTTGGGCGGGATCCAGGCCCAATTGCACGGCGGCCTGAAATTCTTGACCTGCGGAGTCGTGTTTTCCCGCGTGTCGTGCGATCAGGCCAGACCAGTACCGCAGGTGTGGGCTTTCCGGGTAGGTGTTGCGATAGTGGATCACCCCCCCTTCCCCTTGGGCCAGCACGGCTGACGAATTCGCGATCGTTTGATCGGCGTCGGCAACAGCCTGGGGAGTCGAAGCCGAGAATCCTTCGAGGCTGATGGCGAACGGCCCGGCCAGGTCACCCAGGCTCAGGACAAACTTGTATGCGGCAGGTCGATTACGCCCAGGCCAGGGCGTGGGCCGCCGCCTGGGAAGAGCTGCGGTCGATTCAAAAAGGTCACGCAGGCGGGCACTGTTACGTACGGGGTCAAAGTTTTCGTGGGCGAAGTTTCGGGCCGCAGCCCCCAGCCGCCGCCGGAGCGGCGCATCCATTGCCAGTCGATCAATGGCGCGGGCGTAGTCAGCTTCCGAGTCACACACGATCCCCGTTTGATCGGTTTGGATCAGTGCTGCGGTTCCATTTGTGGCCAGAACTACCGGTGGGATACCTGCCCACATGGCTTCCTGGATCGATTTTTCGCTGGTGGCATACGTATCTTCAGCCAGCGGATAACCGAACACATCCAGTTCTGAAAAAGCCGTGTTCAGGTCCTCCACATGGCCGTGGAACCGGACCCGTTCACCGGCACCCAGAGCCGTGAACCGGCGTTTCAATTCAGGGCCCCAGGCCCCGTCTCCGTACACCTCAAAGCGCACCTCGGGGCTACGAACGGCCGAGCAGAGTTCCGCGAACCGAGGGTGCATTTTGGTTGGGTCAACCAACCCCAGGTATCCTACGCGGACCCCTTGGTGTTCTCGGTGCAAAAACCCTTCCAGACGAGTCATGTCGGCCAGTGAGGGGATAAAGACGACGGGACAGTTGGCCTGCCTGGCGGCCTGTACCGCGGCCGTTGGGCCACTGGCGGGGCTGGAAATCACCAGGGCGTCGGCAAGCAGGCCCAGTTCACGCACAAGGACCTGGGGCCGGCTCGATCCGCTAATTGCGCATCGGATTAGCAGCCGTGCCGGAGGCAGATCTTCACGTAAAAGATCGAGTAGCCGTGGATGGTTCCAGTAGGTGACCTCCACCAGGTCGGCGGCTTCGATGGCGGCTCTGAGCGTGTGGAGATTCGGGGCCGGCAGCAGCTTGATCCCGAGCTTTCTGGCCCTGAGTAACAGCGGCGCGGAGATGGGTGGATCCAGCACGGCCACCTGATGGTCGGTTGTCAAGCCGGCATTGCGCCAGGCGGCGGCCATGGCCAGCAGATGGCGTTCAGGTCCGCCGCCCAGGAAGCGGGGAATCACGTGCAGCAGCTTCATGGCTGGTGGGTTCCGCGGTTGCGTTCAATGAAGCGCCGCGCCACGGTTAGCAGTTCGCGGCGGTACGCGGCCACATCGCTTGAAAGGCTGGTTCCTCGCGCCCCTTTCCAGAGCACGACTTGTTCGATCTGGACCACAGGATAGGCTGATTGTTGCAGTCTCACAAACCAGTCACTATCGGTACCAATGGCCAGCGACTCGTCGAACACCCCGATTTTCTCGAATGCCTCCCGCCTTGCCAGCAACGCCCCGGGTGTGAACCCAGGAACCGGTTGGCCGATCCTGCTCCGTTGCGCGGCGGTTGCGGTGGCGCTGCCAATCGCTTCCAGGATCACCCGGCCAATCACGGCGAGCGCGTGCGGGTTGGATTCAAAGGCCTGAAGTCTGAGTGTCAGGGCGTTCTCAGCCCAACGATCGTCACCGTCGCAAAAGGCGATCCAGGGGCTGCGGCTTTTTTGGATCGCCTGGTTGCGGGCCGCGGCTAATCCGCGGCCTTGCTGATGGATCAGACGGACATCTGGGTAGCGTTCGGCAATCTCCAGGGTGCCATCCGTGGAGCCGCCGTCAATCACCAGGATCTCAGCCGGGCGTGGACTCTGCGCGCGTACGCTTTCCAGGGCCGTCGCAACATGGGCGGCGGCATTCCTGACAGGCACGATTACCGAGACCGGGGCCAATGAATTCATGGTGATTGTGCTTTTGCAGCCTCACGCATGGTCTCAAGCAACTGGTTGAACAGGGGTGAAGCGACCCCCTGGGCGACCAGATGTTCGAGCGCGGTCAGTGACTCGGCCGCCACAGCGAACGGAGTAAGCGGGTGCCGCGCTCGGGGGTCGAGTGGCAAGGTCATGCCTCGGCCGATCATGCGCGCCATTCGCCATGCCATGGACGGAGCGTGGCAGCCGGCCATCAATTCCACCAGCAGAGCCGCGCGATCGTAATTCGGTTCGAGTTCGTGGCGCTCGCCAGCCCCAGGCAGTCGGGCTTCGCCCACCGGGATCAGAGCCCTGAAATCCTGTTCAAAGGTGGTCCGGGTGGCCTCGCGACCAATCCCGGTATTGCGCACCAGGTTGACGGACGAAACAATGGCGGTGTCGCCCGCTATCACCCTTCGCAACGAAAAGATTACATCCCAGGCCACCAACTGGCCACGTCTGAAGGCTTGCAAGGCCAGGGTGTAATGCTCGGTCAAGAGGGGGTCCAGGTTGAGCCTTGCGATTTCAAGGGCCGCCTGATCGGGATCGCCTGCCAGGTTGGTCCCCTGGATCCGACGCCAGGCGGCGGCCGTGCCGGCCCAGCCCCAGATGCTACCCCGGTGGGCGTGGAGATGATCTTGGCAGGCCGCACCCCACTGTCCCAGGGGATTTGTCCCACTGATCAGGCCAACACGTTCGTGGTCTTTGTAACGCTCAAGCATTGCCGCGGCCCAGGGGAAAAAACTGGGGTGCGGCAGGATGTCGTCTTCCAGAACAATGGCTTGGTCGGCTCGCGTGAATACCCAGTCTAGACCCGATTGAACCCGCCTGTCACAGCCAAGGTTCGATTCCGAGAACTCTCGCTCGATGGTGCAGGGCCAGTCGATTGCACCCAGCGTTGCGCGTACCGCGTGGCAGCGCTGGGTGTCATCCGGATGGGTTGGTCTGGGTCCGTCCGCAATCACCAGAAGCCGGCTGGGGCGGATCCACCGGAGCCTGGCGATCAATTGCTGGGCCTGCTGGGGGCGGTTGAAGAGGATCAGAACGACGGGGGTCTGGAAGTCTTGCATCGCAATCGAATCTCGTTCCCTGCCGTGGGCGAAGCGTTACCAGCAACTCTGCATCACCCGCGCCCGGATTCCACGCTCAGTTTGGGCTGTCCTGGCGATGGGGCCAGCCCTCCGCGGGGTCAACTTCGTGAATGGGGTCCATGGAAATGATGTCGGCAATCTGGTCGTACCGTTCCATGGCTGGGGCAACGAACCGATCGGGGCAGGCAATGTCCTGGATTGGGGCGGGTGCCTGATCAGCCAGTGTCCCCTGCCGCACCATCTCATTTTGCTCAAGTTGTTCGAGAAATCGGAGCGTGGGTTCGGCCGCCTCTGGCCCGAACCGCGTCACCACCTCTTGCACCACAGTTTCAAACGTACCGCCGGTGGCCAGCCGTTGCCACAGCCAGGGGCCGATTCCCGTGAACAGGAAGAGGTGCCCTCGTTCCGAGTCGATGAGTACGGTCTCACCTTCCAGGGTATCGTGAGGGAAACGATCGGCATTTGTGAAGAAGATGTTGGCCATCAAACGCCCGTCCCAGGGTGCAGAGGTAGGGAATTCTTGATCAAGATTCAGGTTACAAGGTTGATCCAGGATTGAGAACACTCAAACGGGTGTGGTTCGGGCTTGGCCCACGCTGAGTTCAAGCGAACCTTGAATGTGAATCCGATTATGCTTTACCGGTATCGTACCACTTCACTGGCGTGAGGTTTGGAGTGGCAGCTCAATCGATCCGCACCGGGTCCGTTGGAGCCCACCGAGATTGGTTGTCTGAGTTCGAGTCTCAATGGCTTGGGGCTACAGATCGCCGGAATCGGAGCGGCTTCCACCGGCTGTGTCGTCCTTGGAGTGCCCGTACCCTTTTTTATGGGTCTTCTGTCCGCGTTCGAAGAATTCTTCAATGGCCGTGCCACCAATCAACACGGCCAGTGTGAGCAGGCCGGCGATCAGCACGGGCACCCAGGCACCCAGTCCGCAGGCAATTCCCAGGCAGGCGGCCAGCCAGACCGTGGCGGCCGTGGTGAGGCCGCGAACCTTGTCTGGCGTATGCAAAATCACACCGCCGCCCAGGAAGCCGATCCCGGAGACCAGGCCCTGGATCACGCGGCTGGCTGCGTCGGCGTTGTGGCCGGAACCGGCCTCGGCCAGATGCATGCCCAGAACGGCCATGAGGCTACTGCCGAGCGCCACCAGGGCGTGAGTTTTGAGCCCGGCCGGTTTGTGGCTCAGCTCACGATTGAGACCAATGATCGCGCCGGTGAACACGGCGGCGGCCAATCGGCCCGCCACTTCGATCATCTCAGGTGTGGCGCGTGAAACGATCGACATGGCGTTCAAGACTTCCGGGAACAGCGAATGGCAAAGTTACTGGGCTTTGGCGGCTGGCTTCAAATTCAAGAGGTCCTGCAAGGCGAAAACCTCGAACTTGCCGTCACCGGAGTGAAGACGTTCCATGGCGGCCACGGCGGCACGCGCACCGGCGATGGTGGTGATGCAGGGAACACCATGACTGACGGCGCTGGCGCGGATCCGGCCCTCGTCGGTGCGGGCCCCTTTACCGCTGGGGGTATTGATAATCAGGTCCAACGCGCCGTTGGCCAGCCGGTCGAGCACGTTGGGGCGGCCCTCGTGAATTTTACGCACAACCTCAACCGAGATCCCGTGCTCACCCAGCGCGGCGGCCGTGCCTGAGGTGGTGGCTAGCTTGTAACCCAGTGCCAGCAAGCTCCGGGCAATGGGTACGGCCGCGGCCCGGTCTCGTGCGGCCACGCTCATGAACACGGTGCCGGTCATCGGCAGCCGGCAAGACGCGGCAAGCTGGCTCTTGGCAAAGGCCGCGCCAAAGTCATGATCAATGCCCATGACCTCGCCGGTGGAACGCATCTCAGGGCCAAGCACAATGTCCACACCCGGGAATTTGGAGAACGGGAATACCGCCTCCTTCACCGACACGAATGTGGGTACCGGGTCATCGCCCAGCTTCTGCCCGGTCAGCGTTTGGCCAACCATTACCCGAGCCGCCACCTGGGCCAGGTTCAGGCCCGTGGCCTTGGAGACAAAGGGAACCGTTCGGCTGGCCCGGGGATTGACCTCCAGCACGTACACCAGCCCATCTTTGACGGCGAACTGGATATTCATCAGGCCGCGCACGCTCAGAGCGTCGGCCAGCAGTCGGGTCTGGCGTTTGAGTTCGGCAATCACTTCCGGGCTCAGCGAGAATGGCGGCATGGCACACGCGCTATCGCCCGAGTGGATGCCCGCCTCCTCGATATGTTCCATCACCCCGCCCACCAGGGTGCGTTCGCCATCGGACACCGCATCAACATCCACTTCAATGGCGTCTTCAAGGAACTTGTCGATGAGCACCGGCCGTTCGGGACTGGCCTCCACCGCGTGGGTCATGTAGCGATCGAGGCTCAACTCGTCGTACACAATTTCCATGGCGCGGCCACCCAGCACGAAGCTGGGCCGCACCACCACGGGGTAACCAATGCGCTCGGCAATCCGGCGGGCCTGCTCGGGATTGGTCGCGGAATCGCTGGGCGGTTGCTTGAGCTGGAGCTGGTCAATGAGCAGCCGGAACCGATCTCGGTCTTCGGCCAGGTCAATACTTTCGGGAGTGGTGCCCACAATTGGCACGCCGGCCGCCTCCAGAGCGCGCGCTAGGTTCAGCGGGGTCTGGCCGCCGAATTGAACGATGACGCCCATCGGCTGCACGCGGTCCACGATATTCAACACATCTTCCACCGTCAGGGGCTCAAAAAAGAGCCGGTCCGAGGTGTCATAGTCGGTGCTGACGGTCTCTGGGTTGCAGTTGACCATCACCACCTCGTAGCCATCGGCCTTGAGGGCGAATGCTGCCTGACAACAACAGTAGTCGAACTCAATCCCCTGCCCGATCCGGTTCGGGCCGCCGCCCAGAATCATGACCCGGGGCTTATCGCCCACACGAGACTCATCTTCGCGGTCAAACGTGCTGTAGTAATACGGTGTAAACGCTTCGAACTCGGCGGCGCAGGTATCCACCAGCTTGAACACGGCCTCAACCCCACGCTGGAGCCGATTGCGACGGACATCACCCTCGCTGGTGCCCCAGATGTGGGCAAGCTGGCGGTCGGAAAAGCCGCTCTGCTTGGCGCTTCGGATCTGATCGGTGGTGGCGGACTCCAGGCTGCCAATGGCGCGTAGTTCCACTTCTTGGCGAACAATCAGGTCTAGTTGGGTGAGGAACCAGGGGTCGATCCGGGTCAATTGATGGATTTCTTCCAGGCTCATTCCCGCCCTGAGCGCATAGTGCAGGTACCAGATCCGGTCTGCGTTGGGGGTGGCCAGCTTGGCCATGATCTCGTCATTGCTGGGCTGACGTGGGGTGCCCCAGAGGTCTTTCTTGTCGGCCCCAAAGCCGAACCGGCCGATATCGAGCCCTCGCAGGGCTTTCTGCAGGCTTTCCCGGAAGGTCCGGCCAATGGCCATCACTTCACCCACGCTCTTCATCTGCGTGGTGAGGACCGCATCGGCCTCTGGGAACTTCTCAAACGCCCAGCGCGGGATTTTGGTCACCACGTAGTCAATGGTGGGTTCAAAGCAGGCCGGTGTCTCACGGGTGATGTCATTGCGAAGTTCGTCGAGCCGGTAACCCACGGCGAGCTTGGCGGCAATCTTGGCGATCGGGAAGCCGGTGGCCTTGCTGGCCAGGGCCGACGATCGACTGACGCGCGGGTTCATCTCAATCACCACCATGCGGCCGGTGTGGGGATCGACGGCAAACTGCACGTTGGAGCCGCCGGTCTCAACGCCGATCTCGCGGAGGATGGCGATGGAAGCATCGCGCATCCGCTGGTATTCCTTGTCGGTCAGGGTTTGCGCGGGGGCCACGGTAATGCTGTCGCCGGTGTGGATCCCCATGGGGTCAAAGTTCTCAATGGAGCAGACGATGACCGCGTTATCCGCATGGTCACGCATCACCTCCATCTCGAATTCTTTCCAGCCCAGCAAGCATTCCTCAACCAGAATCGAGTGGACCGGGCTGAGTTCCAGACCGTAGGCCACCATCCGGTCAAATTCGTCCTTGTTGTAGGCAATGCCACCGCCCGACCCGCCCATGGTAAAGCTGGGTCGCAGTACGCAGGGCAGCCCCAACATTTCATCGCGAATCCGTTTGGCTTCGTCCAGGCTATGGGCCAGGCCGCTACGTGCCGATTCCAGGCCGATCTTTTCCATGGCCTGTTTGAACAGAGCCCGGTCTTCGGCCTTGCGAATGGCGTCGGCCTGAGCGCCGATCAACCGGCAGCCGTACTTCTCAAGCACCCCGGAGTCATGCAGGGCCAGTGCCACATTCAGGCCGGTCTGGCCACCCAGGGTGGGCAAGAGCGCGTCTGGCCGCTCCTTGGCAATAATTTGCTCGACCACTTCCGGGACCACCGGCTCGATGTACGTCCTGTCTGCCATATCCGGATCGGTCATGATCGTGGCCGGGTTCGAGTTCACCAGCACAACCTTGTACCCTTCCTCTCGAAGGGCCTTGCAGGCCTGGCTGCCAGAATAGTCGAACTCACAGGCCTGGCCGATGATGATCGGGCCGGCTCCGATGATCAGGATCTTCTCGATGTCGGTTCGCCTGGGCACGTCGAAGCTCTCTCCGCTGGATGGGACGCGGCGGTTTATAGGAAACGGGTCGAGGTTTCGCTGGAAATCGACCCCTCTGCGCGCACAGCCGCCCCAACCTTCTGGCGAGTCGGCCCTGCGGAAAATTTGCCGATCCTAGCACGTTGACCAGACCCTCCACAAGGGCTGGACGGGCGTGTAAGCGTGCAGGCAACACGAACTTCGCCAAAAAGGCTGGGTACAACACGCTCGCCTTCCGTTCCTGGAATTTCTTATGCTGCCAAAAGGACTGGGCCCATCCACGCCCAGCCGCGTCCTGGCCATGGTCGGTCCTGTCACTACCAACCTGAGTACTTGCCAAAAAAGTGGGACCCCATGTTCTCATTCCACCACGTGCGGTTGAGCCTTGTGTGGTTGGTTCTCCTGCTGGCTTCAACCTGGCCCCTGTCTCAGGCGGATGAACTTGTGGTGGACTGGATTGAGCCCCCGTCGTGGTGGACCGGCTCGGCCCCTCAGGAACTGACCCTGCTGGTGGAAGGCGCGGGACTTCAGGGGGCCCGAGTCACCAGCGGTCGCCCCTCGGTTACCGTGGTGAAGGTGGCCAGTCCGGCATCGGGCCAGGCCTTGCTGGTGAAGGTGCGGTTATCGGCCGGCACGCCGCCGGGTGAGGTTCCACTCCGGTTCGATCACGACGGCGTGCTGGTTGAGCGAACCTGGACGGTTGAGCCAGAGCCGGACTTCCGCCCTGCGCCGGTGGGGCCCGACGATGTGATCTACCTGGTGATGCCCGACCGGTTCGCCAACGGCAACCCCGGCAATGACCGGGCCGAGATGCAGCAAGACATGCTCGATCGGAGCAATCCCCACGCCTACCATGGCGGCGACTTCCAGGGTTTGGAAGCGAAACTGCCATACCTGGCCGATTTGGGAGTCTCGGCCCTTTGGCTCACGCCGGTTGTCAAAACGGCCCCCACCTGGTTTGTCCCACAGCCGAACGGCTCGAAGTACTCCGATTTTCACGGCTACAGCACGGTTGACCACTTTCAGACCAATCCCCGGTTTGGGACCTCCGCAGAGTATCAGGCGCTGGTGCGGGCGGCTCACCGGCATGGGATCAAGGTCATTCAGGATCAGGTGCTGGGGCATGTTGGCCCGCAGCATCGGTGGGTCAAGCGACCGCCGACTCCTGACTGGTTTCACGGGCCGATGGACCATCCCCCGGCTTGCAACTTCCGGTTTGATGCCCTGGCCAACCCCCATGCGCTGGAGTCTGAGCGGCGGGGACTGACGGACGGCTGGTTTTTTGGGATCTTGCCCGACCTTAACACTCAGGATGAGTTTGTGAAGCAGCATGCGATCCAGCAAAGCCTGTGGTGGGCCCGGCGGTTTGAGGCCGATGGGATCCGGCTAGATACCTATCCCATGGTCGATCGTAGCTTCTGGCATGAGTGGTCGGAGCAGACAAAGCGTGTGAGCCCCGAGATGTGGGTGGCGGGCGAGGCCTGGACCACTGATGCGGCCGACCTGAGCTTCTTTCAGGGGGGCCGGACCGGCTGGGATGGCATCGACCCTGGGGTCGATAGCGTGTTCGACTTCCCGCTCAACGCCGCGCTTCAGGAGGTGCTTACAGGCAAGGCCCCTGCCGGGCGCCTGGGCAAGGCCCTTTCGCGCGACTTCCTGTACCCGCGGCCCGATGCGCTGGTGACGTTTTTGGACAATCATGACATGATCCGGCTGGCGGCCACCCCCGATCTGTCGCCCGCCCGGTACCGGTTGGCGGTTGCCTTTCTGTTGACCTCACGCGGTGTCCCCCAGCTTACCTGGGGGAACGAAATTGGCTTGCTGGGCCACGGAGATGACCGCCTTGATTTTCCGGGCGGCTGGCCGGGCGATGCGCGTGATGCGTTTGCCCAGGCTGGACGCACACCTGAAGAGCAAGCCACGTTTGAGACCTTTCGTGATCTGTTAAAGCTCAGGAAGGCGCACCCTGCGCTCAGGCGTGGCACCACCACCCAGGTGGCCGCTACGGATCAGGCTTACGCTTACACTCGCCAGGGAGCGGGGGAACAGATTCTGGTCGTATTCAACTTCGGCAAAGCTGCGGCCAAGCTTTCACTTCCCGTTGAGATTGGGGGCTCAGGCAGAACCTTCCGCCGTGTGTGGGGTGAGGGAATGATCCAGGCGGAAACGCTAGCCCCATTGGCCGAAGTGCCCGCCGAGCAGGCGGCCGTGTTTATGATTGAGTGAATTTTGTGTTCAATGGATCGTTGGCTTCGCTTGGCGGCCAGGAAAGTAACCTCGACTTCCCGTATTGTAACGTTCAAGAACCCGGCCTTCGGCCTTCCCATCTGCCATCTCAAGGATGCACGCCCATGAAAAGTTCGGTTCTCAACCGCCTGATGCCTGGGTTACTGGCAACGAGTTTTTACTGTCTCTTGGTTCCATTGCCCGCACCGGCTCAGTTCTCATCGGGCGCACCGTCGTTCTCTCGACCGGGCGGCAATGACCTGGGCACGCTTCAGCAACTGTCTCGGGCGCTGACGAACGAAGTTCAGCAGGCCGCCGACAATGCTCAGTATGAGCTCTCAGGCACGAATATTTCGGGGCAGGTGTCGCTGCGTTTGAATGCCCTGGCGCAGTCAGTGAATGCGTTTGGAGATCAGGTCCGCAACAACAGCCCCGACATGCGCCGGGCGTTTACCGATTTTGATCGAGCGTATGCGGAACTTGCGAGCCTGGTCGGGTCGTTCGCGGACTACGCCCCCAGAACGTCCAATTCGATGGATCGGCTGCAGCGGTTGGCGTTCCAGACCCGCCAGGCCATCGGTTCTTACAATCCAGGCGCGCCGGGGTTGCCCCAGGATGCAGCGCCCGGCTTTGATGCCCGGCGGCTTGGAGTGGCCACCAGCAACCTCCAGATTGCGGTGGATCGGGTTCGCCAGGTGCTGCCTCCGCCCTCCAATCCCGCGTATGAGGCCGCCTCCAGTTCCGCCCGCAACCTGGGGGACCAGAACCGGTTCTTTCAGGGGATGCAAAGTACCACCGTTCGTCAGGCAGAACTCTGGCAGATGGCTCAGCAACTTCGGCTCGCCTGTTGGGACCTGTTCCAGTTGCCCCGTGTGGCCCCGGTGAGCCCCGTTCTCCGAGATTCGATTATTAGCGTCAAGCAGCAACTGGACCAGGTGTGCCGGTTGGTGGGTATTGATCCCAACAGCCCGATTCCGGACCCAGGTGCTGCGCCTGGAACCGGACGCATTGTGAAGCCGGCACCTCCCGACCCCGCGCAGGGTGGGCCAATCCAGGCGTTTCAGCCGGCGGCACCGGTTCAGGGTCCAGGCGGCTTCGGGCAAGCTTCCAATTTTCTGGGCGTGCTGAATACGGCCCTGAATCAGAGCGATGCCTACTTGCAAGCGGTGGAAAGCCGGGTCAACTCCATGGTTCAGGGTTACCAGTTTCAGGCCGAGGCGCGAAAGCTTCGGAGTAACCTGCTGGCGTTGAATCAGCAGGTTCGTGAGGGGCGTTCGCCTCAAGAACTCAGAGCGGTCCTTGACCAGGTGATTCAGGCCTCGCAGGCGCTTTCAAACCGGATTCGTGCCCTGGCCGGCGACCGTGGTGGACCCGTGATCGACCTGTTCCGCGCCACCGAACAGTCGGTTTATCAACTCGACCAGATGCTGCGTTGATCGGAATTATTGCAAGGCGATTCCACAAAGAGATTTTGTTCATTCAATCGATTCAGGAGCGGGATCATGGTCGTGTTTGGATTGACGGTCGGCCTGGCATTACTGGCCCAGGTCGCCCCGGCGCAAGAGCCGGAGCAAATTCTTGCAGAGCCCAATCGGGTAGACCCGGCGTTTGCCGAAATTCTGGAAAAGTCCACGCGCCTCATGGCGGGGTTCGAGAAGTTCTCGGTTCAAGCCATGGTGGTGGTGACCCAGCGCGATTCTGAGAAAACCAGCCGATCCACGTCCACCCAAACGATCACCGCGCATCGTCCTGGGCGATTCGTGGTTTCCGCCGACTGGGCGGCGTTTGGCGAGGAAGCGGAGCGGCCGGTGCTTCGAGTGGCCAGCGATGGTCAGCAACTCACAACGTACTATGAGCCCGCCCAGTTGTATTCGACGTATTCCGGTCCGGATGTGGTGGCCCAGGTGCGCAGGGAACCGATCATCCGATCCACGCTCAGCCAGTCTGGGCTAGACATTCTGGTCCGGCCGGACATGGTGGAGTATGTGCTGAGTCATACGACGGAGGCCTCTCCCCAGGGGCGAGAGCCGGTTGCGGGCGTTGATACGGCCAAGTTTCGGGTGGTTTATGACGGCCTGGAAATTTTCATGTGGATTGGACCTCAGGATCAGCCGTTGCTCCGACGGTTCGCCATGACCACGCGGCAGGTCGTTGCCACCAAAGAAGTGCTGGTGACTGATTCTCGCTGCGATCTGAGCTGGTCGCTGGATCTCCAGATCCCAGACAGTCTGTTTCAGGTTCAGGTGCCAGCCACGGCCGTTCGGGTGTACAACATCTTTGATACCCTGATGAAAGACGAGGCCGACTCACTACTCCAGAAGCCGGCACCGGCCATGACCCTGGTGGGGCTTGAAGGCAAGGGCGTGGCCCTGGAAAGCCTGCGCGGGAAGCCGGTGGTTCTAATCTTCTGGGCGACCTGGGATGGCAACCCTGAGGAAACATTCAAGATGCTCAGTCAGGTGCGCGAGGCGGTGAAGGACCAGGCCAGCCTGTACGCTGTGAATGTTGGTGAGGAATTGAAACTCGTGAAATCAAGGATCGAGAATGTGACAGGATTACCGCCGATCTTGCTCGATCCGGAAGATCGACTGGCGGGCGCCCTGAGCATCAAGCACTTGCCTTCCGTGGTGGTGATCGACCGCAATGGCGTGGTCGTCGATTTGGCACCCGAAATTGAGACCGGGCGAATTGTGGAAAAGGTTCAGGCTTCCAAATAAGCCCCATGCGGATCCTGATGGGGTTGCGTGAGCCCGGCAATCTCATCAGGAATCGCATCAATTCAAAGAATCAAATACCAAAGTCTTGGTTATTCATGCGTTTTGGCGATCTGTGTTCTGTTTCCTGGGCGTGGTCCGAACACCCGCATATGCAAGAACTTTGTAAACCCGAAGCACCGACCAGGCCCAGAGCCGATAGAGGCCTGGGAACCCAACCCGTTGGGCCGCCGCATAGATGCGTGGGCTCCACCTGCTGATTGTGTGTCGTAGGCGATATATGAGCTTTCTTCGCAACCTGATGCCGTTGGTTCGCGGATTGACCCGTTTTCGCGGCCTCAGGCCAGAGTGTGGCCAGGTCAGGCGGTATGCCAGCCCTTCTCGGCGCTGGCGAATGCCTGCGGCCTGCGTGCGTGCCACGAAGTTGCCGTCAACCGCGGTGAGGTTCAGCCGGCCGTTGGAGATCCCGTGGCGGACGATGGCTTCGAGCGTGGCGGATCGTGTGATTACAATATTCGTTCCACCGGGATCGGACGCGTATGGCTCGACCCAGGCATCTCCACAGGAGGCATCGGCCGTTTCGGCCACCACATCGTCGCAAAAGTTGCAGGCGGAATTCATGAAGAATCCAGCCCCCCAGTCACCATCGACGAGCTGACGCCAGGGGCCTTCGATGTTGCGTCCATCGGTGAGCATCAGGTGGAAGTGGTAGGCATTGGCTGGTCGGTGTGGGGCCTTTCGCCTGAAATCAATGCGCTGGACCTGCTCAAGCGGAACACCGATCTGCATCGCAATGCTTTCCACAAATCGAGTGCTCTTCATGTGTCCACACACGAGACCTAGTGTAAACGCGATCCGTTCCCGCAAGATCGGATCTTGCCGCCGAAGCAGTTGGACGGCCTTGATGAAGCACGGAATCCCTACGACGGCGTAACGGCCTGGAAGCCGCTGGATCTCTGCCAGAACCTGGGAGAGTTCCACGGGATAGTAACGGGATTGTGCGCCCTGGTGAATTTCCTCGGGCGTCCGAGAGGTCTGGTACCTGAAGAATCGGCCGTCGCTTTGTGGGTTGTTGCAGGCTTTGACGTGAGCAACACCATCAATCTGTCCTGTGCGCAGCAGTTCTTCCAGCAGCCAGGTCAGCATGCCGCCGGAACTTGCTCGCTCTCGAAAATTCCCTTCCGAGACGTACCCCACGTAAGCCGCCAGGAAGCGACCGATTTCTGGATGGGATTGCCTGGATTCAGGAAAAAGAGATTCCGAGAGAAAATCTTCGGTGGGAGCCTCTGGAGAGAACGGGCAGAGCTGGGGAAACAGGCGTGATCTCAGATCTTTTGTCTGGACATTGACGGGTATGAGATTCCCTTGACCGTTGAACTGCATCTGTCCTACCGCTTGCATTGACCCCACGCAGACGCCACAGCCGATGCAAAGGTCGGCCTGAACCATCAGCTCTGGGTTTACAGGTAGATTGTCTTCGACCTTCAATTTACGCCCTCAACACCTGGTTCAGGTACGCCTGCGAGCATTCTCGTAGCCCGTTGATCCGTGCCAGGATCTCTGGATTCAGTGGTATGTTCAAGCGTTCGGTCCAGGATTCCGCCATGTTCTCTGGACGGACCTGGTGCCTTTCAGCCCCCAGTGTTGCCAGGAGGTCCTGAATCTTGATGGCGCGATACGGCAACGCTTCACACACGAAGGGCCGCTCGTATCTCAAGGAAAAGATACAGCCGTGGAAGTAGTTGGTTACGACCGCGTGAGCGTTGCGCATCAAATGTATGAAGTCATCGGGACTTGCCGACAGACGGCTCTCGTCGGCCCAGGCGTTGTAATAGCCCACGCTGACGAGCCGGACCCCGGCTCCCGTGGCCCATCGTTTCACCTGCTGTGCAAATGGCCGGGTGAACCCCAAGCCGTAAACCACCGCATAAGGCTGATCCGGGAGCTGGCTTTCGGAATCGGGTGTGGGCTCGAATTGCAGGCAGGGATCGAGTACCAATACGGGCTCAACGCCAACCTCATCATGGATGAGTTGTCGCGAGTTGTGGTCTCGGACCGAGATCGCTTCGAATTGCCGCAAGTCATCGGAAAATTGGCGAGGAAGCTGCTCAGAAGCCGGGTAATTCCCAAAGCTGGCGGCATACGACACCAGACGAGGGCTCCGGATGCCTTGTCCGAAGAAGATTTCAACCCCCCCATACCAGGGGTGCTTCAGATTCCAGACCTCATCGCTGCCCACAATCACCAGGTCAAACGCGTCCATGCTTGCAGGCTGATGGAGCGAGAATTTGGGTGAGAGCGGAAGCCGGCTTCTGGCTTTCTGAAATGCACGAAGTTTACCGCTGTAAGCGGGCCAGGCGGTCAGAGACCGGAACTCCAGCGAACTCGGAAAAAATCCGCATTTCCATTCCGAGAGGTTCACCCGCCAGGAGTGATGGTCCAGAATTACCGCATTGTGGCCTAAGCCTCTTACGGCTTCCACCAGGCACCGCGCCTGCCAGTAAGCGCCATAGTTGAAGCACTTGTGGAACGTCAAAATTCCAATTCGCTGGGAACAGGCCATGCGCAAAATCTCTTGCCAACGAGATTTTCAGTCTGTCAATCGGGACCAGATTGACCGCCAAAAAGCTACCGTTCGAATTTGCTTACCTTACCTTACCATTCACGGCGAGTCTCTGGTCAGGCCAAAAGCGGGTTACGTGTGCTTCTGAAGTATGCCCGCCGTCAAACCGCGATCGGCCTTGACACTATCTGGTCCCTTGGTAGAACTCCGTTCGGTCCGCGCCTTCATGGCGTCTGTCCTTGCGCTTTGCCCCCATTGCTTCACTCCCGGACGGTTACGTGGATGATCCGTGCCTGTTTCGGGAGGGGTTTGGATGTCTGTCTCGCTATCGGTCGATCGATTTGAGGGGGATGACAACGCGATTGCCGTGCTGCTGACCGAAGACGGCCAGTCGTTCAACTTTCCCAAGGCGCTGCTGCCCGAGGGAACCGAAGCTGGTGAAGTTCTCCAGCTCACGCTCAAGCGAGATGCCAAGGCCACCGCAGACCTCAAGAAAGAGGCGCGGAAGATTCAGGATAAACTGGCCGAGCGTGATCCCGGCGGGGATGTGACCCTGTGAGGGGTTTCCTGTTCCGGGCCCGAAGCGTGGCCCTTGCCTTACTGCTGCTGGTTGGGGTCTTGCCCCTGGACCTTGAGGCCCAGGGGCGACGATCTGCCGGTTCGGTGACCATCTCATTCCTGGACGTGGGACAGGGAGATTCGATCCTGATCCGCTCACCGGAAGGCAAGACCGCGCTTATCGATGCCGGCACCTCCAGTAATGTGGTGAACACCCTCAAATCTCTGGGTGTAAATTCCATTGATCTTGTCGCCGTTAGCCATCACCATAGTGACCATTACGGTGGCATGGATAACGTGGTCAGAACCTTCCGTCCCAAGTATTTCCTGGCCAGCAAAAGCGGTCATGTGACCTCCACCTATAAGCGTCTGCTGGAGGATGTTCGAAACGAGGATGTGACTCCGCTTTATCCGACATCCAAGGGTGCTCGGGTTCTGAAGCTGGGCTCCGTGAATTTGATTGTGCTCCCCGAGCGGCCGGACGAAGACACCAAGAACGAAAACAACAACAGCATTGGGATTGTGGTTTCGTACGGCAAATTTGCCGTGCTGCTGACGGGCGATAGCGAAGAGACCGAGCGCGCGTGGTGGCTCAAACAGTGCCCAGACGCACTCAAGGACATCACCGTGCTCAAGCTGGCGCATCACGGTAGCCGCAATGGCACCAATGCCCAATGGCTCGATATCACGCAGCCGGAAATTGCCGTCGCCAGCCTGGGGACCGGCAATGACTACGGCCACCCGCACAAAGAAACCCTGGACCTGCTCAAGAAGTACAATCTGACCCTGCTCAGGACCGATCAGCGGGGGACGATCACGATCGAAAGCGATGGCCAAGACTGGGATCTGGTGGGCAGCGGCCGGTCCAATTCCGAGATGGCCCAGCGTGATACTGGGAGTAACTCCCGGAGTGGCTCGTCCGGATCCACACGTAAGCTCAACCTGAATACGGCCAGTGCCAGTGACATTGCCAGGCTGCCCGGAATTGGCTCAACCACAGCCGAAGACATTGTGGCCGGCCGACCGTATCGTTCGATTGACGAATTGATGGAGGTCGATGGCATGGGCCGGGGTCGGGTCGATAAGATTCGCGGCCAGGTGACCGTGACTCGGTGATTCTGATCGCCTACGCTCAGTCTGTTCCAAAGAGGTTGGCCAGGAACGGGGCAACCACGGGCTCCCAGAGTTCGGCCGCGCGGTCGAAATTCACCGCCATCGCGGGAACCGTGCGCGGGGTCTCAATCCGGGGTTGGGTCTCGACATTGGGGTTGAGCGGAATCTGACCGCTGGCCCCCTGCGCCAGGGCGGCCTCCACTTTGGGACCAAGCAGGAACCCGGCCAGAGCTTCGGCCTGCGCGGGGTGAGGCGAGTTTTTGACTCGTGACAGGGTGTTGGGGATGAACAGGGTGCCTAGCGCGCCGGGAGCGCGGTCTGGGTAAATGATCGTCACCGGGCTGCCCGCATCCATCTCGGCAAGTGCGTCGTCGGTGTCGGTCAGGGCCACGGCCACTCGCCCCGAGCCTGCGGCGGCGGCCGCTTGGCGGTTGCCTGAAAGCACCAGCACGCCGTTCTGCTTCAGCCCCTGGTAAAAGGCTTTCGCTTCCAGTTCGCCCAGGGTCGCGAACAAGCTGGCTGCCTGGGTACCGGTGGTCCCGAACAGGGGCTTGGCCATTGCCAGCCTGTCTTTCCAGCGTGACTGGAGCAGATCGTGCAGGTAGGCTGGCCGCTCAACCTCGGGGACCAGGTTTGTGTTCACCAGCAGCACCCGCGCTCGGGCGGCAAAGCCGTACCAGGTGGCATCGGGATCGCGATACTCGGCTGGAAACGCTTCAGCGCCCGGCGGATGAAACGGGCTCAAGAGCCCTTTGCGCTTGAGTCGTAGGGTGTTGAGGATCTCATTATTCCAGAACAGGTCGCAGCCTGGAGCCCGAGCCTCAACCTCAATCCGCCGCTCCAGCCCGAATGACTTGGTGCTTTCGACGTCATAGGCCGCCAGCACCTGCACATGTTTTTGTTTCTCATAGATTCGCAAGAGCGGCTCGGAGAACTCACGATCGAGCGCGGTGTACACCACCACCTCGTCATCGCCGGAGGTCACCCCCCTGCCCCCGCAACCGGCGGCCCCTGCGGCGACGAGTGCCGAAAGCTTGCCCAGGAACCAGCGTCGGTTCCCGCCGTGGTGATCAAGGTGCGGGGGCCAGGTGGCTTGCATGGGGCACTTCCGCGTGTTCTCAGGAGATGGTCTACAGGTCTCTTAACCAGGATACATCACAAGCCCTCCAGGCCCCAGGCAGACCCCTGTATTGGGCTCCGCCTGGTCGCTGGCCGCGCGAGTTGGCGTGGAAGGTTTACTTCTATGGTTGCAGACGCTTCAGTTGCTCATCCAGTTGGTTGAGTTGGTGTTCAACCGCTTGCGTGTGCTGTCTTTGCACTTCGAGCTTATTCTCTACCGACCGGGGGCTTGGAACAATTCGCAAACCTTCTGTCTCATTGATTTCGGCCGCGTTCAACATGACACGGATCGTATTCTTGCGACCCTTGATCGGCCTGGTGGCGGTCGCTCTGTTCGATCTGGGCGTCTTGTGCCTGGGTTCGCCGTGGCACGGCTTGAGGCCTTTTGTAGTGACACTTTATTGGGGCCGAAGCCTCCCCGAAGCCCTAAATCCAGGGTTCACCTATGAGCCCCATGAGTCAGTGAGGAATCTTTGGTTCTTGCTTTTTATGGCGGGTTGGTTGGGGGCCCTCTCGAAATCCGCAATTTCAAAACGCGTGAACAGGGGGATTGTTTCTTAAAATGCCAATCTGGTCGTCAGGTTTCGGGCAGGATATGCTTGATAATGGCACAGGATTGGATTGAGCTGAGTCGTTCCTAGCAAGAGGTCTCACCGGGAGAATGTGATCCGATGGATCTCAAGAGTGTACTTGATGAAGTTGAATCGTGGCCTGTCCAGGATCGACTGAGACTGATCGAGGAAGTGTGGGGCTTAATCTCAGCCAGTCCAGAGTCGTTTGTTCTGAGTGAGCCTCAGAATCAGGATCTGCGTCGTCGCCTCGATCGCGTCCGTGCTCATCCCAACCTGGGAGCTTCTTGGGAGGTGGTCGAAGCAAGGTTGCGGGGGATGGGTCGGTGAATCTGCCGCTGATCATCAATCCCGAGGCCGAGGCTGATCTTGAGGAAGCCAGGGATTGGTACGAATTTCAGCGGGTTGGTCTTGGCCTGGAGTTTCTCGATCGGGTTGGGGAGGCTTTCGGCCAGATTCGCCAGAACCCGCTATTGCACGGGAAAGTCTTCGAGGATCTCCGGATCGCGTTGGTTCGTCGCTTCCCCTATGCGGTGATCTATCAGGTGGATGAAGCTCAGATCACGGTCATCGCGGTTTACCACACGCGCCGAGCGCCAAGAGGGTGGCAGGAACGAGCCTGATGGTTTGGCCAGTGGGCGGTGCAGATTTTTTCTGAACGAATTTCGCGTTGAACCAGAATTCTGGAAGGCCGATCGGCCCGGTGGCGGTCGCTCTGTTCGATCTGGGCGTCTTGTGCTAGGGTTCGCGGTGTCACGGTTTCGGGCCTGGGGTCTGAGCCGTGTCGCGGTAGGGGTCGGAAAGTCCAGGGATGGGCTGGGCCCGGGAGCAATCGGATGCGAAGCCAGCATGGCGGCTCGGAACGGGGCGAGATAGCTGGCCGTTCCGCCACGGATCGGTTGCGGTTGCGTCCTTCAAAAACTTGGACCAGGGTTGAGACCGATCCAGACAGCCGACGACTGGCTGAGGTCAAGCCACTGATCAATCCGGTTCCCCGGCCCACGATGTGGCTGGGGCTAAGTGTGCTGGTGGCGGTGATACCAGGGTTGCTCGCGTTACGGCACTGGGACCTGTCTCCGCCCGGCCCGTGGTGGGGTTTGCGGGGCCTGGCGGTGCTGGAAGGTTATACGCTGGATCAGGTTGCGCTGGAGGGCGTGGGTACGCCGATTGAGGGCTGGGCATACCGTCAGGTTGCCATGCATCCCCCCCTGTATGCCTGGTTAGAAGCGGCTGCGCTGGCAATTAGCGGCGACCGGGCTCCCATTGCAACCGTGGTGCCGAGCTTCCTGGCTGGCCTTTTTCTGGTGCTGCTGGTTTATCGGTTGGGTGTGTTATGGGGTGGTCCGCCGCTGGGTGGCGTGGCCGCCATTCTGACCGGTTTGAATCGACAACTCCTGAATCACATGCAGTTTGCAAACCCGGCCACGTTGGGCCTGGCGTTTGCGCTGGCCGCCCTGCTGGCGGATGGCTATGCCATTCAGGCTGCCAGCCACGGGCGACGTCGTGCCTGGCTCTGGACTCTGGCGTCGGGAATTGCGCTGGGGCTGTCGCTGCTTTCGGTGGCGTTTTTCGGGTTACTGGTCCCGATCATTCTTGGTCTCCAGCGCGTGCTGGTGGGTGGCGAACCGCTGCCCCCGGTGCTCCGATCTCGGTGGCCGCTCTTTCGTCGGATTGTTTGGCGTGCCCGAGGGGCGTTGACCACCTTGGCTGCGCTGGTGATTGGGTTGGCTCTGGCGGCCCCCTGGCATTATCTGATGGCCCAGCGGCATGGCTTGCAGTTCTGGCGTGCGCTGGTGCATCCTCCGTTTAGCGGTGCTGGAATCCCTGGCGGCCCGCTTGAGAAACTCCTGCAACTGGCGCCGGCAACGCTGGGCCTGGCGGTTTATGGGGCGTTCCTGGCCGTGCGGCGGCTCAAGAACGCCGAGCGGGGATCGACCGATCCCCGTGTGGTGAGTTCGGCTTTGGCCCTGGCGTGGATTGCGGTGACGGTGGTGTTGCCTCTGATGTTGCCGGCTGGGCCGAGGCCGGTCTTGCTGCTGTTTTTGCTGGTGCCGCTCAACTTGCTGGCCGCGCGACTGATGCTGGATCTGGCCCTGCGCCGGGTGGGAATTCAGGCGTTGCTGGTGCTGGTGCCGGTGTCCGCGGTTTGTCTGGCATGGTGGGCGTGCCCGCCCTTGCGTGATGCCTCGGGGGCGTTATTGCGTGGCCAGGTCAGTTCGGCCGTGATGATTGCACTGCCCCTCGGTTTGGCCTTGCTGGTGGCGTTTCGGTTCTTTGCGCAGCAGACCATTCGCTGGGCAGGGGTGAATGACGGTCGCCGCCGAGGCCTGCTAGGTTCGTTTCTGGGCCTGGTTTTCCTGGTGACTCTGGCGGCTGGAATTCATGAGGTCGAGTACCGCCATCGGGAAACCCTGGATCTGCTCTCGCTACGGGAAGCGGTCTTGCGACGTCAGTCTACGCAGCCGTTTACGCGGGTGACCGTGCTCGGGTTGGGTTCCGAATGGAGCCCGCTGGCCAGTTTATTGTCCCCCTCGGTTCCGTTCACAGCCGCCAATTTTCCGACGGTGGCACCGGGCGGTCGGCTTCGGTTTGTGCTCAGAAGTGCCTTGCCGGGCGTGTCTGGGACGGAAACGGCTCGTGTGGAGGATCTGGCGATGTCTGGCGAAGGTCCGCAACTTGTGGTGCTGGCGGGTACCGGCAGTCGCCTCACGTATTCCGCACAGGCAAGACTCAGGCTCGAGTCCATTTATCCCAGTCGGGGTGGTTTGCTCGATGCCTATGCCACGCCCATTGTGCATCACGATCGGCCTGTGGGCCGTCGGCGTTGAGTAGGTTCTCGCCTGCATTCGGCTTATACTGTAGCTTGGCTTTAACGGGCTGCTTCTCCAAGGCCTCAGCGATCCCACGGTCTTCCAACGAACCATGACGACTTCAAGCTATAAACCACCCCGGGCCAACTACCTCTACAAAGGAGACTGCCTGGCAGGTCTTGCTGAGCTTCCCGACGGCGTGGTGGATCTGGCGTTCGCCGACCCGCCGTTCAATATCGGATACGAATACGACATTTATGAAGACCGTAAGAGCGCTCAGGAATACCTGGACTGGTCCAAGCGCTGGATTACCGAGGTTGCGCGGGTGCTCAAGCCCGACGGTACGTTTTGGTTGGCGATTGGCGATGAGTATGCCGCTGAGTTGAAGGTGATTGCCCATCGTGAGGTTGGCTTGCATCTGCGAAGCTGGGTCGTGTGGTATTACACATTTGGTGTGAACTGCAAGCGAAAGTTTTCACGAAGTCATGCCCATATGTTCTACTTTGTGAAAGATTCCGCCCAGTTCACATTTCGTGATCAGGAGATTCGCGTTCCCTCGGCGCGGCAACTGGTGTATGCCGACAAACGCGCAAACCCAATGGGGCGGCTTCCGGACGATACCTGGATCTTGCGGCCCCAGGATGTGCCCGATGGGTTCACCGCCGAGGAAGATACCTGGCATGTACCACGCGTTTGCGGCACCTTCAAAGAGCGAGCCGGCTGGCATGGGTGCCAGATGCCCGAACAGGTTCTGGGGCGAATCATTCGCTGCTGTTCAGAGCCCGGCGCACTTGTGCTCGACCCTTTTGCAGGCAGTGGCACCACGCTGGTGGTGGCACGCAAGCTTGGCCGCCACTACATCGGCTGCGAACTTTCCGAAGAATACGCGGCGCGAGTGGAAAGCCGGCTGGCCGCAATCGAGCCGGGCCAGCCACTCGATGGCTCAGACGCTCCCTTGGCGCCAATTCGCAGGCAACGAGATCCTGCAAGTGCCGCCAAGCCACGCGCTCGAAAATCCAAGCCGGCCGAGAAATAGCGGCTCGGCCTGAGCGGATGGCTAGGCTTCCGTAAGCCCGCCACGCTCTCTTTTCCATGAGGTAGGGGTAGCCCTACCTCATGGGAATCTGGTTCAAAGACTGGGTTGAACGACCGGGCCAAGATCAAGAGGTTACGCGCGGATTGTGGCACCGTAAGGCTTGGTCTCAGGCGAGACCAAGCTGGTGGATTGAGGTGAATGTTTGAGCTCAGAGCTTGGGCCAAGTCCACCCACTGACCTGGTTCATCTGTTGCCGGTGGGTCAGGTCGAAGTGGAGCGGGGTCACGGTGATAAAGCCCTCGGCCAGCGACGAGACGTCGGTCCGTTCCCCTTCCAGGTTGTAGGGTGGCGCGTAGCTTAGCCAGTAATAGGTGCGTCCCCGGGGATCGGTGCGGCGTTCAAAGCATTCACCGTGGCGGCCAATGCCCATGGGCACGGTCTGAACCCCTTGCGGTTCTCCACGCGCGTGGGCCGGCAGGTTCACGTTGAACAGTGAGCCTGGGTCAGGCTTGTTAGCCAGAATGGCTTCAATCACCCGAACCGCTTGTTTGGCGGCGTGGGGATAGTCAAAATGCTCGGCCAGTTCCAGCGAAACGGCGATGCTGGTAATCTTGAAGAATGCCCCTTCAATGGCGGCTGCAACCGTCCCTGAATAGAGGACATTAATCCCGACGTTGGCTCCAGCATTGATTCCGGAAACGATCAGATCGGGCGGGCGATCCATCAGTTCCAGAATGGCCAGCTTCACGCTGTCGGCCGGGCTCCCTTCCACCATGTAACCCAGGGTGGTGCCATCCTCTTCATCCACGGTCTTGACCACCAGTGGGGTGAGAATCGAAATCGAGTGCCCTACGCCCGACTGTTCCTGGGCCGGGGCGACCACCGTCACGTCTCCCAGGCGTTGCAATTCCTTGCGCAGGGCTCGCAGGCCAGGCGCAAATACACCGTCATCATTCGTGAGCAGAATTCGCATGATGGGGCCTGGATGAACCGGGAAGGAGGGAAGTTCCAGTTTAGGACGATGCTAACGGGGCGCCTGCTTTGCCGTCAATCGGCCGAAATCCGGCTGGTCTACCCAGGTTGGTCCAGGTCAGGAATGGACAAGATGGACGGAATGGACCCGAACATATCCATTCCGTCCATCACGTCCATTCTACTCAAAAGGCCCCGCTACTGTTCCAGGTGACGACACCGGGCGTTCCGGATATGATCGGGGTGAACCGACCCGGAACGGTTCCGTGCCTTCAACGCCGCGCACTCATCGAGATTTGATTCGCCCATCCCATGATTGACTACGACCCCCACGACTGGGATTCGCACCTGTTTGACATCAAGGGTTCGGTGGTCCTGGAGATCATGCCCCGGGTGGTACTTTGTGTAACCTGGGCGGTGCTGGTGGTGCTGGTCAACCATCGAGGCTTCGATCTTTCCATTCCGTCGGTTGCCCACAATATGATGGGGTTTGCGCTCGGGATGTTGCTAGTTACGCGGACGAACAGTTCGTATGACCGGTTCTGGGAAGGGCGCAAGCTCTGGGGTGGGATTATCAATGAGAGCCGTAATATGGCACGCGTTGTCCGCACCTGGCTGCAGGCGGATCCTGCTTTGATGCGTGAAGCGCTACACTGGACGAGCGTGTTTGTGTACACGATCAAAAGCGGGTTGCGCGGCCAGACCGAACTAGGGCCATCTGTGGCACACCTGCCCAGTGAACAGGTGGAACTGGTTCGGCGGGCACGTCATCCAGGATTGGCCGCGGCCACGCAGTTGACTTTATGTTTAAGGCAGGCCCGCGATCGCGGGTTGATCACCGACATCGTGTATCAGGTGATTGACCAGAACGTGCAGCAACTGGTGGATTATCAGGGCGGCTGCGAACGCATTCACAGCACGCCGCTGCCTTATCCGTACATGGTCCACCTGAGGCGCGCGATTATTGTGTACTGCCTGACGCTGCCATTCGCCTTGGTGCATGATTATAGCTGGAACACGGTGATCGCCGTCTTCTTGATCTCGTTCCTGTTCTTCGGTGTGGAAGAGATTGGCGTAGAGATCGAAGATCCGTTTGGCGAGGATCTGAACGACCTGTCTCTCGATCTCTTCTGCGAGAAGATTGACGCCAGCCTGGACGTGGTTCACGACCTCAAGGGCTGAAGCCGGGTTCTGATTCCGCCTGGTCGATTCCCTCCATAGGGTCCATTTGGTTTTCTAAAAGTACCAGCCCTTATGGACTTGATGGACGGTATGGACGACGAGTAAACACCCGGTTGATCAATTCGGGGCTTCCTCGCCAGGCCCTGCGTCCGGTGCTTCTTCGAGCTTGAATTCTTGGAGTTTCTTGTGCAGGGTGTTGCGGTTGATGCCCAGGCGGGCGGCCGCCTTGATCTGCACCCTGTCACAGGCAATCAGAACCTGTTCGATCAGTTCGCGTTCCACCAGACCGACCACCCGTTCATGCAGGTTGCTGGCCTGTGGTCCAGCCGTGGCAACGCCCAGGCGCACCAGTTCGGCGGCCAGAGTTTCGGGGTCGGCGCTGGAGTGGGTGCGGGGCCGGATCGGTTTGGGCGGCGTCTCGCCCCGGAGCTGTGGCGGCAGGTGCTCGATGCGTAGTTCCACGCCGCCCCAAAGCACGATCGCACGCTCGACGTAGTTCTGGAGTTCGCGGACGTTGCCAGGCCAGTCATGTTCACAAAGCAGGCGCATGGCCTCGCGATGCACGCCCGGTACTGGGCAGCGATTCTGGGCGGCATAACGCTCAAGGAAGAAGCCCACGAGTTCGGGGATATCTTCCCTGCGTTCACGCAGCGCGGGGATATGAATGGGCACGACGTTCAGCCGGTAATACAGGTCTTCCCGGAACCGACCGCCCACAATTTCTTCCTGGAGATCGCGGTTGGTGGCGGCGATGAACCGGGTATCCACCTTGATCGTCTTGGTATCGCCAACCCGCTCGAACTCCCCTTCCTGCAGCACACGCAGCAGCTTGACCTGGAGTTTGGGGGTGGTGCTGTTGATCTCGTCCAGGAAGATGCTGCCGGTATGGGCGGCCTCAAAGCGACCGGTCCGGTTCTCGTAGGCGTTGGTGAACGCCCCTTTGACGTGGCCGAACAGTTCGCCTTCGAGCAGGCTCTCACTGAGCGCACCACAGTTCACGCGGATGTAGGGGCCACTCTTGCGGGGGCTCAGGTCATGGATGGCCCGCGCGATCAATTCTTTGCCTGTACCGGTCTCCCCCACCAGCAATACACAGGCTTTGGCGGGGGCCACCTGCCGGGTGGTTCGGTAGACCTCGCGCATGGCGGAGCAGGAACCGATCACGCCCGGCAGCGTGGCATCGGTGGTTCCGGGTCCAGTCGCTAACGGTTCGCGGTTCATTCGAGATCCGTGGGGGCGAGGTGAAGACTCATCGGTGTAAATCTCGGTGGTTGATGGTGCAGATGCCGGACGCGACACGGCTCAGGCGGGAGGAATAACGGCCGAACCCTCGGCCGGCCCAGCGCCGGGTGCGGTGGTTGGTTCTGAGGGAATTCCCGCAGGTGCCGGAACCTCCGCAGGCGTAACCATGGTGTTGGGCATCGAGTACGCTTGGTTGATCGAACGCAGCCGGCGTGTGGTGGTGGCGGCGGTCGGTTGGAGCACTCCCAGGACGGCCGCCAGTTCGGTTCTCACGGCTGGGTCAGACTCAAATTCGAGCACTTCCAAGAGCCGCCGTTCCTGGGAATCCTGCAAGAGCGGGCCGAACCGCTGAATTGAGCGAACGAGCTGGCTGCCGGCGTTGCGGCGCAGGTCGGCTGGTTGGCCAGGATCGAGCAGCGAATCGGCCAGGCTACGCTGGGCTTCCACTTTGGGGACATCACTCAGCGCGTTGGACGCGGGAATTTGTGCGGCCGGGTTTCTGAGCGCCAGAGCCAGTTCAGGTTCAACCGCGGCAAGGTCTTTGGCATATGGGCTACCAGGCTGCGCAATCCTGGCCAGCAAGGTTGCGGCTCCCTGGGCATATTTCTGACGTTCGGCGGCGGAAAGTGGCTGCACCCCCATGGCGGCCAGTTCCCGGTTCAGCTTGGGTTTGAGCTTGACGGGGTCGCTGGGGGTGTACAGGAACCCCACGCGTAGGAAGCGATCGAAACTCGGTCGAAGCTGGTCGTCAATCTCCCGGGGGCCGGTCAGGAAGATCGGGATGCCGGCGGTCCGAGCATCGGCGCGGAGATTGGTGATGGTGTCGAGCCAGCTCCAGTGGTGGAGCGCGAGCGGGTCGATCAGAATCACCTCGGTATCGGCGGCATCGGCTGCCATGCGGAACCCTTCGGGACCATCGCTGGCCACCTGGGTATCATAGCCAAGGTTTCTGAGGGTGGCGGCCGTAACGCTGCCGCGTGAGGAACTTCCATCAATCACCAGGGCTCTGGGGGCGGCGGCCTGAGCCCCCACAAAGCGGGCCAACACGGGCACCACGCGGCTTGAGCCGGCGAACCCAGCCGGTGGGTCCAGGTTGATCAACGCCTCGGCGGCCGCGTATTGAATCCGCCGGTCGGGCGCGGAAAGGGCCCCAATCAGGGGATCGGGTCGGCCGGGCATGGCCACGGTCTCACGGTTGGTGACCCGCCCCAGTGCCTGGGCCACCACCTGGGCCAGCGGGCTGTGACCGTCGGCAATGGCGGTGCGAAGCACGTCGCCCAGCAGGGCTGGGCCGGCCGTCAGGGCTGCGGCCAGTGACCCGTCTGGATCCTGAGCGGCCACGGCATCCGGACCACCGGGCCCTCGGGCCGCGTGTTCCAGCGACAGGCTGATGAGGGCCTTTTTCGCGTCGAGATCGGTCGGGTCGAGCTGGACGGCTTGGCGGGCCAGTTTCATGCCGAGCTGGGAGGCGGCCTCTGCCCGATTCACCACCGTGGCCTTGGGCGCATCACCCTGCCAGCTCCAGAGCTCTACCACGTCTGACGGGAACGGCACTTTGCCGCGATGGTACTGCCAGGCCAGGTCGGTGAGCCGCTGGGCTGGGCTTTTGGGGTAAATTCCGAACGGCTGGCCGGTCAGGCTCTGGATGGCCCGACGGGCCGCATCGCCCACGGCAGGCGGTGCCTCGGCCCGGCTCGCCTGATAGATCAAGGCAGGTACGGCACGCCGATCTTTGAGCCGGCCCAGGGCGTTGGCGGCATCACTAGCGATGGTCGGATCAGGCGATTCCATCGCCGCGATCAGGGGTGGAATCACGCGACCATCGAGCCGGCCCAGACACTCGGCCAGCCGGGCCCGATCCTCGGGCGAGCGGCTTGGTTCTCCTATGGCTTTGAGCAGTGGTGGTACCGCCCCGGCCCCAGCCTGGCGTAATTGTTCCAGCCCCACCGTTTGTTCATCGGCGGTGCCGGTGAGCTGAGAGATGGCCCGGGCAATCTTCTCGGGTTGGTTTGCATCTCGTGCGCTGGCCCGCTTAAGGCGTTCCAGCAGTTGCAGAGCGAGCCCCTGGGTTGCGGGGTTATCCTGGAGTCTCAAGATCGAGCCAATCCCGTAAGTGTCACGCACTTCGACCAGGGTGGCGTCGTCTGGGTTCGACTTCAGGAACTGGGTGAAATACGGAACGGCGGCGGCTGCCTGGTCCGAGCGCACCAGATAATCACCGGCATCCCAGAACTCAAGCGGAGTTTTGGGTGGTACGGCAAACGACTCTGGCCCAGGCGGAACGACCTGGGGGAATCTGGAGCGGGGCCGTGGTTGGCTGGCGCTGCCAGGCACCGATCGGATCTCGGATCTGCGTATCGTGGGGGCCACACCTCCCCCGCCCATCGCCGTCTGGTTTTGCTGGGCCCAGGCCGGCGTGAGGGGTGTTCCCGCGACCAGAGCCCCCATCGCCAGCGCCTTGAGCGCACGGCGGGACCCGGTAGCCGTTCGTTTCGCGTCGCGCGGATCGATGGATCGAGGCATCGTGATCGTTCCCAAGGGGGGGGGTGAGGTGTGGTTACCGCCAGAACCGTAGAGCATGAACCGGCCAGTGCTGCCCTGGCTTAGCCGGCGTGCGGCTTGAGGAATTCCTGTTCGGGACCGAGCAGGTCATCAAGGGTTTCTCGGCGTCGAACCACGCGTGCCTGATCTCCTTCAACAAGGATCTCAGCGGCTCGCGGCCGGGTGTTGTAATTGGAGGCCATGACCATGCCGTACGCGCCTGCCGAGAAGATCGCCAGCAGGTCTCCCCGGTGGAGCGGAGGCAGCGGGCGATCTTTGGCCAGGAAGTCGCCGCTTTCGCAAACCGGTCCCACCACGTCGCATGGGGCGGTGCCGGGGATCTCGGCTTCAAAGTCGGCTGGTGGAGCGGGTAGGCCGGCCGGAACCGAGACTGGCCAGACCTTGTGGAAGCTTTCATAGAGCGCAGGGCGAATGAGGTCGTTCATGGCCGCATCTTGGATCAAGAACGTCTTCTCGCCCGACGTCTTGGTGAAGATGACCCGGCTTACGAGCAGGCCAGAGTTCCCTGCAATGACCCGACCTGGCTCCAGCACCAAGCGGCAGCCGGTGGACTCGACCTGGGGCACAATGACCTTGGCGAAATCCGAAATGGCTTTGGCTTCTGGCCCTCGGTAGGCAATGCCGAAGCCGCCCCCCATGTTGAACCAGGCGATCGGATGCCCCTGGGCCCGGAACCGGCTGATCAGATCGACCCCCTTGGCCACCGCCCCCGCATACGGCTCGACCGTGGTGATCTGGGAGCCAATGTGCATGTGCAGGCCGATCATCTCCAGGCCGGGCAAGGCCTGGACGTGACGCGCCACCCGCTCGGCCCGTTCGATGTCCATGCCAAACTTGGATTGCTTCTTGCCGGTGCTGATATACCGGTGTGTTTTGGGGTCAACATCCGGGTTCACCCGGAGCGCGATGGGAGCCACCCGACCCATGGACAGAGCCACCTGGTTGATGGCTTCCAGTTCAGCCTCACTCTCAACATTGAACATCAACACGCCGGCTTCAATGGCGGCCTTGATCTCGGCATCGGTCTTGCCCACGCCGGCAAACACGGTCTTGCCGGGGTCACCGCCCGCGGTTTGCACGCGATGCAGTTCGCCGCTGGAAACCACGTCAAAGGCGCTGCCATGCTCGGCCAGTAACTGGAGCAGGCTCAGGTTGGAGTTTGCCTTGACGGAGAAGCAGACCAGCGGCTTGAGCGCGGCAAACGCGTGCTGGATGGCTTGCAACTGTTCCAGGAGCGCAGCCCGGCTGTAAATGTAGAGCGGAGTGCCATAGGTCTCCGCCAGGCGGGCGACGGGAACAGATTCACAGTAGAGTTGGTGGTCTTGGTAGTGGAAAGGTTCCATGGTCAGCCGGGTTCCAGAGTCTATGGGAGGAGATCAGACAGGACAGGTAAACACGAAAAACCGGGGCAAGTTACCCTGGCAGGTCAAGCGATCCCGGATGGGCCGAGTGCTCGTGGGTGGCTTAGCGACGAGTGTGGGCCGGCGTGCGGGTCTTCAATCCTGACCGGGTCAAGGTTCGGACCGGAGCAGCTCTTCCCAGCGTGTCAGTTGCCGTTCAACTTCGCCTGGTGCGGTTGATCCGTACGACCGGAACGCCTTCACGGCGTTTGCAACACCAAGACTCTTACGGAGATCGGCATCGAGGGCCGGGTGAATCGCGGCAAAGTCGGCGTCGGTGAGGTCCACCAATCGGCACGACCGGCCATCGCAAAGGGCGACCAGCTTGCCAACGACCTCGTGAGCGGTGCGCTGGGGGACACCGCGACCGATCAGGTATTCCATCAGGGTGGTGGCGTCAAGGAACCCTTCGTCGAGTCGGCTGGCGATATGCTCGGCCCTCAGTGCGGCCCCTTCCACCACCACGGCGGCCAGTTCAAGTGAGGCCTCGACCGTGTCGAAGGCGTTGAAGATTGGCTCTTTGTCTTCCTGGAGGTCGCGGTTGTAGGCCATTGGCAGCCCTTTCACCAAGACCAGCAGGGTGGTGAGCGACCCGACCACCCGGGCTACCCTGCCCCTGATCAGTTCGCAGACGTCGGGATTCTTCTTCTGGGGCATAATGCTTGAGCCGGTGCAAACGGCATCAGGCAACTTCAGGAAACCAAACTCCTGGGTGGACCAAAGCACCCACTCCTCGGCCCAGCCCGAGAGGTGCTCGGCGATCAGGGTGAGCACGAACACGCTTTCCAGGGCGAAGTCGCGATCGGAGCTCACGTCCAGGCTATTGGCGGCCACGCTATCGAACCCCAGTTCCCTGGCCACCAGGTCGCGGTTGATCGGCAGGGTGGTACCGGCCAGCGCCGCCGCCCCCAGCGGCAACGTGTTCAGCCGCTTGCGGCAATCGGCCAGTCTGGTCCGATCTCGGGCCAATTTCTCCACATATGCCAGCGCATAATGTGAGCCCAGAACCGGCTGGGCGCGTTGGAGATGCGTGTAGCCGGGCAAGATCACCGCGTGATGACGCCTGGCGAAGCCGACAAACGCCCGCTGGAGCGCCAGCGCCCGGCCATCGATCCGATCCAGAGCTTCACGGACCCAGAGTTTGAGGTCGGTGGCCACCTGATCATTGCGGCTGCGAGCCGTGTGCAGCTTGCGGCCGGCATCACCAATGCGCTGGGTGAGTTCGGCCTCAATGTGCATGTGGATGTCCTCCTTCTCCAGGCAGAAGGGGAACGTGCCGGCCTCAATCTCAGCCTTGATCTCGGTCAGGCCCTGCTCAATTTGTGCGCATTCCTGGGGTGTGAGCAAGCCGACCTCGGTCAGCATCTTCGCATGGGCAATGGAACCGGCGATATCCTGTTCGAATAGCCGCTGATCGAAAGAAATGGACTCGGTAAAGACCTCGACCCGGCGATCAGTCGCCTGGGAGAACCGGCCGCCCCACGCTTTGGATGACACAGCAACCCCGCTCGCTCGGACCTGGAAATGCACGAAGTGTTGGCAGAGAGCGTATGATTTTAGGCACTGGATGCGGGGGGTGTCAATCAAGCAAGCGTGGGATGTGGTTCTGGCTACGCGGACTGTTCTGGTCTTCCGGTCTGGCCTCGTGTTCCTGGCCCATGGCTCCGGTCCATTCTCAATTCCACCCGCCTCCTGCGCAAAAAAAAGAGAGGGCAGCCTCAGCATCGAGACTGCCCAGCGATTTCCCCTCAACGGTTGCACCAGCAAGCCTGGCGATCCAGGCCCTGCCCGGGGCACGCGTCATGCCATTCAGGCCACAACGGTACGGGCCGCACGGCGGCGGTAGAACACGCCGCCCAGGCCGCACACCAGGCCGGCCAACACCATCGTGCCTGGCTCAGGCACGGCGGCGGGTGTGACCGTGATGGTGCCACCCTGCAGGGTCAGAGGTAGGATCTCGCTCAGGCCCGCGTCATAGATCTGCGTACCGC